>DATIDG010000047.1:0-62441 GCA_035456405.1 Burkholderiales bacterium | reverse complement strand
AGCGGGTATATACGCCTGCTCAAGGCAGCGGCCGAAACGTCAGCGTAAGCACTGCGGCACCGCCGGGATCGTCGCCGATCCGAACGCTGCCATGGCGTGCCTTCATTATCTCGCGGCTCAGGTGCGCGCGCTGCGCCTGGCGCCAAGCGGGTCCATGGATACGGAAGATGTCGGCGACCTCCAGGGCGGAGCGCCCCACGCCGGCTGATCTACGTGGGCGGCAGACTCTCCAGGGGGCTCACCACCTCGCGCAGGATCTCGGTGGCCACGTGGGCATACATCGACGTGGTCTCGAGCTTCTTGTGTCCGCGCAGGACCTGGATCAGGCGGATATCGACCTTCTGCTCCAGTAGGTGGGTGGCAAAACTGTGGCGCAGGGTGTGCATCGACACGCGCTTGTCGACCCACGCCGCGCAGGCGGCGGCATGGATGGCGCGGTTGAGCTGCCGGGTGGAGAGCGGATCCATGGGATTCTGACCGGGAAACAGCCACCCGCCGCGCAGGAATCTTGCCCCGGGGCATGGCCCACGCGCCACCACGAACGCAGCCGCTCCAGCAGCACCGGCGAGAGCATCGCGTAGCGGTCCTTGCGACCCTTACCCTGCTCGACACGCAAGGTCATGCGCTGGCTGTCGATGTCGCCGACCTTCAGCGCGATCACCTCGCTGGCGCGCAGCCCTGCGCCGTAGGCAATCGGCAACGCAGTCTGGGACTTCAGGTTCGGTGCCACAACGATCAGGCCCGCGACCTCCTCACGGCTCAAGACCACCGGAAGCGTGCGCGGCACGCGCACCGGCTGCATCTTGGCCATCAGCTCGCCGCGATCGAGCGTGACCTCGAAGAAAAACTTCAGCCCGGTGAGGGTCGCGTTGAGCGTGATCGGCGAGGTCGGCTGATCGACCAAGTGCAGCTGGAACCGCCGCAGATCTTCGACGGTGGCGGTGTCGGGCGAGCGCCCGAGGAAGGCGGCCAGCTTGCGAACAGCGCGGATGTAGGCTTCCTGAGTCTTGTGCTCCAGCTTGCGCATGCGCATGTCCTCGATCATGCGCTGGCGCAGCGGTGTACCGGTGCGAATCGAAGCGTCCATGGTCCTGCTCCTGTCGATGAACGAGGCGGATTGCCTCGCTCGTCAACATCGCAGAACCAGCGGCGCAACGAACTGCCGCGGACTCTCGCAAACGACTACCGCGTGAGCGGTTTAGTCCTCTGCCCGTTCAGCGAAGTTGGCGAAGGTCCGCTTCCGTCCAACGTGACCGGCAGGAACGGGTCGATTGCGCCGTCGAGCGACCGCTTTTGAGCAACGTGGCCGTATAGCCGCCGTACGAAACGAGCCTGAGCTGCTGGGCTCTCAGTGATCCAAGCCATAGGGCGGCAAAGTGGTCAGGCGAGGATCCTCGACAGGGCCACCGGTGGTGAAGTGATAGAGCGACTGAAACGTCGCGTCGCTGAAGCCAAGTACCTGATGGACTGGGTCATCGAAAAAACAGCCGATTCCGGTCGCCCGGACGCCAAACGCCTCCGCCTCCAGGTAGAGCACCTGGCCGATCACCCCGGTTTCCCAGAAAAGCCTTCGGTAGAACCAGGGTCCGTGTCGCCGCAGGCTCGGTTCGAATTCCGCGATCATCCCCAGAGAAAATGCACTGTCCCCGGCGATTTCCTGACCGCAACTGATCTGGACAGCCATTCGCCGCGCATCGCCCCCTTCGAGGAGAAACAGCGGTAAGTCTTCCGGGCAGCCCGGTGGGGAGGTCCAGGCGAATTGTTGGCGCATCGCTCGCCTGAGCGAGCCCGCCATTGCAGGATCGCGCACCAGCATGTAGATGCCGGGAGCAAGGCCATCCACCCGATGGACCAACAGGGCAAGATGAATGGCCGGTTCCCAGGGCAGCACGTCCCAGGGCATCGGACGCCAGCACAGGTCTCGCTCAATCCGTGGCATGACGCGGCCCAGCATCGTGAAGAAGCTGCCGACTGGGATCGAGGTCTCGCCATCGAACGCGACCGCGCTGCGCCGCTGGCGGATCACCTGCCCGGCGCCTGACTGACCCGGGTCGATACCGGGCGCCGTTGCGGTGCGAACGCTGCGATTCAGAGCGACGACTCGGTGCTCGGTATTCGACTTCCACGATGCGACTTCCACTTGGTTGAGCAACGGCCACTGCACTGGATCGTCGCGGCTCAGGCGGTTGGCCTTCCCATGCCAGATATATCGTGTCGAGTCGCGCACCGCATCGGCCGCAAGGTACAGCGGCGACGAGTCAGTCTCCCTGCCGGAAACGGCGACCGCTCGATCGGCAGGCCAGACAACGGCCAGGCAATCCGGATGCTCCCGCTCTGCTCGATGGAAATCGTGGATTCGGTCGAGCCCCAACAACGCGCCCAGTGTGTCGTCGGCCACGCCGTCCAGCAACAGCATGCGCCAACCCAGCGTCTGGGCCGCAACCCGAGCGCTGCCGATCGCGTGCCCCACGTCATGTTGACAGTAGCGGAAGGCTCGCTCTCCGTACTTCCAGGTCTCCCGCCAGTTCACTGACGCAAGACCTAGAAGAAAGGCGTTGGGCGGGAATCCCTGTAGGAGCGAATTGAAGCTTTCCTGCGGCAACTCTGCTCGCAGTTCCAGCGCATGCTCCTTGGCCGCATAGTGATAGAGACCCGGGAAGGGCGAAAGGCCCGGCACGCCGTCAATGAGCAGATAGCCTTCGGTAGGATGCAGGTTGCCGCTCGAGGGATTGCTTCGAAGCGCCCAGCGGACCTCACCGGCCTGTTTCCAAGCGGAGATCGCCAGCGAAAATTCGAGAAAACGCGAAAGGGCGCCGATAGTGACCGGAGTGCTCGAGATTGCTCCAGGGCGAAATAGGTCTTCATAAAGAGGCGAGAGCGGAGCGTCGTCCGGTTTCAGGACCGGTAAGGCAATGAGTGGAGAACCCTCGAATCGTCGAAACGGATCCGGCTGATTCGCCCAGTCCATCCTGCCGGGCGCGCGCGCAGAGCGTGAAAAATGGTGCTTCGTCTCGTGGTGGTAGCGCAGGACCACTTCCAGGGGATCGAGTGCGCTCGCTGCCTTACTCATCGCCCCACAACGGCTTGCTCAACGCAGCAGTAAACGTGGAAAACATCCGGTTGAAGCTCAGGCTTACGCGGGTCTCTCCGCTGGCGTTGGCATCGACTGAGTGATACAGATACGAAGGGAAGACGAGCAGCGTGCCGTCTTTCACCCGCACCACGGCCTGATCGGTATTACCGTCAGTGAGTTCCGTGACCGGTGGTCTGATGACGCCGGCCTGGCTGCGCGGGTCGTGGAAGTTGATGCTGTCGGCGCCGAGCCGGATGCGCACGTAGTACATCGCGCTCAGGAAATTGTTGGGGTGGCTGTGCGCGCGGTGCGCGGCGCCCGACGCATACAGGTTCATCCAGCAGCCGGTGATCTCTATCGCTGATTCGCCAATTTTCAGGAACTGCAGCACGCTTGCGGCCGCCCGGCTGACGCAGTCGCAAAGCGCGTGCAGCTCCTCCCGCCGGTGCAAGGAATGGCCCAACTGCCAGGCTTCGCTGGACTTCAGCTCCGGCTGCCCCTGGCCAGCGAGTGCAGCAGTCCGAGCGCGCTCGCGTCGATCGGTTCGTGCACCTCGGCGCGAAGCTGGATTATCCAGACCAGGTAGGAAAAAGCGCAACGACGTCCGAGTTTGCGATCCACGAGTGCTTGCCCGATTTCGCCATGGAGTCCCCCGCGCACGAGTGTGCGCCCTGCCTGTCGTTCACTAGGCCGAGGTCAGAGATTCACCGGTCTTCCGCGTCCCGCATGTCCTGTTCCATCAACGCTCCGCGTCCTCGATCTGTAATTGCAAGGCCGCCGCGACCGTTTGGCGTTACGAAGTCGAACGTGCGAAGCTTGTCCGCGATTTCCATTGGCATTGGTGGCGGATCCCGTTTCGCATCCGTAGCGGCCCGGGACTTGCGCAGCCAGTCGAAATCCTCCGGCGTCAGGTTCGGATCCGTGGCTCTCCTCGTTTTCCACCTGGTCGAATGTGTTCGAACGATCCCTTCAATTGAGGTGCTTGCAACTTAGGTCCGGCGGCAAAGAGAGTACCACCGGCCTCAATGAACGGTCTCCGGTGAAGAAGGACCGGATGCGCCGCGGGGCTTGCGCGCTACTTTAACCGTATCCTGCGCGGGCGTCCGGCCGGATAGACTTCCGGTCGAGCTGCCGCGCACTGTAGAGCTGGTTCTAAGTACGCGTACCGCGGGCTCTCGGAATAGAGACCCAGCAGTCGATTCTCAGGAGTGCCAACCAGGTAATCGACTAACGTGCCGGCATTTGTGACCGATGCGGTCGCCGGCGAATGACCGCTCCTGGCGTGCGCGGTGATAAGGCGGCGCTTTTCCAGTGAGTGCAAGGCCCACCCGGCGACCCGGGGAAGATTGGCAGATCTTCTCGCGCCTTGATCGAAAAGTCGTCTACGAGGCTTCCACCGAGGGATCGCACAAGTCAGATGAGCAGAAGGAAGGAAATGCAGGAGACATTCTCTTGACTGCATTCAGCATCGCCGTCCAGAACTTGCTCGCCGACCAACAGTTCCACCGCTTAGTACTGCGGGAACAGCCTCCGACGAAAACAGCGGGATCGTCGACTCAACTCTCGCTAGCGCGGGTTTCGACCTCTGCGCGATCTATCGCCGACGCGATGAACGATTCGCGCCCTGGCGTTGTCACTGTATTCGCTGGACGCGGCGCGGCCATGGCAGCGGATTTTTCATAACGCGCGACGGTTATTTGCTGACGAATGAGCACGTTGTTCGCGAAGCGAAGTACGTGAACGTCCGCCTAATTACTGGACGAGAGGTGGTCGGCGAGGTGCTTCGGTCCGATTCACGGCGGGACGTTGCTCTCATCAAAGTCGAGGAGGCAGGGATGAATGCTCTGCCGATTCGCGCAGGCGAACCTGCTGTCGGGGAGGATGTATACGCCGTGGGAACGCCGCTGAATCCAAAGCTGAGCACGACGGTGAGCCGAGGCGGCGCATATGTGGCGACCGACCGGAGTCGACCCGTTGCTGCCTGTCGTGCGCTCGAGAAGCAGACGTTCGCGGACTTCGCTATGCGGGTGGAAACCGGAAGTGCGGCGTATCAACTCTGATCGCCTGCTCCTGCCTCCCCAGGCGGTCGCTCTGCCGGGTCAGACATCACCTCGCGCATCGCTGTCCATTTCAGCCAAGCGTCGAGCGCCGGCCACAAGGCCTGTCATCTGGCGTCGCGTCCGAGCCTGTCGGTCATCTCGATCGCGCTTTGCGCACCGAGGACGGTCTCGCTTCGGGCGAGCCGCGCGACCAGGAGAACCACGGCGGTCAGTGGACGTGCTGAGTGGCGTGCTCGGCGTGATGCCCGCGCGCGCCGGTCGCGGCGTCCCACAAGCCTTCCACGTAGTGGACGTAAGGGACGTAGGCTGCCACGTAGTCGCGACCCGCCGCGACATCGTTCGCGTCGAACTTCCGCCGATGGTAGGCGGCGTGGAAGTGGCGATGCACGCCCTCGCGGACAGCGTCGGTGAGCAGCGTCACGACCTTGTCGATCGATCCATCCTCCAGCGCCTTGTCGGCCGCCGGCACCGCCGGACCCAGATCGAGGCCGGCGGCCTTGAGCCCGGTGTAGGGCGCGCCCTCGCTCGCGCGATGGATGCGGACCAGCGTCTCGAAGAAGTGCTTGTCGGCGAGCTCGCGGGCCGCGGCCCCAAGCTTCCGCACCGCGGCCGCGTGCTCGAACGCGTGGCGGATCTCCGGCTCGTCCTCCGGCGGGACCCAGGGCAGGACGAGATTGACGTTGCCCGTCTCGAGCGCCTTGCGCGCGAGCCCGATCACCGGGCCATCGAGCGTGTCGCAGTGCCCGAAAGCCCCGAGCAGGAGCAGGCTCCCTGCGCCGAGACCCAGCGCATCGGAAGCGAGCACCGGCACCACGCCGTCCGGGCCGAAAACCGGCCCGGCAAGCACGAGAACACCGACCGCGAGCAGCATGTTCGCCAACTGCAGATTCCCCGTTTTCAGCTTCAACATGGTTGACCCCCGACTCGCATCGAGCTCACGCTTATTCGAAGAAGATACCCGGCCGCAGGCCGACGATTGTTGACGCGCGTCAACTGAGGCGCGCGGCGCGCGTGTAGTATCACTTCGACCCCATGCGACGGGGAGATGATCGTGCGCGACGCTAAGGAAGAACGGGGATTGCTGCTCGTCCTGGCCGCGTACTTCGTTGTCTTCGGCATGAAGCTCGCGGTCTATCTCGTGTCCGGCGTGATGGTGCTCCTCGCCGAGGCGCTGCACACGCTGAGCGACATCTTCATCTCCGGGTTTCTGCTGATCGCTGCGCGGTACTCCCACCGCGGTGCCGACGAGGTGTACATGTTCGGCTATGGCCGCGCCCAGAACGTCGCGGCGCTGGTCGCGGCGACACTGTTCATCTCGTTCACCAGCTTCGAGCTCTACCGCGAGGCGATCCCGCGGCTCGTCCAGCCCGCTCCATCCGAGTATCAGAACCTCCCGCTCGTGATCGCCGTACTCGCCGTCTCGATGCTGATCGCGGCGATCCCGCTCATCAAGCTCTTCCTGCAGAAGGAGCGTGGCGCGGCGGTCAAGGCACAGCTGCTCGAGCTCGTCAACGACGAGTTGGGTCTCGCGGCGGCGCTCGCCGCCACGCTGTTCATCGCCTGGGGTTACCCGCTCGCCGATCCGCTGGCGGCGATCGTGGTCGCCACGATCATCGCCATCAATGCCGTGGGGCTCTTCCGGGAGAACGCAAGCTTCCTGATGGGTCGTTCGCCCGGTGCGGCCTATCTTGCCGAACTCGAGCGCGTCGCCCGGTCCGTTCCCGGCGTCATGGGCGTCCGTGACCTGCGGGCCGAGTACGTCGGGCCGGACGCCGTGCACGCCGGCATGGTGGTCGAGGTTCTGCCGGGCCTCGCCGTGGAGGACGCCTCGCGGATCGCGGATGAAGTCCACCGCCGTGTCCACGAGGACACGCACTCAGGCTACTGTTTCATCCAGGTTCGACCGGCCACGCCGGCCGCGGATGTCGCAGCTGCGGCGCCGCGCGGCGTTGCCGCAAGCGCCTGAGGCCGGTCGTCAGCGTCGCGGGAGAGGGAATCTCGTATCTTTCGCTCCAGGTCGCTGCAGTTGATTCGCGTAACGCGGCCACCTACGTTGACGAGGTGCCCGGGCGGTGATCCCCTGCACCAACAGCTGATCTGCACTGACCGCTTTCGAGCAAGTTTCACGACTTACCGGACCGGCCGTTCCTGGCCGGTCAGCGAACTTCACCCGACCGTCGCAAAGCGACCCGTTGCCGCCTGTTGTGGTCTAGAGAAGATCCTATGAAGGACTGCTCAAGCGAGACCGTTGCGACTAAAACGGAATTTCCAACCCTCTAGCCAAAGGAGTTCGGAAATGAGCTCACCCGAGACAGTTCTTCAAAACAAGGATACGGCGCTCTTCGCCGATCTGTACCTGAGCTTCGAGCTGGGCGACAAGCGGTGGACGCTGACAATGAGCGATGGCCGCCGCGGCCCGAGTCGGTACACCGTGTGCGCGGGCGATCGAGCTGCGGTTCTGGACTGCATACGTAAGGCCAAGGCGCATAGCAGGCTCGATGCCGGCGCGAAGGCGCACAGCTGCTACGAAGCCGGCCGCGACGGCTGGTGGCTGCACCGGTGGCTGCTTGAGCAGGGGATCGACAGCATCGTGGTCGACTCCTCGAGTATCGAGGTCAACCGGCGTGCCAAACGCGCCAAGACCGATCGGCTCGATGGCGACAAGCTGCTGGGGTTGCTGCAGCGCTACCACGGCGGCGAGCGGCGTGTGTGGTCGGTGCTGCACGAGCCGACGCCGCAACAGGAAGATGCGCGCCGCACGCACCGGGAAATCGCGCGGCTGGCCAAAGAGCGCGATGCCCATACCAATCGCATCGGCTCACTGCTGGTGCTGCACAACCTACGCCCGGGCCGCATCGGCGGGCGCGATTGGGCGCGCTGGTGGAGCAACCATGGCGAGCAGGTGCCACCGAACCTGTGTGCCGAGATCGAGGGCGAGAGTGCGCGGCTCGCGCTGGTCAAGGAGCAGATGAAGACGCTGGAGGCGGCACGGCGTCAGGCGATAGCGGCGGGCCGGCACCCCGTGGTGGCACAGCTCGCCAAATTGCGCGCGATCGGGCCGCGCGGCGCCTGGATCTTGGATAAAGAATTGTTCGGTTGGCGGCGCTTTGCCAACCGGCGCGAGATCGCCGGCAGCCTGGGACTTGCGCCCACACCCTACGACAGCGGCGACAGCCGAGTCGATCAAGGCATCAGTAAAGCCGGCAACAAGCGAGCGCGCGCGTTGCTCGTGGAGCTGGCGTGGAAGTGGCTCAGCTTGCAGCCGGACAGTGCTCTGACCCAGTGGTTCCGCCGGCGCTTCGCGGGCGCCGGCAAGCGCATGCGGCGGGTCGGCATCGTGGCCCTGGCGCGGCGCCTAGCCATCGCGCTGTGGCGCTACCTCGAGCACGGCGAGATCCCGGCCGGAGCCCTGCTCAAGCCAGTCACCGCTTAATCGAGGTCTAGCCTTACCCTGATGCAGGAAGCTGGCGAGGGAAGCGCATCGTCGTGATCAAGGGTCGACGCGCCCGCAAGGTCCGCGGGTCACTACACGGTGACCGTTGCAAAAGATGGGGCGCGCCGCTAAATGGGGTTTGCCAACGCACTTTGCGCGCATGCTGGATGTGGTGCCGGATCCATTCCTCCGGCACGGATAGAAGTTCGTCCGAGCGCTGGCTCGAACGCTCGTCACGCCCCGACCTCCGATTAGGATGCATCAGCCTCCTCACGCCAACGGCTCGCCTCGCTGGGCGAGATGGCCGCCGGGGTGGCGCACGAGATTCGCAATCCGCTCGGCGTGATGTCGAGCGCGGTTGGGCTCCTGAAGGAAGCCCGGGTGTCGGCCGACGAGCGGCGCGAGGTGGTGGAGTTGCTGGAGCGAGAGGTGAACCGGCTCAACCACATTGTCTCCGACACCCTGACGCTCGCGCACACCCGGATTTCCGAGCGTCGGCCCCTGGTGCTCGAGCCGCTGATTCGCGAAGTCCTCGACAGCCTCGCGCTCCGGTACGGCGACGTGGGGGTGGAATCGGCGATCGCACCGGACCTTCCCCTGGTGACCGGCGACCCCCTCCAGGTGGAGCAGGTGATCTGGAACCTGACCGAAAACGCGCTCGCGGCCATCAAGGGCAGCGGCCGGCTTTCCGTGAGCGCGTTCGCGCAGGACAGCATGGTCGTCCTGCGCGTGGCGGACACGGGCTGCGGCATGACAGCCGATATCCGCGAGAAGGTGTTTCAACCGTTCTTCACCACCCGCCCGGGGGGACAGGCCTCGGGCTGACGATCGTCCAGCGCATCGTCAATACGCACGGCGGAAGCATCAGCATCGAATCCGAGGAAGGCCGCGGCACCCGGGTCAACATCCGCCTACCGGCGTCGAAGCACATCCCTGCCGCCCGCGATGCGGCCTTGCACGAGTCGTGAGCGCACGCGTACTGATCGTCGATGACCAGACCGGCATGCGCCGGGCCCTGGAGCTCGTGCTGCACAAGGAAGGTTTCGATGCCCGGTCCTCCGGCAGCCGCGAGAACATCGGCGAGCTGCTCGCAGAGTTCCGGCCCGACGTGGTCCTTACCGATCTGCGCATGCAGCCCCTGTCCGGTCTCGACGTCCTGCGCGAGGCGGGCACGCGCGCGCCCGACGCGTCGGTCATCATCATGACCGCCTACGGCACCATCGATTCCGCGGTGGAGGCCATGCGCCTCGGCGCGTACGACTACATCGTCAAGCCCTTCAAGAACCCCGAAGTGATCCTCCGGATCAACAAGGCGCTCGAGCGGAAGGCCCTGCACGGGCAGGTCAGGGACCTGCGCCGGGACGTGGACGTGCTGGCCAGCGCCACCGACCTCGTGGCTCACGGCCCCGCCATGCGTTACGTGGCGGAGCAGGTGCGCACCATCGCCGCCACGCCCCTCACTGTGCTCATCACGGGCGAGACGGGAACCGGAAAGAACCTCATCGCCAAGTCGATCCATTCCCGCGCGCCGCAGGCGCAGGGCCGCTTCGTGACCGTCAACATGGCGGCCGTTCCCGAGCCGCTGCTGGAGAGCGAGCTCTTCGGCCACGAGCGGGGCGCCTACACCGGCGCCGCCAGCAGCCGCAAGGGCCTGGTGGAGGAGGCCCGGAACGGCACGCTCTTTCTCGATGAGATCGGGTCACTGCCCGCGAACCTGCAGGCGAAGCTGCTGGGCGTGTTGCAGGACCGGGAGTTTCGGCGGATCGGCAGTAACCAAACGATCGTGGCGGACGTGCGGGTGATCGCGGCGACGAATTCCAACCTGGAGGAGGCGGTGGCGCGCGGCGAATTCCGGCAGGACCTGTTCTACCGGCTCAATGTCGCGCGCATCCACGTGCCGCCCTTGCGCGAGTACCCGGAAGACATCCCCTATCTTGCGGAGGCCTATCTCGAACGCCTCGCGCGCTCCCGCGGTCACCGTTACCACCTGAGCGATGAGGCGCTGCACGCACTGTCCGCGTACCCCTTTCCGGGCAACATCCGTGAGCTGCAAAACGCGCTCGACTGGGCGGCCGCAATCGCCCGCTCCGATGTGATCGGGCGCGACGATCTCCCGGACGCGATGCGCCGCCCACCTCCCTCTCGCGCCCAGCCCGCGGCGACTTCGGCGTCGCGGGCGACGCTGGACCAACACGAGCGGGAGATCATCATGAAGAGCATCAGCGCGCACGGAGGCAATCTGACGGAAACCGCGCGGGAGCTGGGGATCGGGCGCACCACTCTGTGGCGCAAGATTCGCGAATACGGCATTAAGCACTGAGGGGACGAGAAGCTGCGCAGGATCCCCAGGAAGAACGCCGGCCATCCGCACGCAGCATGTCGTCCTTGAAGACGACACCCGAGGCCTCCTCCGAATCGAACGGCCGTCCGACGTGAGTCTTGTTCAGCGTCAAGTAGTTGCCTGTTCGGGCAGTTAGTTCGGGACAAGCGGTTTTCATTTCAAATAGACGTCGAGTCCGGTGCGCTAGCGCCATCTGGCGGGTGAGGATCTCAGCGGCCGCAGACGACTATGGCGGAAGTCTAGGGAGTCGGAAACCCGTCGCTCGCGTCGATTGCATTGGCTGATATCCGAGCGTCGTCGCTGTTCCGCTACGCGAAAGGCCAACCGCGTGGGACTTGGCACCCTCCATGCGTTCGCCTCTCGCCCGCTGATTCGCCACCCTTCACCGGTCCTCGAACGAGCCTTTGACGGCGCCGGTCCTCGCGGCACGTCGATGCGCGCGCCTGATCGAGCGACGCCACGCCGCCGCCGCGGCCGACCAGGTGAAGCAGGAGCCCGGCCCAGGACAGCTGAGTCGCCCACGCCGCCGGGTAGACGAAGATCTGGATCACCGCGGTCATGCCGAGCAGCGCGAGCGCCGAGCGCCGTGTGAAGAGGCCAAGCACGAGAAGGACCGGAAAGAGGTGCTCGACGTAGGTCGCGAGGTGCGCGGCCAACTCGGGGGGAAGCAGCGGCACCTTGTACTCGTCGGCGAACAGCGCGACGGCGCTGTCGCGGACGCGAGCCAGCCCTCGACTTTCGTGCGGCCGGACATGAAGAAGATGCCGGCGATCGAGAATCGCGCGGCGAGAGCGAGCAGCGAGTGCCCGATCCAGCGCTCGAGCGCGTCGGCAACGCGATTCCACGCGCCGTCCTTGCAGCGGGGCACGCCGTAAGTGTAGAGATGGAGGCCGCTTTCGTAGCCCGGCGCGTCGCCGCACGCGTACAGGAGTGAGCCGATCAGGCCAGGGCTCGGCGCCCGCTCGCGCGGCGCGCCGAACGATGTGCGGGGCGGCCTCCGGCGCGTGACCGAGGTCGCGCTTCCACCGCGGGGGGGTTCGTTCGATGATCGCCCATTCACACCGGAAGGAGACCGCCAATGCGCCCCACACTCTCCGCCGCTCTGCTTTTCGGCGCGGTCGCGTCGGTCTGGGCCGTCCGCGCCGCCGACGGCCTGATCGCAGTCAAGAGCCCGCATGCCGTGAAGGAAACGATCGACCGCTTCGAGTCGGCGGCAAAGGCTCGGAACCTCGTGATCTTCGTGCGCGTGGACCATGGCGCGGGCGCCCAGAAGATCGGGCGCACCCTGCGCCCCACGGAGCTCCTGATCTTCGGCAACCCGCAGGGCGGTACGCCGTTCATGGAGTGCGCGCAGTCGATCGGCATTGACCTGCCGCTCAAGGCGCTCGCGTGGCAGGACGAATCGGGCCAAGTCTGGCTCGCTTACAACGATCCGCAGTTTCTTGCCGCGCGCCACGGCGTGCCGAACTGCGCGGTGGCACCGAACCTGAAGAAGGCCCTCGAAGCGCTTGCCGGCGAGGCGACGAAGCCGTAACGCGGGCCGGCTCGCACGTATCCCCCAACTCCCGGGACGGTCACAATCTCCGCGCCGGGCTCCGGTTCACGCGCCCCGGGCGGCAGCCTGCGCGCGGCGTCGGGATGTACGCAGCGAAGTCCGGACGTCCGTTTAGGAAAGCCGGCCGCAGGCTGCGCAGGCCGGTACCATTGGGACCCGATGGCCGCACTAGACGAATACTGAAATTGAGTCCCCGGCTGCGCGAGGTGCGCGCGATACACTCGCGCGCGTCCTGGACGATCAGCGCGTGCGGGCCGAGGCGCTGCCGCAGCTCGCATCCTTCGGTCTGGTCTGCGGGCTGCTGGCGGCGCTGGTCATGATCGCCTTTCGCCTGATCATTGAGTTCGCACACGGTTTCTACGCTGTCATCGGGCTCGGCGCGATGATGGGTGGCATGCTGCTCGCGCTGCTCGCCGCACTGACCGAAATGCTCGAGCTCACCGGCAATCCGAACATCATCTGGCCTGGCATGCTCGCGGTGATTGCCGCCGCAGACGCCCTCTACCTCCCGCGCCCCGCGGCGGCGGGTACCGCGAGCGTGTATGGCGTGGTCACTCGCGCCGACATCGAGCGAAACTATCGGTACGCGAAATGATCCGCTTGAATGCCCGGGCTCCCGCCGACCACCGCCGACGACCATCGCCGGAGCTGCCGCGGCGCGCCGGCGCCTCGGCGCCGCCGGCGCAGGGACACGGCCGAACGCGCACCGCCGAAGTCCACCCCTCGTGAAGCGCTCTCGTGTGGTCATCGGCGCGGCGCTCGTGCTCGGCCTCCTAGTCGCATACTGGCTGCTGCACCAATCGGGCGCGATCACCGCGATCCTGGACAGTTCGGCCCTGAAGCCGAGCATCGCCGCGCTTGGAGCCTGGGGCCCGATCGCAGTGATCGCGCTGATGGTCCTCGCCATCCTCGTTAGCCCCATTCCGAGCGCGCCGATCGCCCTCGCCGCGGGGGCCGCCTACGGGCATACGTGGGGAACGCTCTACGTGCTCGCCGGCGCGGAGCTCGGCGCGCTCGCCGCGTTCGGCATCGCGCGACTGGTTGGTCATGAACTGCTCCGCCACTGGTTCGGCGACCGGCTCGCGCTCGGCTGGATCGGCTCCCAGAACGTGCTCATGGGGCTCGTATTCGCGACCCGGCTGCTCCCGTTCATCTCGTTCGACGTGATCAGCTATGCCGCGGGCTTGACGGTGCTCTCGTTCTGGCGTTTCGCCCTGGCAACCCTCGCGGGCGTCGCCCCAGCGAGCTTTGTCCTCGCGCACTTCGGGGGCGAGATGGCAACCGGCGAGAGCGGCCGTATCCTGCTCGCGACCGCAGGACTCGGCCTGCTCATCGCGATACCACTCGTCGCCAAGCTCGTTCGCGATCGCCTGAAGCACCGCCGTACGCCCGGGCCAGGCAAGCCGAAGCTGGGGTCGTAGTAAGCGCTCCTGACGCGCTCACGCAATCGCGGGCTCGCGAAAGCGAACCTCGATATCCGTCACGGTGCAACGGCATCGCAAGCGAGCGGCCGCCTGAGAACGCCGCGGTCGGTGTGAAGGTCGTCGCCGCCACGTCGATCCGATCGACAAGGCGAAGGAAGTTGCCGCCGAACTGTCCTATCCCGTGGGCTACGGGCCCAGGGCGAAGCTCTAGAAAAACAATCCGGTCGTCGGCACGTAGGGTGTCGTCCTTTGAGATCCAATCGGCAGCTGCCCCGACCCGTGCTCGGCCTCGTCCAACCGGCTGATTGTGTCTCGTGTAGGTCTCTCCGACACTCCTCAGCCACTAGCAGGCGTGGATGCGAATGTAGTGGCCAATGTTGCTGGTCGCGTATGGGAATACGCGCATCAATGCGGCGATCACCGCCCCGTCGTCTTGACCAGCCGCCGCGCGAAGCGCCGACCGCCAGGCCGAGGCTGGGGTGCCATGGGTTCGTCGAGCGCACACAGGCCGCACTAGAATGGGCGCGTCGACGCAGCAAGAGAGGTCGGTGCCCGCATGACCGATCGAACGCTGCCCTATCACCTTTACTTCACGCCGCCCGACCGTGAGCGAGGCGTCCTGCTCGGCAGGCATCTGCGTGGGCAAGGGGTTGGCCTATCGTGGGAGGGCGACGACCAGGCGCAGGAGCTGGGCGTCAACATTCAGTCGCCTCGCGCGGACGTCCATCTCTTCCTCTGGTCGCACGCAGCCTTTCAGGCCGGGCGATGGACGGGCTGGCCGGGCCGCGAGGCCACCCCGGCGAACTACCTTGTCGTCCGGCTCGACGATGAGCCCCTGCCCGGCCCCTGGACGCGCTTTCACCGGGCGGAGCTGGGCGGCTGGGACGGAAGCGCGGACCACGCGGGGCTGAAGGCCCTGGTGGAGGCGCTACGAGCGCGCGACATCAGCCGACTGCCGACCGGACCCACCCGATCGGCGAGCGACGTTCCTCTCTCGCCCTCCGTGAGCGGAGTAGTGAGGTCGCTCGCATCGCAATCGAGCGTCACCGCCTGGGACATCGTCAAGACCATGCTCGCGGCGCACAAGGAATACGGCGCCGGGGAGGCCAAGCGGCTCGCAGGGCGCAGCGGGCCAGCCGTGGGACGCGCGCAACCGGTCCAGGCCTGGATCGGCGAGGTGCAATCGCTCTTTGGCGCCGCGCGACCGGACACGGTCCACGGACGCCTACTTGTGCTGGGGCTTGCGCGCGTCGACGAGAACCTCGGCAAGTACCTGGCGGCGGCCGGTTTTCTGGAAGCCCTGCAGAAGGAGATGCGGGAGCCGGTAGAAACGTGGTTCGCGGCCGCCGGCGCGCCCTCCGCCCCATCGGACTCGGCGCCCCTGCACATCGATAGCCCCGCCGTACAGGATCGGCTTGGCCGGCAAGCCTTCGCGCGAACGCTCGCCGCACGCCTGAGTCGGATCTGGAGCGAATACCGGGATTTCGGACAGACGAGCTTCATCCTCCACCTCCACGGCCCCTGGGGGACGGGCAAGACCACGCTGCTGAATCTGCTGCGCGAGGAGCTGCTGAAACCGTCCGGCGATCGGGTATCGAACTGGATCGTCGTCGAGTTCAACGCCTGGCAGCACCAGGGGCTCGATCCGCCGTGGTGGCCGCTTCTGAACACGGTGTACCTGCATTCGCGCGAGCAAGTCCGGGAACGGGCCGGATGGCGCCGAGCGCTGCGGTTGAGGTCGGCCGAGTGGTGGTGGCGCTTCTACACCGGGCGCAAGGACATCTTCTTCGCCGCGCTGTTCTTCCTCGGTCTGGCGGCCCTCGTCTACTTTCCCATGCGCACAGGTTTATCGGATTCGGCTTCGGTCTGGCTCGAGAAACTCTCGGCGAACGCCGGTGCGATCAGCGGAATCCTCGCCCTCATCGGGACGCTCCTGTCGGTGAGCCTCGTGATGACTCGCTCTCTGTCCCCGGGCTCGGTGAGCACGGCCCGCGCGTTCGTCGAGCACGCCTCGGATCCCATGCACTGGGTCCAGCGCCACTTCGGGCGGTTGTGCACGGCGATCGATCTGCCCATCGCGATCTTCATCGACGATCTCGACCGGTGCCGACGCGAGTACGTCGTGAGCCTCCTGGAGGGCATCCAGACCCTCTTTCGCAATCCGAGGGTGGTTTACGTCGTTGCGGCCGACCGGCGCTGGCTCCACACCTGCTTCGAGAAGACCTACACGGAGTTCTCCGGCACGGTGCACGAGCCCGGCCGGGCCCTGGGCTCACTCTTCCTCGAGAAAGCGGTCCAGCTTTCGGTCTCCGTGCCGCGGCTCTCGGAGGAGGTCCGCAGAACCTACTGGGACTACCTGCTGCGAACGCGCGAGGTCGCGCCGGCCCAGTACGAAGCGCTGCGCGAGAGCGAGCGCCAGCGCTTCGCCGACGCGAAGACGCAGGAGGCGGTGTTCTCGATGATGAGCGAGACCGGCCCGGACACGGACGATCCCTTGCGGCTCCAGGTGCGCCGCGAGATGGCCGTCGAGAAGCTCGGAACGGCCCCGGTCGAAGAGAGTACGGAGTTCTTCTTGAGCCCCTTCGCCCCGCTCCTGGATCCCAATCCGCGCTCCATGAAGCGCTTCGTGAACGCCTATGCCTTGCAGCGCGATCTCGCGGTCCTCGCCGGTCTGGACATCGTCGATCAGACGCGGCGCAAGCAGCTTGCGCTGTGGACGATCGTGTGCCTGCGCTGGCCGCAGCTCGAGGAGTACCTCCTGGAACTCGCGTTCGACAAGACCCGTGAGCCGAAGGCGGAGACGCGCGCCTTGCTGGAGACCGAGTCGGTGAAGAGCGTGCTCGCGGGAAAGGGGGTGGACGCCGGTCTCACCCTCGAGACCCTCGTGCAGTTTGCTGGCCTTCGGGCATCGGAGAGCACCGCCGGGACTGTCGCCTAGTCCCTTTCCCGGGCGGGACCGGCCATGCCGCCATCTGTCGGCGCGATCATTCAACTCCGCCCGCACGTTCAAGCGGTGATCCGACTTGCGAGTCGGCGTCGAGGTGACGACTCGGGAGCGAGCGCCTAGCGGCCGAGGTCGGACTTGCGGCGGACGTTGCGGTTGAGGTTCGCCGCAAGCTCCTTCGCCGCCTGGTCAGCCCACGCCTTGAAGTGCTCGGGCGTCATCCCTTTCAGGCTCCAATGGGGGTTTGTCCGCGAAGCCGTCTCGCGCATGGACAAGAACTCCTCATTGGAAATGAGCCGACCATGGCGCTCCATCGCCACAATCGGGAATGGTCTAGCCTCAAGAACATCCCGAGCCATGCAATTCCGATCGGGCGCCACCGACACTGGCACACCGTCTACATCGAAGAACCTCGTGCCTTCGGGGAAGATGGGCCGATTGTCCACTTGGCTAACCGAGTAGTGCATTCCATCGGTCGGTCTCGCGCTTACCTGCACGACCGCCTTGAAGCACGCTGGGACGCTTCACAAGGACCTTGACGCACTGCTCCCTGCCGCGTTCCGTGAGTTCATGGCGGGTTGATCTTGGGTGGATTGGGAGGACACGTCAGAGACGACCATCTTTCGGAGATCGTGGTTGGCGTCCTAGTCGTGATGAGTTTCGGGTTACCCACCGCGGCGCGCGTGCGGCGCTTCTCCACTCGCCGGTAACGATCGCCCCATAGCAGCCACCAGGCGCGGCCGGCGCCCTGCGTTCGAGGCAAAGTGGTGACCGTTCATCCAGTCCGAAGGGCGTGGATATTCTGCAGATATTCGGGCCGCTCTAGTTGCGCCATGGTCCTGGATACCTCTCCTAAGCGCTTGATTTCTTGGTGCCGGCTCCAGGAATCGAACCCGGGACCTACCGCTTACAAGGCGGTTGCTCTACCAACTGAGCTAAGCCGGCTGAGGGTAATTGTACGCAGCGCTTCGTCTGGATTCCGGCGTACGCCGGAGGAGCGCACGCGCGCGCTCGGCGCGGTCACTTGATCACGCGTAGGGTCGGCTTGCCGCCGCCGGGCGCGGGAGTCGGCGACTCGGGCGACGCCGCGGGCTGCGCAGCCGCCTCGCTGCTCGCTTCCCACGCGGTCTTCGTGCGGTCGATCTCGAACGACATGCCGTGGCCGTTCTCGCGCGCGTAGATCGCGGCGACCTGGGAGACCGGGATCGACAACTCCTTGGCGACGCCGCCGAAGCGCGCCGAAAACTCGATCGTCTCGTTGCTCATCTTGAGCCGGTTCGCCGCGAGCGGGCCGATGTTGAGCACGATCTCGCCGTTGCGCACAAACTCGACGGGCACGCGGGTGGCCGCGTCGACGACGACGGAGATGTAGGGCGTGAAGCCGTTGTCCACGCACCATTCGTAAAGGGCGCGAAGAAGGTAGGGCTTGGTGGAGGTCAGGTGAGCCACGGCGGGCAGCGCGTCGAATCCGCCCAGTTTACCGTGCAGGCGTGCGCGGGGTGGGACAGGCGGTCGACGGGATGTGGCGAAATGCCGGAGGTTGGCCGGGAACCGGTTGTCCGCCGGGATGACCGCGGTGCGCCAGCCCCGGCCCACCCCCGGTCACTTCCGCATGACCTTTTCGGACGGCGTCAGGGCGTCGATGAATGCGGGGCGGCTGAACAGGCGCTCTGCGTACTTCATTAGCGGCGCGGCCGACTTCGGCAGGCTTACGCTGTAGTAGTCGAGCCGCCACAAGAGCGGGCTGATCGCCACGTCGAGCATCGAGAACTCGTCGCCGAGCATGTACTTCTGCTTCGTGAACACCGGCGCGAGCTCCGTCAGCCGGTCGGCGACGTGGCTGCGCGCCTTGTCCTGCTGCTTCGCGTTACCCTGCTCGAGCGCCTCGATCTGGCTGAAGAGCTCGACCTCGAAGTTGAAGAGGAACAGCCGCGCCCGCGCCCGCATGACCGGGTCCGCCGGCATCAGCTGGGGGTGCGGGAACCGCTCGTCGATGTACTCGTTGATGATGTTCGCCTCGTAGAGGATGAGGTCGCGCTCGACGAGCACCGGAAGGCGGCCATACGGGTTCATCACCGCGATGTCCTCCGGCTTGTTGTACATGTCGACGTCGATGATCTGGAAGTCCATTCCCTTCTCGTACAGCACGATGCGGCAGCGCTGCGAGAACGGGCAGGTTGTTCCGGAGTAGAGGTTCATCATGGAGCTACCTTTGGCGCCAAGCAGGGCGCCTGCGATTCTGGCGGGGCGCAGCGGGGTGCCACGCCCCTCCTGTCTTGGGGTTAGTGCTGGTTCTTCCAGTACGACTTGTAGAGGAAGTACGTCAAGAAGACGAGGATCGTGAGGACGTACAGCACCCACACCCCGAGCTGCTTGCGCGCCAGCTGGTGCGGCTCGCCCACCCACACGAGGAAGTTCACGAGGTCGCGCGTCATGCGGTCGTAGTCGACCGCGCTCATCGCGCCGGGGGTGAGCTGCTCGAACGTCGCCACCTTCACGGTGCCGCCGTGGCCGTCGCTGATCGGCTTGCCGTCCTTCATCACCTCCTCGGTCTTGAGCACGCGCTGGCCCTGCAGTTTCCAGAGGACGTGCGGCATGCCGACGTTCGGGAAGACTGCGTTGTTCCAGCCGGTTGCGGTCGAGGGGTCGCGGTAGAAGGTGCGCAGATACGTGTAGAGCCAGTCCGCCCCGCGCGAGCGCGCGATGACCGACAGGTCGGGCGGTGCGACGCCAAACCAGTCCTTGGCCTCCCTGGGACTCATGGCGGTGGCGATCGGCATGCCGACCTTCTCCGCAGTGAACATCAGGTTGTCCTTGATCTGCTCGTCGGTGAGCCCGATCGCCTGCAGCGCGTTGTAGCGCATGAGCGAGGCCCCGTGGCACCCGAGACAGTAGTTCACGAAGGTGCGCGCCCCGGCCTGCAGGCTCGCCTTGTCCGTGACGTCCACCTCCGCGCGGTCGAGCTTCCAGCCGGTCTCGGCGCCGCGCGCCGGGAGCGCCGCCGCCAGGACGAGCCCGGAAACGAGAAGGATGCGGGGGAGTCTCTTCATTTCGTCAATCTTGCTGGCTCGGGCTTGAACGAGTCGACCTTGGAGTACCAGGGCATGAGGATGAAGAACGCGAAGTAGAGGAGCGTGCCGACCTGCGCGATGCGCGTGAACGTTGGCGTCGGCGGCTGCGTGCCGAGGTAGCCGAGGACGATGAACGCGAGGACGAAGACCGCGAGCGCGCTCTTGTACAGCGGGCCCCGGTAGCGGATCGACTTCACCGGGGCGCGGTCGAGCCACGGCAGCAGGAAGAAGATCAGCACCGACGCGCCCATCAGCACAACGCCCCATACCTTCGCCTCGATGAAGTAGAAGCCGACGAGCGCGACCGCGGTCACGCCCAGCGTGAGCTGCCGCCAGGGGCCGCGCGGGATCTCGCGCCAGTAGAACGCCACTAGGACGACCAGCCCGACCGAGAGCACGTACAGGAGCTCGGTCGTGGTCGCGCGCAGGATCGAGTAGTAGGGCGTGAAGTACCAGACCGGGGCGATGTGCGCCGGCGTCTTCAGGGGGTCGGCGGGGATGAAGTTGTTGTACTCGAGGAAGTATCCCCCCATCTCCGGCGCGAAGAACATGATCACCGAGAACACGAACAGGAACACCGTCATCCCGAACACGTCCTTCACCGAGTACTGCGGGTGCGCGTAGATCCCGTCGAGCGGCAGGCCGGTCGCCGGGTCCTTCGGCTGCTTCTTGATCTCGACGCCGTCGGGATTGTTCGAGCCGGTCTCGTGCAGCGCCATCAGGTGTGCGGCGACGAGCCCGACGAGCACCAGCGGGACCGCGATGACGTGGAAGGCGAAGAAACGGTTGAGCGTCGCGTCGCCGATCACGTAGTCGCCGCGGATCCAGATTGCGAGATCGGGTCCGATCAGCGGGATTGCGGCGAACAGGTTCACGATCACCTGCGCGCCCCAGTACGACATCTGGCCCCACGGGAGGAGATAGCCGAAGAACCCCTCCGCCATCAGGCAGAGGAAGATCAGGCAGCCGAAGATCCAGGTGAGCTCGCGCGGCTTGCGGTACGAGCCGTACAGCATTCCGCGGAACATGTGGAGGTATACGACGATGAAGAACGCGGAGGCGCCGGTCGAGTGCATGTACCGGATCAGCCAACCCCAGGGGACCTCGCGCATGATGTACTCGACCGAGGCGAACGCCAGGTTCGCATCGGGCTTGTAGTTCATGGTGAGGAAGATGCCGGTGATGATCTGCAGCGCGAGGACCATCGCGGCGAGCGAGCCGAAGTAGTACCAGAAGTTGAAGTTCGTCGGCGCGATGTACTTGCCCCACTGGCTCTCCCAGAGGTCGGTCAGCGGGAACCGGGCATTCACCCAGTCCATCAGCTGGTTCGCCCAGTGCTGCTTCACGTGCGGGGTGGTGCCTGTGCTCGCCATCGGTCAGGCCCCCTTCGAGTCGTCGCCGATGATGAGCTTCGTGTCCGACAGGAACGCGTACTTCGGCACCGGCAGGTTGTCAGGCGCGGGCATGTTCGCGTAGACACGCCCGGCGAGATCGAACTTCGAGCCGTGGCAGGGGCAGAGGAACCCGCCCGGCCAGTTGGGGCCCATGGTCGGGTCGTTCGGCGTGAACCGGGAGGTGGGCGAGCAGCCGAGATGGGTGCAGATGCCGACCATCACCATGAATTCCGGCTTGAGCGAGCGGTACTCGTTCTGGGCCGCGGCCGGCTGCTCGGAGCGCTTCGAGTCCGGGTCGGCGAGCTGCGCCGTGTCCTTCGTCAGCGTCGCCAGCATCCCCTTCGTGCGCCGGACGATCCACACCGGCTTGCCCTGCCACTCCACGATCAGCTGCTGCCCGGGCTCGAGCGCCGAGATGTCGACCTCGACGGGCGCGCCGAGGGCGCGTGCGCGCGCCGACGGCTGCATGCTCGCGACGAACGGCCAGGTGACCGCGGCGGAGGCGGCGCCGCCGGCGACGCAGGTCGCGACCAGCATCCGGCGGCGGCCGGCGTCGACGTCTTCCGCGCCCGCGGCGCCGGGCGGGAGCGTGGCTTCGGAGGGGTTGCTCATGGCAGGACTTCGCTCCTAACGGGAAGGTGAAATTCGACGGTGATCGGGAAAAGGACGGCCGGTTGTCGTTCTTGGGCGGCGGGAGCGCGCGGATTATAGCGGAAGCGCCCAGTGAAATGAAAGTTTTTGCGCGTAACGCGTTGAACCGACGAGGGAAATAGGATCCCCTCGCAGCGCGCCGGACGCGCCGTTACACCGGGTTCGGAACGTCGATGAACCGATGGCGCAGGCCGAAGGCCTGCGCGAGATGCTCGCCCACCGCCTGGACGCCGAAGCGCTCCGTCGCGTGATGGCCGGCGGCGACGAACGCGACGCCGGACTCGCGCGCGAGATGCACGTGCTGCTCGGAGATCTCCCCGGTGAGGTAGGCATCGACCCCGAGCCCGACCGCGGTCTCGAAGAAGCCCTGCGCGCCACCGGTGCACCAGGCGATCCGGCGCACGGCCCGCCCGGGATCGCCCACGACCAGCGGCGCGCGGCCGAGCCGCGCCTCCACGTGCGCCGCGAACGCCGCAAGGTCGCCGGCCGGGGCGGCACCGAAAGACACCAGATCCTGCTCGCCCGTCCGACCCTCGGAAACGAGCCCGAGGCGCGCCGCAAGCTGCGCGTTGTTGCCGAGCTCCGGATGGAGATCGAGCGGCAGGTGATAGGCGAACAGGTTGATGCCGGCAGCCAGCAGCAGCTCGATGCGGCGCTTGCGGGCACCGACCAGGCGCGGATCCTCGCCGCGCCAGAAGTAGCCGTGGTGCACGAGCAGCGCGTCGGCACCGGCCGCAGTCGCTGCCTCGATCAGCGCCGCGCTCCCCGTGACGCCCGTGACGAGCGCGGCGACCTCGGCGCGTCCTTCCACCTGCAACCCGTTTGGGCAATAATCCTTGATCCGGGAGGCGTCCAGGAGCTGGTCGAGATAACGGGCCAGTTCGTCGCGCAGCACGTTTGCACCCTACGGATACGGCGTCGGTACGCCGCGCATTGTAGACGCGCGCAGGTCCCTCCGATCGCACGCGCGCACAATTCAACCCTGCGTCCGCCATGACTCTTCGCAAAATCTGGCTCATCTTCGCGCAGACCGCAACGGTCGCGCTCGGGCTGCTCTTTGTCGTCACCACCCTGAAGCCCCAATGGCTGACCGCGCGCGATGCGCCGCGCGAAGCGCCGGTGGTGGTCAAGCAGGCCGCGCCCGCGCCGACCGCGGGCGCCATGGCGAGCTCCTACAGCGACGCGGTGGCGAAGGCCGCCCCCTCGGTCGTGAACATCTTCACCGCCGGGGCGGCGAAGGGACAGCGGCACCCGTTCATGGACGACCCGCTGTTCCGGCGCTTCTTCGGCGACTCGCTCGGCGAGGGGCGTCGCACGGCGAGCCTCGGTTCGGGCGTGATCGTGAGCCCGAAGGGCTACGTGCTCACGAACAACCACGTTGTCGAGAGCATGGACCAAATCGAGGTACTACTCGCCGACAGCAAGACGCGGCTCCGCGCGAAGGTGGTCGGCTCCGACCCGGAAACCGATCTCGCGGTGCTCAAGGTCGACCGCGACGACCTCGCGGCGATCACCCTGGGCGCGCTCGACGCGGTGCACATCGGCGACGTCGTGCTGGCGATCGGCAACCCGTTCGGCGTCGGTCAGACGGTGACGATGGGCATCGTCTCCGCGCTCGGCCGCACCGGCCTCGGCGTCAGCACCTACGAGAACTTCATCCAGACCGACGCCGCGATCAACCAGGGCAACTCGGGCGGCGCGCTCGTCGATACCGCCGGCAACCTGATCGGCATCAACACAGTGATCCTCTCGGGCAGCGGCGGCTCCATAGGCATCGGTTTCGCGATTCCGGTATCCACCGCCCGGACAGTGATGGAGCAGATCATCGCCGAGGGCTCCGTCACGCGCGGGTACATCGGCATCCAGGCGCAGGAGGTGACGTCCGAGCTCGCCGAATCGTTCAAGATCCCCGACGGCACCGGCGTCCTGATCGCGGGTGTCGAGCGCAACGGCCCCGCCGAGAAAGGCGGCGTCAAGCCGGGCGACGTGTTGATCGCGGTGAACGGCCGGCCGACGCGCGATCCGGCCGCGATGCTCGATGCCGTCGCAGCGCTGGCGCCAGGCAGCCAGGCGACCCTCAAACTGCGCCGCAGCCAGGGCGAGCTCGACGTGGCCGTGATGGTCGGCAAGCGGCCGCCTGCGCAGCGGCGGCCTGGCCCGCGCTAGGGAAGGCCTGAGAAGGAACCACGGGGTGTCGGGAGGCAGGCGACCGCGGAGGGCGGAGCAGGTTCCATCGGCTTGCCGATGGATGCGACACCGCAGCCGGATGCTGCGCGCCTCGGGCGGTCTTCACGCGCTTCCTCCAGGGTCGCATCCCCGCAGGCGGGGCCCCTGCATCCCCGTTCGGCGCGTAGCTGGACGAGCTAATTAGCGCCGCCTTACGCCGCCGGTAAGTCGCGACGGCGAGCGCCGAAAGACCTCGGCCAGCGGCCTCGTCAGACGCTCCCCGCGCGCGCGTCACGCACACCGATCCGTCGAGTACGCTATGGGCCTCGCGCCAGGGAGGCCCGCCGTGCCCGCTATTGCTCTCCTCGATCTGATAGGCAATTTCGCGTTCGTGCTGACCTGCGTCGCCTACACGGTGAAGGATATCGTCTGGCTGCGCACGCTGTCGATCGTGTCGTCGCTCACCTGGATGACATACCTCTTCACGCGCGCCGAAGTGCTGTGGATCTCGGTCTTCTGGAACTGCGTGTTCATCACGATCAACGCGGTACGCATCTTCCTCCTGTACCGGGAAAGCCGCGCGATCAAGCTCACCGAGGAGGAGCGCTCGCTGCACAGGACACTCTTCCCGCAGCTCTCGCTCATCGACTTCGCGCAGCTGGTCGCGACGGGGCGCTGGGTGCAGCTCGAGCCCGGGACGGTGGTGGCCGAGCAGGGCAAACCGGTACGCGACGTGCTGCTCGTCTGCGACGGCGCGGCGGCGATCGAGATAGACGGCCGGCCGATCCGGTACACCTCCGGGCTGGAATTCCTCGGCGAGGTGAGCTTCCTGACGCACGACGTGGCCTCCGCGACGGTGCGCGTCGCCAGTCCGATGCGCTGCCTGGCATGGTCGCACGACGCCCTGCGCACGCTGCTCAGGGAGAGCCTCGCGATCCGGTTCGCGCTACGTTCGGTGATGAGCGGCGACCTCGCGCGCAAGCTGAAGGAGAGCGGGCCGCGCACGCAGGGCGGCCCTTGACGGGCCGCGCCGTCACTTCGTGTTCGGACGGTCGGCGTCGGCCTTGTCGAGCTCGCTCTCCATCTCCGCGTCGCCCGGCGCCTTCCAGTCGCTCGTCCCCGCCGGCTTGGCGACGAACCGCGCGACGATCATGCCGAGCTCGTACAGCAGCCACATCGGCACGGCGAGCATGATCTGCGAGACGACGTCCGGCGGCGTGACGATCGCCGCGATCACGAACGCCCCGACGATCACGTAGGGCCGCGCTTGCTTGAGCTGTTCCACCGACACGATCCCGGCGCGCGCGAGCACCACCACGACGACCGGGATCTCGAAGGTCACGCCGAACGCGAGGAACATGGTCAGCACGAAGCTGAAGTACGCCTCGATGTCGGGCGCAGGCGTGATGCTCTGCGGCGCGAAGCTGTTGATGAACGCGAACACCTTGCCGAACACGAAGTAGTAGCAGAACCCCACCCCGAGCAGGAACAGCACGGTGCTCGCGACGACGAGCGGCAGCACGAGCCGCTTCTCGTGTGCGTACAGGCCCGGCGCGACGAATGCCCATGCCTGGTAGAGCACGTACGGCAGCGCGATGAACAGCGCAACGAACGCGGTGACCTTGACCGGCACCAGAAACGGCGTGA
Organism: Burkholderiales bacterium; assembly: GCA_035456405.1. Classification (GTDB taxonomy): domain Bacteria; phylum Pseudomonadota; class Gammaproteobacteria; order Burkholderiales; family SG8-39; genus JAGVSZ01. The sequence continues at coordinate 36,682 of DATIDG010000047.1, read as the reverse complement.
TGACGCCGGTTGCGATCATCTTGGCGCCCTCCGGCAGCGCCTGCATGAGGGGCGCCGCCAGGAAGTCGTAGAGCGGGCCCGAGCCCGGGTAGAGGAAGAGCCCGATGAAGACGAGCGCGATCGCGATGAGCGACCGCAGCAGCCGGTCGCGCAGCTCGACGAGATGGGAGATGAAGGTGTCCTGCTGGGCCGTCATCGTCGGGTGCCGCGCGGGGTCGCGGCTAGTGTCGCGCGCGACACTAGACCTTGGCTTCGTTCGACGGTGTCGGAGGCGCCTGCGGCGCGCCCTCGGGCAGCGCTCCCGGCGTCTCGGCGGGCGGAGATGCGGGAGCCGGTGCATCGCCCGCGATCGACCGGTTGAGGTCGTCGGACGCCGAGCGCAATTCCTGGCCGACCTCGTTCACCGACTGCTCCACCGACCGCGCGGCGTCCTCAAACTGCGAACGCAGCTTCTTCAGTTCGTCGAGCTCGATCTCGCGCTGGATGTCGGCCTTGACGTCGTTGACGTAGCGCTGCAGCCTGCCGAACAGGTGGCCGGCGGTGCGCGCTACCTTCGGCAGCCGCTCCGGCCCGATGACGAGCAGCGCGATGACCGCAATCACCAGCAGCTCGGAAAAGCCGATGTCGAACATGACGGGGATCGTGGGAGCGTTCTCTGCGACCGGTCGGGAGCGCGTCAGACCTGCTCGGGCCCCGGTCCAAAAAAAGACGCCGGGTCGCCCCGGCATCTTTTTCGACCCGCCGCGCGGCCTCGCGCGGTCAGGCCTTGGTGCTCGACTCCTTCTTGACCTCGCCCTCGATCGTGTGGCCCGTGACCTGCTGCTGAGGCTGCGCGGGCTCGGCGGCATCGCCCGAGCTCTTCATGCCTTCCTTGAATCCCTTGACCGCGCCACCGAGGTCCGCGCCGATGTTGCGCAGCTTCTTGGTGCCGAAGACCAGAACGATGATGAGCAGGACGATCAGCCAGTGCCAGATGCTGAAAGAACCCATGGCATTACCTCGCTAGATACGGACGATCATCGGCCCGGTGTCACGGCCGCCGATCACGTGCATGTGGAGATGATACACCTCCTGCCGCCCGTCCCGTCCCGTGTTGATGAGTGTCCGGAAGCCGTCGGTCGCCCCGAGCTCGCGCGCTAGCCGCGGCGCAATGGCGAGCATCCGGCCGAGGACGGCCTGGTGGTCCGGGCCGCATTCGGCCAGCGACGCGACGTGCGCCTTGGGGATCAGGAGCACGTGAACGGGGGCGACCGGGTGGATGTCGTGGAAGGCGAGCACGAGCTCGTCCTCGTAGGCCTTCTTCGCCGAGATCTCGCCGCGCACGATCCTGCAGAAGACGCAGTTCTCCGGGGTGGTCGTGTCCGACATCGCTCGCCTCGTCAGTCCTTGGGCTGGGCCTCGATCCGGATGCCGTCCTGGCGCGCGGCCTTCTCGTCGATCCCCGAGATCCCTTCGCGCCGCCGCAGCTCCATCAGCACGTCAGACGGTCGCAGACCGTAGTGCGCCAGTGCGATCAGGCAGTGAAACCACAGGTCGGCGGTCTCCTCGACGATCCGTAGCCGCGTGCCGTCCTTCCCGGCCATCACGAGCTCGGTGGCCTCCTCGCCGATCTTCTTGAGCACGGCGTCGTCGCCGCGCGCGAGCAGGCGCCCGACGTAGGATTCGCCGGGATCGGCGCCTTTCCGGCTCTCGATCACATCGGCGAGCCGCTCCAGGACCTCGGCAATGGCTTTCTCGGTTCCCATCGGCTCAGCCTTTCTGTCGGTAGGTCTCCGCCGGGTCCTTGAGGACCGCCTCGACCGTCTCCCAGCGTCCGTCCACGAGCTTCCGGAAGAAGCACGCCGGGCGGCCGGTGTGGCACGCGATCCCGCCGACCTGCTCGACCTTGAGGAGCACGACGTCGTTATCGCAATCCATACGGATCTCTCGCACGCGCTGGACGTGGCCCGACTCCTCGCCCTTGCGCCACTGCCGCCCGCGCGACCGAGAGTAGTACACCGCTTCGCCCGTCTGCGCCGTCGCGGCGAGCGCCGCGCGATCCATCCAGGCGAACATCAGCACTCGGCCGGTGTGCGCGTCCTGCGCGATCGCCGGCACGAGGCCGCGGTCGTCCCACTTGATCTCGTCGAGCCAATCCACGGGCGTGCGCCGCGAGTCGTGAATCATGAATCGTAAGCCATTGCGCAACCGCGGGTCGGGCGGCTCAGGTCTAGATGCGGGGGCGCGCGGCCTACAGCCGCACTTCGATGCCGCGCGCGGCCATCAGCTCCTTCGCCTCGCGCACCGTGTGCTCGCCGTAGTGGAAGATGCTCGCCGCCAGGACGGCGTCGGCCTTGCCCTCGAGCACGCCCGCGGCGAGATGCTCGAGCGTCCCGACGCCCCCACTCGCGATCACCGGGATGTCGACCGCCTCGCACACCGCGCGGGTGAGGGGCAAATCGAAGCCTGCGCGCGTTCCGTCGCGGTCCATGCTGGTGAGCAGCAGCTCGCCGGCGCCGGCGGCCTGCATGCGGCGCGCCCACTCGATCGCGTCGAGCCCGGTCGGCTTCCGGCCACCGTGCGTGAACACCTCCCAGTGGCTCCCCGAACGCTTGGCGTCGATCGCGACGACGATGCACTGCGCGCCGAAGCGGCCGGCGGCCTCCTCGATGAGTGGCGGATTCTGCACCGCCGCGGTGTTGATCGAGACCTTGTCGGCGCCGGCGTTGAGGAGCCGCCGGACGTCCCGAATGCTCCGCACCCCGCCGCCGACCGTTAGCGGGATGAACACCTGCGCCGCGACGTCCTCCACGACGTGCACGATCGTCTCCCGCTCGTCCGAGCTGGCCGTGATGTCGAGGAAACAGAGCTCGTCGGCGCCCTGTTCGTCGTAGCGGCGCGCAATCTCCACCGGGTCGCCGGCGTCACGCAGATTCACGAAGCTCACACCCTTCACGACGCGCCCGGCGTTGACGTCCAGGCAAGGGATGATGCGTTTCGCGAGAGACATCGGCCGGGACTGGGGAAAGGGGGAACGGGGAAATCGCGCCGTCACGCGTCCCGCTTCGCTTTTCCCGCTTCGCTCAAGGCGTCGGCCTTGGTCTGGGCCTGCTTGAAATCCACCGTTCCCTGGTAAAGGGCGCGCCCGGTGATCACGCCCATGATGCCTTCCGACTCGATCGCGCACAGTTTCTCGACGTCGTCGAGGCCGGTCAGCCCGCCGCTCGCGATGACCGGCACGCGCAGCTCGCGGGCGAGCTTCACGGTGGCCTCGACGTTGACGCCGGTGAGCATCCCGTCGCGACCGATGTCGGTATAGAGGACCGCCTCGACGCCGTAGTCCTCGAACTTCTTTGCGAGGTCAATGACGTCGTGGCCGGTGAGCTTCGACCAGCCTTCGACCGCGACCTTGCCGTCCTTCGCGTCGAGGGCGACGATGATGCGTCCGCCGAACGCCGTGCACGCGTCGTGCAGGAAGCCCGGGTTCTTCACCGCCGCCGTCCCGATGACGATGTAGCTGACCCCGTCGTCGAGATACTTCTCGATCGTGTCGAGGTCGCGAATCCCGCCGCCGAGCTGCACCGGCATCGAGTCGCCGACCGCCTTCACGATGTTGCGGATCACGCCCTCATTCTTGGGCCGTCCGGCCGCTGCACCGTTCAGATCGACGACGTGCAGGCGGCGTGCCCCCTGCGCGAGCCAGTGTTTCGCCGTCACGACCGGGTCGTCGGCGAACACCGTCGCGGTCGACATGTCGCCCTGCTTGAGCCGGACGCAGCGGCCGTCCTTCACGTCGATTGCCGGAATGATGACCATCGCTGGTCGCGGGCAGGAGCTATAGCTCGGGGGTAGGCTTGCCGGCGCGCGTGGCGCCGTTACGGATCCGTGGCTATGGATTCCAGGAGATGAAGTTCGCGAGGAGCTGCAATCCTGCCGTGTGGCTCTTCTCAGGGTGGAACTGTACCGCAAAGATGTTATCGCGCGCCACGGCACAGGTAAAGGGGACCCCATACTCGCTCGTCGCGCTCTCGATTTCCGGGTCCTCGGGCGTGAAGAAATAACTGTGGCAGAAGTAAAAACGGTCGTCGTTCCGGATCCCGTGCCACAAAGGATGCGTCATCTCCTGGTGCACGCGATTCCAGCCCATGTGCGGCACCTTCAGCGGGCCGCCAGGCGCCTCGTGCAGGCGGTCGTGCGGGAAGCGCACCACTTTTCCGCCGAAGATGCCGAGTCCCGGCGTATCGCCTTCCGCGCTCCAGTCGAACAGCATCTGCGCACCGATGCAGATGCCGAGCAGGGGCTTCGAGCGGATCGCGCGCACCACCGCATCGCGCAGCCCAGCGCGCTCGAGCTCGCGCATGCAGTCGGGCATCGCGCCCTGGCCCGGGAAAACCACGCGCCCTGCGGCATCCAAGACGGCTGCGTCGGAGGTCACGACAACGCGCGCATCGGGCGCGACGTGCTCGACGGCCTTAGACACCGAGCGCAGGTTGCCCATGCCGTAGTCGACAACTGCGATGGTTGTCATGTACTAAGAATCTTCACCGCAAAAGCGCAGAGAACGCAAAGAATCGCAAAGAGGATCGGTTTCGAGGGGGAAAGCGAGACGGTTGCGTTCGATACCCACGCCGCCGTCCAGCTTTGAATCAAGGCCTCAGACTTTGCGCCCTTTGCGCCTTTGCGGTGACGGGACTAAAGGGTGCCCTTTGTCGACGGCACTGCACCGGCCGCGCGGGGATCGGGCTCGACCGCCATGCGCAGCGCGCGAGCAAACGCCTTGAACGCCGTCTCGGCCTGGTGATGCGCGTTCGCGCCGCGCAGGTTGTCGATGTGCAGCGTCACCTGCGCGTGGTTGACCAAGCCCTGGAAGAACTCGTGCACGAGATCGACGTCGAACTCGCCAATCAGCCCGCGCGTGAAGGGCACATGGAACTCGAGCCCGGGGCGTCCCGAGAAGTCGACGACAACGCGCGACAGCGCCTCGTCGAGCGGGACGTACGCGTGGCCGAAGCGCCGGATGCCCTTCTTGTCGCCCACTGCCTTTGCGAGCGCCTGGCCTATCGTGATGCCGACGTCCTCGACGGTGTGGTGCGCGTCGATGTGCAGGTCGCCCTTCGCCTTCACCTCCAGGTCGACCATGCCGTGGCGCGCCACCTGATCGAGCATGTGATCGAGGAACGCCACGCCGGTGGCGAGCTTCGCCTTGCCGGTTCCGTCCAGGTTGAGCGTCACCGAGATGTCCGTCTCGGCGGTCTTGCGGGTCACTGTCGCGGTTCTCATGAGGTCACAGGCTCGCGGTCAGGGCGTCGAGCATGAGCTGATTCTCGCCCGGCGTGCCGACGGTGAGCCGCAGGCAGTTCGCGAGCAGAGGGTGGCTGCCGTTGAAGTTGCGAACCAGGATCCTGCGCGCCTTCAGCCGCTCGTTCACGGCGTCGGCTTCGGGCACGCGCACAAGGATGAAATTGGCGTCGCTGGGGAATGCCTCCACGCCGCGGAGATCGCGCAGGTGGTCGAGCAGGGCCGAGCGCTCGGAGCGAATTCGCTCCGCCTGCTGCTCCAGCACGCTCGCGTGCGCAAGCAGCCGCTCGGCGACGAACTGCGTGAGGACATTGACGTTGTAGGGCGGCCGCACCTTGTCGATCTCCCGGATCCATTCGGGCGCCGCAGCGGCGTAGCCGAGTCGCACTCCCGCGAGCCCGAGCTTCGAGACGGTGCGCATCACCATGAGGTTCGGAAACTCCCGGAGCCGTGGCATGAACGTCGTGCGGGCGAAGACGTGGTACGCCTCGTCGACCACCACGAACCCGGGGGCCACCTCGATGATCCGCGCGACCGCGTCCTCCGGGAAGAGATTGCCGGTCGGATTGTTCGGAAAAGCGACGAACGTGAGCGCGGGCCGGTGCTCGGCGATCGCCTCTAGGAACCGCCCGAGGTCCAGGGTGAAGTCGCGATTGAGGGGTACGCCGACATACTGCATCCGGGTGTACACCGCGTTCAACCGGTACATCGCGAACGACGGCTCGGGCGCAAGCAGCACCGCCCCGGGCCGCGCGAGCGTCTGCGCGACCATCGCGATGATCTCGTCGGACCCGTTGCCGACGACCAATCCGGCTTCGGCCGGAATGCCGAACACCTCCCGCAGGCGGGCCTTCAGGTCGGGCGCCTCGGGATCGGGGTACCGGTTGATCGCGAGTGTCGACACGACGCGCCCGATCTCCTCGCGCAGCGGCTCCGGCAGGCGATAGGGGTTCTCCATCGCGTCGAGCTTGATCATGCCGGTCGCGGGCGCCACGTGGTACGCCTTGAGCGCGAGGATCTCCTCGCGCACGAGATCGGCGGGGCTGCGCTTCACGAGTCGCTCCCGATACGGTATTCCGCCGAGCGCGCGTGCGCCGGCAGGCCCTCGCCGCGAGCGAGCTTCGACGCGATGCGGCCCAGCGTGCGCGCGCCCTCGCGCGAGACGTTGATGATGCTCGAGCGCTTCTGGAAGTCGTACACGCCGAGCGGCGATGAGAAGCGCGCGGTGCGCGAGGTCGGCAGCACGTGGTTCGGCCCGGCGCAATAGTCGCCTACGGACTCCGAGCTGTACGGGCCGACGAAGATCGCGCCCGCGTGGCGGATTCGCTCGATCCACTTTTCCGGCTCGCGCACCGACAGCTCGAGATGCTCGGGCGCGATGCGGTTCGCGATGTCGCACGCTTCGTCGAGGTCGCGCACATGGATCAGCGCGCCGCGGTTCGCGAGCGAGGCCCGGATCACGTCGCGCCGCGGCATCTGGGGGAGCTGCCGGTCGATGCTAGCTGCCACGCGGTCGAGGAAACCGGCGTCGGGCGACACCAGGATCGCCTGCGCGTCCTCGTCGTGCTCGGCCTGCGAGAAGAGGTCCATAGCGATCCAGTCGGGGTCGGTTGTGCCGTCGCAGATCACCAGGATCTCGGACGGCCCGGCCACCATGTCGATGCCGACCACGCCGAACACGCGCCGCTTCGCCGCCGCCACGTACGCATTGCCGGGGCCGACGATCTTGTCGACCGCCGGGATGGTCTCGGTGCCGTACGCGAGCGCCGCGACGGCCTGCGCGCCGCCAATCGCGAATACCCGGTCGACGCGCGCGAGGCACGCCGCCGCGAGCACGAGCGGGCTGCGCTCGCCGCCGGGCGTCGGCACGACCATCACGACCTCCCCGACCCCGGCGACGCGCGCGGGAATTGCGTTCATGAGCACCGAGGAGGGATATGCCGCCTTCCCGCCCGGCACGTACACGCCGACGCGATCGAGCGGCGTGACCTTCTGTCCGAGCACCGTGCCGTCGGCCTCGGTGAAGGTCCACGACTCGGCACGCTGGCGATCGTGATAGCTGCGGATCCGGTTGGCGGCTTCGGTGAGCGGGCCGCGAACGTCGGCTGGCAGGCCGGCGAGCGCGGCCTCGAGCGCCCCGCGCGGGACCTCGAGCTCCGCCGCGCGCTGCGCGGCGACCCGGTCGAAGCGCCGCGTGTACTCGAGCAGCGCGGCGTCGCCGCGCGCGCGGACGTCGGCGATGATGGTCGCCACCGCACGGTCGACGGCCTCATCCTGCGCGGCCTCGAGCGCGGTGAGCGCGTCGAGCCGGCGGTCGAAGTCCGGCTCGCACGCGGCAAGACGCGCGATCTCAGGCATGGGCGGCGACGGCGGCCTCGAAGCGCTCGACGAGCGGCTGGAGCACGGTGCGCTTCATCTTGAGCGCCGCCTGGTTGACGATCAGGCGGCTCGACACCGGCATGATCTCCTCCACCACGCGCAGGTTGTTGGCGTGCAAAGTGTTGCCGGTCGACACCAGATCAACGATGGCGTCGGCGAGCCCGGCGAGCGGCGCAAGTTCCATCGAGCCGTACAGCTTGATCAGGTCGACGTGCACCCCCTTCGCCGCAAAGTGCTCGCGCGCGGCGCGCAGGTACTTGGTCGCGACGCGCAGTCGCGCGCCCTGCCGCACGGCGTGTGCGTAGTCGAACCCTTCGGGGACCGCGACCATCATCCTGCACACCGCAATGCGCAGGTCGAGCGGCTGATAGAGCCCCGCCCCGCCGTGCTCGTAGAGCACATCCTTGCCCGCGACGCCGAGGTCGGCCGCGCCGTACTGCACGTAGGTCGGGGTGTCGGACGCGCGCACGATGACGAGTCGCACGTCGGGGCGGACGGTGGGCACGATCAGCTTGCGCGAGGTCTCGGGATCCTCGCGCGGGGCCACACCAGCCGCCTCGAGGAGCGGCAGCGTTTCATCGAAGATCCGGCCCTTGGACAGGGCGATGGTGATGCCGGGCACGGCGGCGGAAGCTCTCGGAAAAACAGCAGTTTACCGCAGCCGCACGAGTGCGGCGGGAGGGCGCTCAGCGCACTCGTCGGATGCGGGCGCCGAGCGCGGAGAGCTTCTCCTCGATCGCTTCGTAGCCGCGATCGAGGTGGTAGATGCGGTCGATGAGCGTCTCGCCCTCCGCGACGAGGCCGGCGACGACGAGGCTCGCCGAGGCCCGCAGGTCGGTCGCCATGACGGTGGCGCCCTGCAGGCGCGCCACGCCGCGAACGATCGCCGTGTTGCCGGAGATCTCGATGTCGGCGCCCAGGCGCGCGAGCTCGAGCGCGTGCATGAACCGGTTTTCGAAGATCATCTCGGTGACCGTCGCAGTGCCTGCGGCGATCGCATCGAGCGCCATGAGCTGCGCCTGCATGTCGGTCGGAAAGCCGGGATACGGGGCGGTCTGCACGCTCACGCTCGCCGGGCGGCCGCGCATCTCGAGCCGGATCGAGCCGTCAACGGCCTCGATCGCGGCGCCCGCCTCGCGCAGCTTGCCGATCACCGCGTCCAGCAGGCCCGCCCGCGTGTCGTGCAGCGTCACCGCGCCGCCGGTCGCGGCGGCGGCCACGAGGAAGGTGCCGGTCTCGATGCGGTCCGGCATGATCCGATGGCGCGCGCCCGACAACCGCGCGACGCCCTCGATCGTGATGACGTCGGTGCCGGCGCCGCGGATCCGCGCGCCCATCGCGTTTAGGCAGTCCGCGAGGTCGACGACCTCGGGCTCGCGCGCCGCGTTCTCCAGCACGGTCGTGCCGTCCGCGAGGCAAGCGGCCATCATCAGGTTCTCGGTCCCGGTGACGGTCACGAGGTCCATCGCGTGCCGCGCCCCCTTCAGCCGCCCGGCGCGGGCGTCGATGTAGCCCTGTTCGACCCGGATCTCGGCGCCCAGTGCCTCGAGGCCCTTCACGTGCTGGTCGACCGGTCGCAGCCCGATCGCGCAGCCGCCTGGCAGCGACACGCGGGCGTATCCGCAGCGCGCAAGAAGCGGCCCGAGCACCAGGATCGACGCGCGCATCGTCTTCACGAGCTCGTAGGGAGCAAGGGGCTTGTCGAGACGCCGTGCGTCGAGCTCCACGCGGTCGCCGTCGCGCGCCGCCGTGACGCCCATCTGCTCAAGCAGCCGTAGCATCGTGCGGACGTCGTGCAGCTTCGGGACGTTGGCGAGCCGCAGCGGCTCGCCGACGAGGAGCGCCGCGCACATGATCGGCAGCGCCGCGTTCTTGGCGCCCGAGACGCGTACTTCGCCCCGCAGGGGCGCGCCGCCGGCAATCAGGAGCTTGTCCATTCGGGTGGGGAAGAAGCGTGGGAGTCGATTCTCACCCCGAAAGCTGGCGAGAAAATGGCGCGCGTGGCCCGGCTAGCCGTTCGCCGCCGCCCAGTCCTCGGGCGTGTACGTCTGCATCGACAGCGCGTGGATCTCTTCCCGCATGCGGTCGCCGAGCGCGCGGTAGACGAGCTGGTGCTGCTGCACCCGCGACCTGCCGCGGAACGAGGGGCTGACGATCACGGCCTCGAAGTGGTGGCCGTCGCCGGCCACGCGGACAAGCTCGCACTCGAGCCCCTGCTCGATGTAAGCCTGGATGTCGTCGGGGCGAACCATGGGAGCTCCTGGAGTTCAGTGCCGCAGCCGGTAGCCGGACTTGAGGAGGGCGAGTGTAACCGCGGACAACGCGGCGAGGAATGCGCCGGCGATCCCGAGGCTGACCAGCGGGTCGACGTCCGACACCCCGTGGAAGCCGTAGCGGAACCCGTCGATCATGTAGAAGAAGGGATTGAGGCGCGACACCCGCTGCCAGAACGCCGGCAGCGAGTGGATCGAGTAGAACACTCCCGCAAGGAAGGTCGCCGGCACGATCACGAAGTTCTGGAACCCGGCGAGCTGGTCGAACTTCTCCGCCCAGATGCCGGCGATCACGCCCATCGCGCCGAGCGCGGCGGTCCCGACGAGGGCGAAGAGTGCCGCCCAGGCAGGGTGCGCCAGCGTGAGGTGCGCGAAGGGCAGTGTGACCGCGAGCACGCCCAGTCCGACGACCAGCCCGCGCACCACCGCAGCCAGCACGTAGGCGCCGAAGAATTCGAGGTAGGAGAGCGGCGGCAGCAGCACGAACACGATGTTGCCGGTCACCTTCGACTGGATCAGGCTCGACGAGCTGTTCGCGAAGGCGTTCTGGAGCATCGACATCATGACCAGCCCCGGTACGAGGAAGGCGGTGTACGAGAGCGCGCCGTACACGCGCACGTGATCCTCCAGCACGTGGCCGAAGATCAGCAGGTAGAGCAGCGCCGTGAGGATCGGCGCACCGACGGTCTGGAAGCTCACCTTCCAGAAGCGCAGCAGCTCCTTGTAGAGAAGCGTGCGGAAACCCGCGAATCGCGAACGGTGAACCGCGAATCGCGCCTCGAGCGTCGCGGCGCTCTCCGGAGCCGAGGTTTGCGGTTCGCGGCTCACGATTCCCGCCGCATGATCTGCACGAACACCTCCTCGAGGTCGGGCTGCGCGACCTCCAGCTCGAGCACACGGCACGCCGACTGCCGGAACGCGGCGAGCATCGGCTCAAGCTCGCTGTAGTCGTCCAGGCGGAACGTGTGCAGTCCGGCCTCGGAGGCCGAGCGGCGCGCGGCGAGGGCGGCGGGCAACGGTCCCTCCACGCGCACCCGGAGGTAAACGGCATGGTGGCGCCGGACGAGGTTCGCGGTCGCGTCGAGCGCGACGATGCGGCCGGCCTTCAGCATCGCGATGCGGTCGCAGAGCGTCTCGGCCTCATCGAGATAGTGAGTCGTGAGGACGACCGTGTGCCCTTCGCGATTCAGCCGGCGCACGAACGCCCACAGCCCCTGACGCAGCTCGACGTCGACGCCCGCCGTGGGCTCGTCGAGGACGATCACCGGCGGCCGGTGAACGAGCGCCTGGGCGACGAGCACGCGCCGCTTCATGCCGCCCGAGAGCGAGCGCATGTTCGCGTCCGCCTTGCCGGTGAGGTCGAGATTGCGCATGACCTCGTCGATCCACGCGCCGTTCCCGCGCAGCCCGTAGTAGCCGGACTGGAGCGCGAGCGTCTCGCGCACGGTGAAGAACGGGTCGAACACGAGCTCCTGCGGCACGATGCCGAGCAGGCGCCGTGCCGCGCGGTAGTCCGCGGCCACATCGTGGCCCAGCACTCGCGCGGTCCCGCTGTCGGCGCGCGCAAGGCCGGCGAGAATGCTGATGAGGGTGGTCTTGCCCGCGCCATTCGGGCCGAGCAGCCCGAAGATCTCGCCCGGACGGATCTCGAGGTCGATTCCGGCGAGCGCCTGCAGCGCGCCGTACCGCTTGCTCACGTCCCGGATCTCGATGGCAGCCGGCATCCGGCGGCTCCGGACCCGTCAGCGCTGCGCGAGGGGGATGAGTTCGGCCACGGCGTAGAGCGCGGCCAGGTTCTGCATCGCGGCCGGGAGGTTCGCGAAAGCGATCGTACGGCCCGCGCTCCGCGCCTCGCGCACGAGCGCCATCGCCAGCGCCACGGCCGACGAGTCGACCTCGGAGACCCTGCCGAAGTCGACCACCTCGACGCCGTCGCGAATCTCTTTCACCGCTTCCTCCAGGACGCCGGCCGTGGTCTCGAGGGTGACCGCGCCGTCAAGGCAGAGACGGTTGCCTTCGCGTCGGGACACGGCGGTGAGCGGGAGAGGTCGCCTGCGTGCCGCAGTGCGCGGCCGCGCGCGATCAGTCGCCTTTCTTCTCGGCCTGGCGGTTCTTGCCTTCGAGGCTCTTGATGAGCCCCTCGACCCCGCCGCTGCGGACCTCGTTCGCGAACGTGTCGCGATAGGTCGTCACCAGACTCACGCCGCCGACCGCGACGTCGTAGACCTTCCACCCGTCGGATGTCTTTTCCATGCTGTAGTCGATCGACACCGGCTCGGTACCGGACTGCCTGACCTCCGAGCGGACCACCACGTCCGCATCAACCGGCGCGCGCAGCGGTTTGAACTCGATCGTCTGGTTCCGGTACGCCGTCAGCGCGGTCGAGTAGGTGCGGACGAGCAGGGTCCGGAACTGGTCGACGAGCAGCTTTTGCTGGTCCGGCGTCGCCTTGCGCCAGTTGATTCCCATCGCGAGCGCCGTCATGCGCGTGAAGTTGAAGTGCGGCAGCACCTTCTCCTCGACCAGGGCGACCGTCTTTCTCGTGTTGCCGGATTGGATGTCCTTGTCCTGCTTGATGATCTCGATCACGTCCTGGGTCACCTCCTTCACCAGCGCGTCCGGCGCCTGAGCGTTCTGCGCGATGGCAGGCGCGAGCGGCAAGGCGGCGAGGAACGCGAGCGGAATGAGCAGTCGTCTCATGACGGCAATCCGATTCAGCGGGCCGCGGCCACGCGCGCCGAGCCCGCGGAGAGGACGGCGGAGTAGTTGGCCGGAACCTTGGGATCGACCACCTGCGCGGCGTCCGACTGCGGGCCGGAGGCGGCAGGCGGCGCCGTTTCCGTTCCGGCCGCGGGGGCGAACGGCGCCGACTCGCGCGCGCTCTCCGTCTCGAGCCTGCGCGGTGCGGCGCTCGCCTTGTCGGCATCGGGCTCCGGCGGCGGGTTGCCGTCATAGATCAGGTTACGGCGACGCTGGAAATAGGCGTCGCGCACGAACGCGTACCGGTCGAGCGCCGCCTCCTCGAGGATATTGGTCGCGTCGAGGAGGTTGGCGCGGATGTTCACGAAGTCGAGCGCACTGAGCGAGTTCTGCCACGCGACCCGATGCTCCAAGTCGAGCCAATCGGGAATCCACCACGGCAGGTAGGCGTACGCGTCGGCGACGAGGCCGACACCGTCGCGCGCGGTGCTCGGACCCCAGATCGGGATCACCAGATAGGGCCCGTCGCCGAGTCCCCAGACTGCGAGCGTCTGGCCGAAATCCTCATTGTGCTTCGGCAGACGCATGTCGGCGGCGACGTCGAAGACGCCGCCGATGCCGAACGTGGTGTTGACGATGAAACGCCAGGAATCGGAGAGGGCGAGCTCGATCTTGCCCTGCAGGAGCTGGTTCACCGCGATCCAGGGATCGCGCAGATTGGAGAAGAAGTTGCGCACGCCGGCGCGGACCACATCAGGCAGCACCGCGCGATAGCCCTGCGCCACCGGTTTGAAGACCGCCCTGTCGGCGGCGTCGTTGAACTCGAACACCGCGCGATTCATGGGCTCGAGCGGGTCGCGCGGGCTGGGTGCACGCTGCGTGGCGCATCCCGCCAGGATCGCCGCGGCGGCGAGCGCCGCCGCGATTCGCAGAAACCTCATCTGCCTATTTCTTCTCGTTGCCTTCGGCGGCCTTACTGTACAGGAACTGCCCGATGAGATTCTCGAGCACCAGGGCCGACTGGGTAATCTTTACCGTGTCCCCGTCCTTCAGGTTCGCGGTGTCGCCACCGGCGGCCAGGGAAACGTACTGCTCGCCCAGCAGCCCGGACGTGAGGATCTTTGCCGAAGTGTCCTTCGGAAACTGGAACTCCCGGCCCACCGTCATCGTCACCAGCGCTTCGAAGCTCTCGTTGTCGAAGCGGATGTCGCTCACCCGCCCGACTACGACGCCTGCGCTCTTGACCGGCGCGCGCGCTTTCAGGCCGCCGATGTTATCAAATTTGGCCTTGATCACGTACCCGTTTCCGGCGGCGAACGTCGCCGAACTGGCCACCTTGAGCGCGAGAAACATGGTCGCGCCGAGCCCGAGGACGAGGAAGAACCCGACCCAGATGTCGAGTGCGCGGCGAGTCATCATGGCTGTGTCCTTGATCCTAGGTCCCGCGGAACATGAAGGCGGTCAACACGAAGTCGAGCGCGAGAATGGCGAGCGACGAGGTCACCACCGTGCGCGTCGTCGCGCGCGACACGCCCTCGGCCGTCGGGGTGGCGTCGTAACCCTCGAACACTGCGATCCAGGTCACTGCGACCCCGAAGACCGCGCTCTTGATGATGCCGTTTAGCACGTCTTCGTGCAGGTCGACCGAGGCCTTCATCTGCGACCAGAAAGCCCCTTCGTCCACTCCGATCAGCTGGACCGTCACGAGATAGCCGCCGAAGATGCCGATCGCCGAAAAGAGCGCCGCGAGGAGGGGCATCGACATCACCCCGCCCCAGAAGCGCGGGCCGACCACGCGCGCCATCGGGTCGACCGCCATCATCTCCATCGCCGAGAGCTGTTCGGTGGTCTTCATCAGACCGATCTCGGCGGTGATCGCCGAGCCGGCGCGGCTCGCGAAGAGCAGCGCGGCGACGACCGGCCCGAGCTCGCGCGTGAGCGACAGGGCCACGAGCGTGCCGACGGCCTCCGCCGAACCGTAGCGCACGAGCGTGTCATAGCCCTGGAGGCCGAGGACCATGCCGACGAAGAGCGCCGACACCGCGATGATGATCAGCGACAGGACGCCGGCAAAGTAGATCTCGCGGATCGTCAGGTGGAAGCGCCGGAAGCTCGTCCCCGAGACCCGCAGCATGATCCAGAAGAACCGGCCCGCGAGCCCGAGCCGGGTCACCATGCCGGTGGCGCGGGCGCCGAGTGCCTCGAGCGCTGACAGGACCCGGGCGATCATCAGGACAGCAGCGCCGCACGGTAGTCCGGCGCCGGATAGTGGAACGGCACCGGCCCGTCGGCCTCGGCGTGCACGAACTGGTGGACGAACGGCATCTCGGTGCGCCGCACCTCGTCGGGCGTGCCGTGCGCGACGATACGGCCCTCGGACACGAAGTAGATGTAATCGACGATGGCGAGCGATTCGTGCACGTCGTGGGTGACCACGATCGAGCTCGCGCCGAGCGCGTCGTTCAGGTCGCGGATCAGCTTGCCGGTCACCGCGAGCGAGATCGGGTCGAGGCCGGTGAACGGCTCGTCGTACATGATGAGCTGCGGGTCCAGCGCAATGGTGCGCGCGAGCGCGACGCGCCGCTGCATGCCGCCCGAGAGCTGCTGCGGCATGAGATGCGCCGCCCCACGCAGTCCCACCGCGTGCAGTTTCATCATCACGAGGTCGCGGATGACGGGTTCCGGCAGGTCGGTCCGCTCCCGCATCGGGAACGCGACGTTGTCGAACGCGGTGAGATCCGTGAACAGCGCGCCGAACTGGAACAGCATCCCCATCTTGCGGCGCAGCGCGTAGAGCTGGCGGGTGCGCAGCCGGTTGACCGTCTGCCCGAAGGCCCGGACCTCGCCGCGCGAGGGCCGCACCTGACCGCCGATCAGGCGCAGCAGCGTGGTCTTGCCGCTGCCGCTCCCCCCCATGATCGCCACCAGCTTGCCGCGGGGAATCGTGAGCGAGATGCCCGAGAGGACCGGCGCAGCGTCGCCGTAGGCGAAGGTCACGTCATCGATTGCGACGAGAGGGTCGGCGGAGGACACGCGACGGGCCGGCTGACAAAACGCTGAATAGTAAAGGAAACCCGACCCTCAAGCCACTTCCCGACTGCACGCGTCGGGAACCGCGGCAGCCTCGGCTATCATCGCCCCGCACGCGCCGCCGCCCCGAGAACGCAACGAGAGTCGAGATGGCCGGAGAGATCGTCCGCTTCAACCAGGTACGCAAGAGTTACGGTCCTGCCGTCGTCCTGCGCGACGTGGACCTCGGCATCGAGCGCGGAGAGTACTTTGGGCTGGCGGGCGTGAACGGGGCGGGCAAGACGACGCTCATCAAGTGCATGCTCGATTTCTGCGCGGTGGACGCGGGCCGGATCGAGCTCTTCGGCCTGCCGCACCGGGAACCCCGGTCGCGGGCACGGGTCGCGTTCCTGCCGGAGCGGTTCGTGCCGCCCTACTACCTCACCGGGCGCGACTTCCTGCGCTTCATGCTCGCGCTCCAGGAACGGCCGTATGTCCACGACGAGGTGCAGGCGATGCTCGAGGCGCTCGACCTCGACCCGGGCGCCCTCGCGAAGCCGGTGCGCGCCTACTCCAAGGGCATGACGCAGAAGCTCGGGCTGGCGGCGTGCTTCCTCGGCGGGCGCGACCTGTACGTGCTCGACGAGCCGATGAGCGGCCTCGATCCGAAGGCCCGTGCATGCGTCAAGGCGCTGCTCGCCCGCCTGAAGGCGGGCGGCGCGACGCTCTTCTTCACGTCGCACGCGCTGGCGGATGTGGAAGAGATCTGCGATCGGATGGTCATCCTGCACCAAGGTGTGCCGTATTTCTCAGGACCGCCACGGGCCCTGTGCGACCATTACGGCGAGACCTCGATGGAGCGGGCGTTCCTGCGTTGTATCGCGGCGCGCTGAGCGGACACGGCGCTGCGGCGCGACGCCCGCCGACGTTCGGGGTGAGGCGGGGACCACCCCGCCGGAGCCTCCGGAGGGACGAAAGCCCAATGTCTGACCCGACCGCCAAGCCCCGGCTGCTGATCGTCGATGACGATCCGCTGATCACCGACACGCTGGCCTACGCCCTCGGCAAGGACTTCGAGGTGCTGGTCAGTGACTCGCGCAACCACGCGGTCAGCCTGCTCCGGCAGCTCGACCAGCCGCCCCACGTCGCCCTGGTCGATCTCGGGCTTCCGCCGGTGCCGCACCGCCCCGACGAGGGCTTCGCGCTCATCGGCGACCTGCTCGCGCACTCTGCGGCGATCAAGATCCTCGTGCTCTCGGGCCAGAACGACGCGGCGAACGCCCGGCACGCCCGGGCCCTCGGCGCCGCCGAGTTCGTCGCGAAGCCATGCGATCCGGAGAACCTCAAGCGCATCCTGCTGCACGCGCTCCAGTTCCGCGCCGCCGAGATCTCAGCCCCGCAGGCGGTCGAGGCGGGAATGCTCATCGGCCGCAGCGCCGCGATGCAGAAGCTCCGCAGCCAGATTTCGCAGTGCGCCGACTCCCCGTTCCCGGTCCTCATCGAGGGCGAGTCGGGCAGTGGCAAGGAGTTGGTCGCAACCGCGCTGCACAAGCTGTCGGGCCGCGCCGAGAAGCCCTCGCTCGCGCTCAACTGCGCGGCGATCGCCCCGACGCTGGTCGAGCCGACTCTCTTCGGCTACGTCAAGGGCGCTTTCACCGGCGCGGTCACGAACAAGTCCGGCTACTTCGAGGACGCGGCAGACGGCACGCTCTTCCTGGACGAGATCGGCGAGCTGCCGCTCGAGCTGCAGGCGAAGCTCCTGCGCGTGCTGGAGAACGGCGAATACCAGCGCGTCGGGGAGACGCAGCGGCGGTTCAGCCGGGCGCGCGTGATCGCCGCCACCAACCGCGACCTGCGCCAGGAGATCCGCAAGGGGAACTTCCGCGCCGACCTCTACCACCGCCTGAGCGTGTTCACGATCAGCGTCCCCCCGCTCCGCGAGATGGACGAGGACCGCGTGTTGCTGCTCGACCACTTCGGGAAGTTCTACGCCGACCAGGCGAAGCTCCCCCCGTTCTCTCTCGGCGACTCCGCCGCCAAGCTCTGGCGCGACTACCACTTCCCCGGGAACGTGCGCGAGTTGCGCAACATCGTCATCCGGCTCACGACGAAGTACGCGGGGCAGAAGCTGTCCGACGAGGACCTTGAGCCCGAGCTCGACGTCAGCTCGGCGCCGCCGCCGGATTTCGGTCCCCCGACCGACCCGGACGCCCTGATCGAGCAGGCGCAGGCGCATCTGCAGCGCGAGCGGAGCTTCAACCTTGATAATATGCTCAAGGCATGGGAGCAAGGCTACATCGAGGCGGCAATGAAGCTCACACGCGGGAATGTGAGTCAGGCGGCCAAGCTGCTCGGCATCAACCGCACGACGCTCTACAGCCGCATGGAGTCCCTGCAGAAGCAGTGATCGCGCCCGGGCGGCCTCATCGCGGGCGGCCGGCGGCCGGCCGGGGACGGCAATATAGATAGGCGAGGCAATGTACCTCAGCCATTTCGGGCTCAACGAGCCCCCCTTCCGGATCACCCCCCACACCGAGTTCTTCTTCTCGGGTGCGAACCGCGGCGCCACGCTGGAGGCGCTGCTGTACGCGATCACCCACGACGAAGGGATCATCAAGGTCACAGGCGAGGTCGGGAGCGGCAAGACGATGCTGTGCCGCGTCCTCGTCGAGCGCCTGCCCAAGCACGTCGAGACCATCTACCTCGCCAACCCGTCGCTCTCCCGCGACGAGATCCTGCATGTCATCGCCGCGGACCTCCAGGTCGAGTCGCGCGGCGAGCGCGTGACGATCCTGCTGCGTGCGCTCCAGGAGAGGCTCATCACGCTCTACGCGGCCGGGAGGCGCGTCGTCGTCCTCATCGACGAGGCGCACGCGATGCCGCTCGAGACGCTAGAGGAGATCCGCCTCCTCTCCAATCTCGAGTCGAACCGGCACAAGCTGCTGCAGATCGTCCTGTTCGGACAGCCGGAGCTCGACGACCACCTGGGGCTGCCGAACATGCGCCAGCTCAAGGAAAGGATCACGCACAGTTTCAAGCTCGAGCCGCTGGTGCGGTCGGACATCGACAGCTACGTCGACTTCCGGATGCGCGCCGCCGGGTACCGCGGCCCGAGGCTGTTCGGTCCGCCCGCAATGAAGCTGATCGCCCGTGCCTCGGAAGGGTTGACGCGGCGGATCAACATCCTCGCGGACAAGTCTCTCCTGGCGGCGTTCGCCGACGGGGAGCACCAGATCACCGCGAAGCATGCGCGCGCTGCGGTGCGCGACTCGGAGTTCGCGTCGGCGCGGACGCGTTCGGCGACGTGGTGGCTCATCGGCGCCGGACTGGCGGCGGGCCTCCTCGTCGGAGTGGCCAGCCATTTCATGGACCGCCTTGGCATCTCGCTGCCGCGCGGAGGGGCGGAATCGGTCTCGCCGCCCGCTGCGACAAGCGCCGAGACCCCGCAGACGGACCGAGCCAAGGCCGTCGAAGCGGAACCCAAGGCGAGCACGCCGGCAACGCCAGTCTCCGAGGCCGGCGCAGCAGCGGCCCAGGCAGCCGCACCGGCAGCGTCCCCGGTCGCCTCGGTGGCAGCCCCGATTGTTTCCAGCTCGTCCGGTCCGGGTAGCAGCACCGCGGATGCCATCCCCGCCACAACCGTCCTGGCGGCGCAGCCCTCACCGGCGATCGCGGCGGCGCCCATCGCTTCTGCTCCTCCGACCGGGATGGATGGTCCCTCCAAACCGCCCTCCGGCGCGCGCCCTAGCCCGATCCCGCCCACGAGCGGCAAGCTCACCCAGGAACGGTTTGCGGCAACGCAACAGTGGCTCCGGTCTGCACCGTCGGGCCACTATACGATTCAATTGCTTACGGTCAGCGCGGCCAACATCAACGTGATGGAGCGGTTTCTGCGGCAGGCTGAAGACCTGGTGGATGTCAGCGACATGCGTGTATACAGCGTCAAGCTCAACGGCCAGCAGCACTACAGTGCGACTTACGGGCTTTATTCTTCGCTCGAGGACACAATCACGGCCATGGGTGATCTGCCGTCGAGCTTCAAGTCCCGAGGGCCATACCATCGCAGCGTCACGCTGATGCGCCGGCAGAATCAGGAATAAGTTCTCGCCGTGAAGCGGCACTAGGACACGCGACCATTACGCCGTCAAAACAATTTCTTAGGCTTGTTTGTTATACTGATTTTCGCGGTTCAGGGGGCGCTGGGGCCCAAGGAAGCGGGGAGGCATGCTGAGAACGTTGCTGATTCTCGGTCTGGGAGTCGCGCTCGGCGGCTGCGCTCAGCCGATGAAGCCGACCGCGGGCGGACATCTGGGCGAGCAACCTCCGGCGCCTGCTGCTTCCATTCCGCCTCCGGTCCAGGCACTGCCGGTGCCGCCGCGACCGAAGCCCACGGCGAAGGCCGAGACCTACAGCGTGGTCGTCAACAACGTGAACGTGCGAGAGCTGCTGTTCGCGCTCGCGCGCGACGCGAAGGTGAACGTCGACATCCATCCCGGCATCTCCGGCACAGTCACGCTGAACGCGATCGACCAGACGCTCCCGCAGCTGCTCAGCCGCATCTCGAAGCAGGTCGACATGCGGTACGAGCTCGACGGCCCCAACCTGGTCGTCATGCCGGACTCGCCGTTCCTGCGCGTCTATAAGATCGATTACGTCAACATCGCGCGCGACACGCAGGGTCAGGTCAGCGTCTCGTCGGAGATCGTTGGCCAGACAGGAGCGGGCGGCGGCGCCGGCGGCGGGGCCGGCGGCGGTGGCGGAAGCGCTGGCGCAGGGCAGAACGCCTCTCGCGTATCGATCCAGAACACCTCGGTGAACAGATTCTGGGAAACGCTGGAGAAGAACGTCCGGGAGATCCTGCAGGAAACTGACAAGGTTTTGCCCGCGGCGGGCGGTGCGGCCGCGCCGGCCGCCACACCCGCTCCTCCCGCGGGAGCGGGGCAGGCGCCTGGCGGCGCAGGGGGTGCGGCGAGCGTTCCAGTGGCGTCCGGCCCTAACGTGACCTTCCGCGAGGCCTCGTCGGTCATTACGAACCGCGAGGCGGGCGTGCTGACGATTCGCGCCTCAGCGCGACAGCACGAGAAGGTCCAGGAGTTCCTGGACATGGTCCTGGTCAGCGCGCGGCGGCAGGTACTGATCGAGGCGACGATCGTCGAGGTGCGGCTCAACAACACGTATCAGCAGGGCATCGACTGGGGCATCTTCAGCGGCCTCGCAGGGTTCCAGATATTTCAAGGTGGCTTGTACCGGTCGTTCGGCGTGCCGCCGGTGCCGGTGGTCGGGACGTTGACGGCGACGCCGTCCGGGAACTTGTTCGCCGGGCAGTACAACTCCAGAGATTTCAAGGCCACGATCCAACTGCTTGAGACGTTCGGCAATGCGCGCGTGCTGTCGAGCCCACGAATCAGCGCGCTCAACAACCAGACGGCGGTGCTCAAGGTCGTCGAGAACGTGGTCTACTTCAACGTGTCGTCCCAGACGAGCCAGGCCCAGACGACTGCGCTCACGACGGTCACCACGACCGCGCAGACGGTTCCGGTCGGCATCATCCTCAACATCACGCCGCAGGTCAGCGAGAACGAGACGGTGCTCCTCAACGTCAAGCCGAGCATCTCGCGGATTTCGGCCCGGGTGCGTGACCCGAACCCGCTGCTGACCATCCCGAACGAGATCCCTCAGATCGTCATCCGCGAGATGGAATCGGTGATCAAGCTCACGAGCGGCCAGATCGCCGTAATGGGCGGGCTGATCTCGGACGAGCTGCAGGACAATTCCGACACCATTCCGGGCCTTAACCGAGTTCCGCTTCTCGGCGACATCTTCCAGAACAAGAACGTCCAGAACACCAAGACCGAGCTCGTAGTCTTCATGCGCCCGATCGTGATCCGCGATCCCAGCGTCGAAGGCGACTACCGCGGCTATCGCGTGTTCCTGCCGGGCGAGGACTTCATGAGCCAGCCGAATCCCGGCGCCCCGCGCCGCTGCGAGTTTCCCGGCATCGAAGGTTGTCCGAAGTGAGTCTGCTTCTCGAGGCGCTCAAGAAGGCAGAGCTGGCGAAGCAGCAGGGTGCAGGCGGCCAGCAGGCGGCCGAGGCCACGCCTGCCGCTGCAGCCGGCGAGGCGACAGGCGGCCTCAGCCTCGAGCCACTGGGGGGAGCGAGCGCCGGCGAGCCGCTGATGACGCGGGACAAGCTGCCCGACATCACGCAGCCGCTGGAGATTTTCACGGAGGATCTCACGCCGCGGGGCCGGCCGGGACCGGCCGCTGCCGCGCCTGCGCTGGAGCCTCCGGCAGCTGCGCCGACGCGGCCTGCAGGACCGGCCGAGCGTGCCCCGGCACAGTCGGTCGAAGACATCGAACGCGCCTCGGCCCGCCAACTCTTCGAGTCAAAAATGGGCGACTACGAACCCCGCCGACCCTTCTACTACCTGCTTGGCGCGCTTGGTGTCGCCACGTTGGCGATCGTCGGCTACTTCGCATACCAGGTCCTGGCCCCGCGGCCGTCGTTCTACACTGGGCCAGCCGCCGGGAAATCGGCGCCGGTGGCCGCCGCACCGGCGCAGCCGGTCACTGCCCCTGAAGCCGCGCCCTCTGCAGCCACCCCGGCGTCGCCGCCGGCCGAACCGCCCCCGCCGACAGCCCAAGCCCCTGCTGCACAGTCGACCGCGGTACCGACACCGCCACAACCGGCGCCGGGCGCGAGAACGCCACGGTCCGAGCCCGCATCCCAGGTGCGCCGCGCCGCTCGCACCGCGGTTGCAGCCGGCGCGGCGGGGGAGACGGAATCCGCAGCACGAGCAACCGCAGCGCCGCGCGCACCGGTACGGGTTACGACGAGCGGGCCGCGCGTCGATCCGGGTGTCGAGCGCGGCTGGGAGGCCCTCCGGAACGGAGACCTCGCGCTAGCGACCGACGAGTACGCTCGCGCCCTGCGGGCGAACCCACGCGACCGGGACGCCCTGCTCGGCCTGGCGGCGATCGACACGCGCAATCAGAATCTCGCAAGCGCCGAGGCACGCTACCTGCAGGTACTGGAGCTCGATCCGCGGGACTCGTACGCGCAGGCGGCGCTCGTCAGCCTGCGCGGGGGCGGTGACGGGGTCCAGTCCGAAAGCCGGCTCAAGACGCTCATTGCGCAACAACCGGACGCGTCGGTGCTCAGCTTCGCGCTCGGAAATCAATACGCGGTGCAGCGCCGCTGGCCGGAAGCGCAGCAGGCCTACTTCAGCGCGCTCAGCGCCGATCCGGAGAACGCGGACTACGCCTACAACCTCGCTGTGAGCCTCGATCACCTGCGGCAACCGAAGTTGGCGCTCGAGTACTACCAGCGGGCGCTCGCGCTTGCCGGAAACCGCCCGGTCGGGTTCAATACGCCCCAGGTTCAGGCGAGGGTCCGCGAACTCCAGCGCTAAGGCCACATACCGTTCTCAGCCGGTAACCGATGCGGGGATGCCGCCCCTCGCCTGGTCGAAGGGGAATCATGTAGCGGCAAGGGAGGCAAGGACGGTTGGCAGCGCATCCGTCGTTCGCCTTTTTTCTACGCGAACTTTGGGTGTCTCGACAACGTTGAGCTGAGCAGCGCCGCCAATCAGGCAATGAACTCCCCGGCATCCCCGCAGGCGAAGCGGCATATCGGGCAGATCCTCATTTCCCAGGGGATTCTGACCGAGGACCAGCTGCGCATCGCGCTGCTCGAGCAGCTCAAGAGCCGGCAGCCGGTCGGCAAGCTTCTCGTGCAGCTCGGCTTCGTATCGGAGGCGACGCTCCGCGACGCCCTGTCGGAGAAGCTCGGGCTGCAGTCGGTCGACCTCGGACAGATCGTCGTCGATCCGATGTCGATCCGGATCGTCCCGCGCGAGTTCGCCAAGCGGCACAACCTCTTCCCGGTCGCGCTCGACAAGGACCGCAAGCGCCTCATCCTCGCGATCTCGGACACGAATAACATCGTCGCGCTCGACCAGGTCCGAGCGCAGCTGCGCGGCGAGTACGAGGTGGAGCTGCGCCTTGCCGGCGAGAGCGAGATCGCGCGCGCGATCGAGCAGTTCTACGGGCACGAGCTCTCGATCGACGGAATCCTGCACGAGATCGAGACCGGCGAGATCGACTACCAGAGCCTGCAGGCCTCGGGCGACGAATACTCGCAGCCGGTCGTGCGGCTCATCTCCGCGCTTCTCGCCGACGCGGTCGAGCGCGCCGCCTCCGACATCCACTTCGAACCGGAGCAGAACTTCCTGCGCATCCGCTACCGGATCGACGGGGTGCTGCGCCAGATCAGGAGCCTGCACAAGACCTACTGGCCGGCAATGGCGGTGCGCATCAAGGTTATGGCCAAGATGAACATCGCCGAGACGCGCGCCCCGCAGGACGGCCGCATCTCGCTCTCGCTCACCGGGCGGCAGGTGGACTTCCGAGTGGCCTCGCAGGTTACGACCCACGGCGAGAACATCGTCCTCCGGATCCTGGACCGCCAGAAAGGCATCGTGCCGCTCGACCAGCTCGGGTTGCATCCCGAGCAGCTGGCGATGCTGAAGAAAATGATCGCGCGGCCGGAGGGGATCATCCTCGTCACCGGTCCGACCGGCAGCGGGAAGACCACAACGCTCTATTCGATCCTGAACCACATCAACCACGACGGCATCAACATCATGACGTTGGAGGATCCGGTCGAGTACCCGATGACCCTGATCCGCCAGACCTCGGTCAACGAAGCCGCCAAACTCGACTTCGCCAACGGCATCCGCTCCCTGATGCGCCAGGACCCGGACGTCATCCTGGTCGGCGAGGTCCGCGACGAGGACACCGCCTCGATGGCGTTCCGGGCGGCGATGACCGGCCACCAGGTCTACTCGACGCTGCACTCGAACTCGGCGATCGGCGCGATCCCGCGGCTCGTGGACATCGGGCTGTTGCCCGACATCATGGCCGGCAACATCATCGGCGTCGTGGCCCAGCGGCTGGTCCGCAGGCTCTGCAAGCACTGCCGCCAGCCCTACGCGGCCAACGCCTCGGAGGCTCGCATGCTCGGCACCAAGCCCGACGCCAAAGCGCCCACGCTCTACCGCGCGGTCGGCTGCGATCACTGCGACTACCAGGGCTACCGGGGCCGGCTCGCGATCATGGAGCTCCTCAAGGTCGACGGCGAGATCGACGAGCTGATGGCGCACCGCGCCACGGCCCGCGAGATGCTGAAATCGGCGATCGCCAAGGGGTTCCGGACCCTCGCCGACGATGGCGCCCGCCGGGTCCTCGACGGCTCCACCTCCGTCGACGAGCTGATGCGTGTCGTCGACCTGACCGACCGGATGTAGGCGCGCGGGGTTGCGGCGCCCGTGACCCCCGTCACGGTGCCGCTGGCACGGCGAGTTTTGCCTGCCGCGCCAAAGCGTTATCCTTCCACATTGGCCCTCATCAGCAGGCCGCATGGCGAACTTCAACTACAAGGCGATCGACCCGAAGGGCAAGGCCATCCTGGGCCAGATCGACGCCTTGAACATCGTCGACCTCGAGCTCCGGCTGAAGCGCATGGGGCTCGACCTCGTGGTGGGCGGGCCCACCAAGCGGGCGGGTGGCCTCGGGCGCGCCATCAAGCGGCCCGACCTGATCAACTTCTGCTTTCACCTCGAGCAGCTCACCGGTTCCGGCGTGCCGCTCGTCGAGGGCCTCACGGACCTGCGCGACAGTGTCGACAACCCGCGCTTCCGCGAAGTGATCTCGGGGCTCATCGAGAACATCCAGGGCGGACAGAATCTCTCGGGGGCGCTGGCGACCTACCCGGAAGTGTTCAAGCCGGTATTCCGCAGCCTGATCAAGGCGGGCGAAGACACGGGCCGGTTGCCGGAGGTGCTGAAGAGCATCACCGAGAACCTGAAGTGGGAGGACGAACTCGCGGCCCAGACCAAGAAGCTGGTGATGTATCCCGCGTTCGTGGGCACCGTCGTGATCGGCGTCACCATCTTCCTGATGGTCTACCTCGTCCCGCAGATGGTCTCGCTGATCAAGAACATGGGGCAGACGCTTCCGCTGCACACTCGCGTCCTCATCTTCGTGTCCGACGTCTTCGTCCACTACTGGTGGGCGATCCTCGCGCTGCCGGTGATCGTGTTCTTCGGGGTCAAGTTCGCGGCGCAGAGCAACCCTGCGCTGCGCCGTCGTCTCGACGCCCTCAAGCTGCGGCTGCCGTTCGTCGGGCCGATCCTGCGCAAGATCATCTTGTCCCGCTTCGCGAGCATCTTCGCCTTGATGTACTCGTCGGGAATCACCATCCTCGACGCAATCCGCAACGCCGAGGACTCGGCGGGGAACGTGGTCATCCGGGAAGGTCTGGAGACGGCCGGCCAGCAGATCGCGGAGGGCAAGACGGTCACTGTGGCGTTCCAGGAGGTGGGACTCTTCCCGCCGCTCGTCGTGCGCATGCTGCGCGTCGGCGAGAGTACCGGCGCGCTGGACACCGCGCTCCTCAACGTGAGCTACTTCTACAACCGCGAAGTGCGGGAGGAGATCGGGCGGATCCAGGTCCTGATCGAGCCGGCGCTGACGGTGGTGATGGGAGTGCTGCTCGGCTGGGTGATGCTCTCGGTGCTGGGACCGATCTACGACACGATCACCAAGATCAAGTTCTGAACGATGGCCAACAAGCACCTCCTCTACTTCACCGCGACGCGCGTCGTCCTGTACCGCTGGGCGCACCGCAGGCTCGCGATCGAGTCGTCCTTCGCCAACAACGAGGAAGGCGCGGGCGCGTTCGCCACCCATCTTCGCGGCCTCCCGCGCAGCCTGTTCTACCTGCTCGTGGATATCGTCGAGGAGGACTTCCACCAGGAGAACATCCCGTTCGTGCGCGGCCGGGACCGCGCGGCGCTCCTCGGCCGCAAGCTCGCCCAGCGATACCGCGACACCAGCCTGTCGCTCGCGCTGTCGCTCGGCTATGAGCGCACGCAGCGCCGTGACGAGCGAATACTCTTCAGCGCCTTCACGAACAATGCGCAGTTCCAGCCGTGGCTCGAGGCCCTGCGCGAGGCGGAGATCCCGGTCGTCGGCGTGTTCTCCGCTGCGCTGCTAGCGCCGGCGATCGCGGCAAAGCTCGGCGCGAAGAAAGTGCCCCTGCTCCTCGTCACGCTGCAGCCGGCCGGACTGCGGCAGAGCTACGTCGAGCGCGGGAAGATCCGCTTCAGCCGCCTCGGCCCGCTCGAGGCGAGCGATGCCGCGGATCCGAACCGGGTCGCGGAGGCGTTCGATCGCGAAACGACGCGGGTGCACCAGTACCTGACCGCGACCCGCGTCGTGGCCCGCGACGCCGGGGCCATCGATGCGCTGCTCGTGGCGCCTGCGGGGCATAAGGCCCGCGTCCAGGCCGCGGTCCCGAACATGCCGCAGGTCCGGGTGAACGTGATCGAACTCGGCGAGGCGGCGACTGCGATCGGCCTGCGCAGATATCCGGAGGGTTCGGGCGCCGAGGTGCTCATGCTCCACCTGCTCGCCGAACGGGCGCCCGCCGCGCAGTACGCGGGCGAGAGCCTCCGGCAGTTCTTCAATCTTCGGCAGGTCCGCAAGGGTCTCGTCGCCGCCGGGGCGGCGCTGGGCGCGGCTGGTCTGCTGTGGGCAGGCGTGCTGCTGACGCAGTACTTCAGCATGCAGGAGCAGATCGCGACCGACCAGCAGCGAGCGCGCGTCGCCGCCGAGAGCTACGCCAAGGTGACTGCGGGCTTTCCGCAGCTGCCGACCACGCCCGAGAATCTCCGCGTCACCATGCAGAAGTATTCGGCCCTCACGAAGCAGACCGCGCGGCCGGAGCGCCTGGTAAGTGACGTCGCGGCCGTCCTCGATACCTCGCCGCGGATCGAGATCGACAGGATCCAGTGGGACCTCACTACGAACCCGCGCGCTGCGGGCGCGGACCGCTCGTCCGGACAGGCGCCGGCGGGCGGGGCCGCGCAGCAGCCGGGGCAGGCGACCGGCGAGCTGTACGAGGTCATAAAGGTCGAGGGCAAGGTGCTCGGGGCCAAGATGTCCGACTTCAAGGGCGTCACTGCGCTCGTCAATGACTTCGTCGGAAAGTTCGGGAAGCGGAAGGGCGTGGAGGTCATCCAGACGATAATGCCGTTCGAGCTCGGCTCGAAAGGGCACTTGAGCGGCGACATCGGCACTGATACGGGGACGGCCGTGCCACGATTCACGCTGACCGTCGTGCGGAAGGTGGGGTCATGAAGCTCCCGCCGAAGTCGGGCCAGCGTCTGGTGGTACCCGGGATCGTGGCGGTGGCGCTGGCCGCCGCCGGCGCGACGGCGGTGTTTCTCGTGCAGCAGGTCGTGCAGAAGACGGACGCGGAGCAGAAGGCGGCCGCCGCCGAGCGGCAGAACGCCCAGAACCGACTCGCGCGCGCCACGGAAGAGGAGCGCGAGATCCGCGAGCGGCTCGTCGATTACCGCAAGCTGCGCGACCGTGGGTTGATCGGCGACGAGCAGCGCCTCGAGTGGGTAGAGCGCATCGTGGAGATCAAGTCAAGGCGCAAGCTCTTCGACCTGAAGTACTCGATCGAGCCGCAGCGCGCTGCCGAATACCCGGGCATCGCGGGCGCGGGCGACGTCGAGTTCATGGTGAGCTCGATGAAGGTCGACATCGCCCTCCTGCACGAGGAGGACCTTTTCCGCTTCCTGGAGGATCTGCGCAGCGCGCTCAACTCGCACGTCCTCGTGCGGTCGTGCACGATGCTGCGGATCGACCGGGGGGGGTCGGAGCGCGCGGTCGGGCCGCGCCTCCGCGCCGACTGCGCGATCGATCTGGTCACGATCCGGGACAGCAAGGCGAAAGGGGCATGATGGACCGCTCGACGATACGCATCGCATCCGCCGTCCTCGTGCGGCGCGCGAGAGTCATTGCCGCCGCCGTGGCGTTGCTGGGCGCGGCCTCTGGTGTCGCCGGAACCGCATCGGCGGAGGAGATCGGCCGCCTGTTCTTCACGCCGCAGCAGCGCCAGGAGCTGGATCGGCGACGCGACACGAACGTCGTGGAGACCGAGACCGTCGTGGTCGAGAATCTGGTCACTCTGAACGGACACGTGGTCCGCTCGAGCGGCAAGACCACTACATGGGTCAACGGGGTACCGCAGTACGACGCGTATCGGGGGCGCGCCAGCGATCGAGTCGGCATCGAGAGCGGCAATACGTCCATCGGCGTGAAGGTCGGGCAGACTCTCGACCGGAGCCGCGGCGAGGTGCGGGATCCGCTCGCGGGCGGGCGGATCGTCGTTCCGGCGAACCGCTGACGAGACGCGGAGGGGAGGGTCACCGCATGACTCGCGCCCGAGGCGCCGTGCCATGCCGCCGGTCCCGCTGCGCGCCGGCGCGGTTGCGCGAGAGCGGTTTCTTCGCCCTTCTCCTCGTGCTGCTCATTTTCATGATCGCCGCGAGTGTTCTGCTTGGCGACCTGGTGCGCGCGTCCGCCTCGCGAACCGAACGGGACAACGACACCGTCGCGGTGCTGATGCAGGCGAAGCAGGCCCTGATCGCGCGGGCTGCGCTCGACATCAACCGCCCGGGTAGCCTGCCGTGCCCCGCGCGCGACACCTCGGGCGTCGCGCCGGCGGTGACCGGCATCCCCGGCGATCCCTGCAATCCCAGCATCGGCTCGGCCACCATTGGAGCGAATCGCAACTTCCTGGTCGGCAGACTGCCCTGGAGCACGCTCAGGCTTCCGGAGCTCAGGGACAAGGACAACGAGCCGCTGTGGTATGCGATCTCCGACGCGTTCCGCGACGTGGACGCGAACCGGATCAACAGCAACACGCAGGGCGGTCTCAAGGTATTCGGCAGCGCGCCGGCGGACAAGGTCGTCGCGATCATCTTCGCGCCCGGCGCGGCGCTACCCTGGCAGAACCGCGACCCGTCCAGCGCCGCGGCGCTCAACAACGTCGCCAATTATCTGGAGGGCAGGAACGACTACACGCTGGACCCCGGGGGAGAGAACAACTTCGAGTTCGACGCCCTGCCGCGCTCGGCGACGTTCAACGACATCCTGGCGGTGATCACGCAGCAGGAGCTCATGGACGCGGTCGAGAACGCCGTGGCGGGGCGAATCGAGAAGGAGCTCAAGCCCTGGCTCGCGCGGTACTACGCGGACTGGGGCGTCTATCCCTTCGCCGCGCCGTTCGATCCGACCCTGAGCAGCGTCGGGCAGGGGTCGAGCCCCGGCCCCGAGCTGACCAAAGGGCAGTTTCCGTTGGTCGTGCCGGGCAACGGTGCAGCCGACGTGCGGTGGGCGGCGCCGTCGGCGCCCGCGAAGGTCTGGGGCTGGGGGAACCTGGCTCCCTCGACGTGCACGGTCCAGCCGAGCGGGCAGGCGATCGTGTGCGACTTCGATCATGACGACTGGCTCGTCGCGCAGTTTTCCGTGACGCTCGCCAGTGCGGGTCGCGGCTTCTATCCGCGGCCCAGGGTCGGCGCGGACCTCCCGTACGCGCCGGGGATGTCAGCCACCGGCGATCTCGCGTTCTCGTCGGCTTCCGTCGTCGGCGGCACGCTGGGGTCGAACGGAGATGGCGTCGTCACGTTTCACA
Source organism: Burkholderiales bacterium (assembly GCA_035456405.1). Lineage (GTDB taxonomy): Bacteria > Pseudomonadota > Gammaproteobacteria > Burkholderiales > SG8-39 > JAGVSZ01. The sequence goes on along the minus strand of DATIDG010000047.1, from coordinate 6,493 downwards.
TCACGCTCAGCGGGCCGCCTAATCCCGGCCCGACGACGCGAGTGACCCTGACGTTACCGCCGGCGACCAAGGTGTTGACCGAGCAGAACTCCTCCGGCGAACGCACCGACTGGTTCGTCCGGAACCGCTGGGACCGCGTGACGTACTACGCGATCGATTCGTGCGCGAAGCCGGGTGGCACGCCGTGCGCGCCGACGCTCAGGCTCAAGGAGATGGGCAAGCCCGATATCCAGACCCGCGCGCTGGTGGTGCTCGCGGGCCGCCCGGCGTCCGCGACGCAGGCGACCGACCGCGTCGACCCTGACCCGACGAAGTACAAGGCCCTCGCGAGCTACTTCGAGGACGAGAACATCGAGGACGCGCCCGGGGGCACTCCGGGAACGGCCTGCCAAAAAGCAGATCCCCCCGTCGCCGTCGCCCCGAGCGTGTTCTGCCGCGCGCGGCGCGCCACCGGCTTCAATGACAAAGTCGTCCTGGTCGGTCCGTAGGCCTCTCCGGGCGCTCAGTCGTGCCGCCGTGCACGGCTTCTCGCTCGTCGAGCTCGCGATCGTGCTGCTGATCCTCGGCATCCTCGGCGCGAGCGCGATCCTCATGTTCAACGCCCAGATCGAGGCGAAGCAGCATGCCGACACCCTGCGCACGCTCGACGAGGCGCGCGAGGCGATCGTGGGCTTCGCGCTCAAGTTCGACCGGCTGCCGTGCCCGGCCGCGGGCGCCGCGACCGGCGTGGAGACGTTCGTCAGCGCAACGGATCTCAGCTGCAGCGCGCCGCTCAACGGGTTCGTGCCCGCGGTCACGCTCGGCATCGGTCCCACGGACCCCCAGGGCTACCTCGTCGACGCATGGGGAAACAGGATCCGCTACTCGGTGAGCCAGTGGCCTACCGGCTCGCCCAATGCGACGGCGACGAGCTGCCCGCCGATTCCTCCGAATCCCGGGCCGCTCAACCTCACGCAGTGCCCGGCGTTCACGACCGCGGGCGCGATGAAATCCCGCGGTTTGTCCACGCTTCCCGCCGTTTTTCCGGACCTGCTGCGCGTGTGCGATGCGGCCGGGTGCGGCGGCCTGCAGTTCGTGGCGCCCGCCGTGCTCGTCTCGACCGGGAAGAATTTCAGGGCCCAGTCCCTCGTCGGTGTCGCCGGCGGCGCTGACGAGGAAACGAACGTCCATTTCGCCAGCGCGGTCGATAGAACGTTCGTCGCCCATGAGCCGCGGCCGGCGGGCGGCGGCGGCGGCGAGTTCGACGACCTCGTGATCTGGCTCTCGCCGAATATCCTCTACAACCGCCTGATTGCCGCCGGGGCGATCTGAGGAATTTTGTCGCCTCTGCGGGCGCATTCGTCGCGCAAGACGGGAAGTGTGAACTACGTCGCGCGAGGCGAGCCGCTCCGCGGCGGCGTCTCATCGTAGAATTGTTCTCCGTATCGGTGGAACGATCATTGCATAAAGCGATTCCGCCGACGCCAACTGACAACAACGCAATTCGATGAGCTATTTCGCCGAACTCGGGAGGCGTCTGCGGACGGCAGGCATCGAGCCGGACGACACTGACGACGTCAGGCTCAAGAAGTCCCTCCTGATGTTCGCGATGGGGCTGACGGTGGCGGCCCCGGTCCTGTGGTTCGCGCTATACGGGTCGATGGGGCTCAAGCTACCGGCGACGGTGCCGTTCGGGTACCAGCTCGTTTCCCTGGGCACCCTGCTCGTCTACCTGGTCACGCGGAACTTCGACCTCTTCCGCGTCCTGCAGCTCAGCCTCTACCTCTTCTTCCCGTTCGTGCTGCAGTGGCAGCTCGGCGACTTCATCACCGCGAGCGGCTTCGTGCTGTGGGGGCTGCTCGCCCCGGTCGTGGCGGTGCTGGTCTACAGTCCGCGCGACTCGATTCCATGGTTCGCCGCGTACATCGTGCTGGTCGTCGCGGCCGCGGGGGGTGACTACTACCTCTTCGCCGAGGGCGCGAAGCCGCCGCCGGTGCCGCCGAAGACGATCGTCGTCTTCTTCGCCCTCAACTTCGTGGCGATCTCGAGCGTCGTCTATTTCCTGCTGCGCTACGCCGCGGTCGAGCGCGACAAATCGAAGGCGCGGCTGGAGGAGGCGCACCGCCTGCTCCAGTCCGAGCAGGAGCGCTCGGAGCGGCTGCTCCTCAACATCCTGCCCGGGCCGGTCGCCGAGCGCCTCAAGATGGAGGACGGCACGATCGCCGACGGCTTCGCCGACGTGACCGTGATGTTCGCGGACATCGTGAACTTCACCACGCTCGCCGAGGGCATGTCGCCAAACCAGATCTTCGCGATGCTGAACAAAGTGTTCTCGTCGTTCGATTCGCTCGCCGAGAAGCACGGCCTCGAGAAGATCAAGACGATCGGCGACGCCTACATGGTGGCGGGCGGGCTGAACGACGAGTCGTCGATCAACTACTCCGAGGCAATCGCGTACATGGCGCTTGAGATGCGCGATCTCCTCGCGAGCGACCTTTCGGTGAATGACCACCGCCTCGAGATTCGCATGGGGATCGGCACCGGACCGGTGGTCGCCGGGGTGGTCGGGAAGAAGAAGTTCATCTATGACCTCTGGGGCGACACGGTGAATCTCGCGAGCCGAATTACCGCGGAGAGCGTGCCCGGCATGGTCCAGGTCGACGTCACGACCTATCGCCGCCTGCGCAACCGGTTCGAGTTCGATCCGCCCAAGACGACCTACCTGAAGGGCAAGGGCGACACCACCGTCTACACCCTCCGCGGACGCAAGGCCGCGGCCGCGCAGGAAGCGGCGGCCTAGCCCGCCCGCGAATCAGGATGCCGCGCGCTCGCGCGCGGCATTTCGGCCGATGGGGCCGCCGCGGCCGAGGGCGCGCGCGAATCGGCCCTGCGCAGCGCGCCGCGCAGCTCGAAGACGACCTCGCCGGGTTCGTTGACTGCGAGGCGGAGCATGAAGCCGAGCATGTCCGCCTGGCGGGCGACCTGGTAGAGCCCGATGCCGTAACCCGTGTCCGATGGCACCGGCCCTTTCAGCAGGCCGTCCTGGACGTTCTTCGCGACCGGGCGTCCGGTGTCCGTCACCCGCAGGACGACGTCGTCGCCCAGCTCCAGAGCGATGCCGACCTTCACGCCCGGATCCAGCTTCCGCTTCTCCAGCGCGTTCTGCAGCAAGTTCTCGGCGGTGGTGTCGAACAGGTCCTTCGGCACCGGGATGCCGGTGTCGACCCGGGCCGACGCGAAGTCGACGCCGCGCAGCTGGTAGGTCTTCTGCAGCGACTCCCACCACGCATCGGCCTGCACAAAGCGCCCGGTGTCGGTCTGCGGCCGCTGCAGCTTGTCGAGCGTCTGCTGCAGCCGCTGCAGCACGGTCGGAAGGTGGCGCCGCATCAGGGCCTGCAGCGCTGCCGGGTCCCCGCCCGGATCGCGCTCGGCGGCGGAGCACAGCACGTTGAGCGACTGGAGAAGGTTTTTCACGTCGTGGGTCATCCGCGCGCCGGTCTCGTGCAGCGCCTGGACGTAGGTCTGCTGCTTGAGCTTCAGCTCGCGCTGCTTGGCCACGTAGTACTGCCCGACGAGCTGGCCGAGGAGATTGATGTGCCAGGCGAGCGAAGGGCTGGGCCGCTGGCGGCTGTAGAGGCGGATGTTGATCTCGCGGCCCGCATAGTCGACGGTGTACTTGGAGGGTGCCCCGAACTCCCCGGAATCGCCGCCCGCACTCCAGCTGCCGCCGGTCACCCAGGGCAGCTTGCCGAGGCCCGCGCACGCCTCCTTGAGGAAGCGCTCCGGCCGGCTCTCGGCGCGCGACAGGTCCGCGAGGAAGTGCAGCCACTGCTCGAACGGGAGGCCGATCGAGAGCAGGTAGCGCGAGAAGACCATCTGCAGCCCCGAGAATCCGGCGCGCGGGTTCCACACGATGCTGAGGAAGAGCAGGAAGGTCGCGATCGCCATCAGGCTGAAGGTCAGCGCGAACGCGTAGCTCTTCTTGCCCACGGTCATGAACGCGAAGCTCCCGAGCACCAGGGCGACGAGCAGCAGGAAGATCATGCTCGCGTAGAAGAAATCGATCACCTGCGGCTCGGCCGTGTCCGACTCCACCGGCATGAGCGCCATCAGCAGGAAGAGCACGGGCAGGCCGTACTGCACGACCAGCCTGATCTCGGGCTCGAGAACGGTGTTCGGGAACCCGTTCGGGACGACCCACAGCAGGAGCAGCATCACGAGGTACGCGAAGACCGTCAGGTAGAACAGCCGCAGCCAGCGCGCCTGGAAGAGAAACACCTTGCCGCCGACGATCCCGGACAGCAGCGCCACCCACATCCCGAGCATCCACCAGTTGAGGAAGGCGAGGATGCCGATCGTGATCAGCGCGATGAGGAAGACTTCGCTCGCCTTCAGCTTCTGGCCGCCCTGCATGAACGGCTGCCAGATCATAAAGAGCCCGAGGTGGGCCATCATCAGGCCGCGCGCCCAGATGTCCTCGACGCCGCGGATCACGGCAACGTGCAGGCAGACGAGCATCGCGAGCACCAGAAGCCGGGCCTTGCGCCCGGACACCTGCTCCGACGCCTGGAACACGCCGTCCGTGACTGGAGCGATCGCCTCGCCTTGCATTCGTCGCGCTCGAACCTTAGTCTTCGTGCCTCGGCACTCTTCGCGCCACCGCCACGCCCCCCGCTGACCGCGCATGATACGCGTCATCGCGCCGATCGCCCGTGCAACACTGCTCGAGGCAGCTCGGAGCCGCATGATCTGGCTCGTCGGCGTCCTCCTCGTCGTCTGCCTGGGCCTCGCCGGGTTCCTCCAGCAGGTCGCGATCATCGAATCGGCACAGATCCAGGGCGCAGTGCTGGCGGCGGTCCTGCGCACCTGCGCAGCGTTCCTCACTGCGGCGTTCGTCGCGATGAGCATGGCGCGGGAGTTCAATGACAAGGTCTTCGAGCTCATGCTCGCCCAGCCATGGCCGCGCGGCGTCTATCTCGCCGGCAAGTTCGTCGGTTTCTCGACGGCGGCGGTGGCGCTCGCCCTGGTACTCAGCCTGCCGCTCATCCCTTTCGTCCCCCTCGATCGTCTGGCGGTGTGGAGTCTGTCACTTGCATGCGAATTGGTGATCGTCGCCGCAATGAGCCTCTTCTGCGCGATCACGCTCACGCATGTCGTGCCGGCGTTGGCCACGGTGCTCGGGTTCTACTTCCTCGCCCGGTCCATCGCCGCGATCCAGATCATCGCGGCCAGCGCGGAGGAGTCCATCGCCTGGACCGACCGCCTCGCGAACGGCATCGTCAAGGCCATCGCCGTGATCCTGCCTCGCCTCGATCTCATGACGCGCTCGGACTGGCTGGTCGGCGCCGCGCCCGCGCTCGGGACCCTGGGTGGCCTGGTGGGCCAGGCCGTCCTCTACACGCTGCTGCTGCTCGCCGCGGCGCAGTTCGATCTCCATCGGCAGAACTTCTAGCGATGCGCGAACGCCCGGTGGCCGAAGTTCCGCGCTGGGTGGTGGCCCTCCTCTGCGCGACGCTCGCGCTGCAGCTCTGGATCGGCGCGTACCGGCAGTCGCCCCGTGCCGCCGCAGAGGACCTGGGACTGCCTCCCAGCGTCGATACGTTGCGCTTGGCGTCGTTCGGGGAGCCCGTCGCCCTGGGAAAGCTCCTCATGCTGCACCTCCAGGCTTTCGACTACCAGGCCGGGACCCGGGTGCCCTACCGCGACCTCGACTACGACCGGCTCGAGGCGTGGCTTGCGCGGGTCGTCGCGCTCGACCCGCTCGGCCAGTACCCTCTCATGTCCGCGAGCCGGCTCTACGCCGAGGTCCCCGATCCTGCAAAGCAACGCAAGATGCTGGACTTCGTCTACCGGGCGTACCTAGAGGACCCGGACCGGCGCTGGCCGTGGCTGGCCCACGCCACCGTCATTGCGAAACACGAGCTCAAGGACCTCGCCCTCGCCCGGCAGTACGCGGTCGCGCTGCAGAAGCACACCACTACGCCCGACGCCCCGGTGTGGGTCAGGCAGATGGAGCCGTTCATCTTGGAGGATATGAACGAGCTCGAGGCTGCCAGGATCCTGATCGGCGGGATGATTGCGAGCGGTCAAGTCAAGGACCCGCGCGACATTGCGCTGCTGGAGCGCCGCCTCGAGCTGCTCGAAGAGCGGATCCGGGCGGAACGGGGCCGCACGCAATAATTGTCGTGCACACGTCAATCCTGGCGGATTGCTGACATCCGCCCCCCGAAAGCGGCGTGATTTCTCTCACATTCAAGGGGAAAGGCCTGGCATTGAAGTTGCTCCTGCCTTTGGCTGCGCGGTCCCGGGGCTTTCGGGGCGACATGGCGAGGAGCAGACAATGCAAACGAAACTCAGGCAATCGGGCTTTACTTTGGTCGAGATCGCGATCGTGCTCGTGATCATCGGCCTGCTTCTGGGCGGGATTCTCAAAGGTCAAGAGATGATCACCCAGGCCCGCATCAAGAACGTCGTGAACGACCTCAACGGGATTACGGCCGCCTATTTCTCGTAC
>DATIDG010000046.1:0-3415 GCA_035456405.1 Burkholderiales bacterium | reverse complement strand
GTCTCAATCAGGGAACACCCCCGTCGTCAGATAGCGGTCGCCGCGATCGCAGATGACGGTGACGATGACCGCGTTCTTCAGCTCCTTCGACACGCGCAGCGCCACGTGCACCGCCCCGCCCGAGGAAATGCCGGCAAAGATCCCCTCCTCGCGCGCCAGGCGCCGGGTCATGTCCTCCGCCTCGGCCTGCGACACGTACTCGAGCCGGTCGACGCGCGCCTTGTCGTAGATCTTCGGCAGGTAGGCTTCGGGCCACTTGCGGATGCCGGGGATCTGCGAGCCCTCCTGCGGCTGGCAGCCGATGATCTGAATGCGTGCGTTCTTCTCCTTGAAGAAGCGCGAGCAGCCCATGATGGTGCCGGTCGTGCCCATGCTCGAGACGAAGTGCGTGATGCGCCCTTCGGTGTCGCGCCAGATCTCCGGCCCGGTGGTTTCGTAATGCACGCGCGGGTTGTCGGGGTTCGCGAACTGGTCGAGCATCGTGCCCTTCTTCTCGCGCACCATGCGCTCGGCGAGATCGCGCGCCGCCTCCATGCCGCCTTCGCGCGGCGTGAGGATGATCTCGGCGCCGAACGCTCGCATCGTCTGGCGACGTTCGGCCGACAAGTGCTCCGGCATGATGAGCACCATGCGGTAACCGCGGATCGCCGCCGCCATGGCGAGCGCGATGCCGGTGTTTCCGGAGGTCGGCTCGATCAGCGTGTCGCCGGGCTTGATGTCGCGCCGCCGCTCGGCGTGGCGGATCATCGAGATCGCCGGCCGGTCCTTGACCGAACCTGCCGGGTTGTTGCCCTCCAGCTTTGCCAGCAGGACATTCCTGTTTTTCAGATTTTCCGTACCTGGAAGGCGTTGCAACCGTACCAGCGGGGTGTTGCCGATGAACTCTTCGACAGTCTTGTTCATTGCTTCCGCAGCTCGGCGACGTAGGCGGCGACGCCCTGCTCAACCGACAGGAATTCACCCGGGTAGCCCGCGGCTCGCAGGCGCGCGAGATCGGCCTGGGTGTAGCTCTGGTACTTGTCGGCGAGCCCGGCCGGGAACGGGATGTATTCGATCAGGCCCTTCTGCACCATCTCCTGGACCGTGAGCCGCGTCCCCTGCACCGCGTTGATCACCGCCGCGGCGAGCTGGTTGAAGGTCTGCGCGCGCCCGGTGCCGCAGTTGAACACGCCCGAGACGTCGCGGCGCTCGAGCAGCCACAGGTTCACGTCCACCACGTCTTCCACGTAGACAAAGTCGCGCCGCTGCTCGCCGTCGCCGTAGCCGCCCGAGCCGACGAAGAGCTTCACCTTGCCGGCGACCAGGAGTTGCTGGTACGCGTGGTAGGCGACCGAGGCCATGCGCCCCTTGTGCTGCTCGTTCGGGCCGTACACATTGAAGTAGCGCAACCCGGCCACCTGGGCGTTCTTCCTTTCCAGCATCCTTCTTACGTACTGATCGAACAGAAACTTCGAGTAGCCGTACACATTGAGCGGCTTCTCGCAGCGGCGCTCCTCGCGAAACTCGGGGCCGGCGCCATACACCGAGGCCGACGAGGCGTAGATGAGCGGCACGTCCTCGTCCTGGCACCAGTCGAGCAGCCGTTTGGAGTACGCGTAGTTGTTGTCGAGCATGTAGCGCCCGTCGGTCTCCATCGTGTCGGAGCACGCGCCCTGGTGAAACACGGCGTCGACGGCGCCATCGAAGCGCTCGAGGTTGCCGATGAACTCCGCCTGGTCGAGGTAGTCGGCGATCTCGACGTCTGCGAGGTTGCGGAACTTGTCGGCGCGCGCGAGGTTGTCCACCGCGATGACGTCGGTGATGCCGCAACGGTTGAGCCCCTCGACGAGCTTGGAGCCGATGAAGCCGGCCGCGCCGGTCACGATGCAATACATGGTTCAGCGAGCCCCAAAAAGTTCCTCATGTCTTACCGCCGCGGTGCCGAGCTTGCCGACTACGATCCCGGCGGCGCGGTTGGCGAGGCGCACCGCGGCATCGAGCTTGGCGCCCGCCGCGAGCATCACCGCGAGCGTTGCGATCACCGTATCGCCCGCTCCCGTCACGTCGAAGACTTCGCGCGCCTCGGCCTTGATTGTCGTCGCCCGGTTCTTTGCGAACAAGGTCATGCCGTGTTCGCCGCGCGTAAGGAGCAACGCTTCGAGCCCGAGCTTGTCGAGCAGCGCCTGGGCGCGGTTTTTCAGGTCCTTCTCGTCCCTCCAGGTCCCGACCACCGCGCGCAGCTCGGCGAGATTGGGCGTAATGATGCTCGCGCCCTTGTAGCGCGAATAATCGTCGCCCTTCGGGTCGACGAGGACCCGCTTTCCCGCGCGGCGCGCGGCTCGGATCATCTCCACGATGCGGGCCAGGCCGCCCTTGCCGTAGTCCGACAGGATGACCACGTCGCAATCGGGCAGCGCGCGCTTGAATTCCTCGAGCTTCGAGGCGAGCACCTCGCGCGAGGGCGGGCGCTCGAAGTCGATGCGCAGGAGCTGCTGGCGCCTTCCGATCACCCGCAGCTTCTGCGTCGTGCTCACCCCACGGTCGCGGTGCAGGCTCGCGTCGATGCGCCTCGCCTTCAGCAGCTTCTCAAGCGCCCGCCCGGGCTCGTCGCGGCCGACGACCGACAGGAGCCGCGTGCGCGCGCCGAGCTCCCTGCAGTTCCAGGCCACGTTCGCCGCGCCGCCGAGCCTCTGGTCCTCGCCGTTGATCAGGACCACCGGCACCGGTGCCTCGGGCGAGATGCGCGACACATCGCCGAACCAGTAGCGATCGAGCATGACGTCGCCGACCACCAGGACGCGCGCCTTCGATGTATCTATGTTTTTCTCCCGATCGGGTAGTACTCGAGGCCCATTGCTGTCAGCGCTGCCGGATCGTAGAGGTTGCGCCCATCGAAGATCGCCGGAGTCTTGAGCCGCTCCCGAATCGCGGCGAAATCCGGGCTGCGGAACTCCTGCCATTCGGTGACGATCGCAAGCACGTCGGCGCCTTCGAGTGCGGCCATCGCGGAATCGACGACCGCGACGCTCTTCTCGTCCTGGAAGATCTTCCTTGCCTGCTCCCCCGCGGCAGGGTCGTAACCACGGACCGCAGCGCCGGCGGCGAGCAAATCGGCGATGACGATGCGGCTCGGCGCCTCGCGCATGTCGTCGGTATTCGCCTTAAACGCGAGCCCCCACACGGCGATCGTCCTGCCGCGCAGATCCTTTCCGAGCCGGGCCTTCACTTTTTCTCCGAGCACGCGCTTCTGCGCCTCGTTCACTTCGTCGACAGCGGCGAGCACGCGCAGCGGCTTGCCCGCCTCGGCGGCGCTCCTCTGCAGCGCTTTCACGTCCTTCGGGAAGCACGAGCCGCCGAAGCCGGCGCCGGCGTAGAGGAACTGGTAGCCGATGCGCGGATCGGAGCCGATGCCGCGGCGCACTTCCTCGATGTCGGC
>DATIDG010000045.1:0-19912 GCA_035456405.1 Burkholderiales bacterium | reverse complement strand
CGCATGAGCGCGACGGAATCCTTGTAGAAATTTTTCTTGGTGGTCGCTGCGATCGGCACGGCTGGCTCCAGCGGTCGAGGCAGTGGGCTCGCGGAGGCGGCAGCCCGGGAGGGAGTCTGGTGGAGTGGAGGAGGATCGAACTCCCGACCTCCGCATTGCGAACGCGGCGCTCTCCCAGCTGAGCTACCACCCCACGAAGAGGGCGCGATTTTACCGAAACGGGGTCCCGAACGCCAGAATCTCCGCAGGGACCGGCCCGCGACGGTTGCGGGGGGCCGGAGCCCGTGGCTAACTCGGCACCGGAGAAGCGCGATGCGGATCAACCCGCCATTCGGCTACAGTGAAATCATTCCGCTGCAGAAGACGACGAGCATCGCGCTGCCTCCGCCCGGGAAGCTTCCGGAGTTCTGCGCGCAGACCAACGCGATACCGGTGAGCTACATCGAGTTCGCGCCCGCGGCGCGCGATTTCCCGATCGTGTTCGCGTCGAGCGACCAGGGAAAGAGCTACGCAGCCGTTGCGGTGCTCGGACTCGCGCAGAACGAGAACCTGTTTGTGCGCAACGGAGCCTGGGAACAGGGCGTCTACGTTCCGGCCTACGTGCGGCGCTACCCGTTCTGCATGGCGCGCGTGACGATGGGAAACACCGCCCAGGAGAACCGGCTCATCTGCGTCGAGAAGTCGTTCGTGTCCGACACGGGCGAGAAGATGTTCGACGCCGAGGGCAAGCCCACGCAGCGCTGGAACCAGATCGAGCAGCTCCTGCGCGAATACGAAGCCGATCTGGAGCGCACGCGCGAGCTGTGCTCGATCCTCGCCGACCACGAACTGCTCGAGCCGTTCACCATGCAAGCGACGCCGTCGAGCGGCGCGCAGCCGCACAACCTCGCAGGCATGTTCCGCGTGCGCGAGGACAAGCTCGAGCATCTGAACGCCGCGCAGCACAAGAATCTCTTCAAGAGGGGCATCGTGGGGCGCGTCTACGCCCACCTCCTGTCGCTCGAGAACTTCGCGAAGCTGCTCGCCCGACGGGCGAAGGTCGCGCCGGCCTCTGTGCCGGCTGCCCCGCCGGTCGCGCCGGCCGCCAAGATCGCGGACTCGGCCGCAAAGACGGTGGCACCGGCCGCCAAAACCGCAAAGCGCGCCTAGCGCTTGTCCTTTGCCGCGCCCGGCGGAACAATCCGTCGGGCGGCGGTGTTTGCATCCGGACGTCACAATCGCCCGTAGCATGCGGTAACCGCCGCCCGAGCGCGGCCGGTCTCGACCCCAATCCGGCAAAGGAGATCACGCATGTCCTCTCTTCGATCGCTTTCGTCGCGAACGCTACTGGCCGCCGCGCTAGTCGGCGCCGCGCTTTCGCTTCCCGCCGCGGCGCAGATCGCCGCGCCGGGGTTGAAGCCGGGCGACACCTGGACCTACCGCGGCATCGACAACTACAACCGGCTACCCACCGGAACATGGACCCGCGAGGTCACGGGCGCCGCCGCCGGCGGCATCCGCGTCGCCGTGCGCTCGGGCGACGGATCGTTCGAGGACGTGTACCGCGTCCCGGGCGAGCTCGCATCAGGCGTGCTGAACGAGAGGGCGCGCGGCGCGATGGAGCCGGCGTTCCAGCTCATGCCTTTCCCGCTCGCCGAGGGCAAGTCGTGGTCGCAGAAGGTGATCCGCACCGACCCGCTCACGAGCGAGAAGCGCGAGATGCTCGTGACGGGCCGGGTGAGAAGCTGGGAGACGATCAGGGTGCCCGCCGGGGAGTTCAAGGCGATGAAGGTGGAGCGCACGATGTATCTCGGCGATTACGACAGCTTCCGCGGCATCACCCAGCGCACCGAGACCGAGTGGTACGTGCCTGAGCTCCGGGGTGCGGCGAAGATCGTCGTCTTCGAGGAGTTCTGCGAGCGCCGGTACAGCTGCGGGATGGGCGGTTGGATGCCCGGCGTGCGCGTGACCTACGAGCTGACGTCGTACAAGGGAGGCTGACTCCCTCGCGCCGTCAGGTCGCACCGCTCTCGACCGTCCCGCGCGCGGCGCGCGCGAGGCGGTCGTGGATCGCCGCCCACGCCGGCGATGCGGGCGGCGTCTCCACCAGGATCACGTCCACGTTCTGCGCGTCGAGCGCGCGCATCGCCGCATAGAGATCGTGCGCGTACTGCGTCGCGATCGCGGGCACCACGCGCTGCAGCGCCGGATTGAGGCGCGGCACCTTCACTTCGAGCGCCAGGACGCCGAGCCGGCGGCCCTTGTGCGACGAGAGCGTCTCCAGCATCTCGACCCGCTTGACGAGCTTCACGTGCGCCTTGGGCGCGTAGTGGGATGGCAGCGTCCCCGAGGCGCGCGGCGCGGCCGCGTCCGCCGCCGCGAGCGCCTCGCCGAGCACTTCCTCGACCGCGGCGGCCGGCACCGCGCCCGGTCGCAGCAGCCGCGGCCGCTCGCCCGACAGATCGACGATGGTGGACTCGATTCCGACGTTGGTCGCCCCGCCGTCGAGGATGAGGGGCACCGCAAGCGCGAAATCCGCAAAGACGTGCTCGGCCAGCGTCGGACTGACGCGCCCGAACTTGTTGGCGGACGGCGCGGCGACACCACCACCGAAGGAAGCGAGCAACGCCTGCGCGACCGGGTGCGACGGGACGCGCAGCCCGACCGTGTCTTGCCCGCCCGTCACCGCGTCCGGTACGTGGGACGCACGCTCGAGGACCAGGGTCAACGGCCCCGGCCAGAACGCGCGCGCGAGCTTGCGGGCCCCCTCCGATACGCCGACCGCCCATTCGTCGAGCCGGCCCGCCTCGGCCAGATGCACGATCACGGGGTGCGCAGTCGGCCGCCCCTTCAACGCGTAAATTCTCGCAACCGCATCCGCGTTAGCGGCGTCCGCGCCGAGCCCGTATACCGTTTCAGTGGGAAACGCGACGACTTCGCCGACGCGCAGGAGCTCCACGGCGCGCGCGATGCCGGCCTCGTCGGCGAGGACGATGTTGACCGGCGCGGGCGGGGGCGGCGCGACCGGCGCGATCTCGGCCTGCGTCGGCGCGGACGCCGGGGCGGTCTGCTCCATCGGAATCGACGTCAACCGAGCTCGGCGAGCGTCCTGCCGGTGAGCAGGCGCAGCGCCTCGGTGTACTTCTCCGCGGTGCGCGCGAGCACGTCCGCCGGAAGCTGCGGCGCCGGCGGCTGCTTGTTCCACTTCTGCGCCTCGAGCCAGTCGCGCACGTACTGCTTGTCGAACGACGGCGGGCTCGTGCCGACCCGGTACAGGTCGGCGGGCCAGAACCGCGATGAATCCGGCGTGAGCGCCTCGTCGATCAGGTAGAGCTTCCCCGCGGCGTCGGTGCCGAACTCGAACTTCGTGTCGGCGATGATGATGCCCTGCGCGCGCGCGAAGTCCGCGGCTTCGGTGTAGAGGTGCAGGGTCGAGTCGCGCACTTCGCGTGCGCGCTCGGCGCCGATCAGCTTCTCGGCCTCCGCGAACGGGATGTTTTCGTCGTGCGCGCCGATGGCCGCCTTGGTCGAGGGCGTGAAGATCGGACGCGGCAACTTCTCCGCCTCGCGCAGGCCGGGGGGCAGTCTGATACCGCAGATGGCGCCGGTCTTCTGATACTCCTTCCATCCCGAGCCTATGATGTAACCGCGCGCGATCGCCTCGACGAGCACCGGCTTCAGGCGCCGCACCACCATCGCGCGCCCGGTCACCTGGTCGCGCTCGTTCGCGGCGACGACGGTCTCGGGCGCGATTCCGGTGAGGTGATTGGGGATGACGTGCGCCAGCTTCTCGAACCAGAAATGGGACAGCGCGGTCAGCACGCGGCCCTTGCCGGGCACCGGCGTGGGCAGGATCACGTCGAACGCCGACAGGCGGTCGGTCTGGATGACGAGCAGCTTGTCGTCGCCGACGGCGTAGAGGTCGCGCACCTTGCCGCGGTGCAGGAAGGGCAGGCTCTTGAGGCTCGATTCGAACAGCGTGCTTGCGGGCATCTTCAGTCGGGGAGTCTCGTTGCGATCACCTTGTCGGCCTGCTCCATGCGGAAGGCGCGGAGCTTCGCCGCGAGCGCGGCATCCTCCAGCGCGAGCAGCGCAACGGCGAACAGCGCCGCATTCGCCGCGCCCGCGTCGCCGATCGCGAAGGTCGCGACCGGAATGCCTCTCGGCATCTGCACCATCGAGAGCAGCGAGTCGAGGCCCTGCAGGTGCTTCGAGGGCATCGGCACGCCGAGCACCGGCAGCGTCGTCCTGGCCGCCACGACACCCGCGAGATGCGCCGCACCGCCGGCGGCGGCGATGAAGCACGCAGCGCCCCGCTTCTCGAGCGCAGCGATCCACTGCTCGAGCGCTTCGGGCGTGCGGTGCGCCGAGAGCGCCCGCGCTTCGTAGGGGACACCGAAGGCCTTGAGCTGATCGGCGGCCGCCTTCATCACGTCCCAGTCGGACGCGCTGCCCATCACGACGCCAACAGTGCGTGACGCCACGTCAGGCCGCCTTCTTCTCGAGCTCGGGGCGGTACTCGCCCATCGCGGCGAGGCCGTTCATGCGCGAGCGGTGCGCGAGCAGCGCCTGCGCCTGCGCGACGTTCGCCGCGGAGCCGCGCCACGCCTTGAGCGATGGCGACTGGAGCGCGCGGCCGTACGAGAAGGTGAGCTGCCAGGGCAGCTTGCCCTTGTACATCCGGTTCATCGCGTTCAGGTTCTCGGTCGCCTGCTCGTCGCTCTGACCGCCCGAGAGGAACGCGATCCCTGCGACCGCCGCGGGCACGCAGCGCTTCAGCACTCGCACCGTGCGCTCGGCCACCTCTTCGACGGGCGCCTGTCGCGCGCAGTCCTTGCCGGAGATGACCATCGAGGGTTTCAACACGGTCTCTTCGAGCACGACTCGATTGATGTAGAGGGCCTCGTAGACGGCGTTCAACGTCCACTCGGTCACCTCGTCGCAGCGCTCGATCGTGTGGTCGCCGTCCATCAGTACCTCCGGCTCGACGATCGGCACGAGGCCGTTCGCGAGGCAGATCGCGGCATAGCGGCCGAGCGCATGCGCGTTGGCCGCGATGCACGTGGTGGAGGGCATGTCCTTGCCGATGGTGATCACCGCGCGCCACTTCGCGAATTTCGCGCCGAGCTTCACGTACTCCTGGACGCGCTTCGCCAGCTTGTCCAGTCCCTCGGTGACCTTCTCGCCCGGACAGAACGCGAGGTCGGCGGTGCCGGCGTCGACCTTGATCCCGGGCAGGATGCCTTGCCGCGCGAGCACCGTTGCGAACGGCGTTCCGTCGGCCGATTTCTGGCGCAACGTCTCGTCGTACAGGATCACGCCGCTGATGTGTTCGCCGAGGCTCCGGGTGGTGAACAGCATGTCGCGGTAGGCGCGACGGTTCTCTTCGGTCGATTCGACCGCGATCGACTTGAAGCGCTTCTCGATCGTGCCGGTCGACTCGTCGGCGGCCAGGATGCCTTTGCCGCGGGCAACCATTGCCTGGGCGACTTTCGCTGCATCGCTCATGGGGGACTCCTATGACGGATGAGGTTCGAACGCGGAGGAGCGGGATTTTACTCTCTCGACCCCGTCCGAAGCACTGCCTTCCCGGCCCGTCCCGCTAAGCGATCTTCACCGGCCCGCCGCGCTTCGCGGAGGCGAGCAGCGCGTCGATCAGCCGCTGGACGTGGAGCGCGGACCGTCCGGAGTTGGACGGCTCGCGCTGCCGGTCGACGGCATCCAGGAACTCGGCCAGCGCCCGGGCGTGGTGCTCGTGCGAGAAGGCCATCGGATCCATGCCCCCGCCGCCCGCTGCGGCACCGTCGCGGCGGAAGCGCTCGCCGTTCATGTAGTTGACCGTCAGCGTCTCGACCTCGAGCACCGCGGAGCCGAGCGTGCCGGCGATCTCGATGCGCTCGGGGTAGCCCGGAAAAGTCACCGTCGTCGCGTCGATCACGCCGGAGGCGCCATTCCCGTAACGCACGGCGCCCGCGACGACGTCCTCGGTGTCGA
Source organism: Burkholderiales bacterium (assembly GCA_035456405.1). Taxonomy (GTDB): domain Bacteria; phylum Pseudomonadota; class Gammaproteobacteria; order Burkholderiales; family SG8-39; genus JAGVSZ01. The sequence goes on along the minus strand of DATIDG010000045.1, from coordinate 13,939 downwards.
TTGCGCGCAGCGGGCTCGTGTCGACGTAGGCCATCACCTCCTCCGCCGGGCCGGCGAGGTGGAGCAGCAGATCGAGGGTGTGAATCGCCTGCGTGAGCAGCACCCCGCCGCCGTCGCGCGCGAACGTCCCGCGCCCGGGCTGCGCGAAGTACTCGGGCGACCGCCACCAGCGGATCGACGCCGACGCGGAGAGCAGCTTACCGAGCCTCCCGTCGCGCAGGAGCCCGGCGAGCTCGATCGCTGCGGGGCGGAAGCGGTGCTGAAACACGATCGCGAGGCGCACGCCCGCCCGTTCGCAGGTTGCGACGATGTCGGCGGCGCGCTGCGCGTTCACCTCGACCGGCTTCTCGAGCAGTACGTGCTTGCCGGCGCGAGCGGCCTGGCCGACGAGCTCGGTGTGCGTCCACGGCGGCGTGAGGACGAGCACCGTGTCGATCGAGGGATCCTCGAGAATCCGGTCGAGCGAGTCGACGACGGGCAGGCTCCACGTCTTGGCCGCCTCATCGCGCCGCGCGCCCGACGGCGCGAACGCGGCCGCCACCTCCACGCGGTCCGCGAGATCCCTGAGGCTCAGCGCGTGGGGCTTGAGCGCCATGCCGAGGCCGATGATGCCGACGCGGTGGCGTGCCATCTCAGCACACCGTCTCGTGGCGCACCTTGCACGTGAGCAGCACTTCATCGGCGTCCTTCTTCCACCAGCTGCGCGCCGAGAAGATCTCGACCTCGTGCATGCCGCGGTAGCCTGCGGCCTCCATCCACGAGCGGATCAGCGGGAGGTCGATCACGCCATCGCCCATCATCCCGCGGTCGAGCAGGAGGTCGGTGGTGGGCACGAGCTAGTCGCAGATGTGGAAGCCCAGCAGGCGTTCCTCGCCGGCGCGCTCGATCTGCGCCTTGAGCTGCGGGTCCCACCACACGTGGTAGACGTCCACCGCCACGCCCATGTCGGCGCTCGATTTGCCGGCGAGCTCGTCGCACAGGTCGAGGGCCTGCGCGAGGGTATTGATGCAGCCGCGGTCCGCTGCGTACATCGGGTGCATCGGCTCGATCGCGATGGGCACGCCGCACGAACGCGCGTGGTCGAGGATCGCGCCGAGACCGTCGCGGATCATCTCGCGCGCGCCCGGGAGGTCCTTCGAGCCCTGCGCGAGACCGCCCGCGACAATGACCAGGCACTTTGCCGCGAGCGTCGCAGCTTCCTCGACTGCACGCAGGTTGTCGTCGATCGCGGCCTGGCGGCCCTTCCGGTCGGGTGCAGGGAAGAATCCGCCGCGACACAGCCCGGTCACCGTCAGGCCGTTGTCGCGGATGATGCGTGCCGCTTCCTTCGCGCCGACCTCCGCCACCTTGTCGCGCCACGGGCAGATCCCGCGGATGTTATGTCGGCGGCAGGCCTCAGCCGCCTGGCGCAGATTGCACTTCTCGCGCACTGTCGCCGTGTTGAGCGACAGCAGTGCGGGGTCGGGAGCGCTCATGCATTCCTTTCGAGGCGATAACCGAAGAATGCGGCCAGCTCGCGCACCTGGCCCTCGTACATGTCGCGGCCGGTCACGGTTGCGGCACCCCTCGCGCGCGCGGCCTCGATGAACGGCGTGATCTCTGGCTTGGTGGTCACGTCGCCGACGACAGTGCCCGCGCGCAGACCCGCGAGATCGCACGGCAGCGGATCGCCCGGCCGCATGCCGATCGGGGTCGCGTTGACCAGGATGTCCGCGGTCGAGAGGTCGCGCATCCCGACGCGGGCGTCGATGCGCGGAAACGCGGTACGCAGCGCGGCGGCGAGACGCTCGGCCTTGCCGCGGTCGAGCTCCTGCACGGAGACGGATGCGACCCCTACCTGGCACAGCGAGACCGCGATCGCGCTTCCCGCGCCGCCCGCGCCGACGAGCGCCACCCGCTTGCCGGCGGGATCGTGACCGCGCGCACGCAGCCCCGCGACGAAGCCGCGCCCGTCGAACATGTCGGCTTCCCATCGTCCGTCGGGCCGCGGGCGGAGCGCGTTGACAGCGCCGACGAGCCGGCCGGTCTCGAGCACCTCATCGGCAAGCGCCAGGCACGCGGCCTTGTGGGGCATGGTCGCGACGATGCCGTCGAGGTTGCGCATGCGCTTCAATCCGGCGACCACCGAGGAGAGATCGGGCGCGGCGACGTGCACCGGGATCATGACCGCGTCGTGACCGTTCAGCTCGAAGAGCCGACCGAACCCCTCGGGCGACCGCACCTTGTCGATCGGATCGCCGACGATCGCGAGAAGGCGCGTCTTGCCGGTGATCATCCGCCTGCTACTTCAGGAACTCGGGCGAGATCTGCCGCGGCAGCCACAGCACGAAGTCCGGCCAGGCGATCACCAGCGCGAGCACGCCGAACATCGGGATGAGCATGATCAGGACGTCCTTGAGCGCATCGATCATGCGGATCTTGGCAATGGCGCACGAGATCATCAGGCACAGGCCGTAAGGGGGCGTCACCAGCCCGAATGCGAGCGACACGATGCCGATCATCGCGAAGTGCACCGGGTCCATGCCCACCGCCTTCGCGAGCGGCTCCAGGATCGTGCCGACGATGATGATCGCCGGGATCGCGTCGAGGAAGCAGCCGACGACGAGGAACACGCCCGCGATGAAGAACCCGGTCGCGGTCGGCCCCATGCCCCACGTCGACACGCCCTCCAGGATCGCCTTCGGGATCTGGTAGTAGGCGAGCAGCCAGCCGAACGCACTCGCCGTCCCGACGCAGAAGAGCGCCACCGCCGCGAGCTTGCCGGTGTCGAGGAGCGCGTGGTGCAGGCCCTTGAGGTTCATCTCGCGGTAGAAGAAGAACGACAGCACGCCTGCATACAGCACCGCGATGCACGCCGACTCGGTCGCGGTGAACCAGCCGAAGATCTTCCCGCCGACGATGATGAACGGCGTGAGCAGCGCCGGGATCGAGACCGCCGCGGAGGCGAAGAACTCGCCCCACGTCGCCCGCGGATACGTCGGGTAGCCGCGCGCCTTGGCGTACGCGTGCACGGTCGCCATCTGCGCCAGCCCGATCGCAAGCCCGGGAACGATGCCGGCGAGGAATAGCGCGCCGATCGACACCGTCAGCACACCGCCCCACACGATCATCAGGATCGACGGCGGGATGATCACCGCGAGGACTGCCGACACCGCGGTAATCGCCACCGAGAAGTTGAGGTCGTACCCTTCCTTGGTCTGCGCCTCGATGAAGAGCTTCGACTGGCTCGCCGCATCCGCGGTCGACGAGCCGGAAATGCCGGCGAAGAAGATCGACAGCACCACGTTGATCTGCGCGAGCCCGCCGGGGAAGTGCCCCACCATCGAGCGGGAGAAACGCACGAGGCGGTCGGTGATGCCGCCGACGTTCATTAGATTCGCCGTCAGCAGGAAGAACGGCACCGCCAGCAGGATGAACGAGTTGTAGGCGTTGAAGGTCTCCTGCACGAGCCCCATCGAGTCGAGGTGCGGCTCGGCGAGAAGGAGCGGCAGGCAGGCGAGGCCGAGCGCGAAGGCGACCGGCACGCGCAGGAACATCAGCAGGAAGAACACCCCGAAGAGGCACACCGCCGCCATGCCGGGCGTGAGCGTGGTGGCGGCGGTCATGCGGCCGGCCCCAGGACGACGCGGGCGTTGTCGACGATCCGCTCGCCCTGGAACACGAGCCACGTCGCGCCGGTGAGCGGCCAGGCCATGTGGATCAGCCAGAGCGGCAGCTCCGCGAGCTCCGAGATCCGGTTCCACGCGAACCGGGTGAACTCGATCCCCGCCCACACGAAGACCAGCGCGAGCGCGAGCACTGCCACGCCTGACACGAGATTGAGCGCCGCCTGCGCGCGCGCGCCCATCCGCGGCCAGACGTCGACCTCGAAGTGCGAGCCTTCACGGATGCCGAGCATCGCCCCGATCATGATCATCCAGATGAAGAGGAACCGGGCCATTTCCTCGGTCCAGATGTAGCTCGGGATGAGTGCGGTGTAGCGCGAGAAGATCTGCAGGCTCACCGGAACGACCAGGATCGCCACCGCGATCGCGAGCAGCCACGAGAGCGCCCAGGCGTACCACGTGGTGAACCGGCGCCAGCGGTTGCGAGCGTCCGACGGTGCGTTGGACATTCCCCTTCCCCGGGAAAAACGTGCGGGCCGGCGGGCGTTCGCCCGGCCGGCCCGCCGGCGTGGATCCCTACTTGATTGCGTTGATCTTCGCGAGGATGCCGTCGGCGCCGATCTCCTTCGCGTACGCCGCGATGACCGGGTCGACCGCCTTCTTCATTGCTGCGCGGTCGGCGAACGGGATGCGCTTCAGCTTGCCTTCCTTCTCCATCTTGTCGAGCTTCGCCGTATCCTCGCTCGACTCGACCTGCCGGCCGTAGGCGCCTGCCTCTTTGCCCGCCTTCAGGATCGCGGCCTGGAGGTCCTTCGGCAGCTTGTTGAAAGTCTTGGTCGAGAAGCAGAGCGGCCGTATGGTGATCGCGTGCTCGGTCATCGAGAGGTTCGGGCCGACCTCGTAGAACTTCATCTGCTCGACGCCGGCCGCCTCGTTCTCGCCCGCCTGGATGACGCCGTTCTGGATCGCGTTGTAGACCTCGTTGTAGGCGATCACGGTCGGCGCCATGCCCGCCGCCTGGAACGTGCGGCTCCAGATCGGCGCGCCCTGCACGCGCACTTTCAACCCCTTGAGCTCGGCCATATTCCTGACCGGCTTGTTGACGAAGATGTTGCGCGTGCCGCCCCCGGCGTAGCCGATCAGCATCACCTCGGCCTTCTGGTTGATCTCGTCGGCGATCGGCTTCAGCAGGTCGGCGTCGAGCACCTTGTTCCAGTGATCGAGGTCGCGGAAGATGAACGGCGCGTCGATGAACGGCGCCGCCTTCGAGAAGGTCGACATGTGCGCCGGCGACACGATCGCGTAGTCCACCGCCTTGCCCTGCGCCATGTACTCGAAGTACTGCTTCTCCAGGCCGAGCGAGCTGTTCTTGTGCAGCACGAAGTTGACCGGCTTGCCGTAGTACTTCTTCACCAGCTCCTCGAACCGCGTCATCGCCTTGGTGAAGGCGTGGTCGTCGTTGAACTGGGACGCGCCGTTCAGCGTGATCGGCTGCTGGGCCGCGAGCGGTGCCGCAAACGCGACCGTGATCGAGGCGGCGAGCGAAGATAGGAATGCCCTGCGTTTCATGTCTCCTCCTAGGTGATCTACTTCCCGGTGAACTTCGGCTTCCGCTTGGCGCGGAACGCCGCGACTCCTTCGCGTGCGTCTTCCGTGCCCGCGGCGAATCCCGCCGCGAGCGACTCCAGCGTCGTCTCGATCCCCTCCCCGGCAGCGGCGTCGGCGAGCTGCTTCACTGCCTGCACCGCGGTCGGCGCATTCTCGGCGATGCGCCGGGCCAACTCAAGCGCGCGCGGCATCAGGCGGTCGGCGGGCACGACCTCGCTCGCGAGGCCCCATGCGCCGGCGGTCGCGCCGTCGATCGGCTGTCCGGTCAGCATCAGGTGCTTGGCGCGCCCGACGCCGATCAGGCGTGGCAGGCGCTGCGAGCCGGCCCAGCCCGGGATCGCGCCGATGGTGACCTCGGGCAGTCCGAAGCGGGCCGTGTCGGAGGCGATCCGGATATCGCAGGCCAGGGCGAGCTCGAGACCGCCGCCGAACGCGATGCCGCCCACCGCAGCGATGGTCGGCTGGCGCAACCGTGCGACGCGCCCGAACACCCGGTGCCCGTCGCGGATCCACTGCGCCCACATGCCCAGCGGCCCGAGCGGGCCCCAGTCGACGATGTCCGCGCCGGCGCAGAAGGCCTTCGGCGAGGACGACGCGACGATCACCGCGCGGACGGCGTCGTCGCGCTCGATGCGCGCGCAGGCCGCCTCCAGCGCGGCCAGCATCTCCAGCGTGAAAGCGTTCAGCTTTTCAGCCCGGTTCAGCGTGATGGTGACGATCGGGCCGTCGGCCGCGACCAGGACGTGTTCGCTCATGGGTTTCGCCTCAGGACCATCAACTCGTTCGTGCCCTCCTGGACCACCTGCCCGTTCTGGTTCTGTACCTTGAATGCGAGGGTGACGATGCCGCGGTCGGGCCGCTTCGTCTCGCGCTTCGCGGCGACCGTGACTTCGGCGTGGATGCGGTCGCCGACGAGGATCGGCCCGGTGAACCGCCAGTTCCAGCCGAGCGAGGCGACCGCGCGAAAGCGGTGTTCCGCGCGGTTCTTCAGCCCGTCGGTCAGGGCGAGGCCGAGGATGCCGTGCGCCACGCGCCCATTGAAGCCGAGGTCGCGCGCGAACCGGTCGTCCATGTGCAGATCGAAGAAGTCGCCCGAGAGCCCCGCGAAGGCCTGGATGAGCGCCTCGGTCACGACGATCCCGCCGGTCGTGAACGCGTCGCCGACCGCACAGTCCTCGTACCAGTTGAGCCCGGGGTTCATCGTGCGCGCCGGGCAGGCTGGAGCTCGAGCCCGATCGGCTCCTCGCGGAACAGTCGCTCGTCCATCGTCCTCAGGTCCGGCGCGACCTGCAGCTCAACGCCGGCTTGCGCGAGGACCTCGCGCGCGAGGTCGACGCCAGGCGCGATCTCGGTGACCGTCAGGCCGCCGTCGAGTAGGCGTATCACGCAGCGCTCGGTGACGTAAGTGACGTCCTGCTTCTGCTCGCGCGCCCGGCGTCCGGCGAAGGTGACGTGCTCGACCTGCGGCACGAACTTCGCGAACTTCCCGTCCTTGCGGATCTTCAGCCTCCCGCGCGCCACGTCGAGCTCGAGTCCGGCGGCGCGGAAATAGCCGGAGAACACGATCTTGCGCGCGTGCGCGGTGATGTCGACGAAGCCCCCGCAGCCTGCGGTGACGTGCGGCCGCGCGGCCAGGCGCGACACGTTGACGCTGCCGTCCGCGCCGACCTCCAGGAACGAGAGCAGGCTCACGTCGAAGCCCGCGCCCTGGAAGTAGATGAACTGGTAGGGCGAGGGCAGGAACGCCTGCGCGTTCGCCGCGCAGCCGAACGGGAAGCCGTCGAGCGGCACGCCGCCCACCGGGCCCTGCTCGATCGCCCAGGTGACGTCGTCCTGGCGGCCTTCCTCGATCAGGATGCGCGGGACGAGCGGCGAGATGCCGAAGCCGAGGTTGACCGCGTCGCCTTGCGCGAGCTCGAGCGCCGCGCGGCGCGCGATCACCTTCTCGGCGCCGAACGGCACCGGCGGGAAGTCGGCGAGCGGCCTGCGCACCTCGCCGCTGATCGCCGGATCGTACTGCGTCTGCGTCGCCTGCATCTGGTCGGGATCGACCACGACGTAGTCGACCAGCGTCGAGGGCACATGGACGCGCTGCGTGGGAATGCTTCCCCGCGCGGTCGTGCGCTTCACCTGCGCGATCACCACGCCGCCGTTGTTCCGCGCGGCGAGCGCGATGTCGAGCGGCCCGAGGTACGCGCCCTCGTGCTCCATCGACACGTTGCCGTCCTCGTCCGCGGTGGTGCCGCGGACGATCGCCACGTCGACGGGGATGTTCGGGAAGTACAGCCACTCGCCGCCCCTGAAATCGACGAGCTCGACCACGTGCTCGCGCGCCGCGTCGTTCATCCGGCATCCCCCGAGGCGCGGATCGACGAACGTGTGCAGGCCGACTCGCGTCATCACCCCGGCGCGCCGGGCGGCCACCTCGCGGTGCATGTCGAACAGGATGCCGCTCGGCACGTTATAGGCCGCGACCTCGTTGGCGGCGATCATCTTCCAGATCACCGGCGGCTCCATCGAGGACGGCCCGCTCGGGTACGAGCCGGCGAGCACTTTGGCGAGCAAGCCCTTGCGCGCCAGGTGGTCGATGCCCTTGGTGCCCCACATGTCTCCCGCGGCGATCGGGAGCAGCAGCGTGATGCCGCGCGGCGAACCCTCCTTCTCGAAGCGACCGCCGAGCGCCGCGAGCATCCGGTCGGGCGTGTTGAGCCCGGAGGAGGCGCTCACGCTCACGACCGCGCCGTCGGGGACGAGCCGCGCGGCCTGCTCGAATGAGACGAGCTTCCCGGTCATCCCTGCAGGCCGTGCACCGCCAGCAGCTGTCGCATGCGCGCGCAGGCAAGCTCGGGATCGCGCAGCAGCCCGGCCCGGTCTGCGAGCCGGAACACCTCGGCGAGATGCACCACGTGTCGCGCGCTCTGCTGTCCGCCGACCATGACGAAGTGGTCCTGGTGGCCGTTCAGCCAGGCGAGGAACACGACGCCGGTCTTGTAGAAGCGCGTGGGCGCGCCGAAGATGTGCCGCGACAGCGGCACGGTCGGGGCGAGCACCTCGTGAAACGCCTGCCTGTCGCCCTGCGCCAGCGCCGACAGCGCCGCGGAGGCCGCCGGCGCGATCGAGTCGAAGATCCCGAGCAGCGCATCGGAGTAGCCCTGCGCGTCGCCGCCGATCAGCTCCGCAAAGTTGTAGTCGTCGCCGGTGTACATGCGCACGTTCTGCGGCAGCCGCCGGCGCATGTCTACCTCCTTCTGCTTGTCGAGAAGCGAGATCTTGATTCCGTCGATCTTGGCGGCGTTCGCCTGGATCACCATGAGCGCCACTTCCATCGCCTTGTAGTGGTCCCGGTAGCCCCAGTAGCCGGCGAGCGCCGGGTCGAACATCTCGCCGAGCCAGTGGATGATCACCGGTTCGGCAGCCTGGTGCAGGAGCTTCGTGTAGACGCGGTAGTACTCGTCGGGCGAGTTCGTGCACGCGGCGAGCGCGCGGCTCGCCATCATGATGATCCGCCCGCCGGTCTTCTCGACCGCCTCGAACTGCTGCTCGTAGGCGGCGATCACGTCGGTCACCTTCACTCCCGGCCCCGGCGCGAGGTGGTCCGTGCCGGCCCCGCTCGCGACGAACGCGCCGGGGAAATCGCGAGCCGCATCGATCGAGCGCCGGATGAGCTCGAGCGACGTCGGCCAGTCGAGACCCATGCCGCGCTGCGCGGTGTCCATCGCCTCGGCGACGCCGAAGCCGAGCGCCCACAGGTGCCGGCGGAACCGGATCGTCGCGTCCCAGTCTACCGCCGGCTCGACCCACGGATCCTGCACCGAGAGCGGGTCGGCGACGACGTGCGCGGCGGCGAACGCGACGCGGTTGAAGGCCTGCCTGCGCTGCGTCGGGAAGTCCTTCGGCGCGGACAGCGTGAACGGCTCCAGGCGCCGGTCGGCGGTCGGCAGCCGGATGCTCATGGAAATCGGCGCGTTCATCTCAGGCCTCCAGCCTCGGCACGTCGGTCCAGCGCCGCTCGGCCCAGCTCGCCAGCGCGCACTCGGCGAGCTGCACGCCCTTTGCGCCCTCGAGCAGCGTCCAGCGGAACGGCGCGTCCTCGCAGACATGGCGAATGAAGAACTCCCACTGCACCTTGAACGCGTTCTCGTAGGCAACGTTGGTCGGCACTTCCTGCCACGTGTCGAAGAAGTCGATCGCCTGCGGCACGTCCGGGTTCCAGACCGGTTTGGGCGTGGCGACCCGCGGCTGGGTGTGGCACTCCTGGAGCCCGGCGACCGCCGAGCCGTGCGTGCCGTCGACCTGCAGGGTGAGCAGGTCGTCGCGGCGGACGCGCACGCTCCAGGACGCGTTGATCTGCGCGATCACGCCGCCCTCGAGCTGGAATGTTGTGTAGGCGGCGTCGTCGGCGGTCGCCTTGTACTTCTTCCCGGCTTCGTCCCAGCGCTCGGGAATGTGCGTCGCGCCGAGGCAGCTCAGGCTCTTCACCTCGCCGAACAGGTTGTCGAGCACGTAGCGGAAGTGGCACAGCATGTCGAGGATGATCCCGCCGCCGTCCTCCTTGCGGTAGTTCCACGAGGGGCGCTGCGCCGGCTGCCAGTCGCCCTCGAACACCCAGTAGCCGAACTCGCCGCGCACCGAGAGGATGCGGCCGAAGAAACCCGCGTCGATCAGCATCTTCAGCTTGAGCAGCCCCGGCAGCCAGAGCTTGTCCTGCACGACGCCGTGCTTGACGCCGGCCGCCTTTGCCGCGCGGTAGAGGTCCATGGCTTCCGCGAGGCCGGTCGCCGTCGGCTTCTCGCAGTAGACGTGCTTGCCCGCGGCGATCGCCTTCTTCAGGATGGTCGGCCGCAGCTGCGTCGAGGCCGCATCGAAGAACACCGTGTAGCTCTTGTCCGCCAGCACCGCGTCGAGGTCGGTCGTGGTGCGCTCGATGCGATGCGCCTGCGCGAGCGAGCGCAGCGCGTCCGGCCGCCGCCCGACGAGGATCGGGTCGGGCATGATCCGCGTGCCATCCGCGAGCCGCACCCCACCTTGCTCGCGGATCGCCGCGATCGAGCGCGCGAGGTGCTGGTTGGCGCCCATACGACCGGTCACGCCGTGCATGATGATGCCGAGTCTCTTCTCACTCATGCTGACTCCCGTAGTTTGCGAGCCGCGGCGCCTATCCCACCTGCGCCTCGATGAACTCGATCGTCACGCCGTCCGCGTCACGCACGTAGACCAGCTTGCGCCCGCGGTTCGGCCCCTGGTCGATGGCGACCGGCGGCGCGATCGGCTTCACGCCGAACTTCTCCGCCGCCTCGACCGCCGCATCGACGTTGTCCACGTTGAACGCCACGTGCGCGAACCCGGCGTCGCACGGCCGCGCGACGACCCTGCCGCGGTCGGCTGGCGCGCCATACTCGATCAACTCGATCGTGTGCCCGGCTCCGCGCAGGAACGCGATCGTCACCTCCGCGCCCGCCACGCCGGTAATGCGCGACACCAGCTCCGGGTTCCGCGGCGCCCGCGACACCAGGTCGAACCCGAGGCAGTCGCGGAAGAACGCGATCGTGCGGTCGAGGTTCGAGACGGTGAAGCTCGTGTGGTTGGTTCCCATCACCCTGAATGTCTTCATCTCAATTCACCTTGGTCTCTGTCCGCTCCGGCATGGTGCTCATCGCGCGCCAGTCCGGCTCCGCGCCGCTCGCGAACCCGATGCAGCCGAGCGACGCGATCCCCAGCCGGCCGCTGCGGATCCTCACTCGCACCGCACCGTGGCTGCGCTCGTAGAGATCCGGATGCGCGGCGATGAACGCGTCCTGCTCGCCCGCCGGCAGGTCCGCCATGCCGTTGACGTAATGGTGCCCGTTGCGCTCGACGTGCGTCATCCCGAGGACATTGACGAGCGCGAGATCCTGCTGGACCGCGAGGCCCGCCTGCGTGGTCAGGTCTTCCGCCGTCATGAAGTAGCGGCGCGCCGGCGTGCTCCAGAGCTCGCAGCGCGCCGCGTTGAGGATCGACTTGTAGAGCCCCTTGCACATCTTGGACGACACGCCCGAGTACCCGAGCGCCTTCGCGCGCGGGAAGGCGTCGAGGTCGGCGTCCGACTCGTCCACGATGACCGGCGTCGCGGGCGCGACCGCGGAGACGTCCCGCTCGAGCGCGTGCTTGCGATTGATCGGCTGCTCGATGAATGCGATCGCGTCCAGGAGCCGCGCGAGCTTCGGCTCCGCACCCATCCGCGCGAGCAGCGCGCGCAGCGCGTCGAGGTCGTCGTACTGCTCGTTGCCGTCGAGCGATGCCCGATAGCCCCGGCCGGACGCGTCCAGCACTGCTGCGATCTCGGTGAGCCGGCGCACGTCCTCGTCGACCTTGCCGCCCACCTTCAGCTTGAACCAGGTGTGGCCGTACGCCGCGACCGCCTCCTCGAGCGACTCGGGCAGGCCGTCGTCGACCTGCCGCGGATGGCCGGCGATGACGTCCACCAGGCCTACGGTGTGGCGCGCGGCGATCGTCTCGGCAGGCTGCAGGCGCGCCAGGAACGCATCGATGTCGAAGCCCGCTAGTTCCGGCGCGACCGACTCGGGCGCGATGCCGGCGAAGTTGCCCTGTACCGCCTCGTAGAACGACATGCGGTGCAGCCGACACAGTGCGTCCAGGATCGCGCGATCGAGCTGCGCCGGCCCGAAGCACGCGACGAGCGGGTTCAGGCTCCGGCGCGCGCCGGCTTCGATCACTTCCCGGTAATGGGCCGCGAAGTGCCCGAAGGCGGTGCGCGCGGCGCCGTCGAGGTACGCCTCGCGGGCGAGCCGCAACGCCAGTCGCAGCTGCTCGAAGTTGTCCTCGTTGGAGAGCGCAAGATCCTTGTCGAACCACTTGGGCGCGAGCAGCTCCGCGCCCGAGCCCCAGCCCTCGCGCCCGTCCGCGAGCCTGATGCGCACGCGCACGAATGCCTGCGGCGCGGCGGTGAGCGTGACCACGCCGAAGCGGAATGGCATGCGCAGCCGGACCGGGCGCTCGTAGAACTCGCCGGCCGCTACAGTGAACCTTGGCGCTTCGATGGTCATGACCTCAGGCGTCCGCGCCGTTCAGGCTTACTCCATCCCCAGCAGGCGATAGATGCGGCGAGTGTAGTCCCCGAAGCGCTCGCTGGTCTTGACTTCCAGGGTGCGCGGATGCGCGAGGTCGATCTCGAAGTTGTCGGCCATCTTCGCCGGCCCCGCGGTGAGCACCACCACCCGCGTACCCAGGAACACCGCCTCGGAGATGCCGTGGGTGACGAACAGGATCGTCTTGCCCGCCTCCTTCCAGATGCGCAGCAGCTCCAGGTTCATCTTCTCGCGCGTGAGCGCGTCGAGCGCGCCGAACGGCTCGTCCATCAGCACGAGCTTCGGGTCGTGCACCAGTGCGCGCGCGATCGCCGCCCGCTGCTGCATGCCGCCCGACAGCTCGTACGGAAACTTGTCTTCGAAGCCCGCGAGCCCCACGAGACGGAGCAGCGCGCGCGCCCGCTCGCGCGCCTCGGCCATCGGCAGGCCGAGGATCTCCGCCGGCAGCAGCACGTTCTCCAGGATCCGGCGCCACTTCAGCAGCAGCGGCTGCTGGAACACCATCCCGATGTCGCGGCTCGGATCGAACGGGTTGCCGGCCGAGCCGATCTGTACCGTCCCGGCGTCGTTCGGCTGCAGCCCGGCCAGGATCTTGAGCAGCGTGGTCTTGCCGCAACCTGACGGTCCGACGAGCGCAACCAGCTCGCCAGGCATGACGTCGAAGGTTGCGTCCGAGATCGCGAGCAGCTCCTCGCGGCCGCGCCGGTAGACCTTGCGGACCGCCGCGAGGCGGATGAACGGCTCGGCCATCAGTCGACCCGCGCGTCCTTCGGCACGAGCAGCCACTCGAGCCCGAGCACGATGCCGTAGAGCACCACCCCGATCAGCGTGATCAGAATCACCGCCATGAACATTGCCGGCGTGTCGAGCGTGACCTGCACCTGGAGCATGAGATAGCCGAGCCCCTTGTCCGAGCCCAGGAACTCGCCCACGATCGCGCCCGCCACCGCGAGGATCGCGGCGACCTTCATGCCCGAGAAGATGTAGGGCAGCGCCCCGGGGAGCTGGATCTTGGTGAACAGCTGCCAGCGCGAGCCGCGCAGGCTCTTCACCAGGTCGAGCAGGTCGGGCTCGACCTCGCGCAGGCCGCGCGCGGTGGTGAGCAGGATCGGGAACACCGCGATCGAGAACGCGATCAGCGTGTTCGGGAACACGCCGTACTTGAACCAGACGATGATCAGCGGCCCGAGCGCGACCTTCGGGATCATGTTGAGCGACACGAGCAGCGGCATGAAGAACGCCTCGAGCGCCTTCGACCAGGTGAACAGGAGCGCGAGCGCCACCCCCACTACGAGCGCGAGGAAGTAGCCGGCGAAGATTTCGAGCCCGGTGACCCCCACGCTCCCCCACCAGTCGTAGCTAGGCGAGAGCAGCGCATCCAGCGTCTCGCCCGGCGAGGGCATGACGAACTTCGGGACGTTTCCGAGCTTGACGAACAGGTACCACGCAACGACCAGCGCGATGTGCGAGAGCACGGCGAACGCGTAACGCGGCAGTGCATCGTTGAACCGCTCCATGCCGTCTCCTCGGCTCGCCCGCATGTGTCGGACTCTCGATTACCGGGTCGTCCGCCCCGGCTGCGGTCGCGCGGCGGCGCAGCACCCGCAGCAGCGGAAAGAGCGCGGCGCGCAGCGCCGCGCC
>DATIDG010000044.1:0-2065 GCA_035456405.1 Burkholderiales bacterium | reverse complement strand
CGACTCGCCACGGCGATGCGCCGCTGGGAGGACGATCTGCAGGCCGCTCTCCTCGAGCGCTACGGCGAGGCGCGCGCGCACGATCTCTATCGCATCTACGAGAACGCATTCCCCGCGAGCTACCGCGAGGAGTACACCGTGCGCGAGGCGCTCGCCGACATCGAGATGCTGGAAACGTTCGACCCGGCGACCGACCTCGGCATGAACCTTCACGTGCGACCGGACGCGCAGCCCGCCAGGCTCAACTTCAAGATCTACCGCCGCGGTTCCGGCGTGGCGCTTTCCGACAGCGTACCGATGCTCGAGCGCCTCGGCGTGCGCGTGCAGTACGAGCATCCGCACGAGGTCACGCCCGCCGGCGCTCCGGCGACACGCGTGGTCGACTACGGCCTCGTGCTGCCGGCGGGAACCGAGCCCGACCTGGCGAAAGTGCGCGACGCCTTCCACCAGGCGTTCTTCGGCATGTGGTCGGGAACGCTCGAGGCCGACGACCTGAGCCGGCTTGTGCTCTGTGCCGGGCTATCGGCGAGCGAGATCGTTATCCTGCGCGCCTACGCGCGGTATCTGCGGCAGGGCACGTCCACTTTCAGTCTCGCCTACGTGGAACAGGCGCTTGCCGGGAACCCGCGCATCGCCGGCCTGCTCGTGCGGCTGTTCTTCGCCCGCTTCGGCGGTGCGGGTGACGAGGCCCGTCTCGCGGCCGATATTGCCGCAGCGCTGGACGAAGTGGAGAACCTGGACGAGGACCGGATCCTGCGCAGCTTTCTCGCCGTCGTGCAGGCCACCACTCGAACCAACTACTTTCTGAACAAGCCTTACCTGTCGTTCAAGCTCGACCCGAAGCGTGTGCCGGGCCTGCCCGAGCCGCGGCCGATGTTCGAGATCTGGGTGTACTCGCCACGTTTCGAGGGCGTGCACCTGCGCGGCGGGCGGGTAGCGCGCGGCGGCTTGCGCTGGTCGGACCGCATGGAGGACTTCCGCACCGAGGTCCTCGGGCTGATGAAGGCGCAGATGGTAAAGAACGTGGTAATCGTGCCGGTCGGTGCGAAGGGCGGCTTCGTACTGAAGCGCGCGCCGGCCGGCGACCGCGAGGCGCTGGCGAAAGAAGGGGTCGCCTGCTATCAGGATTTCCTGCGCGGGTTGCTCGACATTACCGACAACCTGATCGAAGCAGCCGTGGTGCCGCCGAACGGCGTCGTGCGCGACGATCGGGACGACCCTTACCTCGTCGTCGCGGCCGACAAAGGTACGGCCACGTTTTCCGATTGCGCCAACGCGATTGCAGGCGAGTACCGGTTCTGGCTGGGCGACGCGTTCGCCTCAGGCGGCTCGGCAGGATACGACCACAAGAAGATGGCGATTACGGCGCGCGGCGCCTGGGAGTCGGTGAAGCGCCATTTCCGCGAGCTCGGCGTCGACACGCAGACGACCGACTTCACCGTCGCCGGCATTGGCGACATGTCGGGTGACGTGTTTGGGAACGGCATGCTCCTTTCGCGCCACATCAGGCTGGTCGCCGCCTTCGACCATCGCCATGTCTTTCTCGATCCGTCTCCCGACGCGGAGGGGAGTTTTCGGGAAAGAGAGAGGCTCTTCCGTCTGCCGCGCTCGTCCTGGGCGGACTACGACGCGAAGCTCATTTCCAAAGGCGGCGGCGTGTACCCGCGCACCGCAAAGGCGATCACCGTCTCCGCCGAGGCAGCCCGCGTGCTCGGGATCGAGGCGAAAGCCCTGTCGCCGAACGAGCTGATCAGCGCAATCCTGAAGGCGCCGGTCGACCTGCTCTACAACGGCGGCATCGGCACGTACGTCAAGTCGAAGCGGCAATCTCACGCCGAGGTCGGCGACCGGGCGAACGACGCGATCCGGGTGAACGGCGGCGAGCTGCGCTGCAAGGTGGTGGGCGAGGGCGGCAACCTCGGCTTCACCCAGCTCGGGCGCGTCGAATACGCGCTCTCGGGTGGCCGCATCAACACCGATGCCATCGACAACTCCGCCGGCGTGGACTGTTCCGACCACGAGGTCAACATCAAGATCCTGCTCAACGCTGCGATGCGCTCGGGCC
>DATIDG010000043.1:0-10265 GCA_035456405.1 Burkholderiales bacterium | reverse complement strand
GCGGGAAGCGGCACAGGACGCCGCGGCGTACTCATCGTGGGTGGCACGCACGCGCGCGAGCTGATGAATCCCGACGCCATCATCGAGCTTGCAATCGACCTGCTGCTTAGCTATTCGAACGGAACCAACATCCGCTATGGCGGCAAGACGTTCACGGCCGACGAGGTCAAGCTGATCCTTGAGGCCATGGACATCTGGCTGTTGCCCTGCGTCAACCCGGATGGGCGCGATCACGTGATGACGGTCGACGACATGTGGCGCAAGAACCGGCGCGACAACCCCGGGACGCCGTGTGACGGCGTGGACCTGAATCGCAATGCCGATTTCGTCTGGGGCGTTGCGCAAGGCCAGACCTCGTGTTCGCCGTGCGCGGATACCTACTGCGGCCCTTCGGCCTTCAGCGAACCCGAGACGCGCAACGTCAAGCACATCCTGGATAACGAGCGCATCGTCTCCTTCGTCGACGTTCACTCGTATTCCGAGCTCGTGCTGTACCCGTGGGGCCATGCGCGCACGCAGTCCACCGACCCCAGCCAGCGCTTTACCGGGCTGCCGACGGCCACGTGCACGGCCAGCATTCCGGCCACGTATTCCGAATACATGCCCCCACGCGATGTGCAGCGCTTCCGGACGGTCGCCGGCCGCATCGTTACCGACATCGCCGCCGTGCGCGGGCGCAGCTACACGCCGCAGACCTCGTACGACCTGTATGCCACCACGGGCACGCAGAGCGACTACGCGTACGCGCGACACATCGCGAACCCGAGCCTGTACAAGACCTACGGCTTCACGTTCGAAACCGGACCGTATGTCCCCGGCAATTCGCGCGAGTCGTTCCACCCAGCCGACCCCACGCTCATCAAGCGCGATGCCAAGGCGGCGATGCTGGCCCTGTTGCAGCAGTCAGTGTGCGCGATCGAGCTCATCGGCATCAAGCTGTTCGAAGGCGACACCGAAGTGGCCGCTCTGCGGACCATCCGCGACGATCTCCTTGCGACCACCGCCGCGGGCCGCGAGTGGATCGCCTTGTTCGAACGCGCGCAGTTCGCCCTGCTGTCCTCGGCCGTGCGCGATGCGAACCTGCTGGCGGCCGCCGGCGAGGTCATCCGGGCCACGGCCCAATCCGTGCGCGACAGGGATGCGGTATTCGGCGAGGCCGACAGCAAACGGGCGAGTTCACTGCTCAAGAAGCTGCGCGCGAAGGTGAAGATCCGCCCGCTGCAAAGGGATCTGGATGCAGTCGGCGCGCGCATCGAGCTGCTGAGCGGGCGACGCATGCAGCAGGTGATCGAATCGCTGATGCGGCATAAGCCCGGGAAGGGCGGGAAGGCGGTTGCAGCGAAGAACAAGCGCACCCCGGCGAGGAAGCGAGCCCTTCGGCAGCGTTAGCAGGCCCTAAGGGGCCAAGCGTTCGATACGCCGAAATCAGGCGCGCCTGGTGCCGCGAGTAGTCCCGGCCGGGGTCTCAAGCTATCGATGTAGGTTGTTTATCCTATTACCTGCTCAATCTCGCTACTTAAGTCCGGGCGGCGACAGCCGCCACTCGCATGGCGCGGTGGCAGCCGCCTCTCGCATAGTCGTAGTCAGCACTCCATAGCCCGCTGCCCAGGCATCTTTCACTTCCGGGGTGAACTCTGCCTACAGCAGGAAGTCGTCCGCACTCAACGCCGCGACACTGACGTTGAGCAGGGTCATCTGGTCGCCGTTGCCGAGATCGAGCACCGCGCTCCCGCCGACGTCCTGGGAGCGCGCGACGATCGAATCGAAATCGCCCGCATCGGCAACGCCGCGGAGGTCGATCCGGTCCTCGGTCCCAGCGCCCGCCACGAAGCCTTCGAGGATCTCGCCGTTGAGGAAGAGGTCATCGCCGGCCCCACCGATCAGAAGGTCGTCGCCGTCGCCGCCGTCCAGAACGTCGTCGCCATCGCTGCCGAGCAGAACGTCGTCGCCGGCGCCGCCGAGTAGTACGTCGTCGCCCCCACCTCCGATGATGCCGTCGTCGCCGTCACCGCCGTCCGCCACCAGGCCGATCGCGCCGGCCGGGAGCAGGCTTGCGTCGACGATGTCATCGCCAGCGCCGAGTTTGACCAGCAGCAGATCCTTGTCCGCTTCGAAGTGATCGATGCTCACCGTGGCCGCAAGGCCGTTCACGATGCCCACCGATCCGGCGAGCGACACCTGGACGGCGTCGTCGCCCTGGGTGCCGTTAAGGGTGATCTGATCCACCTGGCCGTCGCCGGCGCTGCCGCCGAGCGTGCCGGCGAGATCGATGGCGATCTCGGTCGCGTCGGTGCCGCTCAGGTCCTTCACCACGACGTTGTCCGCGCCGCCCAGGGCGTTGAAAGCGATCCGCTCGACGTCGTTGAGGTCCATGGTGATGCTGGCGAAGTCGCGGAAGAAGGTCACCCGCTCGCCGTTCGCCGAGACGTCGATGTTCTCGTTCACACCGGCGCCGTTGAACAGCATGGTGTCGAAGCCGGCCTGCCCCTCCACGACGTCGCTGCCCTCGCCCGGATCCCAGGTGAAGAGGTCGTCGCCGTCGCCGAGCCGCGCCACGTCGGCGCCGCGACCGCCGCGCACGGTGTCATTGCCGGCCCCGCCGATCAGCAGGTCGGCATTGGCGCCGCCGATGATCGTGTCGTCCCCCGCGCCGCCGTCGAGCGTGAGCCCGATGGTGCCGGCGAGAACGGTGGCCGCGCTGATCGTGTCGTTCCCGCCGAGGGCGTTGATCGCCAGCCGGTCGCCCGCCTCGGCATCCGTGATCGTGAGGAGGGCGCCCAGGCCGACCACCGACGCGGAACTGCCGCTCGCCAACACCTCGATCGACTCGCCCGCGTTGGTGCCGTCGGCGCTCACCTGGTCGGACTTGCCGTCGCCGCCGGCCGCGTCGAGAACGCCGCCGAGGTCGATCGCCACCTCTGTGACGGCAGTCGCGCCCAGGTCGTGCACGGCGATGCGGTCCTCGCCGCCGAGCGCGGCGAACTCGATCCGCTCGACCTTGTTGAGTGTCATGGTGATGTTCGCGGCGTCGCGCGTGAAGGTCGCCAGTCCGAGGGGTCCCGCGGAGATGTCGATCTTCTCGTTCGCGCCCGAGCCGTTGAATACCATCGTGTCGAAGCCCTTGCCGCCGTCGACAAAATCGCTGCCGTCGCCGGGATTCCAGATGAACTGGTCGTTGCCGGCGCCGAGGAAGGCGAAGTCGTTGCCGCCTCCGCCCGCGACGACGTCGTCACCGCCACCGCCGAAGATAAAGTCGACCGCGGCGGAAGGCCTGTTGGGCGCGCCGACGACCGCGACGGAGGGCGATACGAATCCGGGGGTGATCGTCTCCCCCGCGTTGCTGCCGATGAACAGACTCACTTCGAATGCTCCTTTCAGAGAGAGGTTGGATACAGGGATGCTGCCATCCGGTTGGGAGTTTCAGGCGCGGCCGTGCGTTTACGGCTCGCGCATAGCGCGGCTCGCGAACGCCCTCAAGGGCTTCGCGAAGTACTCGAGCAGGGTCCGCTCCGGAGTGGTCACGAAGAGTTCGGCCGGCATACCCGCCTGGAGGCGAAGCTGCGGGTGATCCTTGAGGCTGCCCGAGTCGACCTCCACGGTAGCCGCGAACCACGATTCCCCACTCTCTGGCTTCGTCACCCGGTCGGGCGACACGAAGACGACCTTGCCCGGGAGGAGCGGCGTCGTCCTCGCGTCGAAGGCGGTCAGGCGAACCTCCGCCGGCGCGTCTTTCCGGACATAGTCGATGTCTTCGGGACGGATCCGCGCCTCGATCACGAGCTTCTCGCGCGCCGGCACGACGTCGAGGATCGGCTGGCGGGGGCCGACCGCTTCGCCCGCGGCGGTCACGCGCAGCGCCATCACCTCGCCGTCCACCGGCGAGCGCACGAGCTGCCGTTCGACCTGGTCCTGCGACGGGCGGAGGCGATCCTCGAGCTCCCTCGCCTTGGCCGAGGCCTCCTTGAGCTCGTCGGCGGCCTGGCTCTGATACTGATTGCGGGCCTGCGCGATGCGCGACTCCAGGTCGCCCGTGCGCTGGCGCACGAAGGCGAGCTCGCTGCGGTACTCGCCGACCTTGCCGCGGTAATCCGCCGACGCGCGCTGCAGCGCGAGCACACGCGCGCGCGCGACGTAGCCCTGCTGCGCGAGCTTGGCGTTGATCTCCAGCTCCTCGTCCGAGAGGCGCGTCGAGGTCTCGGTCGCCGCGATCTGGCTTTCCAGCGCCGCCGCCTGCGCGTGTGCATCGCGGATCTGCGCCTGGAGGGAGGCGATCTGCTCGTCGAGGGTACGGCGGCGTGCGCCAAAGAGCGCGTGTTCGCGTGCGAGATGCTCGTCGGCGGGATCGGCGATCATGCCGGGGGGCGGCGAGAACTGCTGCGCGAGCGCCGCTTCCGCCGCTGCGCGTGCCTGCCTGATGCGCTCGGCGCGCAACTGCCCCTGAAGCAGGCTCAGCTCTGCGTCGCTTCGCACGTCGCCGATCACGACGAGCGGCTCGCCGGCGCTCACCTTCTGCCCGTCGCGCACGAGGATCTCGCGCACGATCCCGCCTTCCTGATGCTGCACGGTCTTGCGATTGAGCTCGACCTTGACCTGCGCCGGAGCCACGATGGCGCCCGACAGGGGCGCGGTCGCCGCCCATGCGCCGCCGAGCGCGGCGACAATCCCCAGCGGCACCAGCGCCAGGCGTGCTTGCCGGCGCAGCTCGGTCCGGGCGCCGGGCTCGGTATCGCTCTGCACGAGCAGCGACGCGAGCGAGGGAGAGTTCATGGCTTTCATGCTCGAGCCTCTGCTGCTGCGGGCGCCGGCAAGGCAGCGGCGCGATTCGGTCGCATGGTTACCGCGCGCAGCCGCGGCAGGACCGCGGCGCTCGGGCCAAATGCCTCGAACGCGCCGTCCCTGAGGACCGCGAGTTTGTCCAGCTGGGACATCATGGCCGGCCGATGGCCGACCATGATGACCGTCACCCCGCGCGCCTTAAGCGCCTCGAGCGCGGCGGTCAGCGCCACTTCGCCGTCGGCGTCGAGGTTGGCATTCGGCTCGTCCAGGACGACGAGTTGCGGGCTGCCGTAGAGCGCCCGCGCGAGCGCGATACGCTGGCGTTGCCCGCCGGACAGCACCGCGCCGGCCTCGCCGATTTGGGTGTCGTAGCCCTCCGGCAGGCGCAGGATCATCTCGTGCGCGTGCGCGAGTCGTGCGGCCTCGACCACGCGCTCCGAATCCACCGCCCCGAGGCGCGCGATGTTCTCGGCAACCGTGCCGGCGAAGAGCTCCACAGCCTGCGGCAGATAGCCCACGTACACCCCGAGCGCGTCGCGATCCCAGCGCGCGATGTCGGCGCCGTCGAGGCGGACGACGCCGGCCTGCGGCTTCCAGATGCCGAGGATGAGGCGGATCAGCGTCGTCTTGCCCGAGGCGCTGGGTCCGATCAGCCCTAGGCTCTCGCCCGCTTCGAGCACGAAGCCCACGCCTTTGATCAGCGCCGGCCGCATCGGTGCGGTCGCGAAGACGATCCGCTCGACCTCGAGCCGCCCGGTCGGCGCAGGCAGCGCAAGGAATGGCGTCGCCTGCACGACGGAACGCTCGTTTAGCCGTTGCCACGCGCCGCGCGCTTCGACCTGCATCTTCCAGCCGCTGATCAAGTGCTCCACCGGCTGCAGCGCGCGCCCGAGCAGAATGGTCGCTGCGACCATGATCCCCGCCGAGGCATGCGCATCGATCACCAGCCATGCGCCGACGCCGAGCATCGCGACCTGCAGCCCCTGGCGCGTCATGCGCGCCATCGCGGCGAGCCTGGAAGAGGCCGCGCCCAGGCCGCTCTGCGCGGCGAGCAGTTCGTCATGGCCTGCCTGCCAGCCCGCGACCGCGGCACTCGTCATGCCCATGCCGATGATGGCCTCGGCGTTGCGCGTCAGCGCCTCCGCGTGACGATTGGCGGCGCGCGAGCAGCGCAGCGCGCGCTCGGCCCGCTCGCGGGTCAGCCTTTCCGTCAGCACGGCGAGGCCCGCGAGCAGGCACGCGCCGAGCACTGCCGTGAGGCCGAGCAGCGGATGCATCAGGGAGATCGCCAACAGGTAGATCGGGAGCCATGGCGCGTCGAACAGCGCCTGGATGCCGTTGCCGCCCAGGAAGTTGCGAAGTTGTGCGATGTCGCGCAGCGCATCGGTGTCGCCCCGGCCCGCGGCCCCCGCGGCCCGGCGCAGCATGGCCGCGAGCGCGACCGGCGACAGGCGCCGGTCGAGCGCGCCGCCGGCCCAGGCCAGAGCACGGGCACGCACCGTGTCCATGCAGTAGCCGAGCGCGAGGGCGAGCAGCGCCAGCGCGCTCAGCATGATCAGCGTCTCCACGCTGCGGCTCGCAAACACGCGGTCGAACACCTGCACCATGTAGAGTGCCGGCATCAGCAGCGCGAGGTTCAGCACCAGACTCGCCGCGCCGGCCAGCAGCACGAAGGGTCTGAGTTGCTTCACCAACAACCAGCTCATGGTTTGATTTCCTCTGCGGCGAACATCGTATTCCGAGGCGCACCGTACGCGGCCGCTCACGATGCGATCAGCACGGTCGGCAGTATCGGGATCCGTCGGCCTCGAGTCCTTGCCGAGCGTCCGCAAGGCTTGATCGGAACGCCGGAACTTGTGCCGCTCGCGGGAAATCACGCGCGAGGACGCCGAGCAGGTCGCGGCTGCCTGGTCGGGAGCGTGCGCCTGCGGGCCAGGACTTCGGCGCTGGGCATAGGCTGGCAAGCATCCTTGCGCGCAGCGCCGGACGGGATCATTGCTGAAAGCTGGGCCGGCTCGGAAAACCCGAGCCGGCCCTTGTCGACCTCCTACTGGAGGAAGAACTCGTCGGCCGTCAACGCGATACGGCGGTCTGAGCCGTACGAGATCGAAGCGACATGGCGTCTCCATGCGCGACCCGCCGTTTCGGCGCTGCCGTCGGGAGAGCGTGCGCTTCCTTTCGCCGCCAAGTCGCCGGAGGCAGCCCGAATTCGCGCTTGAACGCGCGGTTGAACGAGGCCTCCGAGTCGTAACTCGCCTGCTCAGCCACGCGGGCTATGCTCGTGCTCCTGTCGCGCAGGCGGTCCGCTGCGAGCGAGAGCCGCCATTTCGTGAGGTACTGTATCGGCGGTTGTCCGAGGTAATGCATGAAGCGCTCGGCAAACACGGTGCGCGAGAGCCCCACCTCGCGAGCGAGGTCCTCAACGGTCCAGGGGTGCTCCGGGCGGCTGTGCAGCAATGCGAGAGCCTTGGCGAGGTGCGGATTGCGCAGACCCGCTAGCCAGCCTGTCTGGCTGTCGGGGAGATCCTTGACGTAGCGGCAGATCGTTTCCACGAAGAGCAGTTCCGACAACTTCGCCAGCAGGGTCTCCGCGCCGGCCCGCGGCTGCGCGGTCTCCACGACGGAGAAGTGCAGCGAGCTTCGTAGCCACGTTGCGCCGGAATCGTCGCCCAGGCTCACCCGAAGCATGCGCGGCAACCCGGCGAGGAGCGGTGCGGAGAGCCGCCGGTCGCACGCGAAGAATCCGCAGACCATCTCGGTCGCCGCGCCGTCGCCCCCGCCGCGGATCGGCGTGACCTTCCCCCTCGAGAGGTGCTTCGCGAGGTCCTCGGGGGTCATGCTCACCGGCCCGAACTGCGGCGTGCCGCCAAGGATGTGGTGATCGCCATTCGGGAACACGACCACGTCGCCTGCCGCGAGATCGATCGTCGGGCCGTCGAGCAGCTTCACGACGCAACGGCCCGCAGTAATGAGGTGGTAGGGTACGACATGGTCGGCCTCGGGCATGAGGGCATCCGCGATCGCGCGCGAAGCCGGTGCAATCATTGACCACGGCGTCTTCAGCTCCGACTCGAAAAAGGCGGCGCCGGTGAGCCGAATCGTCTTTAGCACCGCCGAAAGCGCGTCCACTGTTCTGTCCCCGTCTCGCTGAGACCTGACTGATTGACCTGCGAATTGTCGACCTTGATCGACGCCTGGAAACGAAGCGACCCGGACGCGAAGCTATCGCCGGGCGACTGACCGATGGCTTACGCATGGGCGCCCGCAAGGCCGCCGGCTGTAATCTCCCTCCAATGCGCACGATTGCGCACCGGGATGCGAACTGCTCAGAAGCCGACTGTCGATCACGCGGGACTCGCGGTACGTCAGCCACCGGCAAGGCCGTGGCGTGCACGCTGCCCGCCTGCCTCATTGCGAACGATGGGTGTGGACCTAAGAATGGCGGTAAATCGCCTTGCGGCGCCTCAGGTGCGCTCCTTGAGCATGCGTGCGTGCCGGTGTCGATGTCCGAGCACTACGCGAGTGCAGATGTCCGCCGCCTGAACAGCCTTGCGAACGGCGTGCTCGATCGCCTGGAGACGACGACCATCTTGCGCGTCGCGAACGGCTGTCCTTCGCCGAGGCCTCGGGCCGAGCTATCGCTTTGTGGATAACTGGTCCCGCAAAAGTCACGCAGAAAGCGCGAGGACCTGGTTTTGGGGTCCCAAGTGGTTGAATTCTGGCGCGCCCGGCGCATAGCGCGCCTCACCGGTCACCTTAGCGACCGCATCCGACTTGGGCGTTTTCTTCCCGATGACCGCGTATTCGCCCGCCGCGCTCATTGCCCTACACTTCCGCCGCGAGCTGCTGACGCAGCGCGATCCGGTCGACTTTACCGACCGTCGTGCGCGGCAGCTCGGATACGAAGTAGATTCTTCCGGGCACCTTGTAGCGCGCAAGATTCGCCTTGCAGTGCGCGAGGATCTCGTCGGCGCTCGCCCGCACGCCGGGCTTGAGCACGACGTAGGCGCGGATCGCTTCGCCGTAGTACGGATCGGGCACGCCTGCCGATGCGGCCTCCTTCACGCATGGATGCGCGAACAGCACCTCGTCCACCTCGCGCGGATAGACGTTGTAGCCGCCCACGATCGCCATGTCCTTCTTGCGGTCGCGGATGTAGAGCCAGTCGTCGGCGTCCAGCTCGCCGATGTCGCCGGTGTAGAGCCAGCCCTCCCGCAGCGCCTCCGCGGTCTCCTTCGGCCGGTTGCGGTAGCCGCTCATGATCTGCGGGCCGCGCGCGCGGATCTCGCCCTTTTCTCCGGGCCCGAGCACCTGCGTTCCGGTCTCGACGTCGACGATCTGGATCTCGGTGAGCGGAAGCGCCGGCCCCACCGAGCCGGGCCTGGGCGCCGTGCCCTCGCGCACGTAAGTCAGCACCGGTCCCGCCTCGGTCTGGCCGAAGCCTTCGAGGATCAGGGTGCCGGTCGCGGCGAGCCAGCTCTGCAGTGTCGCCTCCGGCAGCGGCGCGGAGCCCGAGTACGCGCAGCGCAGGCTGGAGAAGTCCGTATGAGGGAAGCGCTTGTGGGCGAGCAGGCCGATGAACACCGTCGGCCCGGCCGGGAGTCGCGTGATGCGCTCGCGCTCGATCGCGTCGAGGACGGCCTCGGGCTCGTACCGGGACAGGATCACGAGCTTGCTTCGGCAGTACGCAGCGAGATGCAGGCACATCGCGGCCGCGAACACGTGAAAAAGCGGCATCATGCAGAGCACGCTCTCGTCCTCGGCGCGCGTCGGCAGCGCGGCCTCCCGCTGGCTGATGTTGACGGCCATCTGGGCGTGCGTGATGTTCACGCCCTTGGGCAGTCCGGTGGTGCCGCCCGTGTACTGAAGCGTGGCGAGGTCGCCGGGCGACGGGTAGGGTTCGGGCAGCCGCTGCCCGACGTCGTCCCGCCAGCGCGCGAGCGAGCTGCCGCCCGCGCCGCCGACCTCGATCCGGTGCGGGATCCCGAGGGATGTCACGAGCGGCTCCACGGTTGCCCGGACCTCGCCGTCGTAGACCACCACCGCCGGTTCCGCGTCGCCGAGGATGTGCTCGAGCTCGCGCGCCGTGTAGGCAGGGTTGACCGGGACAACCTGCGCACGCGCAGCATGCACAGCGAAGCTCGCGATCGGCATGTCGAGCGAGTTGCCGCAGATCAGCGCGACGCGTGAGCCGCGCGCGCCGAGGCGCCCGAGTTCCTGCGCGAAGCCCCCGACGCAGCGCAGGTATTGCGCGTAGGTGAGCCGCTCCTCGCCGAACACGAGCGCGGTCGCCGCACCAGCGCGCGCCGCCGCATCCGCAAGCATGTGAACCACCGTCGGATGGACCTGGGGCAAGTCGTTGGGCCTACGCATACTGCTCATATAGCACGGTAATGCGCGCGCGGCAGGTAATGCAGGACCTTATGTTCGATGAGCACCACCGCCCCACAGGCGAGGATGGCGATCAGCGTCAGCCCTATGATCGTGAC
>DATIDG010000042.1:0-57636 GCA_035456405.1 Burkholderiales bacterium | reverse complement strand
TCACTACCAATTTGTGTTCCCGTCGAATCTCCATACGCTGGGCCCGGACCAGAATTCGCGACTCAGCCTGGTATCCACGGGAGAAGACTCATGAACCGACGCAGCTTTCTCAAGCAGGGGCTCGGGCTCTCCGCTGGCCTTTACGCGACGGGGCTGCCGGCGCCGCCGCGCAGGGCGCTGGCGGCCGAGATGAAGTGGCGCAGCTTCGAGGTCATCACGCGAGTGGAGCCCGCCGATCCTTCGAGCGTCACCCGCGCCTGGATTCCGGTGCCGCTCATGAGCGAGACGAGCTACTTCCGGCGGCTCGGTGACACCTGGACAGGGAATGCGCCCGTCTCGCGGCTCGCGCGTGACGAGAAGTACGACGCCGGCTTCGTGCACGCGGAGTGGCCCGGCACCGAGAAGGCTCCGGTGATCGAGATCACGAGCCGGTTCTCGACCCGCGACCGTTTCGTCGATGTCACCAAGCCTCCGACGAGAGCCCCGCGCGAGGACGCGGCCATTCTTCGCACGTACCTGGAGCCGACCACGCTGATCCCCACCGACGGGATCGTTCTCGAGACCGCCCAGAAGATCGTGAAGGGACAGACCACGGAACTCGCCAAGGCCCGCGCCATCTACGAGTGGATCGTGGACAACACGTTTCGGGACCCGAAGGTGAAGGGCTGCGGCCTGGGCGACGTGAAGACCATGCTGGAGACCCGGTACCTGGGCGGCAAGTGCGCCGACCTCAACGCGCTCTACGTCGGGCTGGCGCGTGCGGCCGGCCTGCCGGCCCGCGACGTGTACGGTGTTCGCTGCGCCGACTCGGCGGACTTCAAGAGCCTCGGCAAGGGCGGCGATATCAGCAAGGCGCAGCACTGCCGGGCGGAGGTCTTCCTCAACGGCTACGGCTGGGTGCCGGTCGACCCGGCGGACGTCCGCAAGGTGGTGCTCGAGGAGAAGCCGCAGCCCACGACGCTCGCCGACCCGGTGGTGCCGCCGGTCCGGCAGAAGCTGTTCGGCGCATGGGAGATGAACTGGCTCGCCTTCAACACCGCGCACGACGTGGCGCTGCCCGGGTCGAAGGGGCCGAAAGTGGGTTTCTTCATGTACCCGCAGCTCGAGACCGCGAACGGTCGCGCGGACCCGCTCGACCCGGACAACTTCAAGTACACGATCACCGCGCGCGAGATCAAGGCATAGCCCGGCGCGCGCCGGACCGGCAAGGGGCCCGCCGCGAGGAGGGCTTCTTCCTTGCGGGCCTACACTCTGCGGCCAAGGAGGGCTGCGACGATGAGGATCCTCGTGCTCGGCGCCGGCGCGACCGGCGGCTACTTCGCGGGCCGGCTCGTGCAGGCGGGCGGCGACGTCACCTTCCTCGTGCGGGAGCGGCGCGCGGCGCAGCTCGCCGCGCGCGGGCTGGTGGTGAAGAGCCCGCACGGCGACTTCACCGTGCCGGCGAAGTTCGTGAAGCAGCCCGACGTGCATCCCGAGTACGACCTCGTGATCCTCACCTGCAAGGCCTACGACCTCGATGCCGCCATTGCGTCGATCCGTCCCGCGATGGGCCCGGGAACGCACGTGCTCCCGCTCCTCAACGGGCTCGCCCACGTCGACCGCCTGATCGCGGAATTCGGCGCGGCCCGCGTGATCGGCGGCACCTGCGGGATTCCCGCGACGCTCACGCCGGAGGGCGAAGTGGTGCAGCTCGGGCCCCTGCACCGCATCGCGTACGGCACCCTGCCCGGCACGAGCCCGGACGCGCGCGCGAAGATCGAGCAGCTCCACGCGCTCTACAAGAAGACGCCGATCGACGCGGTGCTCGCCGAGGACGTCGCCCTGGAGCTGTGGGAGAAGTTCGTGCTGCTCACGACGCTCGCGACGATGACCTGCCTGATGCGCGGCGCGGTCGGCGACATCGTCGCCACCGACGAGGGCGCGGCGCTGATCGCCGAGACGCTGGACACGTGCGCCCGAACCGCCGCCGCCGCCGGGCACGCACCGCGCGAGAAGGCGCTTGCCGCGTTCCGGAAGCTGCTCCTCGAGCGCGGGTCGACGTTCACCGCGTCGATGCTGCGCGACGTCGAGTCGGGCAGCCGCACCGAGGGCGAACACATCGTGGGCGACATGCTGCGGCGCGCGCGCGCGGCGGGGGTCGAGCCTGGCGCGCTGCGGGCGGCGCACTGCCATCTGCAGACGTACGCCGTGCGGCGCGAGCGCGAGGAGCTGGCCCGGGCAGCGACGTAGGGACGTCCCGCCGAGGCGCGGGGGTCAGGCGCCCTTGCCCTTGCGGTCCGCGAGCATCCGCTCCAGCAGCCGCACGCTGAACTCGACGCCCTCGAGGTTCGGATTCACCGCGAGCGCGCGCCTGAAGTACTGGAGCGATTTCTCGTACTCGCCGAGCTGCAGGTAGATCTGGCCGTAGCCGGCGAGCGCGCCGAAATGGGCCGGGTTGCGCTTGATCACCTCGTCGCAGTCCCGGAGCGATTTCTGCAGCTCGCCGGTGATGAAGTAGACCGTCGCGCGCTTGTTCCAGCCCTCGGCGAAGTCCGGCTTCATCTCGGTGATGCGCGTGAACGTCGCGATGCTCTCGGCGGCCCGCCCCGAGTTCATCTCGTCGATGCCCTGCTCGAAGAGCTTGTCCACCCGCGCGTCGCCCGAGCGGCTCCAGACGACCCAGATGGCCTGTTCGGCGAGTGCGCGGAGCTCGGCGTTGGGATCGCGCAGCACGGCGAGCAGGGCGGGCACGTCCGCCATCCCGCCCTCGCGCGCGAGCAGCACGACGCCGCGGCCGCGCTCGACCGGGTCGGCCGACTTGAGGGCCGCCTGGGCGGTTTCGCGCGCGCCCAGCTGGGCGAGCGCAGGCGCCGGGAGAAGCGCAGCGATCAGGGCGAGGGCAGCGACAAGGTGGCGCAGCATGGGGTCATCCGTTCGGCCAGCAAGGTCGTAGCAGGAACACCGGGGCGCCCCAATATAATCCGTCCCGGAGAACCACGAAACTCCGAGGAGGTGTTGACATGAAACGAGCACTCGCGACCGCCGTCCTTCTGCTGGCCACCTGCCTGGCGCTGCCCGTGGCGCACGCCGACGGCGATGCCTCGCCCGCGCCGGCCGGAGTGCAGGCCAACCCCGACGCGGAGGCCGGCAAGGCCGCGATCCGCGCGCAGAACTGGAAGGGGGCGATCGACTCGTTCACGAAGGTCGCGGCGAGCAACGCCGGCGACGCCGATGCCCAGAACTGGCTCGGCTATGCCTACCGCAAGCTCGGCAATCTCGACGTGGCGTTCAAGCACTACAACGAGGCGCTGAGGCTCGATCCGCGCCACCGCGGCGCGCACGAGTACATCGGCGAGGCGTACCTGATGAAGGGCGACCTCACCAAGGCGAAAGAGCACCTCGCGGTGCTCGACCGGATCTGCTTCTTCGGCTGCGAGGAGTACTCCGACCTCAAGAAGGCGATCGCCGAGTACGAAAATCGCAAGAAGTGACCGGGACCGAAGTCATCCGCCTGCCGCGCGGCCCGGCGGAGCTCGAGGCCGCCGCGGCGCGCTGCCGCAAGATGGTGACGCGCCGCGCGCTCGTCTCGGCGGGCGCGGTGCTGGTGCCACTCCCGGGGGCCGACATCGCTGCCGACGTGGTACTGCTCACCCAGCTGATCCCCGCGATCAACCGCGAGTTCGGCCTCACGCCCGGCCAGATCGAGCAGCTCAACCCGACGATGAAGGTGCTCGTGTACAAGGCGATCGTCGCTTTCGGCGGCGCGATGGTCGGGCGCGTGATCACGCGCGAGCTGATCATGCAGGCGCTGGTGAAGGTCGGCATGCGCGTGACCACCAAGACGGCAGCGCGGCTCGTGCCGGTCGCGGGGCAGGCGGTGTCGGCGGGCCTGAGCTTCACCGCGATGCGCATCGTCGGCGAGTCGCACATCCGCGACTGCCGCCGCGTGATCGAGGCGATCCACGCCGACCGGGGCGATTGGCCGCGCGACGAGTCACCCGAGCCTAGCGCAGCTCAGCGGCTGAGATCCGCCGCTGCCAGAGCCGCTTCCCGCTGGCGTCGTACGCCTCGAGCGTGAGCTCGCGCGCCTGGCGCGGGCCGCTCGCTCTCAGCATCCCGAAGTTGCGCTGCGTGAGCAGCGTGCCCGGCACGAGCTCCGGATTCTCGCGCTCGTCCGCGCCCGGATTCGGGAACGCGGTGGCGGTGAGCGGCGACGACGTGAACTCGAGGAGCGGATAGGTTCCGGGCCGCTCGATCCGCCACAGCCCGCCGAGGTGGCGATCGCCCGAGAGGAACACGACGCCCGGGATCTTCTGCTCGACGAGCCAGTCGCCGAGCGCCTTCTGCTCGACGGGGTAGCTGTGGAACGCCTCGAACCGGTTGGCCCGGTTCCAGAACTGGCCGCCCGCGACGACGATCCTGAACTGCGCCCGCGAGTAGACGAGCGCCTGCTTCAGCCACTCGAGCTGCGCGCGGCCGAACATGCTCTTCTCCCGCGTTTGCGGATAGCGGTTCGGGTAGCGATGGAAGCGGTTGTCGAGCAGGAAGAAGTCGACGTCGCCGAAAGTCACCATGCCGAACACGCCCGGCACCCCGGGCAGGCCGTGCGACGGGTTGGGCCAGTAGCGCTTGAACGCCTCGAGCGCGGCGCCTTTCATGACGAACGAGGCGTCCGAATCGTTCGGCCCGTAGTCGTGGTCGTCCCAGATCGCGACGTGCGAGGTCGCGCGCGCGAGCCTGCGGAGCATCGGGCTTGCGCGATAGGCGCGGTAGCGCGCGCTCATGCCCTCCAGCGACGTCCACTCCGGCTCGCGGAAGTAGACGTTGTCGCCGAGCCAGAGCATGAGGTCGGGCGACTGCGCGGCGATCGCGTCGAGGATCCCGTACTCGCCGCCCCACGGCGGCCCGGGCCGGTCGAAGCGGTCGTTGAGATACAGGCAGGAGCCGAACGCGACCGCGAACTCGGGCGGATCGGTGCGAAACTGCCACAGCGGCTGGGTTAAAAAGTGTCCGGCCTCTGCGCCTGGCTTGCCGTCGACGAGCACCGTGTAACGATACCGCGTGCCGGGATCCAAGCCCGCGAGGCGGAGCGTCAGCGCGAAGTCGTCGTCGGCGCGCGTCGCGCCCTCGACCCTGCGTCGCTTGCCCGGCTCCGTTTCCGGGTGCAGCTCCACCGTCACGCGCACCGCGCGCTCCGTCTGCACCCACAGCGTCATGCTGGACTGGTCGGCGAACCCGTGCATGATCGACGCGGCCCACGCGGGGGCGGCGGCGAGCAGGACGAGCGCTGCAAGGAGGAGGGCGCGGTCGGCGGAGCGCATGGGGGCCACCCGGCAGGCCGCGATCATAGCGTCCGGCGGGGCGCGCCGGGTGTGCCGCTTGCGCGCGGGTGTCGTGATTCGGACGCCGTAATACCAGCGTGCTAGCATTTGCGGCGTCGCGGCGTATGCCGTGCACGCCCCGCGAACCCTCCCCCCGAATCAAGGAGACGTCAATGGGACTCTTCGATTTTGTCCGCAACATCGGCAAGAAGATCTTTCCGCCGGAGGCCAAGCCCGAGGACGCCTCGGTCAAGATCCGGCAGGAGATCGAGACGGCCATGCTCGGGATCACCAACCTGCACGTGGCCTACGACGCGAAGGACGGCAAGTGCACCCTCTCGGGCAACTGCCCGAGCGCAGAAGCGATGCAGAAGGCGGTGCTCATCGCCGGCAACATCCAGGGTGTTTCCGAGGTCAACATCTCCGGGCTCAAGGTGCCCGAGCCCAAGGAGAAGGTCGAGTACTACATCATCGTGAAGGGCGACACGCTGTCGGCCATCGCGAAGAAGTACTACGGCGACGCCAACAAATACCCGCGCATCTTCGAGGCGAACCGGGAGGTCATCAAGAACGCCGACCTGATCTTCCCCGGCCAGAAGATAAGAATTCCACTCGACTAACGCTCCGCGTGGATTTCCCGCGGGCCCGCGCGGCGGGCCCGCGTCCATGGAGAATCCGACATGGGTTTACTCTGGACCATCATCATCGGCTTTCTCGTCGGGCTCATCGCGCGCGCGGTGATGCCCGGCCGGCAGATCATGGGCATCATCCTGACGACGCTCCTCGGCATCGGCGGCTCGCTCCTCGCCGGCTACGCGGGCCAGCTCCTCGGGTACTACACGGTCGGCGATCCCGTCGGGTTCATCGCCTCGGTGGTCGGGGCGCTCGTGATCCTCTTCATCTGGACGAAGGTCATGAACCGCTGACCGCATCGGCATCCGGTCTTCCGCTGCAGGGCGCGGGTTATACTCGCGCCTTCTTTTTTTTCGCTTTCTGAAGCGGCGCGCGCCGCCTCGACACCGGTTCGCATGAGCGCACAAGTCGCCGCGAAGCAGAAGAAGAACGTCACCGTCCTGGCCGTCCTCCAGGCGCTGCTCATGACGAACAATTCGACGGCGATCGCGCTGAACGGGCTGGCCGGCTACGCACTCGCCTCGAACAAGGCGCTCGCGACGGTGCCGGTGACCGGCTGGGTGGTGGGCGCGGCGCTCACCACCTTCTTCGCCTCGCTGCTGATGAAGCGCATCGGGCGCAAGGGCGGATTCACCTTCGGGACGCTCGTCGGGATCGTCGGGGCGTCGGTCTGCTGCGTGGCGCTCTACATCGGCAGCTTCTGGCTCTTCGTGGCCGGCACCACCGTCTTCGGCGTGTACAACGCGTTCGGGCAGTACTACCGCTTCGCCGCGGCGGACGCGGCGAGCCACGAATTCAAGGCGCGCGCGATCTCCCTCGTGCTCGCGGGCGGGCTTGTGGGCGGCATCGTCGGTCCGACGGTATCGAAGTGGACAAAGGATCTGCTGCCGACGACGTTCCTCGGCGCGTACGTCGTGCTGATCGCCTTCCTGTTCGTGGTGCTCGCCGTGGTTCGCCTGCTCGACATCCCGGCGCCGACAGGGGCCGAGGCGAAGGAGTCGGGGCGACCGCTCGCCGAGATCGCCGCGCAGCCGGCCTTCGTCGTCGCGGCGCTCGCGGCGGCGTTCGGCTATGGCGTGATGAACCTGCTGATGACCGCGACGCCGCTCGCGATGGGGGTGTGCGGCCATCCGTACAGCGCGGCCGCGACGGTGATCTCGTGGCACGTGATCGGAATGTTCGCGCCGTCGTTCTTCACCGGCAACCTCATCAAGCGCTTCGGGGTGTTGAACGTGATGCTCGCCGGGGTCGTGCTGAATTTCGCGTGCATCGGCATCGCGCTCGCGGGGGTCGACGTGCCGAACTTCTGGGTGGCGCTCTTCCTGCTCGGCGTGGGCTGGAACTTCCTCTACATCGGCGGCACCGCGCTCCTGACCGAGACCTACCGGCCCGCCGAGAAGGCCAAGGCGCAGGGCGCGAACGACCTCGTCATCTTCGTTGTCATGGCCACGTCGTCGTTCGCGTCGGGGCTGCTGCTCGAGACGAACGGTTGGCAGCTGCTGAACTACCTCGCGATCCCGTTCGTCGCGGCGGTCGGGATCGCGGTGCTGTGGCTGATGACCAGGCGGCGGGTCCCCGCCGTCGCGTAGGCCAAAGGGAGGCGCGATGGAACGACGCTTCATCAACCCGCTTGAGCTCTCGGTGCCGACCAACTACTCGCACGTCGCGGTCGCCTCCGCCGGCCGCACCGTGTACGTCTCGGGGCAGATTGCGCTCGACGCGACCGGCCGCGTGGTCGGCGAGGGCGACGTGCGCGCGCAGGCGATCCAGGTTTACGAGAACCTGAAGGCGGCGCTCGGTGCCGCCGGTGCGAGCTTCGCCGACGTGATCAAGATGGTCACGTACGTCGTCGCGCTGGACGCGGAGCGGGTCCAGATCATGCGCGACGTACGGTCGCAGTACCTTCCGGCGGGCCACAAGCCGGCGAGCACGATGGTCGGGGTCACGAGCCTCGTGCGGCCGGAGTTCCTGGTCGAGGTCGAGATGATCGCCGTCCTCGCCGACCGCCGCTGAGGCGGCGATGCAGCTCGATCCGCAGGCGCGCGCGGTGCTCGAGCGCGTCGCGCGCGCCAACGTCCCGCCGTACTCCCAGCTCGGCGCGCCCGCGGCGCGCGCGCTCTACCGCGAGACGCGCGGCAAGCTCGCCGCCGCGCCGCCCGAGGTCGCGCGCGTCGCCGAGCTGCGCGCGACCGGGCCGGCGGGCGACATCCCGGTGCGCCTCTATCGCCCCCTCGGATCGTCCGCTGACGAGGGGCTGCCGGTCCTCGTGTACTTCCACGGCGGCGGCTTCACGATCGGCGACCTCGACACGCACGACGTGCCGTGCCGCGAGTTCGCGAACCTCGCGCGCTGCGCGGTCGTGTCCGTGGACTACCGGCTCGCGCCGGAACACGAATTCCCGGCCGCATTCGACGACGCGGTGGCCGCAACGCGCTGGGTGCATGCGCATGCGGGCGCGCTCGGTGTCGACGCGGATCGGCTCGCGGTCGGCGGCGATTCGGCGGGGGGCAACCTCGCTGCCGCGGTCGCGATCGCGTTGCGCGACACCCGGGGGCCGCGCATCGCCATGCAGACGCTCGTCTATCCGGCGACCGACATGGCGGCCGACATGCCCTCGCACATGGCGTTCGCCGAGGGGTACATGCTCACGCGCGACGCGGTCCTCTGGTTCAAGGGCAACTACCTGCGCGGGGCGGAGGACGAGCGCGACTGGCGGGCCTCGCCGCTCCGCGCGGGCGACCTCGCCGGGCTCCCGCCCGCGTACGTGATCACCGCGGGATTCGACCCGCTGCTCGACGAGGGACGCGCGTACGCCGACCGGCTGCGCGCGGCGGGCGTAAGCGTCACCTACGAGTGCTTCGCGGGCATGATCCACGGCTTCATCACCATGGGCGGCGCGATCGCGGCCGCGCACCACGCGATCTATCGGGCGTCGCTCGGGCTGAAGCGCGCGTTCGCGAGCGTGGGCGGATGAGCGGGCGGCGGAAAGCGGCGCCGAGAGGCGGGGCTGCGCGGAACGCGCTGCCGCTCGCCGATCGTCCGGGGTTCCTCATCCGCCGGCTGCATCAGGTCCACGTGGCCCTGTTCGCCGAGACCTGCGGCCGCTTCGGCATCACGCCGGTGCAGTACAGTGTGATGACCGCGCTCGAGCGCGAGGGCGCGCTCGACCAGATCTCGCTCGCCGGGGAGGTCGGCATCGACCGCGCGAACGCGACCGACGTCATCCGCCGGCTCGAGGGGCGGGGCGTGCTGCGCCGCGAGGCGGGCGCGTCCGACAGCCGACTCAAGATGTGTTCGCTCACGCCGGCCGGCCGGCGGCTCGTGGCGCGCATGCGGCCTGCGGTCGAGCTGGTGCACCGGCGCACCATCGCGGCGCTTCCGCCGCGCGAGCGCGCCGCGTTTCTCGCCAGCCTGGTGCGCCTCGTGGAGGCGAACAACGAGCGCGGGCGCACGAAGCTGCGCATCAGGTAGGCGCGCGGGTCGCCGTGTAGACGCAGCGCAGACCCGCAGCGTAAGATTTGGTTCGGGTACGAACGAGCGAGGCGAGGTGACCCAGTCTGCAGGCAAGGGCGTCGGCGCTCGCCTCCGCCGCAAGGAGGACGAGCGCTTCCTGCGCGGCCGCGGCGAGTACGTCGGCAACCTGCGCATGGTCGGGATGCTCGACGTCGCGTTCGTCCGCTCGTCGGTCGCGCACGCGCGCATCTGCGCGGTGCGCAAGCCCGCCGGCCACGAAGCCGCCGTATTCACCATCGACGATCTGGCGGGCGTCAGGCCGATCGTCGCCAACTCGGCGCTCAAGGGCTTCAAGTCGGCGCCGCAGCACGTGCTGGCGAAGGACAAGGTGCGCCAGGTCGGCGAGGCGATCGTGATGTGCGTCGCCCCGACCCGCGCCGAGGCCGAGGACATCGCGGCGCAGGTCGAGCTCGACCTCGAGGAGCTGCCGGCAGTCGTCGACATGGTGGCGGCGATCAAACCGGGCGCGCCGCGCGTTCACGACGAATGGCTGGACAACGTCGTCCTGGAGACGCTCGTCGACGATAACCTGAGCGGCATCCGCGCGCGCGCGGCGATCAAGGTGCAGCGGCGCATCCGCACCGCGCGGCAGTGCATGTCACCGATCGAGGGGCGCGGCGTAGTGGCGCACTACGACCGGCGCCTCAACCAGCTTACCGTTCACTCGGCGGCGCAGATGCCGCACATCAACCGCGCGGGGCTCTCGGAATGCCTCGGCATCGACCAGGGGCGCATCCGCGTCGTCGCGCCGGACGTCGGCGGCGGCTTCGGCTACAAGGGCATCCTGCTCCCCGAGGAAGTCTGCCTCGGCTGGCTCACGATGAAGGTCGGGCGGCCGGTGCGCTGGCTGGAGGACCGCTTCGAGCAGCTCACCGCGAACGCCAACTGCCGCGAGCACTACTACGACATCACAGGATACGCGGACGCCGACGGGCGGCTGCTCGCGATCGACTGCGAGGCGATCGTCGACTCGGGCGCGTATTCGTCCTACCCGTTCTCGGCGTGCCTCGAGGCGGCGCAGGTCGGCTCGATCCTGCCGGGGCCCTATCGCATGGACGGCTATCGCTGCCGCACCTGGTCGGCGGCGACCAACAAGGCGCCGATCCTGCCCTACCGCGGCGTCGCGCGCACCGGCGTGTGCTTCGCGCTCGAGCTGGTGCTCGACGCGATCGCACGCGAAGCGAGGAAAGAACCGTACGAGGTACGCCTCGCGAGCCTCGTGCCCCCGGAGGCGATGCCATTCGTCAACATCACTAAGAAGTACTTCGACAGCGGCGACTATCCGGAGGCGCTGCGCCGTGCGGTGAAGGCGCTCGACCTGCCGAAATGGCGCGCGCGCCAGCGCCGCGGCGAGCCGGACGGCCGGCGCGTCGGCGTGGGACTCGCGATCTTCTGCGAGCAGGCGGCGCACGGCACCAGCGTCTATCACGGCTGGGGCATCCCGATGGTGCCGGGGCACGAGCAGTGCACCGCGCGCCTGTCGCCCGACGGCGTGCTCGAGCTGCGAATCGGCGCGCATTCGCACGGACAGGGCCTCGAGACGACGCTGGCGCAAGTCGCGCACGAGATCCTCGGCGTCGACCCCGACAACGTGCGTCTCGTCCACGGCGACACCGCGCTGACGCCGTACTCGACCGGGACCTGGGGCTCGCGCTGCATGGTGATGTCTGGCGGCGCGGTCGCAACCGCGTGCAAGGAGATCGAGAAGCGCGTGCGCGCGATCGCCGGCAAGCTGATGGAGGTCGCCGGCGACGACCTCGTGCTCGAGGCGGGCCGGGTGCGCGTCGGTGGCACCGACCGCTCGATGTCGCTCGCCGAGGTCGCGCACGTCTGGTACCGCGCGCCGCAGCTCCTACCGGCCGACGTCGATCCGGCGGGGCTCGAGGCCACTGCCGGCTACAAGACGAAGCAGGACACCGGCACGTTCAGCTACGCGTGCCACGCCTGCGCGGTCGCGGTCGACACCGAGCTCGGGACGGTGGAGATCCTCGACTACGTCGTGGTGGAAGACGGCGGCACACTCGTCAACCCGATGATCGTCGACGGCCAGGTGTTCGGCGGCGCGGCGCAGGGCATCGGCACCGCGCTGTACGA
The DNA here is from genome assembly GCA_035456405.1 of Burkholderiales bacterium. Lineage (GTDB taxonomy): Bacteria > Pseudomonadota > Gammaproteobacteria > Burkholderiales > SG8-39 > JAGVSZ01. Next base: position 46,096 of record DATIDG010000042.1, on the reverse strand, counting down.
GGAGATGCCGTTCGACGCGCAGGGCCAGCCGCTCGCGTCGACGCTCGCCGACTACATGCTGCCCGGCGCGACCGAGGTGCCCGCGATCCGCATCGAGCACATGGAGACGCCATCGCCGCTCTCCTACTTCGGCCAGAAAGGCATCGGCGAGGGCGGGGCGATCGCGCCGCCGGCCGCGATCGCGAACGCAGTGAACGACGCGCTCGCCGATCTCGGCGTCGAGGTGCTCGAGAGCCCGATCACGCCGCGGCGGCTGCTCGCGGCGGTCGCGGCGGCGCGCGCCGGGCGGGGCGCGGCGTGAAGCCGCCGAAGTTCGCCTACGAGAAGCCGCGGACGCTGGAAGCGGCGATCCGCCTGCTCGCCGACGGCGGGGACGGCGCGAAGCTGCTCGCCGGCGGCCAGTCGCTCGGCCCGATCCTCAATTTCCGTCTCGCGCAGCCCGAGCTGCTGGTCGATGTGCGCACGCTGCCGGAGCTGAGCGTGGCGCGCGACGAAGGCGACAGCGTGTTCCTCGGCGCCACCACGACGCATTCCGCCATCGAGGACGGCCGCGTGCCCGATCCGACGCGCGGGCTGCTCCCGGCGGTGGCGCGCACGATCGCCTATCGCGCGGTGCGTAACCGCGGCACGCTCGGCGGCAGCCTCGCGCACGCCGATCCGGCCGCCGATTGGGTGAACGTGATGGCGTTGCTCGACGCCGAGATCGTCGCGCAGGGCCCGCGCGGCGAGCGCCGCGTCCGCGCGTCCGAGTTCGTGCGCGGCCCCCTCACCACGGCTTTGGCTGTGGACGAAATCGTTCTCGGGGTGCGGATCCGCAAGCTCTCCGCGCGCGCCCGCTGGGGCCACTACAAGTTCAACCGCAAGCCCGGCGAGTTTGCCGAGGCGATCGGCGGTTTCGTGCACGACCCGGAGCGCGGGGTGGCGCGCGCGCTCGTCGGCGCGATCGGCGACGCGCCGCACGTCGTCGCGGACGCCTCCGGGCTGGACGAGCCGCGGATGCGGGCCGCGGTCTCGAGCGCCGGGTTTGGGCCCGACACCTACGAGCACCAGATTCACTTCGTCGCGCTGAAGCGCGCCGTCGCACGGGCCGCGGCTGCGTGAAGACCGCGCTTTCCCTGAAGGTCAACGGCGCGCTCGCGGAAGCGCAAGTCGAGCCGCGCACCAGCCTCGCCGACTGCCTGCGCGAGCACCTGATGCTCACCGGGACGAACGTCGGCTGCGAGCACGGTGTCTGTGGCGCCTGCACCGTGCTGATCGACGGCGCGCCGGCGCGCTCCTGCATCACTCTCGCCGTCGCCTGCGACGGCGCCGACGTGCGCACGATCGAAGGCCTCGACGACGACCCGGTTGCCGTCGCGTTGCGCGAGGCGTTCGCGGCCGAGCACGCGCTGCAGTGTGGCTACTGCACGCCGGGGATGCTCGTGACCGCGCGCGACATCGTCACCCGGCTGCCGGACGCCGACGAGCCGCGCGTGCGCGAGGAGCTGGCGGGCAACCTCTGCCGGTGCACCGGCTACGTCGGGATCGTGCGCGCCATCCTGCGCGTGCTCGCGGAGCGCAGGCGGAGCCAATGACCCCGCTCGCCAACGCGCGGATGTACTCGGTGACGCCGGCGGCGAAGGCCGCGTGGCGCGAGGTGCTCGCCTGGGTGCTCGAGCGCGCCGGGGTCGCGGTCGAGTTCGTCGATCACGACCCGCCCAGGCTGCTGTCGGAGCTGTGGGCGCGCGACGACCTCGGCGCGGTGATGATGTGCGGGCTGCCGTACTCGCTGCGGCCGCAGCGTCCCACGATCCTCGCCGCGCCGGTGCCGAGCGTGCCCCGTTACGGCGGCCGCCCGGTGTACTGGAGCGACATCGCAGTGCGCGCCGACTCGCCGGCCCGGACGCTGCGCGAGACCTTCGGCGGGCGGGCCGGCTACACGCTGAAGGACTCGCAGTCCGGCTACTTCGCCTTCCGGCATCACCTCATGACGCGGTACGCGGACACGTCCGCGCCCTACCGCGAGATCGTGGGGGGTCTCATGAACCCGCGCGGCGTGATCAAGGCGCTCGCGGAGGGACGCATCGACGTCGGTCCGCTCGACAGCTACTGCCACGATCTGATCCGGGCGGGCGATCCCGCGTTCGCGGCGCAAGTGCGGGTCCTCGAATCGACCGATCCGACGCCGATGCCGCCGATCGTCGCGACTGCGCCGCTCGGTGCGGCGGCCGTCGAGCGCCTGCGCGAGGCGTTCCTCGCCGTCGCGGACGAGCGCGCGCTCGTGCCTGCGCGCGCGACGCTGCTCCTCCAGCGCTTCGTGGTGCCGGAGGCGGCGGCGGTCTACGAGGTCACGAAGCAGCGGGCGCGTGCGGTCGAGGCCGGTGCGCCCGAGTGGCCTTGAGGCGCGCGATGCGGACGCGGATTCGCGGCGGATGGGTGGTCGGGCACGAGCGCGGGGCGCACACGCTCGACCGCAACCACGAGGTGGTGTTCGAGGGCGACGAGATCCTCTACGTCGGGCCGGCGTTCGAGGGGCGCGTCGACCGCGAGCTCGGCGCCGCCGGCAAGCTTGTCGCGCCCGGCTTCATCGACACGCACGTCCACTCCGGCCACCGCGCCTCGCACCGGCTGATCAGCGACGCCGGGCGCGGCGAGTTCTTCGGCCAGCCGTTCCTCGAGATCAGCGTGCCGAAGGAGGGGACGCGGATCGACGGCGACGTGCGCTACCTGCGACCCGACGAGACGGGCGCCGAGGGCGAGCGCGAGTTCCACGCGCTCTTCACCGTGGCCGAGTTGCTGCGCAACGGCGTCACGACCTTCGTCGAGTACGGCAGCCAGCGCCTGATCCAGGAGGCGCTGAAGGAGCAGTGCGTGAAGCTTGGGGTGCGCGGCTATCTCGGGCCCGGCTACGACTCGGGCCGCTGGGTCGGTGACGAGCACGGCCGGCTGAAGCGCGTCGCGAACGAGGAGAACGGCTGGCGTGAGTTCGGGGCAGCGCTCGAGTGGATCGCGCGCAACGACGGCGCGGGCGGCGGGCTCGTCAAGGGCATCCTGGTGCCGCGCGAGCTGGAAACGTGCAGCCTCGACCTGCTGCGCGCGACGCGCGAGAAGGCGGACGAGCTGGGATTACCGATGGCGACGCACGCCGCCTACAGCATCGTCGAGTTCTACGAGACGGTGCGCGAGTACCGCCGGACGCCGATCGAGCTGCTCCACGAGCTGGGTATGCTGCGCCCGACGCTCAACATCGGGCACGGCAACCTGCCGGCCGACAGCGTGCGGCTCAACTACCCCGGTGCGCGCGACCTCGCCCTGATGGGCGCGGCGAAGGTGTCGATCTCGCATTGCCCGATCAACATCATCCGGCGCGCGCGGGTGCTCGACAACTGGAAGCGCTACGCCGAGCTCGGCATCAACATCGCGCTCGGCTCGGACACCTACCCGCGCGACATGATCCAGAACATGCGCGAGGCCTCGTACCACGGCAAGACGATGAGCCACGACTACAAGGCGGCGACCGCGGCCGAGGTGTTCGCGGCGGCGACGCTGAACGGCGCGCGCTCCCTCGGCCGCGACGACCTCGGCCGGCTCGCGCCCGGCGCGCGCGCCGACATCCTCCTCATCGACCTGAGCGGCCGCGGGACGCTGCGCATCGGTCCGGTGCGCGACCCGGTGAAGACGATCGTCGAGTGCGGCGTCGGCGACGACGTCGATACGGTGATCGTGGCCGGCGAGGTCCGCCTGCAGGGCGGGCGGATCCCCGGGGTCGATCTCGACGCGATCCGCGTCCGCGCGCAGAGCTCGGGCGAGCGCGTCTGGGCGAACTGGCACAAGTCCGACCCGCTCGGGCGCGCGCACGAAGAGGCGGCGCCGTGGTCCTTCTGTCCCGCGTGCTATCGGGACGGCGATCGTTGAACTACCAGGAGACGCTCATGTACCTCAATCGCATCCTGCTCGGCGCGGCGCTCGCCCTGGTCGCGGCGCCCGTCCTCGCCCAGACCGACTATCCGGCGAAGCCGGTGCGCATCATCGTGCCGTTCGGCCCCGGCGGCGCGGCCGACACGCTGCCTCGGCTCCTTGCGCAGCACCTCTCGCCGATGTGGGGCCAGCCGGTAGTGGTGGAGAACCGCACCGGCGCGGCCGGCAACATCGGCATGGAGCAGGGCGCGAAGGCCGCGCCCGACGGCTACACGCTCACCTCGGCGCCGGTCGGCAACCTCGCGATCAACCCGCACCTGTACTCGAAGCTCTCGTTCGACGTGCTGAAGGACTTCACGCCGATCACGCTGGTGGCGTCGGTGCAGAACGTGCTGGTGCTCAACCCGGCGGTGCCGGCGAACAACCTGAAGGAGCTGATCGCGTACGCGAAGACCCGGCCGGGCATGCTCACCTACGGTTCGGGCGGCGTCGGCACGCAGGCGCACATCGGCGGCGAGATCTTCGAGGCGATGGCCGGCGTGCACATGGTGCACGTCGCGTACCGCGGCGTCGGCGACTCGGTGCGCGACCTCCTCGGCGGCCAGGTCGACATGATCTTCGCCCAGATCCCGGCGGTGAAGCCGCACATCGACAGCGGGAAGCTGCGCGCGCTCGGCGTCGCGAGCCCGAAGCGCACGCCGGCGCTGCCGGACGTGCCGACGATCGACGAGGCGGCCGGGTTGACCGGGTTCCAGGCGGTGTCCTGGTACGCGATCGTAGGACCGGCCGGGATGCCGCCCGCGGTGACGGCGAAGATCCAGGCGGACGCCGCGAAAGTGATCCAGCTGCCCGAAGTCCGCACGCGGCTGCAGGGACTCGGCGCCGAGCCGGTGGGCAGCACGCCGGCGGAGCTCAGCGCGGCGATCAAGGCCGACTACGACCGCTACGGCACGGTGATCAAGCGGCTGGGGATCAAGGCCGACTAGACCCGCTTGACAGCGCGGCGGCGCTCGCTATTCCACCTTGATGTTCGCCTCGCGCACGACCGCCGGCGGCGTTCCGGCGGGCACGAGCACGCCCTGCCACGCGCCGAAGTCGAACTCCGCGTACCGGAAGTGGGCGATCTGCGCGTCGGTAAGGTGCTTGCCCATGCCGTCTCCTCGGCGCCCTCGATGGTCAGCGGAGGATCGCACCGCGTATCTCAGCGCACTCCCGGGTACATCTGCTTCGGCAGCCACAGACTCAACTCCGGGACGTAGGTGACGATCGCGAGGCTGAGGAGCGCGAGCCCGAGCCACGGCAGCACCGCGCGCACGACGGCGAGGTAGGGCTTGTCGAACGTCCCGCTCGCAACGAAGAGATTCAGTCCGAACGGCGGGGTGACGTTGCCGATATCCACGTTCACCGAGGTGACGATCCCGAAGTGCACCGGCCCGATGCCGGCCGCGGTGACGGTGCCGATGAGGATCGGCACGAGGATCAGGATGTTCGAGAAGACATCGATGAACATCCCGGTCACGAGGAACAGGAGGTTGGCGACCAGGAGCACCTTGTCGGGCGAGCCCTTGAGCTCGGCGAACGGCTGCGCGATCGCGGCCGTCATGCCGGTGACGGTGAGGAGGTACGAGAACAGGCTCGCCGCCGCGACCATGATGAGGATCCGCGCGCTCGCCAGCGCCGAGTCGAGACAGACTTCCCACAGCCCCTTCAGGTCGAGCTCGCGGTACACGACGGTGCAGACGAACGCGGCGTAGACGACCGACACCGCCGCCGCCTCGGTCGCAGTGAACACCCCGCCATAGATCCCGCCGAGGATGATCGCCGGCATGCCGAGCCCCCAGAAGACCTCGCGCGTCGTCTGCCAGACCTCGCGCAGGCTCGCGCGCGGCGCGACGGGTATCCGGTTCCACTTCGCCCAGCCGTAGCAGTAGCCGGAGTAGATCGCCGCGAACACCGCGCCGGCGCCGACGCCGGACATGAAAAGGGCGCCGATCGATGCGCCCGCGACCGCGCCGTACACGATCATCGCGTTGCTCGGCGGGATGATCATGCCGAGCAGCGCCGAGCCGGTGACCACGCCGAGCGCGAAGCGCTCCGTGTAGCCGGCATTGAGGAGCGCCGGGTACAGGATCCCGCCGACCGCCACGATCGTCGAGGCGCTCGAGCCGGTGATCGCGCCGAAGAGCGCGCAGGTGATCACCACGGTGATGCCGAGGCCGCCGGGGAGGTGGCCCACGAGCGTCTGGATGAAGCGGACGATCCGCGCCGACAGACCTCCCTTGCCCATGATGTTGGCGGCGAACACGAAGAACGGGATCGCCAGGAGCGGAAAGCTCTCGAGCCCCGCGAACACACGCTGCGGCAGGATCGACAGCGGGATCGGCGTCGTCAGCGCGAACGCGATGAACGCGGTGCCGATCAGCACGATGAACATCGGCAGCGTGACCGCGAGGCCGAGCGCGAGCAGGGCGAGGACGAGCAGGAGCGTCAGCGCCATCAGTCGTGCAGATCGATCAGGTGCACGCCTTCCGCGCGCCGCGCGCGCGCGGTGCGGACGAGAAACTGCACGGTTCGCAGGCCCATCAGGAAGCTGCCGACGGGCATCGCGAGATAGGTGAGCCACATCGGGGCGCCCATCACCGGCGTCGTCTGCCCGATCGAGCGCACGCGCAGCACGTGCTGGCCGCTGTACCAGAAGAACACGGCGAAGAACACTAGGGCGACGAGCGCGACGCCGATCGCGAGTCGCCGCCGGTTGGCGCTGGAGAGGACGAGCGGCAGGAGATCGATCGCGATGTGGCCGCGCGTGCGCACCGCGACGCTGCCGCCGACGAAGACGATCCACACCATCAGGTAGAGGGTCAGCTCCTCCGCCCAGTTGAGCGGCGCGAGGAAGACGTAACGCAGAATGACGTTGAGGAACAGGAGCGCGCTCGTGAACGCGAGCGCGCCGCCGATGAACGTCCACTCGGCCGCTCCGAGCGCGCGGTCGAGGCCCGACCACCACCCCACGCGCGCCGCGGCGGCCGCGTTCACGGGAGCCGGCCGGGAGCTACTTCTTCTGGATGTCCTTGCGGACGAGGTCGAGCGTCTCGGGCCCGAACTTGGCCGTGTACCAGTCGTACACCGGGCGCGAGGCCTGCTCGAACCGGGCGCGCTGCTCCGGCGTGAGCCGGATGATCTCGATCCCGGCCTTGCGGAAGGTCTCGAGGTGCTCCGCCTCGGTCTTGACGATGATCTCGCGCTGGAAGCGGCTCGCCTCGCGCGCCGAGTCGACCAGGATCGTGCGCACGTTCGCCGGCTGCTTGTCGAGGAACGGCTTGTTGAACATGAACACGTACGCGATGAAGCCGTGGTCGGACAGCGTGAGGTACTTCTGCACCTCGAAGAAGCGCATCAGCGCGATCGTGGCGATCGGGTTCTCCTGGCCGTCGACGACGCGCTGCTGCAGCGCGCTGTAGAGCTCCTTGAAGTCGACCGTCACCGGCGTCGCGCCGAACGCCTTGAACTGCTCCTGGATCACCTGCGCCGGCATGGTGCGGATCTTGTGCCCGGAGTAGTCCTTCGGCTCGCGGATCGGGAAGTTGCCGGTGAACTGCTTGAAGCCGCTCTCGAAGAACGTGACGCCCTCGATGTTCACCTTGTTCAGCGGCTTCAGGATCTCCGCGCCGGTCGGGCCGTCGATCACGCGGTAGAGCGTGGCGCGGTCGGGGAACAGGAACGGCAGGTCGAGCACCTGGACGCTCGGGGCGAGCGGCGCGACCCAGGCGGTCGGCAGGATCGACACCTCGAGCGCGCCGGCCTGCGTCTGCTCGACCATCTGCGTGCCGCTGCCGAGTGTCATCGCGGGGAAGAGTCGCACCTGCATCTGGCCGTTGGTGCGCGCCTCCACGAGATCCTTCCACTTCAGCGCCGCCTGGTGGTGCGTGCTGCGGTCGGGCTGGTCGTGCCCGACCTTGATGACGGTCTGCGCCAGAGCCGTTCCGCCGGCGAGCGCGAGCGCCGCCGCCGAGATCCCTGCGAGGATGGGGTGTCCTACTGATCTCATGACGTCCTCCTGGTCGAGTTGAGGGCGCGCGCGGCTCCGCGGCGCGCGAGCGCGGCGCTCAGGTCGTGTAGGTCTTCGCCTGGATGTCGAGCAGCCGCGGATCCTGGTAGTGCGGGCGGTCGGGCTTCGGCTTCGAGAGCAGCGTCTGCACCGGGCAGGGCACCGTGCCGGTGTTGTGGATGTCGTGATAGACGAACGCCGGGATCGAGGCGAGGTCCCATTTTCCGAGCTTGAGCGTGACCGTCTCGCCCTCGTGGAAGACGTTGACGACGCATTCGCCGTCGAGAATGAAGAACGTCTCCTCGGTCTCGTGGCAGTGCACCGGGATCTTGTGCCCGACCGGCATGGTCTGGACCGACATCGTGAACGCGACCGGCTCGACCGCGTTCGTCTCCGCGTGATCCACCGACCCCGAGGCGCCGATGTAGCGGCGCTGGCTGCGCGCGTAGGTGGGGTCGAGCTGGGTCTCGAAACCGAACACGGTCCAGTCGTCCCGTCGCTCGCTGTAGCGCGCGACGCGCTTCGCCATCATTTCGGCCAGCTTCATGAGTGCCTCCCGGCAGGGACCGTTAGCGTACAAACGATATACCAGGGGTACCAGAGCGTCAACGCGGCGTCGGCGCGGCGGGCGCGCGCCGACGAGCCGCGCCGCATGATCGCGGTGCGGCACGCCCCGTCAGGGCGCGCGGTCGGGCGGCAGCCGTCCGGCCGCAGCGAGCCGCGTCTTCGCCGCGGAGAGGCCGAGCTCGTCTAGGCAGCGCGCCGTTTGCCAACCCGTTACCGGATCCCATCCGTGGGCGGCGTAGTAGTCGTCGAGCATGCCAGCGTAGCGCTGCGCTTCCAGCTTCGCTCCGCCGTAAGGCCCTGCCGAGATCGCGGTCTCGAAGAACCGCGGTCGCGGCACGTCGTCCTGGCGGGTGAATCCCGCGTGCAGGGTATTGAACGCCTTCTCGACGTTCTGGATGCGCCGGCCGACGAAGGCCAGATCGTCGGCGTCAGCCTCGACGCCGGCGACCTTCTCCATCAGCACCGCGATCTCGGCGAGCCCGATCAGATCGAGATCGATCCAGAATGTGGTGTAGTAGCAGAGCCCGACCGAATCGACGATTGACTTGAACCCTTCGAACCACGCGGTCACCGCACCCTTGCCCTCGTAGCTCTCGGGACGCGTCACCGCCGCGCTGCCGAAGAGCGTCTGCGCGCGACCCGGGTCCATGCCGAGCCGCTCGACGAGCGTCGCGCCGTTCAGGTGTCCGCCGCCGCGCGTGGAGGTGAAGATGCCGAGCGCCCAGCCCTTGTGCGAGCGCACAGTCTGTTCATTCAGCCCCTGGCCCTTGGCGTGCATCGCGAACGCGTCGCTTCCCCGCCCGAGCCGGCGCGCCGCCTCCGCGACGCCGTCCGCCAGCAGATCGCCGATGCCGCGCCGCGCGGCGATCCGTTCCAGCAGCTCGAGCATCGCGTCGGCGTTGCCCCAGGTGAGCTCGAGCCCGTCGGTGTCCGCGGTGGTCAGCAGGCCCCTCTCGTAGCATTCGTACGCCCACGCCATCGCCGCGCCGGCCGCGTCGATGTTGAGGCCGAGCTGGTTGATGAGCGCCTGGCCCTTGAGCACCGCTTCGGCGTCGGTGATATCGAGATTCGAGCCGAGCGCGCGCACCGTGTTGGTGTGGATGCCCTCGACCGTGAGCGGCCCGTAGCGCCCGCCCGGGAGGTGGTACATGTGCGTGCACGAAGTGGGGCACGCGGTGCACGCGGTCCGGCCGATCTCCCACTTCTCGCGATACACGATTTCGCGCAGGTTCTGGCCCTTGTCGGCTGGCCAGTACTCGTCCTGCTGGTTGCGCACGCCCTGCGGCGTCCTTCCCTCCGGTCCGCCGACGCCGTAGGCACCGTGCGTGCCGTTGCGCCGCAGGACGCCGCTCGCACGCGATCGCTCGACCCGCGCGAGCAGCGACTGGTTGTAGGCCCAGAAACCCTGCGGATCGGCGAGGCGGACCGGCTGCCTGCCGCGGACCGCGATCGCCTTGAGGTTCTTGGCGCCGAGAATCGCGCCGGCGCCCCAGCCGGCTGCCCGCCCGCGGTCGGCGATCACGCAGGCCTGCGCGCAGACGTTCTCGCCCGCGGGGCCGATGGAGGCGACGCGCACCCGCTCGTCGCCGAGCTCGCGACGGATCGCGTCTTCGGCGTCCCAGGTCGATCGACCCCAGAGCGCGCGCGCGTCGCGCAGCTCGACCGCGCCGTCGCGGATCGCGAGGTAGACCGGATGCGGCGCCTTGCCGCGCACGACGATCTGGTCGAAGCCGGCGAACTTCATCTCGGCGCCGAAATGCCCGCCGACGCTCGAGGTCGCGATGCCGCCGGTGGCGATGTTCTTCGCCGACACGTTCGTGCGCGCCGCCGCGGGGGCGAGCGTGCCGACGAGCGGCCCGGCGCCGATCGCGACCACTGCCGCCGGATCGAGCGGCGCCGCGCCCGGATCGGACTCCTCGAGCACGATCCAGTCCGAGATGCCGCGCCCGCCGATGAACTCGAGGTAGGGATCGATCGGCTCCGCGCGCCAGCTGAGCGAATCGAGGTCGACGCGCAGCAGCCGGCCGACCCAGCCGCAGTGTCCCTTGACGCCGGCAATTCGCTTCATGGACGCGCCTCCGTCGCGCGCCGGCGCCCGAGGCTGAGCGCGCGCGGCGCGCAGATCGCCACGCACAGCGGCGTCTCGATGCCGCGGCAGGCGTCGCAGCCCGCGAGGATCGCGATGTCGACGCGGCCGCTCGCGCCGTCGCGGCGCACCCGGATGGTGGCCTGCGCAGGGTCCATCTTCTTCGACCAGCGAAACCCGCAGGCGAGCTCGCAGGCGAGGCAGCCGGTGCAGGCCCGGGCGTCGGCGAGGATCGTCTCGGTGAAAGCGCGCATCGCGATCCTCCTCGCAGGCGGAAGATCGTCAGTGTACGAACGACAGGCGCGGCGGGCTTTGATCTGGCGCAACCGCGGCGCCGCGCCTAGCGCCGCTGCCCGCCGATCAGCTCGATGTCGAGGTGCACGACGTCGCCGCGATAGACGATCTCGCCGACGTAGATCGCCACGCCGGCCCGGTCGGTGACGACGCAGTGCGCCTCGACGGTCGGCGCGTTCAGGGGCAGTCGCAGGTGCCGCGCGGTCTCGACGTCGGCGGCCCCGACCGAAAGCGTCTGGTGGGCACGCGCGATGGCCCGCCCGTTCATCTGGGCGAGGACGGCCAGTGCGGGATGCGACGCGAAGCGTTTCGGCGCCTTGCGGTAGAGCGATTGCGCGACGTGCACGCTCGCGAGGGCGTAAGGCTCCCGCCCGCGGGTCTGGAGCGAGCGGAGGTAGACGTACGCGGCTGCCGGCGCGCCGTCCTCTGGCCCGAGGCGCGGGGGCGGCGGGTGCGGCGTGCGCAAGGCATGGGGCACGTTGTCGCGGATCGGCGCGATCAGGCTTTCCCAGTCGGTCGCGAGCCGCAGCCAGCGGTCGTTCGCGACCGCCTTGGTGACGAACGTGCCCTTGCCCTGGCGCGCGCGCACGAGCCCCTCGCGGGCGAGCAGCTCGATCGCCTGGCGCACGGTGACGCGCGCGACCCGGAACTCGCGCTGCAGCGCCGCGATCGTGGCGATGCGGCCGCCGACCGGCCAGCGGCCTTCGCGGATGCGACGCCGCAGCGCGGAGGCGACCTGCAGGTAGCGCGGGACGCGCTCGCCGGCCGAGCGCGCGGTCTTTCCGACGATGTGCCGTTTCGCCATAGCGAATCGATTCTGCCGCCATCGACCACGCCGCGCAACGCAAATTGCCTTTCGACCCCCGTTGTGTGAGACTAGTCCTAAATATAGGACCATTGGCCGGCGCGGCAGCCGCCACAGCGAGATGAATCCGTTCGATCCGCCGACGCAAGTCGACGACACGGGAGTGCGCGGCCGCGCGGTGGCGCTCGCGCGCGACCGCGGCGTGCGTCTGCCGACCTTCGCGGAGATCGCCGACCCGGCACGCGTCCCGCGCGCCGCGCGCGCCGCGCTCGCCGGCGTCGATCCGGACGCGCCGCACGCGGCGAACCTCTACCGCGTCCACTGGTTCAACGCGCTCGACCGGCGCAGCAGCGCCCAGGTGCCGGTGCACGTCGAGATCCCGAGCGCGCTGTCGGGCGTCCCGGCGCGTATCGTCGTAGCGCTCGGCGCGGTCTTCCCGATGATCGGCGCGCACAAGGTGCTCGCCGCCTACGCGTGCCTCGCGCCGCGCCTCGTGTCTGGCCGCTTCGATCCGACGCGCCAGCGCGCGGTGTGGCCGTCGACGGGCAACTACTGCCGCGGCGGGGTCGCGATCTCGCGCATCCTCGGCTGCCGCGGCGTCGCCGTGCTGCCGGCCGGAATGAGCGCCGAGCGGTTCGAGTGGCTGGGGCGCTGGGTGTCGAGCCCGGAGGACATCGTCCGGACGCCCGGCACTGAGTCGAACGTCAAGGAGATCTACGACCGCTGCAGGGAGCTCGCGCGCGATCCGGCGAACGAGATCGTCAACCAGTTCAGCGAGTTCGGGAACTACCTCGGCCACTGGCGCACGACCGGCCCGGCGCTCGGCGCGGTGTTCGAGGCGGTCGCGAGGGATCGCCCGGCGGCGCGCCTCGCCGGCTTCGTCGCCGCGAGCGGCTCCGCGGGCACGCTCGCCGCCGGCGACTACCTCAAGGCGAAGTACGGCGCCCGGATCGCCGCGGTGGAGGCGGTCGAGTGCCCCACGCTCCTCAACAACGGCTACGGCGAGCACAACATCCAGGGCATCGGCGACAAGCACGTCCCGCTGATCCACAACGTGATGAACACCGATGTCGTGATCGGGGTGAGCGACCAGGCGACCGACGGCCTGAACGCGCTCTTCAACACCGAGGTCGGGCGCGCTTACCTCGCGCGACGCACCGGCGCCTCCGCTCAGCTGCTCGAGAGCTTCCGCTGGTTCGGGCTGTCCAGTTTGTGCAACCTGGTGGCCGCGATCAAGCTCGCAAGACACGACCGCCTCGGTCCCGACGACGTGGTGGTCACGGTCGCGACCGACGGCGCGGCCCTCTACGCGAGCGAGCTCGACCGGTACCTCGAGCGCCGCGGCGAAGGCGGGAGGCTGACGGAGGCCCTCGCGGCCGAGCTCTACGGGCGGCACCTCGCGGGCGCCGACACGGAGCACGTGCTCGAGGCCACGACGCGCGAGCGCGAGCGGATCTTCAACCTGTCCTACTTCACCTGGGTGGAGCAGCAGGGGATCGCCCTCGCGGACTTCGAGAAGCGCAGGACGCAGGCGTTCTGGCGCGGCTTGCACGAGCTCGTCCCGCGATGGGACGAGATGATTACCGCCTTCAACCACGACACCGGCCGCGCGTAGCGCGGACGAGAGGAGGGCTCGCGATGAGCGGGGGACCGGACGTAACGAGCTACCGCGCGCTGCGGGAGCGCACCGCCGCGCGCGACCGCGGCCTGCGCGAGAAGGTGATGTCGCTCGAGGAGGCGGCGTCGCTCGTCAACGACGGCGATCACGTCGCGATCGGCGGCTGCACCATGTCGCGCACGCCGTTCGCGATGATCTGGGCGCTCATCCGGGCGCGGCGCAGGAAGCTGAAGGTGTCGCGCTCAATCGTCTCGACCGAGGGCGATCTCCTGTTCGCCTCCGGCGCCGCCGAGCACATCATGACGAGCTGGTTCAGCCAGGGCATCGTGTGGGGCGTCTCGAAGGTGATGCGCCACTACACCGAGAAGAAGCTCGCGCGCTTCGAGGAGTGGAGCCACATGTCGATGGGGCTGCGCTACCGCGCCGGCGCGATGGGGATCCCGTTCATGGCCACCCGCGCCATGGTCGGCTCGGACGTCGGCCGCGAGGTGGCCGACCAGGTGAAGCCGATGACGTGCCCCTTCACCGGCGAGCCGCTGCTGCTGCTGCCCGCGCTCAACCCGGACGTGGCGCTGATCCACGTGCAGCGCGCCGACCGCTACGGCAACGCGCAGATGGACGGGCTGCAGTTCATGGACATCGACATCGCGATGGCGGCGAACCGGGTGATCCTCACCACCGAGCGCCTGATCTCGAACGACCAGATCCGGCGCACGCCCGAGCAGACGCGCATCCCGTTCTTCACGGTGGATGCGGTGATCGAGGTGCCCTACGGCAGCGCGCCGCACGAGTGCTACGGCCTGTACGAGCCGTTCTTCGATCACATGGACCACTACGCCGGCCTGATCGCGAAGGATCCGGCGGCGTCGGCGAAGAAGTATCTCGACGAGTACTACTACGCGCCGGCGAGCTGGGCCGACTACCTCGCCAAGCTCGGCATGCACTCTGTTCTAGACGCGAGCCGGCGCGGCAGGAGCATCTTCAATGACTGAGCATTCCAGCTATACCGCGTCCGAGCTCCTCGCGGTCATGGCCGCACGGCTCTTGAAGGACGGCCAGATCGTGTTCGCCGGCGTCGGCATCCCGCTGCTCGCGGCGACGCTGGCGCAGCGCCTGCACGCCCAGTCGCTCACGATCCTCTTCGAGGGCGGGGTGATTGGGCCGTTCATCGTGCCGGGCGAGCTGCCGCCGTCGACCAACGAGCAGCGCTGCACGCGCCGCGCCAACATGGTGCTGCCGATCACCGACGTGCTGCTGCTGCTCCAGCGCGGCTACGTCGACGTCGGGTTCATGGGCGGCGCGCAGATCGACCGCTTCGGGAACCTGAACAGCTCGTTCATCGGCGACCCGCTCGCGCCGTCGATCCGCCTGCCCGGCACCGGCGGGGGCAACGACATCTCCTCGCTCACGCAGATGATCGTGGCGATGAAGCACGAGAAGCGCCGCTTCGTGCCGAAGGTGGACTTCATCACCAGTCCCGGCTTCATCGAGGGCCGCAACACGCGCGCCGAGCGCGGGCTCATCTCCGGGGGGATGTGGCGCGTCGTCACTGACCTCGCGCTGATGGGCTTCGACGAGACGACGCGCGAGATGAGCGTGCTCGCGCTGCATCCGGGGGTCGCCGCGGAGCAGGTGCAAGACGCGACCGGCTTCGATCTCCGCATCGACAAACGCGTCGAGCGCACCGCGCCGCCGCACGAGGACGAGCTCGCGGCGCTGCGCAAGCTCGATCCCGATCGGCTCTACACGGCCTGAGACGGCCGCATTCACGAAAGGGCCTCCCATGGCAAAGACCGTCTACGGCGTCGCGATGCGCAACTTCACCCGCTACCCGGAGATGCCGAGCGCACAGGCTCTGATGGACTACGGCGTGCGCGCGGAGAGCCTCGGGTACGAGTCGCTGTGGGCGTGGGACCACATCCTGCTCGGCGTCGAGCCGAGCTTCCCGATCATGGAGTCGCTCTCGATTCTGACCGCGGTGGCGGCGCGGACGACGAAGATCCGGCTCGGCACCGGCATCCTCGTCATGCCGATGCGCAACCCGGTGATCCTCGCCAAGGAGCTGGCGACCATCGATCACATCTCGAACGGGCGGCTCGTCGTCGGCGCGGCGGTCGGCTGGTACAAGCGCGAGTTCATGGCGATGGGCGTCGACTTCCACCAGCGCGGCAAGATCATGGAGCAGTCGCTGGACATCCTGACGCGGCTGTGGACCGAGGACCGGCTCACGGTCGATTTCCCGCCGTACCTGATCAAGGACGCGGTGATGTTCCCGAAGCCGGTGCAGAAGCCGCGCCCGCCGCTCCTCATCGGCGGCTACGTGGAGGCGGTGCTGCGCCGGGCGGCGACGAAGGGCGACGGCTGGCTCACTTACTACTACACGGCGGACAGCTTCGCGTCGAACTGGGCGAAGATCCGCGGCTTCGCGGAGGAGGCGGGGCGCAACCCGGACGAGCTGCAATCGACCAACCAGCTGCCGATCGTCGTCGGCCCGCGCGCGAAGGTGGAAGGACCGATGCGCGAGTGGCTGCAGACCGAGTGGGACTACGCCGCGTGGTCGGAGTCGACCGCCGAGAGCGCGATCATGGGCACGGTCGACGAGTGCGTGGAGCAACTCCTCAAGCACGTGAAGACCGGGATCGACCGGCTCATCTTCGTGCCGTACCGCTACCAGGACGAGCAGCTCGAGATCATCGCCAAGGAGATCATCCCGAAGCTGAAGCGTGCCTGACACAGGGGATCGAAGGGGGGGTATCCCCCCTTCTTGTTCAGACTATCGCCTAGCCCGCCCGAGCCGCTCGCGCAGCGCCGCGAGCCGCGCCTCCAGCTCGCGGCGCGCCGCCTCCGCTTCCTCCACGCCGATCGCATCGAAGCCGATCGTCGCGCCCGGCCGCAGCCGTCCGAGCGCCGGCACGTCGGCGGAGGCGACGGTGGCGATCTTCGGGTACCCGCCGGTCGTGGGCCGGTCGGCGAGCAGCACGATCGGCAGGCCGTTCCCCGGCACCTGGATCGAGCCCGGCGCCGTGCCGTCGGAGACGATGTTGAAACCCTTCGCGTGCTCCAGCGTCGGACCTTCCAGGCGCATGCCCATCCGATCCGACTGGCGCGAGACGGTGTAGGTGGATTCGAGGAACGTCTGCAGCCCGCGCTCGGTGAAGTGATCGTTCTGCGGCCCGAGCACGACGCGCACGCGCGCCGGCGGGGTCAGATCCCATTTCGGGGCGCGGCGCTCCGCCCGCTCGGGTGCAGCGGGAACCGCGAGAGGCAGCGCGTCGCCCTTCTTCAAGGGCCGTCCCTCGATCCCGCCGAGCCCCGCGCGCGGAAAAGTCGCGAGGCTGCCGAGATCGCCCGGCAGCGCGAACCCGCCTTCGACGGCGAGATACGCTACGAGCGACGCATCGCAGGCGCCGACCGTCAGGCGGTCGCCGCGCGCGAGCCGCACGCTGCGACCCGCGGGCACCGCTCGCGTCGCGCCCCCCGAAGCGATCTCGAGCGCGGCGCCGATCGCCGCGACGCGCACGCTGCCGTCCGCGACCTCGAGCGTCGGCCCGCGATAGAACATCTCGAGCCCCGCGACGCCGTCGGCGTTGCCGACCAGCGCGTTGGCGATGCGCAGGCTCACCCAGTCGAGCGCACCGGACACCGGGACGCCGTAGCGCTGCTGCCCGATCCGACCGAGGTCCTGGAGCATCGCGATCGAGGGCGAAGCGACGACGTTCAGCGCGCCCCTCATGCGCCGGTGCTTTCCAGCGCGAACTCGCCCGAGTCGGCCGCCTTGGCGAGGCGCTCGAACTCCGCCATGTCGATCGGCGCGAACCGCACCTTGTCGCCTGGCGCGAGCACCGCGGGCGGGGTGCGCCGGCGGCTCCACAGCGCCGCCGGCGTGCACCCGAGAATGTGCCAGCCACCCGGGCTCGCGAGCGTGTAGACCGCGGTCATCGTGGTCGCGATCGCCACCGAGCCGGGCGGTACCTGCGTGCGCGGGTTCTCGCGCCGCGGCAGCGCGAGCCGCGCGGGCAGGTCGCCCATGTACGGGTAGCCGGGCAGGAACCCGATCATGTAGACGTGGTAGGTCGTGCCGCTGTGGTGCTCGATCACCTCCGCCGGCGTCAGGCCGGTGCGGGTCGCCACCTCCTCGAGGTCGAGCGCGAAGCGCAGGTCGTAGCACACCGGGATGGTCCAGAGGCGCGCCGCCGGCTTCACGCCCTCGAGCCCGGCGGCGAGCGGCCCGATCGCGTCCGCGAGCGCCGCGTGCGTGGTGCGCGCCGGGTCGTAGTGCACCATCAGCGAGCGGAAGGTGGGGAGCAGCTCCACGACGCCGGAGAGCGCGGCGCGCGCGACGCGATCGTGGAGCGCGAGCACCCGCTCGCTCGTCGCCCGGTCGATGCGGTCGCCGAACTCCACCGCGAGCGCGGTGTCGCCGTTCGGGAGCAGCCTCACGTGGGAGTCGGACACGAGCGGCGGGGGCGCGGGCTTCAATGGTCCTAACTATAGTACCATCCGGTCGTCGCGCCGCCGCGGTGCGGCGGCCCCCTGGAGACCCGATCATGGCCATGAAGATCAACCTCAACGCCGACATCGCCGAGGGGTGGGGCGCCTACAACATCGGCAACGACGCAGCGCTCGTCAAGATCATCCGCTCGGCGAACGTCGCCTGCGGCTTCCACGCCGGCGATCCGACGGTGATGCACCGCTTCGTCACCGCCGCCAGGGAGGCGGGGTGCAGCGTCGGCGCGCACCCGGGGTTCAACGACCTGTGGGGCTTCGGGCGCCGGCAGATCAAGATGCGCGCCTCCGACCTCGAGTACATGATCGCCTACCAGATCGGCGCGCTGCAGGCGATGTGCGCCTACGCCGGGCTCAAGGTGACGCACCTGAAGCCGCACGGCGCGCTCAACAACATGGCGGCCGAGGACCTCGACTACGCGCTCGCGATCGGGCGCGCGATCAAGGCTGTCGACAGCAGCATCATCTACGTTGCGCTACCGGGCACGCAGATGGAGGCGGCGGCGCGCAAGCTCGAGCTGCCGCTCGCGCGCGAGGGCTTCGCCGACCGCCAGTACGACGACAACGGCAACCTCGCCTCGCGCTCGATTCCCGGCACGGTGCTGAAGGAACCGGCGAAGGCGGTCGAGCAGGTGCTGCGCATGGTGCGCGAGGGCGAGATCGTCGCGCGCAGCGGGAAGGTGCTCAAGGTCCGGGTCGAGACGATCTGCGTGCACGGCGACGAGCCGACCGCGGTCGACGTGGCGAGCGCGGTGCGCAAGGGCCTCGAGGGCGCGGGCATCCAGGTCGTGCCGCTCGACCAGATGAAGCTCGCCGCCTGACCGCGCGATGAGGGCGGGCAATCCGACGGTCGCGCTGATCGGCGGGACCGGCGATCTCGGCACCGGGCTGGCGATACGGTGGGCCGCGGCCGGGTACCCGGTGATCATCGGCTCGCGCGAAGCGGGTAAGGCCGCGGCGGCCGCCGCCCGGCTCGCGCCCCCACCCGGCGCGCCAGCGCCGCGCGGGCTCGCCAACGCCGCCGCAGCAGCAGCAGCCGACGTCGTCGTCGTCACCGTTCCGTTCGCTGCCCACGCGGCGATCCTTGCGGACATCCGCGACGCGGTCGCGGGCAAGGTCGTCATCGACGCGACCGTTCCGCTCGTCCCGCCGAAGGTCGCGCGCGTCCAGCTCCCGCCGGACGATTCGGCCGCGGTCGCGGCGCAGCGCGCGCTCGGCGAGGGGGCGCGCGTGGTGTCGGCGTTCCACAACGTGGCCGCGCTCAAGCTGCAGAAGGGCGAGCCGATCGACTGCGACGTGCTCGTATTCGGCGACCGGCCCGAGGATCGGGAGGTCGCGATCCGCCTCGCGGAGGCCGCGGGGCTGCGCGCGCTGCACGCCGGGCCGCTCGCGAACTCCACCGCCGCCGAGGCGCTCACCTCGGTGCTGATCGGCATCAACCGCAACTACAGGGTCGACGGCGCGGGCATCCGCATCACCGGAATCCCGGCGGCCTGACACGCCCATCGGCGCATCATGCACGCGTCCACCTCGGCGCTCTCCCCCGACCTCGCGGCGCGCGCGACGGCGGCGCTCGCCGCGCTCGATGAGCTGGCGCGGGGCGAGCTCTTCGCGCAGGCGCGCAGCCTGCGCGAGGCGGGCCACGGCGTGCGCGTGAGCTGCTCGCGCAAGGTATTCATCCCGCTGACGCGCCTGTGCCGGAACACCTGCGGCTACTGCACGTTCGTCCGCGGCCCGAAGGCGGTCGCGCACCCGTACCTGCGTCCCGACGAGGTGCTGGAGATCGCGCGGCTCGGCGCGGCCGCCGGCTGCAAGGAGGCGCTCTTCACGCTGGGCGACCGGCCCGAAGCGGTGCACGCCGCCGCGCGCGCGCACCTCGAGCGGCTCGGGCACGCGTCGACCGTCGAGTACCTCGCGGCAACGTGCGCGCTCGTGCTGGCCGAGACCGGGCTGTTGCCGCACGTCAACGCGGGCGTGCTTTCCGAGGACGAGTCGCGCCGGCTGCGCGCGGTGAGCGTCTCGCAGGGGCTGATGCTCGAATCGATCGCCGACCGCCTGTGCGAGCCCGGCGGCCCGCATCACGGCTGTCCCGACAAGCGGCCGGCGGTGCGGCTCGAGGCGATCGAGGCCGCGGGGCGTGCCGGTGTGCCATTCACCTCGGGCATCCTGATCGGCATCGGCGAGACGCGGCTCGAGCGTGTCGCCGCGCTCCTCGCGCTGAAGGACGCGCACGCGCGTCACGGCCACCTGCAGGAAGTCATCGTGCAGAACTTCCGCGCGAAGCCGGACACGCGCATGCGCGCGCGCGACCACGCGGCGTTCGACGATTTGCTCTGGACCGCCGCGGCGGCGCGCTTGCTCCTCGGTGCGGATGCGAACATCCAGGCACCGCCCAACCTGAGTGAGGCGCGATTCCCCGAACTGCTCGACGCCGGCATCAACGACTGGGGCGGCATCTCCCCCGTCACCGACGACTACGTGAACCCCGAGCACGCGTGGCCGTCGATCGCCGCGCTCGAGGCGGCCACGCGCCGTGCGGGCCTCGTGCCGGTCGAGCGGCTCGCGCTCTATCCCCGTTACGTGCAGGAACCCGCGCGCTGGCTCGACCGGGCGCTCGTGCCGCGCGTGCTGGCGGCGAGCGACAGCGAGGGCTACGCGCGCGTGGAGGCGTGGAGCCCCGGCGTGGGCGGGCTTGCGCTGCCGGCGGCTGCGCCGAGCGGCGCGGGCCGGCACCGCGCGTTCGACGCGGCGCTCGCGCGCGCGAGCCGCGGCGAGCGGCTCGACGAGACGGAGATCGCGCGGCTGTTCGAGGCGCGCGAGGGCGCGCTCGACGCGCTCGTCGCGGCGGCGGACGAGGCGCGCGCGGCGGCGGCCGGCGACACGGTGCGCTACGTCGTCAATCGCAACATCAACTACACGAACGTCTGCGCGTTCCGCTGCCGGTTCTGCGCCTTCTCGAAGGGCAGGACCGCCGAGACGCTCCGCGGCCGGCCGTACGACCTCGCGCTGGAGGAGGTCGCCCGCCGCGTTCAGGAGGCGTGGGCGCGCGGTGCGACCGAGGTGTGCATGCAGGGGGGGATCCACCCCGCCTACACCGGCGAGACGTATCTCGCGCTGCTCCGCACCGTGAAGCGCGCGGAGCCGCGGATGCACGTGCATGCGTTCTCGCCCCTCGAAGTGACGCACGGCGCGCGCTCGCTCGGCGCGAGCGTCCCCGCGTTCCTCGCGCGCCTGCGCGACGAAGGACTCGGGTCGCTCCCCGGCACCGCGGCGGAGATCTTGGACGACGCCGTGCGCGCGCGCATCTGTCCCGACAAGCTGAGCGCCGCGGAATGGCTCGACGTGGTGGAAGCCGCGCACCGGGCGGGGCTGCGAACGACGTCGACGATCCTCTTCGGCCACGTCGAGACGCCGGACGCCTGGGCGCGCCACCTGCTCGCGATCCGCGACCTGCAGGAGCGGACCGGCGGGTTCACGGAGTTCGTCCCGCTGCCGTTCGTGCACATGGAAGCGCCGATGTACCTGAAGGAGGGCGCGCGGCGCGGGCCGACGTGGCGAGAGACGCTGCTCATGCATGCGGTGGCGCGCCTCGCCCTGCATCCGCTGATCCCGAACATCCAGGCCTCCTGGGTCAAGCTCGGTCCTGAAGGCGCCGCGGCGTGCCTCGCCGTCGGCGCGAACGACCTCGGCGGCACGCTCATGAACGAGAGCATCTCGCGCGCGGCGGGCAACGAGCACGGCGAGGAGCTGCCGCCGGAGGCGATGGAGGCCCTGATCCGGCGCGCCGGGCGCCGGCCCGAGCAGCGGACGACGCTGTACCGATCGGTCGAGGACGAACGCCGTCGCGCGAGCTTCGGCGCGCCGCCCCTCGCGCCCGTCGTGCTGAACCCGGTGCCGCGGCGCGCGGCGGACGCCGTCACGGCGTGAGCGCGCCGGGTCGCCCCAAGCGCGAACACCCGAGCGCACTTCGCGCGAGGGTCGTCCAGTAAGCGATCCGCATGCCGGCGGCCGCGGCTCTCACCCTCGTCGCGCTCGACGGCATCGGCCCGGTCGCGCCGGGTGACGACCTCGGCGCGCGGATCGTAGCGGCCGCGGCCGGGCTCGCGCTCCGCGACGGCGACGTCGTCGCGGTCGCGCAGAAGATCGTCTCGAAGAACGAGAACCGGTACGCCGTGCTCGACGAAGTCGAGCCGTCGCCGCGCGCGGTCGAGCTCGCGCCAGTCTGCGGCAAGGATCCGCGCTTCGTCGAGCTGGTGCTCGCCGAGTCGCGCGCGGTGCTGCGCGTGGCCCCCAAGGTGCTCGTGGTCGAGGACCGGCGCGGGCTCGTGCTCGCCAACGCCGGCATCGACCGCTCCAACGTCGAGCCCGACGCGCGCGGGCGCGAGCGGGCGCTGCTGCTCCCGATCGATCCGGACGCGAGCGCGGCGCGGCTGCGCGCGCGCATCCGCGCGCTCGCGGGCGTCGACGTCGGCGTGCTGATCAACGACAGCGTGGGGCGCGCCTGGCGGCTCGGGACGGTCGGCACCGCGATCGGCGCGAGCGGCCTGCCCGGGCTGCTCGACCTGCGCGGGACGCCGGACCTGCACGGACGCGCGTTGCAGACGACCGAGGTCGGCTTCGCGGACGAGCTGGCGGCGGCCGCCTCCGCCGTCATGGGGCAGGCCGACGAGGGGCACCCGGTGGTGCTGATTCGCGGCGCACGGCTCGCGCGCCGGGACGGCACCGCGCGCGAGCTGCAGCGGCCCCGCGAGCAGGATCTCTTCCGGTGATCGTCGCGCTCGCGGGCGGCGTGGGAGGAGCGAAACTCGCGGCGGGGCTCGCGCGCGTGCTGCAGCCCGAGGACCTGGTGATCGCCGTCAACACCGGCGACGACTTCGAGCACCTCGGCGTCCACGTGTCGCCGGATCTCGACACGGTCATGTACACGCTCGCTGGCATCGCGAACCCGGAAACGGGGTGGGGGCAGGCGGGCGAGACGTGGTCGTTCATGGAGGCGCTCGCGCACCTCGGCGGGCCGGCCTGGTTCCGGCTCGGCGATCGCGATCTCGCGACGAACGTGGAGCGCACGCGGCGGCTGCGCGCGGGCGAGACGCTGTCCGAGCTCACCCGTGAGCTGTGCGCGCGACTGGGCGTGTGGCACGCGGTGGTCCCGATGTCCGACGAGCCGGTGCGCACCGTCGTGCACACCGATCGCGGCGCGCTCGAGTTCCAGCACTACTTCGTGCGCGATCGCTGCGAGCCGCGCGTGGCGCAGCTCGAGTATTGCGGCGCCGACGCGGCGCGCCCCAGCCCGGCACTGCGCGCGGCACTCGGGCGTGGCGATCTCGCGGGCGTTCTCATCTGTCCGTCCAACCCGTACCTGAGCATTGCGCCGATCCTGGCGGTGCCCGGAGTGCGCGAAGCGATCGCCGGCCGCGCGATCGCGGTGTCCCCGATCATCGCCGGCCGCGCGGTGAAAGGCCCCGCCGCGAAGATCATGCAGGAGCTAGGGATCGAGCCGTCGGCGCTCGAGGTCGCACGGTACTATCGCGGGGTCGCGCGGGCGATGGTGATCGACCGATCCGATGCGCCGCTCGCGGCGGCGATCGAGGCGCTCGGGATCGGGGTCGTGCTCGAGGACACGCTGATGACGGGTGACGCCGATCGCGAGCGGCTCGCGCGCGCGTGCCTCGCGGCGCTCGAGCGGTCGTGAGCGAAGGCGTGTTCGCGCTGGTGCCGGTGAAGGATCCGGCGCTCGGCAAGTCGCGGCTCGCGGCAGTGCTCGACGCGCGCGCGCGCGAGGCTCTGAACCTCCGGCTTGCCCGGCAGACGTTCGAATGCTGCGCGGCCGCGTTCGGGCCAGAGCGGACGGTCGTCGTCACGGCGAGCGCGGCGATCGCGGCGGAGGCCGCGGCGCGTTGCCTCGTCGTGGTCGAGGAGCCGTCGCCCGGCGACCTCAACGCGGCGCTCGCGCTTGCCGCGCTGCACGCGATCGAGCGCGGCGCGCAGGCGTTGCTCGTCGTTCCCATCGATTTGGTGCTGATGACAGTCGAGGGGCTTCGCGCCGTGTCGAGCGCCCTCGAGGCGCCGGGCTGCGTGCTCGTGCCGGATCGGGATGGCACCGGCACGAACCTGCTCGGGCTCCGGCCCGCACGGGCCGATCTCTTCCGTTTCGGCGCGCACAGCCTCGAGGCGCACCGCAGAGCGGCCGAGGCGATCGGCCTGCCGGTGCGGGCGCACCAGGACGCAGGCCTCGCGCTCGATCTCGACACGCCGGACGACCTCAGCCGCGCGGGCGCTTGAAGGTCCGGGCGACGCAGCGCTCGATCGCCACCAGCGTTTCAGGCGAGCCCCACGACGCCTGCACCGCCGCATCCCGCTGCGCGGGGCCGGGACGCTCGAGGTGCGGGCGCTCGTCGGGGAGGGGCCGCCGGATTACGCGCCGAGATAGGCCCTGCGCACGTGCGGATCGTCGAGCAGCGCCTGCCCGGTGCCGCTCAAGCTCACGCGCCCCTGCTCGAGCACGTACGCGCGATCGGACAGCTCGAGCGCCGCAGCCGCGTTCTGCTCGACCATCACCACCGTCACGCCCTCGCCGCGGATGCCGCGGATGATCTCGAAGGTGCGCTCGACGATGTTCGGCGCGAGGCCGAGCGAGGGCTCGTCGAACAGCACGAGCTTCGGCCGCGACATCAGCGCACGCGAGATCGCGAGCATCTGCTGCTCGCCGCCCGAGAGCGTGCCCGCCGCCTGCTCGCGCCGCTCGCGCAGGATCGGGAAGCGCTCGTAGAGGCGCTCCATGTCGGCCGCGATGCGGCCCGAGTCGCGCCGCAGGTAGCAGCCCATCTCGAGGTTCTCGCGCACCGACATGTAGGGGAAGACGCGCCGCCCTTCCGGGCAGTGCGCGATCCCGAGCTGGAGCACGCGCCGCGCGCTCGCCCGCGTGATGTCCTCACCCTCGAACACGATGCGCCCGGCGCTCGGCGTAAGCACGCCGGAGATCGCCTTCAGCGTGGTGGTCTTGCCGGCGCCGTTGGCGCCGATCAGGCTCACCAGCTCCCCCTTGCGCACCTCGAGCGCGAGGCCGCGCACCGCCGCGACCTTGCCGTAGCGGCACTCGAGCCCTTCAACCGTGAGCACGGGCGTAGCGCTCGCCGAGGTAGGCCCGGATCACTTCCGGATCGCGCCGGATTTCGGCCGGCGTGCCGTTCGCGATGATGCGGCCCTGGTTCAGGCACACGATGCGGTCGGACACGCCCATCACCATCTTCATGTCGTGCTCGACCAGGAGCACGGTGATGCCGAGCGCGCGGATCTCCGCGAGCTTCGCCATGAAGCTCTCGGTCTCCACCGGGTTCATGCCCGACACCGGCTCGTCGAGCAGCAGCAGCTTCGGGCGCGCGGCGAGCGCCACCGCGATCTCGAGCAGGCGCTGCTCGCCGTAGGGCAGGGCGCTGCCGCGCTCGAGCGAGCGCGCGCCGAGGCCGACGAAGTCGAGGATGCGGCGCGCCTCCACCTCGAGCGCGCGCTCCTCGCGCGCGACCGACGGGAGCCCGAGCATGATCGCGAGCGGCCGCTGCCGCGACTGCAGGTGCAGGCCGATCAGGATGTTCTCGAGCACGCTGCGGCCGCCGAACACGCTCGTCTTCTGGAAGGTGCGCACCAACCCGAGCGCTGCGATCTCGCTCGGCTTCAGCCCGTTCAGGCGCGCGCCGCGAAAGCGGATCTCGCCCGCGCTCGGCGCGAGGTAGCCGGTGATCGCGTTGAACGCCGTGGTCTTCCCCGCGCCGTTCGGGCCGATGAGGGACAGCACCTCGCCCTCCTGCACCGCGAAGGTCGCCTCGTCGACGGCGACCAGCCCGCCGAAGCGGATCGAGAGCCGCTCGACGTCGAGGAGCGCTGGCGCGCCCGTCATGGCTTCGCGCCCGCGGCGGCCGCACCGCCGTGGCGCCGCTGCCACCACTCGCGGATGGCGGGAACGATCCCGGTCGGCAGGAAGTACAGCACCAGGATCATCAGCACGCCGTAGGCGATCCATTGCACCTCGGGCCGGATAGCGGCCGCGCGCAGCGTCTCCGGCAGCAGGCCGAAGATCAGCCCGCCGACGATCGGCCCGGCGAGCGTGCCCTTGCCGCCGGTGATCACCATGATCACCATCGTCACCGTGTAGATGAACAGGAACACGTCGGGATCGACGATGCGGAAGTAGTGCGCGTAGAGCGCCCCCGCCGCGCCCGCCATCGCGGCCGAGACGACCGCGGCGAGCACGAGGTAGCGGGTCACGTCGACCCCGACCGAGGTCGCGAGCGGCTCGTTCTCGCGCAGCGCGATCATCGCCCGGCCCGCGCGCGAGTGGATCAGGCGCCGCACTAGGACGTACGAGACGACCGCGACCGCGAGGACGAGCCAGTAGTTCGCCGGCTTCTTCCAGAACGTATGCTCGCCGAGCCCCGGCAGCCACACGGTGAGCGGCGGGATGTTGTTGAGCGCCATCGGCCCCTGCGTCAGCTCGACCCAGTTCACCGCGACCAGGCGCATCACCTCGGCGAAGCTGATCGACACGATCACGAAGTACGCGCCGCGCACCCGGAAGGACAGCTTGCCGATGAACCAGCCGAAGCCGCCGGCCACCACGACCGCCGCGAGCATTCCGCACCACACCGGCTTGGGATCCAGCGCCGCCACGACGCCCGGCGCGACCTGCGCGCTGAACCCGAGCGAGACGAGCGCGCTCGCATACGCGCCGATGCCGAAGAACGCCACGTGCCCGAGCGAGAGCTGCCCGGCGTAGCCGAGCAGCAGGTTCAGGCTGATCGCCGCGACGATGAAGATGCCGGTCACGATCAGGACATGCAGCACGTACTGGTTCGTCATCCACAGCGGGATCGAGACGAGGAACGCCACCCACAGCGCGGCCGCGGCGCGCTTCACCCGATGCGCTCCTTCTGCGCGAAGAGCCCGGTCGGCTTGAAGAGCAGGATCGCGATGATCAGCAGGAAGCCCATCGCGTCGCGATAGCCCGAGGAGACGTAGCCCGCGCCGAGCTCCTCGACGAACGCCAGGATGAACCCGCCGACCGTCGCGCCGACGATGTTGCCGAGCCCGCCGAGGATCACGATCGCGAAAGCCTTGGCCGCCGCGAGGTCGCCCATCGTGGGATAGACGACGAACACCGGCCCGAGCAGCGCGCCGGCGGCGGCGGCAAGCCCGGACCCGAGCGCGAACGTCGCGGCGTGGATCGTGCCGATCTGGATGCCCATGAGCGCCGCCGTGTCGCGGTCCTGGAAGGTCGCGCGCATCGCCTTGCCGAGCCGGGTGTGGTTGATCAGCGCGTAGGTCGCGGCGATGAGGGCGAGCGCGACCGCGAACACGAACACCCGGTTCCACGCCACCGAGACCGGGCCGATGACGAGGGGCGCGGCCGGGAAGGGGTTGTCGATCGACTTGGCGACGCCGGTCCAGGCGAGCTGCTCGGCGTTCTGCAGCGCGATCCACGCGCCGATCATCACCAGCATCGTGGTGTCGATGTCGGCGCCGCGCAGCCGGCTGAGCAGCGCGAGCTCGATCGCCGCGCCGAGCGCGACGCCGAGCACGACGGCGGCCGCGAGCGCGACGAAGAAGTTCGCGCCGGTCAGCATCACGAGCATGTACATCATGTACGCGCCGAACGCATACAGCTCGCCGTGGGTGAAGTTCACCACGCGCATGATCCCGAAGATCAGCGTGAGTCCGATGCCGAGCAGCGCGTAGGTGCCGCCCAGCATCAGCGCGTTCAGGCCGTGCTGCAGGAACTGGTCCAGGGCTCCGGGCTCCGGAAACGTCTCGCGGCCCGGCGCCGGTCGCGTCGGGCCGTCCGCGAAACTCGGGTGTCTCTGGGATCCGCCCGCAGCGGGCCGGGAGGGCCGCCGCGGGCGCGCGTTGCGCCGGTCAGTTCTTGACGACTTTGCCGTTCTCGATCTTGACGAGGTACACGCTCGGCACGTTCTGCGCGCTCTCCTTGCCCGCCGGCCCCTGCTTGATGAAGGCGATGTCGCCGTTGATGCCCTTCACCTTCACGTCCCACAGGGCCTTCTGGATCGCCGCCGGGTCGGCCTTGCCGGCCGCGTTGATCGCCGCGACGATCGTCACGATGCCGTCCCAGCCGCGGAAGCCCTCGGTGAGCCCGCCGACGTGGTGCTTGCGGGCGTTCCAGTCGGCGACGAACTTCTTGGCGAGGTCGGGGTTCTTCACCGCGTCGGGGAACCACGGCGTGAAGAACACGAGGTGCATCGAGCCGTTCGCCGCGTCGCCCGCCTGCTGGATGAGCTGGTCGGGCGAGTTGGAGCCGCCGGTGGTGATGATGCGCGCCTTGAGCTGCTGCTCCTTCGCCTGCTTGAGGATCAGCGTGATCTGCTCGACCGCGGTGGTGACGAACACCGTGTCGCCGCCCGAGGCCTTGATCTTGGCGAGCTGCGCCGAGAAGTCGGTCGCCTTCGGGTCCATCGTCTCCATGACGCCGATCTGCACGCCCTGGCTCTTCGCCATGTCCGAGAACTCCTTGGCGGCGCCGAGCCCGAAATCGTTGTTGGTCGACAGGAAGTCGGCCTTCTTGATGCCGAGCGTCTTGAAGAGCGGCGCGAACGCGCGCGCCTCCATCTCTGAAGTCGGGCTGATGCGGAAGATCCAGGGGTTGCCCGAGGTAGTGATCTTCCCGGAGGAGGAGGTCTCGACCAGCATCGGCACGCCGTACTCCATCAGCTTCGGCATCACCGCGAGCGTGAGCGTCGAGCTCCACGCGCCCATCATCACCGGCACCTTGTCCTTCACGATCAGCTTCTCGGCGGTGGCCACCGCCTCGGTCGGGTTGGACTTGTTGTCCTCGATGACGAGCTGGATCTTGCGGCCGAGCACGCCGCCGGCCGCGTTGACGTGGTCCTCGGCGATCTTCGCGCCCTGCGCGACGTAGTTGCCGGAGGCGGCGAAGGCGCCGGTGAGCGGCTGGGTGACGCCGATCCGGATCGGCTCCTGCGCTGCGGCGGGGGCTGCGAAGAGGGCGACGAACGCGGCCGACGTGCCCCAGAGCTTGAGATTCATGACGACCCTCCTGGATAAGTACTGACGAGTTCGAGGGCGCATCCTGCACCCAATCGGCCGGTCCCGGCAAGCGGCGGCCGGCGGGCGCCGGGCGCGCGACGCCGGGCTACGACGGCCTCTCAGGAATGCTTCTTCGCTTTCTTCTTCGCGGCCTTCTTCGCGGCCGGCTTCTTCTTCGCCGCCTTCTTGGCCTTCTTCTTGGCGGTGGGCGCGGCGGCCATCGCCATGGCCGGCACCGGTACGCCGAGCAGCGGCGCGACGACCGGCATCCAGCACTCGCGCACCAGGCGCTCGAAGCCCGGCCCGGTCGGGTGCAGCTCGTTCGCCCACTCGCTCTCGGTGAGCGTCCCGGCCGAGTCGACGAGGTAGACCTGCGCGGCCGGGTCGTCGAGGCCGCGCAGGACCGTCTCGAGGCGGTCGATCAGCTCGCGGACGAGCGGCCGGCGCAGCGCCTGCGGCACGCCCGACAGGTCCATCGGGGCCTTGAGCCAATTGCCGAAGATGAGGAACCCCTCCCCGGTCGGGATCGCGTAATCGTAGTTGTGCACGACGACCGGGCCGCCGAAGCCGTCGGCGCGCACGCGCGCGATGACCTGCTCGTAGGCGTCCTCGACGCGCCCGAGCAGGCCGTCGGGCTCGCCCGGGGCCCAACATTCGGCCACCCTCGTCGCGGCCGAGCAGTCGGGCACGATGATGCGGCCGAAGCCGCGGACGCCGGCGAAGTCGTTGCCGCCGCCCGAGAGCAGAAAGAGCTTCGTCCGCGCGCCGTTCACCCGCAGCCGTCCGCTCCAGTACCCGAGATGGCGTTCGGTCATGTAGTCGACCGCATTCGCGCCGCTTTCGCCGTACGCCATGATCACGAACGACCGGTCGAGCGCGAGATTGAGCGCCTCGAGGATGTTCCGGCCCGGGTAGTGGAACCACGAGTCGCCGAGCGCCATGATGTCGGCGCCGCCTTCCAGGTAGTTGAGCTGGCCGTCGTCGGTGTAGGGGTGGCTCGGCATGGCGGACTCCTTTCGCGGCGTCATTGTCCCCAATCGTGGACGGGGCTTCCACTGAACCGACGGACTAGGGCGGTGGGCGCGGCGTAGAATCCCCGCACCTTTCCGCCGCGAGACCGCTCGAATGGGCACCGACGACCTCCGCTCGACCTCCCGCCGCGTCGTGAAGGGCGCCTGTCCGCACGACTGCCCCGACACCTGCGCCCTCGAGACGACGGTCGAGAACGGCGTCGCGGTCGAGGTCCGCGGCGGGGACATGCCGTTCACCGAAGGCACGCTCTGCACCAAGGTCGCGAGGTACCTCGATCGCACGTACTCGAAGGACCGCGTGCTGTACCCGCTGCGGCGCGTCGGGCCGAAGGGACCGGGGCAGGGCCGCCTCGAGCGCATCGGCTGGGACGAGGCGCTCGACGAGATCGCGGCGCGCTTCAAGGCGATCGCCGCCGAGGACCCGCAGCAGATCCTGCCGTGCAGCTACGCCGGCACGATGGGGCAGCTCCAGTACGCCTCGATGGACCGGCGCTTCTTCCACCGCTTGGGCGCGAGCCTGCTCGACCGGACGCTGTGCTCGTCGGCCGGCAAGGCCGGGATGAAGATCACGCTCGGCGGCTCGGTCGGGATGGACCCGGAGCGCGCGGACGAGGCGCGGCTGATCCTCGTCTGGGGCTCGAACCCCATCGTCTCGAACCTGCATTTCTGGACGCGCTGCCAGGAAGCGAAGCGGCGCGGCGCGAAGCTCGTCGCGATCGACCCGTGGCGCAGCCAGACCGCCGAGAAGTGCCACCAGCACGTCCAGGTGCTGCCGGGCACCGACGCAGCGCTCGCGCTCGGGATGATGCACGTCATCATCGGCGAGCAGCTCCACGAGCGCGACTACGTCGCGCGCCACACCCTCGGCTTCGACCGGCTCGCCGAGCGCGCCGGCGAGTACCCGCCGGAGGAGGTCGCGCGCATCTGCGGGATCGAGGCGCGGACGGTCGTCGACCTCGCGCGCGAGTACGCGCGCACGCGGCCGGCCGCGATCCGCCTCAACTACGGCATGCAGCGCCACGCCGGCGGCGGCATGGCGGCACGCACGATCGCGTGCCTGCCGGCGCTCGTCGGCGCCTGGCGCGACGCCGCCGGCGGGATCCTGCTGTCGACCGCCGACTTCTACCGCATGGACCACGCCGCGCTCGAGCGCGCGGACCTGATCCCGAACTCGCCGCGCACCATCAACCAGTCCGCGCTCGGCGACGCGCTGCTCGCGGCCAGGCCGCCGGTGAAGGCAATCTACGTCTACAACAACAACCCGGTCGCGGTGTGCCCCGACTCGAACAAGGTCATCGCCGGCTTCTCGCGGCCCGACCTCTTCTGCGTCGTGCACGACATCTTCCTCACCGACACGACCGACTACGCCGACATCGTGCTGCCGGCCACGACGCAGCTCGAGCACTTCGACATCCACAAGTCCTACGGGCACCTTTATGTGCTCGCGAACAATCCGGCGATCGCGCCCGTCGGCGAGTCGCAGCCCAACATCGAGGTGTTCCGGCAGCTCGCGCAGCGGATGGGGTTTACGGAGGACTGCTTCGACGACTCGGACGAGGACGTCGCGCGCCAGGCGCTGCGCTCCACCAGTCCGCGCATGCAGGGCATCGAGTGGGCATCGCTCAAGGAATCGGGCTGGCGCCGCCTCGCGGTGCCCGAGCGCTTCGCGCCGTTCGCGGCCGGCGGCTTCCCGACGCCGTCGGGAAAGTGCGAGTTCTATAGCGAGACCGCCAGGAAGATGGGCCTCGACCCCCTGCCGACCTATACCCCGCCGCGCGAGAACGCGCTGTCGGACCCCGAGCGGGCGAAACGCTATCCGCTCGCGTTCATCTCGCCGCCGTGCCGGAACTTCCTCAATTCCTCGTTCGCGAACCTGCCGTTCGCGCTCGCCTCCGAGAAGGAGCCGCGCCTCGACATCCACCCGAGCGATGCGCAGGCGCGCGGGATCGCCGACGGCGGCAAGGTGCGCGTGTTCAACGACCGCGGCTCGTTCACGGTGAAGGCGGCGGTGTCGACGCGCGCGCGGCCGGGCTGCGTGGTGGCTCCGTCGGTCTGGTGGCGCAAGCTCGCGCCCGATGGCCGCAACGCGAACGACGTCACCTCGCAGGCGCTCGCCGACATGGGCGGCGCGGCGACGTTCTACGACTGCCTCGTGGAAGTCGAAGTTTGCTGAAGCGCCTGCGCGGCGCCCGGCGCGCATGAGCGCGGCGACCGACGCCTCGTCCGCCCCGGGCGAGGCGGAGGAGCGCATCGCCGCGGCACCGGCGCAACGCAGCCGCCGCGACCTGCGGCTCGACTTCTTTCGCGGGGTCGCGCTGTGGTTCATCTTCCTCGACCACATCCCCGACAACGCGGCGAGCTGGTTCACCGTGCGCAACTACGGATTCAGCGATGCCACCGAGACCTTCGTGTTCATCTCGGGCTATGCGGCCGTCGTCGCCTACTCCAGGGTGCTCCTGCAGCGAGGCTGGCCGATCGCGGCGGCGCAGGTGCTGCGGCGGGTGTGGCAGCTCTACGTCGCTCACATCATGCTGTTCGTCGCGTTCACCGCGCAGATCGCGTGGGTGGCGCTGCGCACCGACCGCACCACGTTCATCGAGCAGATGAACCTGATCGGCCTCGTGCAGGAGCCCACCCGCGTCATCGTCGAGACCGCGCTGCTGCGGTTCCGCCCGGTGAATCTCGACATCCTCCCGCTCTACATCGTCATCCTGGCCACGTTCGCGTTCGCGCTGCCGGCGGTGCGCCGCGCCCCGTGGATCGCCTGCGCGGGATCGGCCCTCGTGTATCTGCTCGCGCGCCGCTTCGAGTGGAACCTCCCGGCGTACCCGGAGGGCAAGACCTGGTACTTCGACCCGTTTATGTGGCAGCTCGCGTTCTATTTCGGCGCGGCGTGCGCGGCCGACGGCAGAGTGGGGGAGCGCCTGCGCCCTTACGCCCGCATCCTCACGCCGGCGGCCATCACCTACGTCGTGCTGGCGGGGGTTATCGCGCTCTCATGGCAGTTCAACCCGCTTGCGCGGCTCGTGCCAGACTGGCTCGGGCGGCTGATCTACCCGATCGACAAGACCACGCTCGACCCGCTGCGGGCCGCGCATTTCCTCGCGCTCGCCTACCTGGCGCAGCGCGTCGTGTCCCCCGAAGCGCGCTTCCTGCGCTGGCCGATCGTCGGCCCGGTGCGGCGCTGCGGCGAGCACTCGCTGCTGGTGTTCTGCCTGGGGACATTTCTGTCGTTCAGTGCGCAGGTCTGGATCGATGCCGTCGG
The DNA here is from genome assembly GCA_035456405.1 of Burkholderiales bacterium. Taxonomy (GTDB): domain Bacteria; phylum Pseudomonadota; class Gammaproteobacteria; order Burkholderiales; family SG8-39; genus JAGVSZ01. The sequence goes on along the minus strand of DATIDG010000042.1, from coordinate 12,927 downwards.
CGGCTCGCTGGCTGCCCAGTTCGCGGCGAGTGTCGCCGGGATCGCGCTGCTCACGGCAGCAGCCTATGTGGCGGCGTGGTACAAGAAGGGCCAAGGTGCCGGGACGAGCGCCGCGAGATGACGCACCGGGGAGGGATCGCGATGAAGGTCCTGTTCGTAATCGGCGCGGTCCTGCTCGCCGTCGCCGGCGGACGCGCGCTCGCGTCGGAGCAGTGCATCTCGCAGCCCGGCCAGCTCGAGCTGGGGGCGGCGCTGCCGAAGGCGCGCGCGGCGATCAACGACCGCAAGGAGCTGGAGGTCGTGGCACTCGGGTCGTCCTCGACGCAGGGCTATGGCGCCTCCACGCCCTTCCACTCGTACCCGGCGGCGCTGCTCCGCACGCTGCAGAGGGATCTGCCGGGCGTGAAGGTAACGGTAATCAACAAGGGCATCGGCGGCCAGGACGTCACCCAGATGCTCGATCGGCTCGAGCGCGACGTGTTCGCGGTGGAGCCGGACATCGTCGTCTGGCAGGTGGGCACGAATGCCGCGCTGCGCGCCCAGAGCGTCGCGGAGTTCCGCCGCCTGCTGGCCGGCGGCATCGAGCGCATGCACGCGAAAGGGATCGAGGTGGTGCTGATGACGCCGCAGTTTGCGCCCGCATTCAATGCGCTCGAGAACGAGCAGGACTATCTGGCGGCGATGTCCGAGGTGGCGCGCGAAGAGGGCGTCGGCGTGTTCCCGCGCTACGAGATCATGAAGTACTGGTTCGAGACCGAGCAGATGCCGTATGCTCGCTTCATCGCGCGCGACGGCCTGCACATGAACGATTTCGGCTACATGTGCATCGGTCGCCTCCTCGCCGAGGCGCTCGAGGGCGCGATCCGGAGATGAGGCATTCCGATGGAGGGCTGCGACGCGCGGGCAGCCGGGGAGGGGCGATGCGCAAGGTCCTGACGGTGGTGTTGACGGCTTCCCTCGCGGGCGCAGCCCTTGCGGCCGACCTCCCCCTCGTCGACGCGCACATCCACTACAGCCACGACGCGTGGGAGATCGTGCCGCCGAAGCAGGCCGCGGAGCTGCTGCGCCAGAGCGGCGTGAAGCGGGCGCTGGTGTCGAGCTCGAACGACGAGGGCACGCAGAAGCTCGTCGCCGAGGCGCCGGACATCGTCATCCCCGAGCTGCGGCCGTACCGGTCGCGCGCCGACACCGCGGGCTGGGTGCGCGACGAAGGCATCATTTCCTACCTCGAGGAGCGGCTGCGGCGGCACATGTACGTGGCGATCGGCGAGTTCCACCTGTACGGCGCCGACGCCGACCTGCCGGTGCCGCGGCGGATGGTCGAGCTCGCCAGGAAGTACGACCTGATGCTGCACGCGCATTCCGATGCCGACGCCGTCGACCGCCTGTTCGCGCAGTGGCCGCAGGCGCGCATCCTGTGGGCGCACGCCGGGTTCGAGCGGCCGGAGAAGGTGCGCGAGATGCTGCGCAAGTACAAGAACCTCTGGGCGGACCTCGCGTTCCGCAGCGACCACGGCGCCGGCGGCAAGCCGCCGCCGGAATGGCGCGCGGCGTTCCTCGAGTTCCCCGACCGCTTCATGGTCGGCACCGACACCTATGTGCCGGAGCGCTGGCACTACGTGCCGGAGCACTCCGCCTGGTCGCGCGCGTGGCTTTCCGACCTGCCGCCGGAAGTTGCCGAGCGCATCGCCTGGAAAAACGGCGAGGCGGTGCTTGGCAGCGCCTGGGCCAAGACGAAGAAGAGCCAGTAGCGATGCCTGCGCGCGCGGTCGCGGGACTCGTCGCCGCGCTCGCGGCAGCGTCTGGCGCGGCCGAGCCCTGCGCTGCGCCGGCGGGATTCGCGCCCGCCGGCCGCATCGAGTCGCGGGACACCGTCCTCCTCTATCGCACCGTCCCGCCGGGGATCGAGATTGGCAAGCATTTCGCGATCGACGCGGTAGTCTGCTCGAGGGCCGCGCCGAGCGCGCTGCGGGTGGACGCGCAGATGCCCGCGCACCGCCACGGCATGAGCTACCGCGCCCGCGTCTCGCCGCAGGGCGACGGCCGCTACCGCGCCGAGGGGCTGCTCTTCCACATGCCGGGCAAGTGGCAGTTCGTGTTCGACGTCGAGCGGCCCGGCCGCACCGAGCGGCTCACCGCCGACGTCGTCGTGGAATGAGGCGACTCGCGGCTGCTCTCGCGGTCCTCGCGCCGCTCGTTGCTGGCGCCGCCGAGATCGTCGAGCTCGACCCGGTCGAGATTCGCCTCGTCCTCCGCCACGGGCCGTGGCCGCAGCCGGTGCTGCGCGATCCGAGCAACCGCGTCTCCGGAGACGCGCGCGCGATCGCCCTCGGGCAGCGGCTCTTCTTCGACGCGCGGCTCTCCGCGAACGGCGCGGTCGCCTGCGCGAGCTGCCACGTGCCGACGCGCGCGTGGACCGACGGCCGGCCGCAGGCAGCCGGCCTGGGCTCGCTCGACCGGAACACGCCGACGGTGCTCGATGCGGGCCTGGGCCGGTGGTTCGGCTGGGATGGCGCTTCGGACAGCCTGTGGTCGTTTGCGACGAAGCCGATGCTCCATCCGGCCGAGATGGGCGGGAGCGCGCGACACATCGCCGGCGTCGTGCGCGGCGAGCGAGTGTACGCGTGCCTCTACGAGGCGGCGTTCCGCGCGCCGCCCGGCGCGGACGACGAGCGCGTGCTGGTCGACGCCGCGAAGGCGCTCGCCGCGTACGTCGAGACGGTCCGCTCGGGCCGCACCCCGTTCGACGAGTACCGTGACGCCCTCGCGCGCGGCGATCGGGCCGCGATGGCACGCTACCCGCTGCCGGCGCAGCGCGGCCTGAAGATCTTCGTCGGGAAGGGCGCGTGCAGCGTCTGCCACTTCGGGCCGGGCTTCACGAACGGCGAGTTCCACGACATCGGCCTCCCGTTCGCGCTCGGCCCCGGCCGTGTGGACGCGGGGCGGCACGAAGGCGTCAAGCGCCTGCGGAGCGACCCCCTCAACCTGCTCGGGAAGCACAGCGACGACGCGTCGGGCGCCGCGGCGACCCGGACGCGCCACGTCGAGTCCACTCACGCGAGCTTCGGCCAGTTCAAGACGCCGAGCCTGCGCAACGCCGCGCTCACCGCACCGTACATGCACAACGGCCGCCTCGCGACCCTGCACGACGTGGCGAGGCACTACTCTGAGCTCGACATGGACCGCGTGCACGCGGACGGGGAAGCGCTGCTGCGGCCGCTCAGGCTTTCGGAGCGCCAGATCGACGACCTGGTTGCATTTCTCGAATCGTTAACCGATCCGCGGGCGGGCGAGCCGCCCGGGACGCCCGCTGCGATCGCGAGCTGCCCGGACTGAACGTCAGCGCAGCACCGGTCCCCAGGTGACCGCCGGTTCAGGGTTCGGTGCGGGTTGCGGCGGCGGGCGGCTGCGATCGACTGCGCTGGCCGCCTCCGCGCGCGCGCGATCGACGTCCGCCGCGCGCTCCTGCTCGAAGCGCATCTGCTCGGCGCGCCGGTACATGTCCGCGGGCGGAGGGGCGTCGGTCTGCGCCTGCTGCTGCACCTGCTGGCGGTAGAACGAGTCGGACTGGCGCAGGCGCTGGTCGCGCTGCAGCGACTCGAGCTCGAGGCGGCGCTCGGGCGCGATCGCTCCGGCGCGGAAGGACTGGATCGACTGCTGGAGCTGCATCGCGAACGCGTCCGACTGCTGCTGGCGGATGAGCTGCGCCTGCGCCGCCGCATCGTTTGCGAGCGCCAGGCGGGCAACGGCGAGCAGCAGCACTAGGAGGAACGTGCGCATACCAGTATGATCCGCCTCCGCCCGCGCACGCGCAATGCGCCGGATCAACAGGAGGGAGCAGGTGAGCCGGTCGGTCGACTACTACTTCAGCATCGCCTCGCCGTGGAGCTATCTTGGCCACGGCCGCTTCATGGAATTGACTGCGAAGCACGGCGTCCCGGCAAACGTGAAGCCGGTCGACTACGGAAGGATCTTCCCCGTGTCGGGCGGCTTGCCGCTCAAGCAGCGGGCGCCGCAGCGGCAGGCCTACCGGCTGGTCGAGCTCGCGCGCTGGCGCGATTTCCTCGGCCTGCCGCTGACCCTCGAACCGAAGTTCTTCCCGTTTCCCGCCGACGCTGCGGCGCGCGCGGTCATCGCCGCGGACATCGAGAAGGGGCCGGCGGCGGCAATGCGGCTCGCGTACGCGCTGATGCGGGGCTGCTGGGTCGAGGACCGCAACGTGGGCGATGCCGATACGGTGCGCGCGATCGTGATCGAGCAGGACATCGATCCCGCCGCGCTCGGCGAGGTCGCAGTGGCGGCGGACGCGCAGGCGAAGTACGAGCTCTACACCGAGGAGGCGATCGCGCGCGGGGTGTTCGGCGCGCCGAGCTACGTCGTCGGCGACGAGATCTTCTGGGGCCAGGATCGACTGGACTTCCTCGACAGGAGACTCGCGAAGTGATCCGGCTCCTCGGCGGCATCACCCTCGCCGCGGCGCTCTCCGGCTGCTACTACGACGTACAGAAGGCGAACCAGATGCAGATGCCATGGGGCCAGCGCGTGGAGGTCGCGTGCATGGGCGGAAAGTCGATGACGATCGATTTCGTCCCCGCGCCGCGCGCGGCGCGCGTGAGCTTCGACGGGACCGCCGTCACGCTGCCGCAGGTCGACGCCGCGAGCGACGCGAAGTTCACCGACGGCCGCTACACCCTGTACGTGAACGACCAGCGCGCGGCGCTCGAGCAGACGGGCGTCCTGCTGCGCGGCCCGTGCACACCGCGATGAGGCGCGCGCGACGCGCCCGGCGACGCCAGTGAGGCGCCTGTTCGGCCGCCGGCGTTCGTCGGTCGAGGTGAGCGAGGCGCGCGGCGTGCGCACGCTCCACCTCGGCGGCGAGGCGATCCAGAGCGCAATCCGGCTGTCGAGGCCCGGCGAGCTCGAGCTCGCGTACACGCGCGCGATGATGGCCTTCCTCCTGTTCGAGCCCGCGCCGCGCGATCTCCTAATGATCGGGCTCGGCGGCGGATCCGTTGCCCGCTTCGTGCACGAGCGCATGCCCGGCACGCGCACGACCGTGGTCGAGATCAGCCCGCAGGTCGTCGCCGTGGCGCGCACGTTCTTCGGGCTGCCGGAGGACGACGAGCGCCTCGCCGTGGTCGTCGCCGACGGGGCGCATCAAGTGCCGGCGGTGCGGGCGGGCTGCGACGCGCTCCTGCTCGACGCGTTCGAGGACGGCCGCTCGGTCAGGACGCTCGCCACGCAGGCGTTCTACGACGCCTGCTGTGCGGCGCTGCGGCAGGGCGGCGTCTTCGTCGTCAACTTCATCGCCGACGAGCCGCGCTTCGGCACCTACCTCGGGCGCATCGAGCGTGCGTTTGCCGGCCGGGTTCTCTGCATGCCTTCCGAGGACCGGGTGAACATGATCGTGCTCGGGCTCAAGCGCCCCGCGACCCGCGTCGCGATCGAGCCGCTCAAGCACGCCGCGCGGGAGCTGAAGGCTCGCTACGGGCTGCCGTTCGACCGGTTCCTGCGCGATCTCGTCGCGCACAATCCCGGCAGCGCCGCCTTCCTCCGCTTCGTTCGTTCCACCGGCGACGCGTGACCGCCGACACCGCGTCGGGCACCCGGCGTTTGACAGTTGTTGGCAATTAGTTTGCGGCCCGTCCAATGCCCCCGGCACGACCCAGGGTGTAGAGTCGCCGAGGCTTTCGCCGCGACCGGCGGAAGCGGCGGCGCGGGCCGACAACTATAAGGAGGGCGGCGGGGATGGGTGGGCACGACGCTTTGACTCAGTCTCGGATCGACCTCACCGCGGCGCTGCGATCGGCCTCGCGCCTCGGGCTCTCCGAAGGCGTCTGCAACCATTTCAGCGTGGCGGCGCCCGGCGTCGAAGACCGATTCCTGATTAACCCCCAGGGCCTGCACTGGTCCGAGATCACCCCGGCCGACATCGTCACGGTCGACGTCAAGGGCAACCGCGTCGAGGGCCGCCACGAGGTCGAGCCGACGGCGTTCTTCATCCACGCCCGGCTGCACAGGTCGAGGCGCAAGCCGAAGGTGGTGCTACACACGCACATGCCCTTTGCCACCGCCCTGACGATACTTGAGGGTGGACGGCTCGAGCCGGCGAGCCAGAACGCGCTGCGCTTCTATGGGCGGATCGGCTACGACGAGACGTACAACGGGCTCGCGCTGGACGATGCGGAGGGCGAGCGGATCGCGTCGCGGCTGAACGGCGGCGACGTCCTGTTTCTCGCCAATCACGGCGTCATCGTGTGCGGCCAGAGCATCGCCTGGGCCTTCGACGACCTGTACTACCTTGAGCGCGCGTGCATGCTGCAGGTCCTCGCGCAGGGGACCGGCAAGGCGCTCAAGCGCCTACCGCACGCGATCGCCTCGGCGACCGCGAAGCAACACGCCGCCGAGCGCCAGCAGTCGGACCTCTTCTTCGCCGCGATGAAACGGGTGCTGGACAGGGAGGAGCCGGGCTGGAGCGCGTCCGGCTAGGGGACGCCGACAGCCGGCGTTACGCGCCTGCCGCGAGCTTCGCCGTGACCGCGGCGACGATCGCCTCGGGCGTCCCTTCGATATCCACGACGATCGCATCTGCGGGCTCCTCGAGCGCCGCGAACTGCGAGTTGAGGAGCGCCGCATTCATGTAGTGCCCGCGCCGCCCAGCGAGGCGCGACGCAATCAGCGGTTTCGAGCCGCGCAGATGCACCACGCGCGCGTCCGGCAGATCCTCGAGCAGCGCCTCCCGGTAGACCGCCTTAAGGGCCGAGCACGCGAGCACCGTGCTGCGGCCGCCCGCCGCGCGTTCGCGCAGCACGCGGTTGAGCCGTGCGAGCCACGGCCAGCGGTCCGCGTCAACGAGCGGCGTGCCGGCGCGCATCTTCGCGACATTCTCCGGCGGGTGGTAGTCGTCGCCGTCGATGAACTCGACGCCGAGCGCCGCCGCGAGGCGCTGCCCGACGACGGTCTTGCCGGCGCCGGTGACGCCCATCACGACGACGATCATGTCTGCCCGGTCAACGTGGTCACGCCAGATTCTACGGTCGCGCAGCGCGGCCGGGTTGACATTGCGCCCCGGTGCACCGGGGCGCCGTCGTCGCCCTTCGCCTACGAGGGAACGGGCGCCTTCTGACCGCAGCGCTCACGCAGACCTTCCCTACTGCCGCGCCGGGATGGTCCAGAAGTAGATGGTGTCGTTCGTCAGCTTCAGCGCGCGCTCGGCCGGCCAGTCGTCGCCCATCGTGAAGTCGTGCGAAACGATGCGCGTGCCCGGCCGGAGGTCGCGCAGGAGCTTCGGCTTGAGCCGCACGTTGACGTCGGGCAGGAGGTACAGCGTGACGACGGTCGCCTCGCGGATGTCCGCGTTGAAGAGATCGCCCAGCCGGAACTCGGCGCGGTCGGCGACGCCGGCCCGCGCGGCGTTCGCGCGCGCCTCCTCGATCCGTCTCGGGTCGATGTCGATGCCCACCCCGCGCGCGCCGAACTTCTGCGCGGCCATGATCACGATGCGCCCGTCGCCGCAGCCGAGGTCGTAGACGACGTCGTCGGGCTTGACGTCCGCCATGCGCAGCATCTCCTCTACGACGTCGCCGCGCGTGGGCACGTAGGGAACGTCGAGCTCGCGCGGGTATTGGTACGGCTCCAGCTTCCGCGCCGGCTGCGCCCCGAGCGGGTGGGCCGCGACGAGCGCCGCCGCGGCAAGCAGGAAAGAACGGCGGTCCATCAGGGTCTCCCCGCCTCGGGCGCGCGGCGGCCGGAGCCGAGCATCAGGAGCACCAGTCCGACCGCCAGCACGGCGACGCCTGCCCACGCGCCGCCCTTCACGTACGCGAGGCTCGAATAGAGCAGGTAGGCGCACGTCAGAACGAAGATCAGGGGTGTGAGCGGATACAGCGGCACCTTGAAGGGTCGCGGCGCCCCGGGGTCCCGCGCGCGCAGCACGAACAGACCGACGCCCACCAGCATGAAAAAGAACCAGAACACCGGCGAGGTGTACTCGATCATGGTCTTCACCTGGTCGGTGAACGCCCCGGCGACGACGAGAGCGAGCGCGAACGCGCCCTGCACGTACAGGGAGTTCCGCGGAGCGTCGGCGCGCCCGTCCCACCGGCCGAGCCAGGCGAATATCGGCCAGTCACTGCCCAGCGCGTAGTTGGACCGCGCGCCGGCGATTATGGTGGCGTTGATCGACGTGAGCGCGGCGAGGCAGACGATCGCGCTGATGATGTTCGCGCCGGTCGCGCCGAACTGGAGCTGCATGAGGTCGGCAGCGACGGTCTCGCTCTTCGCCACCCCCTGGAACCCGAGCCCGCGAACGTAGGCGAGGTTGATCGCCAGGTATAGGACGGTCACGAGCACGAGCGAAATCACCAGCGCGACGACCATGCTACGCCGCTCCTTCAGCTCCGCGGAGACGTAGGCCGCCTCGTTCCAGCCGCTGTACGTGAACAGGATGAACAGCATCGCGAACGGCACGCCGGCGGTCCACGACTTCGCCGGTGCCGCTGCGGCGGCGGGCGGCGCGGGTGCGACGAGGAGCACGCCGGTGACGATCACCGCGATCACGCCGAGCACGAGCAGCGTCGTGAGCACGTTCTGCGTGCTCTTCGTCTCGCGGATGCCGAGGAGGTTGACGGCGGTGAGCGCGAGCACCGCGAGCGCGGCGTACACCGCCGACGAGTTCGGCCCGAGCCGGAGGAGGGTCGACGCGTAGTCGCCGAAGGTGTACGCGAGCAGGGCGATAGCGCCGGTGGTGATCACCGCGATCCGCGCCCAGCCGAACAGGAACGACAGCGTGCGCCCGAACGCACGCTGCAGGAAGTGGTAGTCGCCCCCGGCGCTCGGGTAGGCGGTCGCGAGCTCGGCGTAGCAGAGCGCGCCGACGAGCGAGACCACGCCGCCCGCGATCCAGAGCAGGTAGAAGACGGTCTCGTCCGGGCTGTTGGCCGCGACGAGCGGCGGGAAGCGGAAGATCCCCGCGCCGATGACCAGCCCGACGATGATCGCGATCGTGTCGCGCGTGGTGAGGACCGCTTTCGGAGCGCCCTGCTGGGAAGTATTCACGTCGTGTTCTCTCATGGGTGGCGGCGGCGGATTCTAGCTCAGGCGTCCGGGTCGCCCGCGCGGAACTCGCGCGTTGCTCCTCCCGGCGCCCCGTGGACGGCCCAGGCGGCCAGCCCTGGCCGCGCCCGCGCGAACAGCCCGGCGATCCCCTCGCGGAGCCAGCGATGCCCCGGATCGTTCATTCGGCTGCGGTGCCACGCGAGGTAGACGCCCACGGTCGGCAGCGGCAGCGGTGGCGGAAAGATCTTGAGCCGCAGCTTCTCGGCGAACCTCTCGGCGAGCGGGCGGCCGAGGACGCCGAGCAGGCCGCACTCGCTGACCACCACCGCGAGGGCGAGGGTGTTCGACACCTCGAGCCCCACGTTCCGATTGAGCTCGACGAGCTTCCGGCGCACCTCGAGCCGCGCTTCCGCCTCGCTCTTCGGCCGCAGCACGACGTGGCGCTCGGCAAGATAGCGCTCGAGCGTGGGCCGGTCCCGCACCCGCGGATGCCCGCGGCGCGCCACGACCACGACGTCCGCATCGAGGAGATGCTGCGTGACGAAGCCGTTCGACCTCGGTGCGACGACGTCCACCGTCGCGTCGATGCCGCCGTCACGGAGGTCCGCTCAGCGCTGGCGCGCGCGCAGCGCCTGCTCGAACTCGAGCCAGATCTTGTCGAGACCCATGCTCACTCCGGTCGGCGGCGGGTAGTCGCGCCGGGGAAGGTCGAGGTCGAGCGGCGTGACCTCGCGCATGCGCATGGTGATCGAGACCGCCGACGCCCCGCGGGTCTCGGTGACGGTCACGTTGACGACGATGTCGAGGCCTTTCGGCTCGAACCGGAAGTGGTCGGCCATCCACCCGACGTGAGGGCGCAGGACAGCGCGCGCCTTGGGCAGGTCCGCCGCGTTGACTCGCTCCCATTCATCCGCCGTCAGGGGCACGGGCGCCGGCGCGGAGAAGCTCATGTAGCCGAGCGCGGGCACCTCGTCGTCGAGCCGCATGCCGAGCCGCGTCATCGCGGCCTGGGCGGCCGCGACGGCCGTCTTGCGATCGGTCTTGAAGACGCGCGTGCCGTTCGCCGCGAGGGCCCGCTCGTACTCGACCCGGAACTCGGCGTTGAGCGCATTGATCGCGTCGCGCTTCTGCTGGGGCGAGAGCGCGCAGCCGGCCGCGAGCGCGAGCGCGACCCAAATCGTCGCGTGCCGGTATGTCGCGCGCAATGCCCGAAAGCTCAAGACCCGCCCTCCCCCAATACAGCAGGCGGCCCGCTCAGCCGCGCCTGCACAGGTCCGCGATCAGCTTCTCCGCCTGCTGGATCTCGGCCGGCTGCAGCCGCGCCTTGATCGCCTCCTGCTCCGCCTGGGCGCGGGCCGAACCCGCGCACGCTGCCGCACCGTACCAGATGTACGCGACGTTGGCGTTCTGGCGCACGCCGCGCCCGGCGGCGTACATCCCGCCCAGCATGAGCCGGGCGTCCCGATGCCCCTGGGTGGCGGCGCCCTCGAGCAGGCGCAATCCCTCCTTCTGGTCCTGCTCCACGCCGCGTCCCTCGAGGAACAGCTGGCTCAGCCGGAACTGCGCGGCCGGGTTGCTCCGCTCGGCGAGCGGCTTCAGCAGCGCCGCCGCGTCGCCGAAGTTCCCGCGTGCGGCCGCCTCGTCGGACTGAGCGAGCACCTGGGCGGCGGTCGGGGGCGGCGGCTTCGCGGCCTCCCTGGGCTCGGGCGACGGCTCGGGCTTGCTGCGCGGCGCCGCCTTGGCGAGGCGGGCCGCCTCGGCGAGGCGGGCCGCCTCGGCGCGCCGGCTCGCCTCTTCTTCGGCCCGTCTGGCCGCCGCCACGCGGGCTCGCTCCTCGGCATCGCGCTTCGCGTTCTCGGCGCGCGCGCGTTCTGCCTCGGCCTCGCGCCGCGCGCTCTCGGCGCGTGCGCGCGCTGCCTCGGCCGCCTCGCGCTGCTTGCGCTCGGCCTCTTCGCGCCGCTCCCTTTCCTCCTCGGCGCGCTGCCGGGCCTGTTCCTCGACCTGCTTCTCGAGCGCGGTGATCTTGTCCTGTAGCGCCCTCGATGCCTCCGCCTCCGGCGTCGTAGGCGGTTTCGGCGGCTCGTCCGCATTGCGGGAGTAATGCAGCAGGAGGCCAATGAGCACTGCCGCACCCGCCGCCCCTGCGATCGACCACACGATCGGAGCCCGCTTGTCGGGCCCGCGATCCGGCGGGGCGGCCGCGCCGACCGGACTCGTACCTACAGGCGGCGCGGTCATCGTTCGCGGCCCCGGAGCGCGCGCCTCGGCGCGCAGTACGGCGACCGGCGTGCCGCCTTCCCCGGCCAGCTCCTTCCGCCACTCGGCGATCGTTTGCGGGCGATCCTTCTCGCTGAACGCGAGCGCGTGGTCGATTGCGGCGAGCAGGCGCCCCGAGTACCGACCCGCGCCCACCACGCTCGCCGGGACGATCGCGTCGCGCGCGGTTCCGAGGATGCCCTTGCTGCGCACGATCGCGTCGAGCGGCGCGCGGCCCGCGATTGCGCGATAGCAGGTCGCGCCCAGACCGTAGATGTCGGTCCACGGGCCCTGGTTCTCGGAGCTGCCGTAGTACTGCTCGAAGGGCGAGTAGCCCGGCGCCACCAGGATGGTGAGCGTGTGCGCCTTCCCGGCCGCGGTGCGCGCCGACCCGAAATCGAGCAGCACCGGGCTGCCGTCCGCGCGGATGTGGATGTTGTCGGGCTTGATGTCGCGATGGATGAAGCCCGCCGCGTGCACGAGCGCGAGGCCGTCGAGCACCGGCAGCAGGATGCGCAGCAACTCGTCCTCGCCCAGGGTGCCGCGCGTCTCGAGGAGCTGAGAGAGGTTCTCGCCCGCCTCGAACCGCATCACCATGTAGGCGGTGTTGTTCAGCTCGAACACCGAGAGAACGCGCACGATGTTCGGGTGGTCGAAGCGCGCGAGCATGCGCGCCTCCTTGATGAAGCGGTCGAGGCCCCACCGGTAGCGCTCGCGGCTCCCGTCGGTCCGCGAGCCGACCGCCGCGTCGTGCCGACGCGAGGCGACGTCGACCGGCAGATACTCCTTGATTGCGACCCGCTGGTCGAGGTTGGTGTCGCGGGCGAGGTAGGTGATGCCGAACCCGCCCTGTCCGAGCACCCGCTCGATCACATACCAGTGCAGGCGGTGCTGCTCGGGCAGCGCATCGGGATATCCGGGCTCGCTTACTGGCATGGGCCGTTCTCGCGCGGCGATTACGTCCAGCCTAAGCGAACTCCCGGCGCGGGGCAAGCAGGCATCCGAGGGATGCCCGCGCCGGCGCCGCGGGGGCCGGGAGCGATGGGCCCCCCGCCTGCGGCGGCTGTATGCTTGCGCGCCGGCCCCGCCCTTGGTGCGCCGGAGAGGTCCCGGAAGCCTCGCTCCGCGACCCTCGCACGTTCGACCAATTCCAATAGAGGAGATCACCATGAGTCGCGTCGCATACGGCCTGGTCGTTGCCGGCGTCGTCGCCTTCATCCTGGCGTCCACTGCCCTAGCGGGCGAGGAAGTCACCTATTCCGCCGATGGCACCACGCTCAAGGGCTACATCGCCCGCCCGGCCGCGGCCGGCGGCAAACGCCCCGGAGTGCTCGTCGTGCACGAGTGGTGGGGCAACAACGACTACACGCGCAGGCGTGCCGACATGCTCGCCCAGCTCGGCTACGTGGCGCTCGCCGTCGACATGTATGGCGACGGCAAGACCGCCGACAATCCGAAGGAGGCCGGGGCGCTTTCGGGCGAGGCGTCGAAGAACATCGACGTTTCGGACAAGCGCTTCCGCGCCGCGCGCGACCTGCTCGCGCGCCAGCCCGACGTCGATGCCGGCCGGATCGCGGCCGTAGGCTACTGCTTCGGCGGCGGCATGGCGCTGCA
>DATIDG010000041.1:0-11747 GCA_035456405.1 Burkholderiales bacterium | reverse complement strand
GCATGCTCACCACGACGTACGGGGAGTCGGTGATCTCGATCCCGATCTGCGAGATGTGCGAGCCGAGCGGGCCCATCGAGAACGGCACGACGTACAGCGTGCGGCCGCGCATGCAGCCGTCGAACAGCTGCGCGAGCGTCGTGCGCATCTCCGCGGGCGCGACCCAGTTGTTCGTGGGACCGGCGTCGTCCTTCTCCTTCGAGCAGATGAAGGTGCGGTCCTCCATGCGTGCGACGTCGGTGGGATCGGAGCGCGCGAGGAAGCTGCCCGGGCGGAGCTCCGGGTTGAGCCGCATCAGCGTCCCGCTGCGCACCATCTCCTCGCACAGGCGGTCGTACTCGGCTTGCAAGCCGTCGCACCAGTGGATGGAATCCGGCTTGGTGAGCTCGGCGATCTCGGCGACCCACTCGATCGCCCGGCGGTTGCGGACGTAGGCCGGCACCGGGATGTGGGGGATGTATGGCTGGTTCATTTAGCAGGGGCCCCGTTCTAATGGGAAAAGGGTGCGCCGCTCCCCGCTTTGCTGCGCTGCGCTCAGTCCGGGGGTGACTGCAGGGAGGCCGGCGGGTGTTCGGTGGGGCGAAACTCTAGCAGAAATCCACCCCCCAAAGCCGCTCCCCGGACGGGGGATGGCCGAGGTTTTTCATCTTGTAACAAGGCGGCGCCAAAGCCACGGCCCGAGCACCGCCGCGGCTGCGGCTACCAGCAGCGTCGCGGAGATCGGCTGGGTGACGAACACGCTCGGATCGCCCTCGCTGATCGCGAGCGCGCGCCGGAACTGCGTCTCGGCGAGCGGGCCGAGGATCAGGCCGATGATGGCCGGCGCGACCGGGATGTCCCACCGTCGCATCGCGAACCCCAGCAACCCGAACACGTAAAGCGTCGCAAGGTCGACCCACGACTGATGCAGGCTATACGCGCCGAGCGTCGCGAACAACAGGATGCCGCCGTAAAGCAGCGGCCGCGGAATCGTGAGCACCCGCACCCAGATGCCGATCAGCGGCAGGTTCAGGACGAGCAGGATCAGGTTGCCGACGTAGAGGCTCGCGATCAGCCCCCACACAAGGCTGCCTTGGGTGGTGAACAGCAGTGGCCCGGGCTGGATGCCGTAGTTCTGGAAGGCGCTGAGCAGGATCGCCGCGGTCGCCGACGTCGGGATGCCGAGCGAGAGCAGCGGAACGAGCGTGCCGGTCGCCGCCGCGTTGTTGGCCGCTTCGGGGCCTGCGACGCCTTCGATCGCGCCGTTGCCGAAGTCCCCGGGATGTTTCGAGAGCTTCTTCTCCGTGGCGTAGGAGAGGAAGGTGGGAATCTCCGCGCCCCCTGCGGGAATCGAGCCGAACGGGAAGCCGAAGAGCGTCCCGCGCAGCCAAGCGGGCACCGAGCGGCGCCAGTCATCCGCGGACATCCAGAGCGATCCTCTCAGCTTCTCCATCGTCTCGGGCAAGCGGCTCGTGTATGCGGCGACGTACAGCGTCTCGCCCACTGCGAAGAGACCGACCGCGAGGACCACGACGTCCACGCCGTCGAGCAGTTCCGGCACGCCGAACGCGAAGCGCGCCTGGCCGGTCTGGCTGTCGATGCCGATCAGTCCGAGAAATAGACCGACGAAGAGCGCCGCCAGCCCGCGCACGGTGGAGGCGCCGAGGACGGCGGACACCGCGGTGAATGCGAACACCATGAGCGCGAAGTACTCGGCCGGGCCGAACCTGAGTGCGGCCTCGACGACGACCGGCGCTAGCAGCGTGAGCAGCAGCGTCGCGATCGTCCCCGCGACGAATGACCCGATCGCGCTCGTGGCGAGCGCAGGCCCGGCCCGCCCGGCCTTGGCCATCCGATTGCCTTCGAGCGCTGTGGCGATGGACGCCGACTCCCCGGGTGCGTTGAGGAGGATCGTCGTGGTCGAGCCTCCGAACATCGCCCCGTAGTAGATGCCGGCAAACATGATGAGCGCGCCGGTCGGGTCGAGCTTCACAGTGAGCGGCAGGAGCAGCGCCACCGTGAGCGCCGGCCCCACGCCGGGCAGCACGCCGACGAACGTCCCGAGCGTGACGCCGATGAAGCCCCAGAGCAGGTTCGCCGGTTGCAGCGCGACGCCGAAGCCGGACCACAGCGCGTTCAGGGTCTCCACTAGATCCCCGCGGTGCCGAGCAGCGGCGCGAGCCAGCCGCCGGGAAGCGCGACGTTCAGGACCTTCACGAAGAACACGAACGCGCCCAGCGCGAGCGCCAGTCCGATCGCGGCGTCGCGCACGCAACGGCGGCTGCCGAAGCCGCGCGCAACGCAAGCGACCAGCACGGCACCGGCCAGCACGAACCCGGCCGTCCCGATCAGGATCATGTGCGCGAAGAGGCCCGCGCTCACCCAGAGGAAGGCCGGGGCGTGGAAGGCGTGCTCGCCCCGCGCAGCGAGAGAGGCGTCGCCGCGGTGTCGCCACCCGCCGGTCAGCGCCTCGTACGAGAGCCACAGACCGACGACGACGAGCCCCGCGCCCACGACGCCGGGCATGAAATTCGGCCCGATTCGCGCGTAGCCCCCTTCACCGGGCAGGAGCAGCGTGCCGATGGACACCCCGGCACCGAGTGCGAGCACGCCGAGCGACAGCGCGATCTCGGCGGTCGACCGGCGCATGCGCGGCGCGCGCCGACGCTACTTCTTCTTGAGCCCGAGCGAGTCGATGATGGCGGTGACGCGGCGGGTGTCTTCGTCGAGGAACGCCTTGAACGGGTCGCCGCCCAGGAAGAATGGGCTCCAGCCCATCTTGTCGAGCGTCTGCTTCCAGACGGGCGTTTCGGTGGCGTCCTTCACCAGCTTGACGAGCGCGTCGCGCTGCGGCGGCGTGATGCCGGGTGCGCCGAACACCGCGCGCCAGTTGCCAAGCTCGACGTCGATCCCCTGCTCCTTCAGCGACGGGATGCCATCGATCGCCTTCGGCGCGGACACCGCGAGCGCGCGCAGGCGGCCGCCCTTGATCTGCTCGGCGAACTCGCCGATCCCGGAAACGCCGGCGGTGACGTGGCCGCCGATGATGCCGGTGAGCGCTTCGCCCCCGCCCTTGTAGGCGACGTAGTTGATCTTCGCCGGATCGGCGCCGACCGCCCGCGCGATCAGTCCGACGAGAATGTGATCGGTACCTCCGGCCGAGCCGCCACCCCACGACACCTTGCCGGGGTTTTCCTTGAACGCCTTGACGAGGTCCCCCATCGTCTTGTGCGGCGAAGCCGCGGGCACGACGATCACCTCCCACTCGCTCGTCACCCGCGCGATCGGCGTGACCATGTTGAGATTGACCGGCGACTGCTGGAGCACGATGCCGCCGACCATCACCATCCCGGCCACCAGCAGCGCGTTTGGATCCCCCTTGGCCGCGTTGACGAACTGCGCAAGTCCGATGGTTCCCGCGGCGCCGCCCTTGTTCTCGAACTGCACGCCGCTCACCAGTTTCCCGCTTTGCATCGCCGCGGCGAGCTGGCGCCCGGTCTGGTCCCAGCCGCCGCCCGGGTTGGCGGGGATCATCATCTTCAGGCTGGGCTGCGCCGCAGCAACGCCGGCGAGAAGCAGTCCACCAAGCGCGGCGATGGCGGTGCGAACGGCGATCGGCATGGCGGTCCCTCGCGGCGAATTGTGGGCGGCAATTCTACTGCGGCCGAACTGACGGCAGGCCTGCGCTTCACTTCCCGATGCAGAACCGCCCGAAAATCTCGCCGAGCAGGTCGTCCGCCGTGAATTCACCGGTGATCGCGTTCAGCCGATCCTGCGCCAGGCGCAGCTCCTCGGCAGCGAGCTCGATCGCCTTCGCCTGGGCCGCCGCGGCCTCCAGGTGCTCGGCCGCGCGCCGCAGGGCGACGAGGTGCCGCTCGCGCGCAACGAATGGCGACTCCTCGGCCGGGTGCCATCCGGCGCGCTCCAGCAGATGGGCCCGCAGCAGCTCGACGCCCGCGCCGGTCTTCGCGGACAGGTACACGGTCGTCGCGCCGCCCAGCTTGCCGATGCGCGGCGCATCCCCCGAGAGGTCGCTCTTGTTTTGCACGACGATCCGCGGAAGCCGCGACGGAAGCCGCGCGACGATCGCTTCGTCCGCTGCGGTCACGCCGGCGCGCGCGTCGACGATCAGCACCAGCAGGTCGGCGCGCTCGATCTCGCTCCATGTGCGCGCGATGCCGAGGCGCTCGACCTCGTCTGCCGTGTCCCGCAGGCCCGCGGTGTCGACGAGATGCAGTGGCACGCCCTCGATCTGGACCGCCTGGCGGACCGTGTCGCGCGTCGTCCCCGGGATGGCGGTCACGATCGCCAGATCCTCCCCGGCGAGGCGATTGAGCAGGCTCGACTTGCCGACGTTGGGCTGCCCCGCGAGCACCACGTGCACCCCGGTGCGCAGGAGACTGCCCTGCTTCGCCCGATCCAGCGTGCCGGCGAGCGCCGCGCGCAGCCGATCGAGCCGCCCGCGCGCGTCGGCGCGGTCGAGCGGATCGATTTCCTCCTCCGGGAAGTCGAGCGTCGCCTCGACGAGCGCGCGCAGCTCGACGAGCTGCGCGACGAGATCGCGAATCGCGGACGAGAACTCGCCCTGGAGACTGCGCACCGCGCCGCGCGCCGCGGTCTCGGTGGCGGCTTCGATGACGTCGGCAACCGCCTCGGCCTGCGCGAGATCGAGCTTGTCGTTGAGGAAAGCGCGCCGCGTGAACTCGCCCGGCTCCGCGAGCCGCGCACCGAGCTCGAAGCAGCGACGCAGCAGCATCTGCAGGACGACCGGGCCGCCGTGCCCCTGCAGCTCTAGGACGTCCTCCCCGGTGTAGGACTGCGGCGCGGGGAAATAGAGCGCGAGGCCGTCGTCGATTGCGCCGCCCGAGGCGTCGCGGAAGGTCGCGCGGGACGCATGCCGCGGTTGCGGCGCGCGGCCGAGCAGCTGCTCCGCGAACGGCCCGAGGCGCGCGCCGGAAACGCGCACGACGCCGATGCCCGCGAGCCCCTGCCCGGTCGCGATCGCGGCGATCGTGTCGGCGGGCGCGCGCACGGCCATTGAAGCTCTGACTAAGGAACCTTCCCTGTCGCGCCGCCCCGGGAGCGCTCAGCGCTTCGCGGCGGCCGGCTTGTCTTTCCCGCCCTCGATCATGCGGGTGATCTGCCATTGCTGCGCGATCGACAGGATGTTGTTGACGAGCCAGTAGAGCACCAGCCCTGCGGGAAAGAAAAAGAACATCACGCCGAACGCGAACGGCATGATCATCATCACCTTCGCCTGAACGGGATCGGGCGGCGTGGGGCTCATCTTCGTCTGGATGATCATCGAGCCCATCATGAGTGCCGGCAGGATGAAGAACGGGTCCGGCGCCGCGAGGTCCTTGATCCAGCCGTAGAAGGGGGCCTGGCGCAGCTCGACGGAGGCGAGCAGCACCCAGTAAAGAGCGATGAAGACCGGGATCTGGACGAGGATCGGGAGACAGCCGCCGAGCGGGTTGATCTTCTCTTCCTTGTACAGCTCCATCATCGCCTGGTTCAGCTTCGCGCGATCGTCGCCGTAGGTTTCGCGCATCTTCATCAGGCGCGGGGTCACCTTCTTCATACGCGCCATCGACTTGTAGCTCGCCGCCGAGAGCGGGAAGAAGATCAGCTTGATCAGCACGGTGAGCGCGATGATCGCGAGGCCCCAGTTGCCAAGCCAGCCGTGGAACCATTCGAGGACCCAGAAAAGCGGTGCCGCAATCACCGTGAGCCAGCCGTAATCGACCACCAGATCGAGCCCGGGCGCCACCGCTTTGAGCTTGTCCTGCTCTTCCGGGCCAGCGTAGATCCGCACCCCAACGGTGCCGGTCGCGCCCGGTGCGATCGCCGGCACGGGAAGAATGGTGCCGACCGTGTAGAGGTTGTCGGCTATCTTGCGCGTGTAGTACTCGCGCTCCGCCTTCTCCGGCGGCAGGACGGCGGTGACGAAGTAATGCTGGATCATGCCGGCCCAGCCGTTGTCCGCCTTCCTCGCGTACGGCGCCTTCTCCTTGTCGATGTCACCGAAGGGGACCTTCACGAACTTGTCCTGCTCCGTGTAGACGGCCGGGCCGGTGAACGTGTAGAGCATCGCCTTGTCGTCGGCGGGCGCCTTGCCGTCGCGCGCGATCTGGAAATACGCGTGCGCGGCAAGCGGCGCCGCGGCTGCGTTCGTGATCTCGTGCGCGACGTCGATGACGTAGCTGCCGCGTCTGAACGTATACGTCTTCGCGACTTTCACGCCCTCGGGCGTCGTGGCGTGGAGCTTCACGTCGACCGCGTCCTTGCCCTCGGCGAGCAAGTACGTCGTTCCCTCGGGCGTGAACGGCGTCTTGTGGTTCGGGAGGTTTTGCCCGATCAGTCCGGTCTGGACCGCGTACTGGTGATCCGGACCGAGGAGGGCGAAGGTCTTGGTTGTGTCGAGGCTGTCCTTGTAACGCTTCAGCTCCACGCGCACCAGGTCGCCGCCGACCGGGTCGATCTCGGCGCGCATCAGATCGGTCTCCACCTTCACGAGCTCGCGCGCCGGCGCCGCAGCGCCAGTCGAGGGCACCGCAGCCGGCGAGACTGCGGCCGGCTTTCCGGGCGCGGCCGGCTGGACCGGCACGCTCGGCGTCGGCACGCCGGCCGGCTGCGCCGGGCTCTGCGCCTGCTGCGCCGGTGCCGGCGGACGCTGGTCGCGCTGCCACGCATCCCAGAGCATCAGGATGGAGAAGGAGAAGATGACGAACAGGATGAGGCGTTGGGTGTCCATCGGATGCGGACGTTATCGTTCTTGGATTACGGCACCGGGTCGTAGCCGCCCGGATTCCAGGGATGGCAGCGCGCGATGCGACGCACTGCAAGCCAGCTTCCGCGCAGCGCACCATGCCGCTCCAGCGCTTCCGCGGCGTACTCCGAGCAGGACGGGAAGAAGCGGCAGCTCCGTCCGAGCAGCGGGCTCAGGCAATACCGGTAACCCGCAATCAAGACGATCAGGAGCCTAGCCACCGGCGCCCCGTCGGAAGAGCGCATTGAGTTCATCGAGCGTCACCGGGGTCTCGCCCGGCACCTTCACCAGCCGCACCACGCAGTCCTGTGCGCCGATCGCCGCTTGCCCGAGCCGGAACGCTTCGCGCGCGAGCCGGCGGATACGGTTCCTCAGGACGGCGCTCGCTGCAAACCGCTTGGGAACGACCAGCGCGAGCCGCGGACGAACGAGCGCGTTGGGGAGGCAATAGAGATAAAGGCGGGGCGACCGGGTGAGCCTGCCCGACTTGAGCACCGCGGACACTTCTGCCGCGCCGAGCCGCTGGCTCCGACGCAGGCGCAATCGCGCGGGAGCGGGCGGCTGGCTCAGATGCCGAGACGGGCGCGACCCTTCGCTCGACGCGCACGGATCACCGCGCGTCCACCGCGCGTGCGCATGCGAACGAGGAAGCCATGCGTCCGCTTGCGGCGCACTACCGACGGTTGGAAGGTTCGCTTCATTGCCCTGTTCCTTGCAGAGGAGAAAACCCGGCATTAAACCAATGCGTTGCATGCGCTGTCAACGAGCATCGGAAGCTGTGGATAACTCGGGGCGAAGCGGGTATGATTCGGGCCTCTTCCCGGCGCGTCCCTACCCCATAAGCAAACTCCCAGAACGACCCCGCCGCGACTATGCAGAGCTTGTGGCAGTCCTGCCTCACGCGCCTCGAAAAGGAGCTTCCCGCTCAACAATTTAACACCTGGATCCGGCCTCTAGGCGCGGCTGAGCAGGGCCATGGCGCGCTGCGCCTCGTCGCACCGAATCGCTTTGTCCTGCAGTGGGTCAAGGACCGCTTCCTGCAGCGGATCGAGGCGCTCGCCGCCGAGCAGTCGGGCGCGTCCGTACGCGTGATTCTGGCGCTCCCTGACGTGAGCGACCTGCAAGAGCCCGCTCCTCCGCCGCCGTCCACGCAACCGCCCGCGGCCCCGCCAGGAACGAAGATGCCCGTCACCGAAAGGAAGACGGGCGAGCGACCCAGCCTCATCGCGGACTTCACGTTCGACAACTTCGTGCCGGGCAAGGCGAACCAGCTCGCTCGCGCCGCCGCAATGCAGGTCGCCGAGAACCCCGGAACCTCGTACAACCCGCTCTTCGTCTATGGCGGCGTCGGGCTGGGCAAAACGCACTTGATCCACGCGGTCGGCAATTACGTCGTCACGCACCAGCCGACTGCCAAGGTGCGTTATCTCCACGCAGCGCAGTACATCTCCGACGTCGTGCGGGCGTACCAGCAAAAATCGTTCGACGCGTTCAAGCGCTATTACCACTCGCTGGACCTGCTGCTGATCGACGACATCCAATTCTTCACCGGCAAGGACCGCACGCAGGAAGAGTTCTTCTACGCGTTCAACGCACTCATCGAGGCGCACAAGCAGATCATCATCACCTGCGACACGTATCCGCGCGACATCGTAGGCATCGACGACCGTCTGAAGACCCGTTTCAGCTGGGGGCTGACGGTGGCGCTGGAGCCTCCCGAGCAGGAGATGCGCGTGGCGATCGTGCTCCGAAAGGCCGAGGCGGTTGGCGTGCGGCTCGACGAGGACGTCGCGTTCTTCATCGCGAAGCACATACGGTCGAATGTCCGCGAACTTGAGGGCGCGCTCAAGAACGTGCTCGCGTTCGCGCGCTTCGGCGGCAAGGAGCTGACCGTCGAGGTCGCGAAGGAGGCACTGAAAGACCTGCTGTCGCTTCACAACCGCCAGATCTCGATCGAGAGCATCCAGAAGACAGTCGCGGAGTTCTACAAGATCAAGGTCGCCGATCTGCACTCCAAGAGACGCAGCCG
Source organism: Burkholderiales bacterium (assembly GCA_035456405.1). Classification (GTDB taxonomy): domain Bacteria; phylum Pseudomonadota; class Gammaproteobacteria; order Burkholderiales; family SG8-39; genus JAGVSZ01. Next base: position 2,970 of record DATIDG010000041.1, on the reverse strand, counting down.
CAACATCGCCCGGCCGCGCCAGATGGCCATGGCGCTTGCCAAGGAGCTCACCGAAATGAGTCTCCCCGACATTGGCGACGCCTTTGGCAACCGCGACCACACCACTGTCCTGCACGCCTGCCGGACGATCGCCGCCCTGCGGACGAAGAACACCGACCTGAACCGCGACTTCCACGTCCTGGAGCAGACGCTGAAGGGCTGATCGCGTCGCGAACCTCTGTATAAGCCGCCCAAGCATGTGAGTAACCCGGTCCCGCGCACCCCCTTCACGAGAAGTCCGCCGGATTGTTCACCACCTGTCCACAGGACGACCCACAGGTTACCTACGAGTGAACTCCCTGAACTACAACGAGCTTGACGCCTTATCCACGCAGAGCGGCGCCTTCATCATCAGACTCAGGAAAAGAATATGAATCTAGTAAAGACAACTCGCGAGACGCTGCTCAAGCCTTTGCAGTCGGTCGCCGGGATCATCGAACGGCGCCATACACTTCCCATCCTTTCGAACGTGCTGATCACGCGGGCCGACGACCGCCTGTCGTTCGTCGCGACTGACATCGAGATCGAGATCAGCGCCGCGGCGTCAGCCGAAGCGTCGGGGGAGGCGAAGGCGGTGACGGTGGGCGCGCGCAAGCTGCTCGACATCCTGCGTGCCCTGCCGGAGGGGAGCGAGGTCGCGATGGCGCTTGCCGACAAGCGCCTGCAGATGCGCAGCGGGAAGAGCAGATTCCAGCTGCAGACCCTGCCGCCCGAGGACTTTCCGCGGCTCGCCGCGCCGGAAGGCGCGCCGGTGGCATTCGAGTTGCCGCAGCGCGCGCTGAAGGCGTTGCTGGCGCTAGTGCAGTACGCGATGGCGCAGCAGGACATCCGCTACTACCTCAACGGCCTGCTGATGATGGTCGACGCGGGCGAGCTGCGGGTCGTGGCGACCGACGGGCATCGCCTCGCGGTCGCGACCCGCGAGATCGCGTCGCGTGATCTCGGCAAGCAGGAGGTCATCGTTCCACGCAAGACGATCCTCGAGCTCACGAAGCTGCTCCAGGATTCCGACGAGCCGGTGTCGATCGAGCTGTCGGCGAGCCAGGCGCGGTTCCGGTTCGACGGCGTGCTGCTCGCGTCGAAGCTAGTCGACGGCAAGTTCCCCGACTATCAGCGCGTCATCCCCGGTGCGCACCCGAAGCATCTGAAGATCGGGCGGCAGATGCTCGGTGCGGCGCTGCAGCGCGCGGCCATCCTGACCAGCGACAAGTTCCGCGGCGTGCGCTGGGTGCTCGGCGACGGCACCCTGAAGATCACCTGCACGAACACCGAGCAGGAAGAGGCGCAGGAGGAGCTCGAGCTCGACTACAAGGGCGAAGCGCTGGACATCGGGTTCAACGTCGCCTACCTGCTCGACGTGCTGAACAACCTCGAGACCGAGGACATCGAGGTTGCGCTCGGCGACGCGAACTCGAGCGCGCTGATCACCGTCCCGGGCCGCACTGACTTCAAGTACGTCGTGATGCCGATGCGCATCTGAGCAAGCACCGAATGACCGCAGAGACCCTACCGCAACAGCCCGGCGAGGAGACGGCCGTTCCCGCGAACGGTCCGGAAGGCCCGCGCCAGGACGCAGCGAGCTACGACTCCTCCAGCATCAAGATGCTCAAGGGCCTGGACGCCGTGCGCAAGCGTCCCGGCATGTACATCGGCGACACGTCCGACGGTACCGGCCTGCACCACATGGTGTTCGAGGTCGTCGATAACGCCGTCGACGAGGCGCTCGCCGGCTACTGCGACGAGATCATCGTCACCATCCACACCGACAATTCGATCAGCGTCGCCGACAATGGCCGGGGCATTCCGACCGGCATCCACGAGGACGACGAGTTCAAGCGCTCGGCGGCCGAGATCGTGATGACCGAGCTGCACGCAGGCGGGAAGTTCGATTCGAACTCCTACAAGGTGGCCGGCGGCCTGCACGGCGTCGGCGTCTCGGTTGTGAACGCGCTCTCCGAGTGGCTCAGGCTCACGATCCGCCGCGACGGGCAGGTCAACTTCATGGAATTCCGGCGCGGCGAGCGCGTCGAGCCGCTGAAGGTGATGGGCAAGACCGAGCGGCGCGGCACCGAGGTGCACTTCCTCGCGAGCGCAGAGACGTTCGGGCACGTCGAGTACCACTACGACATCCTCGCAAGGCGGCTGCGCGAGCTCTCGTTCCTGAACAACGGCGCGAAGATCGTGCTCGTCGACCAGCGCGCCGGGAAAGAGGAGGTTTTCTCGTTCTCGGGCGGCGTGCGCGGGTTCGTGGAGTACATGAACCGCAACAAGACCGTCCTCCACGACACCATCTTCCACGCGAGCGGCCAGAAGGAAGGCATGTTCGTTGAGGTAGCGATGCAGTGGAACGACTCCTATCAGGAGCAGGTCCTCTGCTACACCAACAACATCCCGCAGCGCGACGGCGGCACGCACCTCACCGGGCTCCGCGCCGCGATGACGCGGACCCTGGGCAAATACATCGAGTCGAACGAGATCGCCAAGAAAGCGAAGGTCGAGTGCACCGGTGACGACATGCGCGAGGGCCTCACCTGCGTGCTGTCGATCAAGGTGCCCGAGCCGAAGTTTTCTTCGCAGACCAAGGACAAGCTCGTTTCGTCGGAAGTGCGGCCGGTCGTCGAGGAGATCGTCGCCGAGAAGCTGATGAGCTACCTGCTCGAGAAGCCGCACGATGCGCGCATCATCACCGGCAAGATTGTCGACGCGGCGCGCGCGCGCGAGGCGGCGCGAAAGGCGCGCGAGATGACGCGCCGCAAGGGCGTGCTCGACGGCTTCGGGCTGCCCGGCAAGCTCGCCGACTGCCAGGAGAAGGACCCTGCGCTGTCCGAGCTGTACCTGGTCGAGGGCGACTCGGCCGGCGGCTCGGCCAAGCAGGGTCGCGACCGTAACTTTCAGGCGATCTTGCCCCTACGCGGCAAGATTCTCAACGTC
>DATIDG010000040.1:0-11494 GCA_035456405.1 Burkholderiales bacterium | reverse complement strand
CACCTCGGAGTCGGAGTTGGTGTTGATGTGCCGCAGGTCGGTGCGGAACATCTCCTGCTTGAGCTGGTCGGCGTTGGTGAGGTTGCCGTTGTGGCCGAGCACGATGCCGAACGGCGAGTTCACGTAGAAGGGCTGCGCCTCGCCGCCCGAGAAGGCGGAGCCGGCGGTCGGGTAGCGGCAATGGGCGATGCCGAGGTGGCCGGCGAGCGCCCGCATGTCGCGCGTGCGGAACACGTCGCGCACCAGTCCGGGGCCCTTGTGCATGTGCAGCCGCTGGCCGTCGCTCGTGACGATCCCCGCCGCGTCCTGGCCGCGGTGCTGCACGAGCAGCAGCGCATCGTAGAGCAGCTGATTGACGGGCGTCTTGGCGACCGCCCCTACGATCCCGCACATGGCTTCACCTCACCGGTCGTAGCGTACCCGAGCCGCAAGCGGCGCGGGCAGATAGGGTTTGAGCGCCACGACCGTCGTCTCGAGCGGTCCGCTCAAGGTCGCCTCACGCCAGAACGGCTCGCGCGGCAGGGTCGTGAGCCCGCCGGCAAGCACGACGATCAAGGATATGAGGGCGCCGCGCGCGAAACCGAAGAGCCCCCCGAGCGTCCGGTCGGCCAATCCCAGCCCGGCGAGCCGCAGGGCCTTCGCGACGAGCAGGCCGGCGATGCCCGACGCGACTAGCACAACCAGGAAGATCACGACCCCGGCGATCACACCCCGGACGAACGGGGTTGCGAAGCTCGCCGGCAGCAGCTGACCCGCCTCGGGCGCAAGGGCGAGCGCCGCAACGCACGCGGCGACCCAGCCAGCGAGCGAAAACGCCTCGCGCACGAGGCCGCGCCAGATCCCGATCAGGATCGACACGGCGAGGACGGCGAGCACGGCATAGTCGAACCACGTCATTGCCGGGCGATGACCGGGCCGGGCGCGAGACCCATGCCCTTCAGCTGCTCGCGCGCCTGCTCGGCTGCGTCGCGCGTCGGGAACGGCCCGGCGCGCACCCGGATCTGCTCGCCGCCCGCGGCCGCGACGCTCTCGGTGTAGTGCTTGACGCCGGCCTTTCCGAGCCGCGCCTCGAGCTTCTTCGCGTTCTCCTTGTCCGCGAAGACGCCGAGCTGAACGACGAAGCCTTCGGCATTCAGGATCGCCTCGGCGCGCTGCGCGTCGGCGGACTTGCTCGACGGCGCGGCGCGCGCCACCTTTTCGGTCTTCGCTGCCGGCTTCGGCGCCTCGGCCTTGGGCTTCTCGGGTGCCGGCGGCGCCACGGGTTTCGCCTCGGCTGTCGGCGGCGCATCCGCCTTCGGCGGTGCGGAGGCGGCCTCGGGCGTCTTCGTCGCGGCTGCGGGGGGCTTGAGGCGGTTCGTGTCCTGGGCCGGGATCTCGACCTTGAGATCGGTCGTCACCGGCCGCGGCTCGAGATCCATGATCCACGGCGGCACGATCACGAGCGCGAGAACGAGCGCAATCGCGCCGATCAGGCGCCGACGGGCGCGGCGCCGCAGGTCGACCTGCTGGCCGCTATCGGGCATCCGGAGGTCTGGAAGGCGCGGCGCGAGCTGCCATCACATCCGCCACGGTATAGAAGGAACCAAACGCTATGATTCTATCACCTTGCTCCGCGGCTCCCTGCGCCGCAGCGAAGGCGGCGTGCGGGTTCGCGAAGCGTTCCACCTCTGCGTCAGGACGGACGGCGGCGATCGCCGCGGCGACCTCGTCCGCAGTGGCGCCGCGCGGGTTTCCGAGCGTCGCCGCGTACCAGCGGTCGACGCGCCCGGCCAGCTTCCCGATCACGCCGGCCAGGTCTTTGTCGCGCAACATGCCGACCACGGCGAGCGTGCGGCGGGAAGGCGCCATGTCGGCCAGGTTCGCGGACAGCACTGCAGCCGCCTGCGGGTTGTGCGCGACGTCCAGGATCACCGTTGGTCGCCCGGGAAGCACCTGGAAGCGCCCCGCCAGCTCGACCCGGGCGAGCCCGTCGCGCACAGCCTGCGCGCTCACCGGCAAGCGGTCGCGCACGCTATCGAGGGCCGCGATGCAGGTTGCGGCATTCGCGAGCTGATTCGCTCCGCGCAGCGCGGGATACGCAAGCCCGCTGCGCGTGCCGCCCGGGCCCCAGTAGCGCCACTGCTGCCGGTCGGCAGCGCAGCCGAAGTCGCGTCCGATGCACGCGAGCCGCGCCCCGATCTCGCGCGCGTGGTCGATCACTGTGTCGGGCGGTGCGGGCTCGCCGACGATCGCCGGGCGCCCTGGCCGGAAGATGTGCGCCTTCTCCCAGCCGATACGCTCGCGCGACTCGCCGAGGTACTCCATGTGGTCGAGCCCGACGCTCGTGAGGACCGCGCAATCCGGCTCGAAGGCGTTCACCGCGTCGAGCCGGCCCCCCAGACCGATCTCGAGCACGGCCGCGTCGAGCCCGGCGCGCGCGAACGCGATCCAGGCGGCGAGCGTGCCGAACTCGAAGTACGTGAGCGGCGTGTCCCCCCGCGCCTTCTCGACCGCGGCGAAAGCAGCGACGAGCGGTACATCCTCGATCTCGCGACCGTCGATCCGCACGCGCTCGTTGTAACGCAGGAGGTGCGGCGACGTGTAGCACCCCGCCCGGTAGCCGCCCGCCCGCAGGATGGCCTCGAGCATCGCGCAGGTCGAGCCCTTGCCGTTCGTGCCCCCGACGGTGAGGATCGGGCAGAACTTCGGGATCGCAAGGCGTTCGAGCACCGTGCGCACGCGCTCGAGCCCGAGCTCGATCGTCTTCGGGTGGAGCCGCTCGACGTACTCGAGCCAGCCCGCAAGGTCGGTGGGGAGGGTCGGGAGCGGCCTCACGCGCCCGGGGGCGGCAGCCGCATGAGGAGGGTGACGAGCGAGGCGATCTGGTCGCGCAGCTGGCGACGGTCGACGATCATGTCGATCGCGCCCTTCTCGAGCAGGAACTCGGCGCGCTGGAAGCCTTCGGGCAGCTTCTCGCGCACCGTCTGCTCGATCACGCGCGGGCCGGCGAAGCCGATCAGCGCCTTCGGCTCGGCGATCACCGCGTCGCCCAGCATGGCGAAGCTCGCGGACACCCCGCCCATCGTGGGGTCGGCGAGGACGGAGATGAACGGTAGGCGCCGCGCAGCAAGCTGCGTCAGCGCGGCCGTCGTCTTCGCCATCTGCATGAGGGAGAGCAATCCCTCCTGCATGCGCGCGCCGCCGGTCGCAGTGAAGCACACGAACGGCAGGCTCTGGTCGAGGCATGCGTGCACGCCGCGCACGAAGCGCTCGCCGACCACCGATCCCATCGAGCCGCCCATGAAGTCGAACTCGAACGCGGCCGCCACGAGCGGGATGTTCTTCACTGCGCCCTGCATCACGACGAGCGCGTCGGTCTCGCCGCTCTCCTTCTCCGCCTCTTCGATCCGGTCGGGATAGCGGCGCGAGTCCCTGAACTTCAGCGTGTCCACCGGCGTCACCTCGGCACCGATCTCGTACCTTCCCTCCGGGTCGAGGAACAGGTCGAGCCGCGCCCGTGCGCCAATCCGGTTGTGGTACGCGCATTTCGGGCACACGCCAGCGTTCTTCTCGAGGTCGGTGGTGTAGAGGACCGCGTCGCACGAGGGGCACTTCGACCACAGCCCCTCGGGCATCTGGCGGCGCACCGCGCCCTCCGCGCGCTTGATCTTCGGCGGCAGCAGCTTCTGCAGCCAGCTCATTGGGCTACCTTGTCGCTGCGCGCGAAGGATTCGCGCTCAAGGCGGCCCGGCGCGCTCATGCGGTCCTCGCCACCGCAGCTTCGGCCGGCCGGTCGAGTGCCTGGCGGATCCCGCCGAGGAACGCGCCGGCCCGATCGAGGGCCGACGCGGCGCCGGCCTTTTCCATCTCCTGGATGAGTGCGCTGCCGATGATCACCGCATCCGCGGTGGCCCCGACTGCACGCGCCGTCTCGCCGTCGCGAATGCCGAAGCCGACGCCGAGCGGCAGCTTCGTCCGGCGGCGGATCGCGCCCAGCCTCGCCGCGACGTCCGCGACGTCGAGGTGCCCCGCGCCGGTTACGCCCTTCAGCGACACGTAATAGATGTAGCCGCTCGCGAGCCCGACGATGCTCTCCACGCGCGCCTCGGTCGACGTCGGAGCGAGCAGGAAGATGAGATCCATCCCGTTCCGCTTCACCAGGTCGGCGAACGACCCGCACTCCTCGGGCGGATAGTCGACCACGAGCACCCCGTCGACGCCGGCCGCCCTGGCGCGCGCGACGAATGTCTCCTGGCCCATTGCCTCGATCGGGTTCGCGTAGCCCATCAGCACGACCGCGGTGCGCGGGTCGGTCTTCCGGAAGTCCGCGACGGACGCGAGCACGGTGTCGAGACTCGCGCCCGCCTTCAGCGCGCGCTCGCTCGCGCGCTGGATCACCGGGCCGTCGGCCATCGGATCCGAGAACGGCACGCCGAGCTCGATCACGTCCGCCCCCGCCTCGACTAGCGCATGCATCAGCGGCACGGTCGGCGGCGCCGCAGTATCGCCCGCGGTAACGAACGGGATGAGCGCCTTGCGGCGCTCTCGGGCAAGACGCTCGAAGGTGGCTGGGATCCTGGACATCGCGCGCTCGAACAAGGGGCTATGCCCGCTTGCAGATTCCCCAGGTCGGTTCGGGTCGACGATTCTCGGTGCACATACGCTCGATATCCTTTACCACTTGATCCCGGACTTCTCGGCGACGGTGTGCATGTCCTTGTCGCCGCGCCCGGAGAGATTGACAAGCAGAATCCTGTCGCGGGCCATCGTCGGGGCGATCCGCGCGGCGTACGCGAGGGCGTGGGCGGACTCGAGCGCCGGAATGATGCCCTCGTAGTGGCAGCAGTCGTGAAACGACTTGAGCGCCTCGTCGTCATCCACCGTGACGTATTCGGCGCGCTTCGTGTCCTTGAGCCACGCGTGCTCGGGGCCGACGCCCGGGTAGTCGAGGCCGGCCGAGATCGAATGCGTCTCGACGATCTGCCCGTGCTCGTCCTGGAGGAGATACGTGCGGTTGCCGTGCAGCACGCCCGGCTTGCCGGCCGAGAGCGACGCGGCGTGCTTGCCTGTCGCGATGCCGTACCCGCCCGCCTCGACGCCGATCAGGCGCACGCCCGCGTGCGGGATGTAGGGATAGAAGATGCCCATCGCGTTGGAGCCGCCGCCGACGCACGCGAGCACCGCGTCGGGCTGGCGGCCGCACATCTTCGGCATCTGCTCGATGCACTCGCGCCCGATCACCGACTGGAAGTCGCGCACCATCATCGGGTAGGGGTGCGGTCCGGCGACGGTGCCGATGATGTAAAACGTGTCGTGCACGTTGGTCACCCAGTCGCGCATCGCCTCGTTGAGCGCGTCCTTGAGCGTCTTGGAGCCCGACTCGACCGGCACGACCGTCGCGCCCAGGAGCTTCATGCGGTAGACGTTCTGTGCCTGGCGCTTCACGTCCTCGGAGCCCATGTACACGAGGCACTCGAGCCCGAAGCGCGCCGCCATCGTCGCGGTGGCCACGCCGTGCTGGCCCGCGCCGGTCTCGGCGATGACGCGAGGCTTACCCATGCGGCGGGCGAGCAGCGCCTGCCCGAGCGTGTTGTTCACCTTGTGCGCGCCGGTGTGGTTCAGGTCCTCGCGCTTGAGGTAGATCTGCGCGCCACCGAGGAGCTCCGACCAGCGCTTGGCGTGATAGACCGGGCTCGGCCGCCCGACGTAGTGCTCGAGCTCGTATTCGAACTCGGCGACGAACTCGAAATCCTTCCGGTATCGCTCGTACGCCGCGCGCAGCTCTTCGAGCGCGTGCACGAGCGTCTCGGCGACGAACACCCCGCCGTAGGGCCCGAAATGGCCGCGCGCATCCGGAAGTTCATACATCTGCATTGCGGACGGCCTCCATGAACGCGGCGATGCGCCGCTCGTCCTTCACGCCCTTTGCCACTTCGACGCCGCTTGAGACGTCGACCGCCCACGGCCGTACGCGCCGGATCGCCGCGCCCACGTTCTCCGCATCGAGCCCGCCCGACAGGATCAGCGGCCGCGGCAGTCCGGGCGGGATCAGGTTCCAGTCGAACGCCTCACCCGTGCCGCCGTACAGCTCCTGGCGGTACGCGTCGAGCAGCCAACCGGCCGCGTCGTTGAAGGACGACAGCGATTCTAGCAAATCGACCCCCGGACGAACCCGCAGGGCGCGCAGGTAAGGGACGCCGAAACCGCGGCAGAAATCCGCCGCCTCCTCGCCATGGAATTGCAGCAGATCGGGGCGGCAGGCGCGGATCACGGCTGCCACGTCGGACGCGGCGGGATTCACGAACACCGCGACGCGCGCGACGAAGGCCGGCACGCTCGACGCGATTTCGCGGGCGCGCTCGAGCGTGACGAGCCGCGGGCTTGGCGCGTAGAAGATGAGCCCGATCGCGTCCGCGCCGTGCCGCGCGGCCGCGAGGCCGACGGCCGCCGACGTGATGCCGCAGATCTTGACGCGCGTGCGCACGTTCACCCCTTCGCCTCGAGGAGCGCAAGCATAGGCGCGAACGCCGGGAGGTTCCACCGCTCGTGATACGCGACGGCGGTCAGGTACAGCCCGTCGGCCGGAAAGGTCGGCGCCGCCCTGGCGCGGTCGCGTCCTTCGAGCACGCCCTTCAGCCAGTCCGGCGGCTGCGCGCCCTTTCCGACATGCACGAGACAGCCGACGAGATTGCGAACCATGTGGTGCAGGAACGCGTCGGCGGTCAGCTCGAAGATCACGTAGTCGCCGCGTCGCCGGATCTCCATCCGGTGCAGCATCTTGACCGGCGTCTTCGCCTGGCACTCCGACGACCGGAACGCGCTGAAATCGTGCTCCCCCGCGAGGCAAGCGGCTGCCGTGCGCATGACCGCCACGTCCAGCGGCAGGTGGAACCAACCCACCTTCCCCGCGAAAACGGCCGGGCGCACCGGGTGGTTGTAGAGCACGTAGGTATAGCTGCGGCTCACAGCCGAGAAGCGCGCGTGGAATTCGTCGTCGACCTCGCGCGCCCACTGCACCGCGATTCCCTCGGGGAGGTGCGCGTTGGTCCCGCGCATCCAGGCGCTCTCCGGACGCTCGGTCGCGACGTCGAAGTGGGCGACCTGCCCGATCGCGTGCACGCCCGCGTCGGTCCGGCCCGCGGCGGTGACACGCACTGGAACGCCCGCGATCTCGGCCAGCGCGGCCTCCAGGCGATCCTGCACGGCGTCACCCGTCGGCTGCGACTGCCAGCCGTCGAAGGGCCTGCCGTCATAGGCAATGCCGAGCGCAATCCGCATGTGACGAGCCGATTCCCTACCGGGCCGCGCAAGGGTGCCGCCGTCCAGGACGCGGCTCGACCATGCAATGCCGCGCCCGGTCCCTGGGTTCCGCGGCCCGGGCCAGCAAACAAAGAAGGCCGCGGGAGCGGCCTGCGAAGGATAAGCTGCGCGGCGAAAATCAGCGCAGCGCCGCCAGCATGGTCTTTGCCTGCTGCTGCTGGGCGGCGTCGCCCTCCTTCAGAACCTCGTTCAGGAGCTCGCGGGCACCGTCCTTGTCGCCCATCTCCTGGTATGCCTTCGCCAGATCGAGCTTCGTCGCGACCTCCTGCCATCCGGCGTTCACCGGCGCGCCCTCCCCGCCGGCGGGCTTGCCGAGATCGAAGCTGATCGCGGACAGATCCATGCCCTGGGATGACCCTGGCGCCTTGGGCGCCTCGGGCTTGAAGTCGAAGTCGACGACGTTGGTCGGCTGCGACTGCGCCATCATCTTCGCGGTCTCGCCGAACGAAGCCGGCGACCCGGCCGCCGGCTTCGCAGTGCCCGGCAGCTCGAAATCGATCGACAGCGAGCCGACGTCGCCCTGCGATTCCACCATGTCGCTGACCGCCTTCTTGGTCGCGGCGTCCATGATGAACGTGCCGCTCGGCGAGAAATCGCTCGCCTCCTCCGGGGGCTTCTGAGAGTCGCCGCCGAGGTTCAGGTCGAACCCGAAGTCCGCCGGGGCCTGGCTCGCGACATCGAGCGCAAGGTCCGGCGCCGCGGCGGTGGCACCTTTCGTTCCGGCATCGAGATCGAAGTCGATGGCCGGCGGCACCTTTCCCGCAAGGTCGAGCGCCAGGTCGGGCGCGGTGGCTGCGACCGCAGCCGGGATCACCACCGTCGGCTGCGAGCGCTCGGGGGATGCACCCGGCCGGCCGCCGTACATAGGGTTGGTCGGGTCGACCTGCTGACCGAGTTCGACCGCTTTCGCCCAATCGGGGCCCTGACCGCCCGAGGCCGCGTACAGCTCGCCCGCAGTCGTCTCGAAGGCCTTCAGATCCTTGCGCGTGGCGTAAATCTCCAGGAGCTTGACGCGCACCGCCTGGCGATTCGGATCCTTCTGCAGGGCTTCCTTCAGGATCTCTTCGGCCTGCGTGTCCCTGCCGTAGGCCATGTACACGTCGGCCTCCGCTACCGGATCGACCTCGTCGGTGTCGATCGCGCCGATGCCGCTCTGGCTGAAATCGGTCTGGAGCGAGCTGCCGCCGGTGTCCACGCTCCGTCCCCCGGTGGTACCGAAAACCGAGCTCGAGTCAGTAGTCGTCACGCCGAGCAGGCTGTTCTCCAGTTTGGCGCTGCGCTTTCTTCGCCACAGGTACCCACCGATCAGCAGCGCGAGAATTCCTCCGCCGCCGCCGGCCAGATACAGCGGCTCCTCCAGGATCATGTCGACGAAGCTCGGCTCGGGCGCCGGGGGCGGCGGCGCAGGCTTCTTGGGCGCGGCAGCCTCGGGCGCCTCGGGCGTGGGCGCTGGCGGCGCAGCCTTCGGGGCCTCGGGCGGCGGCGTAGTGACCGGTGCCGCAGCGACCGCCTCGGGCTTGGGCGCCTCCGGTTTCGGAGGTTCGGGCCTTGCCGGCTCCGCCGCCTTCGGTGCCTCCGGCTTGGGAGGCTCCGCCTTGGCGACCGGTGCCGGCGCGGGCTCCGGCGTCGGCGCAGCCTTCGCCGCCTGCGCCTGTTTCTGCAGGTCGGCAAACTGCTGGTTCTTCAGCTCCAGCAGCTTCTGCATGTCTTGCACGTTCTTCTCGAGCGCGGCGACGCGCTCGTTCGCCTCCTTCAGCGCGCGCTCGCGCGCCGCGATGTCGTCCGCGCGTGCCTGTGCGGCCGCTTTCGCGCTCTTGGCGGCATCGGCCTTCGAGATCCGCAGCTCGTCCTTTGCTGCTGCCTTCGGCGCCGCCGGCGCCGCCTCGGGCTGCTCGGTGATCCGGCCGGCGGCCCGCTGCTGCGCCGGCTCGTCGCGCGCCGGAGCGGCCGCGACCCTCTGACCGAGCTTCGCCCGGTACTCGTTGAAGCCCTGCCACTGCGCCACCACGATCTTGCTGGCATCCGGAGCGGCGACTGCCTCCGCTGCCGCCTTGTCGGGAATGGTGAGCACGCGACCCGCGCGGACGAGGTTCATGTTCTTGTTGATGAACGCGTCCTCGTTCGCGCGGTACAGCGCCACGAGCATCTGATGCGGCGTGACGCCCTCGATCCTGTGCTCCAAGGCGATCTTGCCGAGCGTGTCGCCCTGCTTCACCTCGTAGGTCCCCGGGGCTCCGGGCGGTTCTCGGACCATTGCCGGCTGCGGCGGCGGCGAAGCCGGCTGGGGGGGCGTCGCTGCGGGCGCGGGAGGCGCTTCTGCCGTCACGACTGGAGGCTTCGGCTGCTCGACCGGCTTCACCTCGGGCGCAGCGACCTTCGGCGGGACGGTGATGGCCTGCGGGCCCTTGTACTCTGCCGGGTCGAGCAGGAACGTGTACTGGCGCACCAGGCGGCCAGCGGCCCAGTTCAGCTCGACGAGCAGATCGATGAACGGCTCCTCGACGGGTTGCTGCGTGGTCAGCGAGATGACATGACGGTTGTCGGGGCGCCGCTCGAGCGCTGCGCGAACCTGCGGGACGACCGCGCCATATTCGACGCCCGCCTCGCGGAATGCTTCGGGCGTTGCGATCCTCGCCGCGAGCGTCTCTGCCTCTCCACGCTGGATCGCGACGACGTCGACCTCCGCGTGCAACGGTTGCCCGAGACCCGACAGGACGGTGAGCTTTCCGAGTCCGGCCGCCAGCACTCCGAGCGGCATGAGGAGGAGGCCCGCCAACGCGATCCGTATAGTTTTAATGATTGGATTTCCCACCATGCCCCCTCGGGGTCTTGGATCGATCTAATTAAAATAGCATCAGGGGGTTAGCCATGCAAGCTAACCCTCCACGTGAGATTGGCGCCCAAGGGAACTATTTCTCAGAGAGTTTGGGCGCCCACGGCGGCGCTTCCTACCCGGGATTCTCGGGCGCCGCCTGCCGGAGATCCTCGCCGCACAGTTCCCGCTAGGCCGTGGCCGTTTCCCTGCTTCCCGCGCGCGTGCGGCCGGCGCCGTGCTCGAGCAGGATGCGCAGCATTCGGCGCAGCGGCTCCGCCGCGCCCCAGAGCAACTGGTCGCCGACGGTGAAGGCCGCGAGATAGTGCGGCCCCATCGAGAGCGTGCGCAGCCGCCCGACCGGCACGCTCATCGAGCCGGTCACCGCAGCGGGCGAGAGCTCGCGCATGCTCGCCTCGCGCTGGTTCGGAATCACGCGCACCCAAGCGTTGGCCGACGCAAGCATCCCCGCGATCTCGTCGAGCGGCGCATCGCGCGTCAGCTTGATCGTGAGCGCCTGGCTGTGGCAGCGCATCGCGCCGATCCGCACGCAGATCCCGTCGATCGGGATCGGGTTCGCCTCGCGGCCGAGGATCTTGTTGCCCTCCGCCTGGCCCTTCCACTCCTCGCGGCTCTGCCCGTCGCCCATGTCCTTGTCGATCCACGGGATCAGACTGCCGGCGAGCGGCACGCCGAAGTGTTCCTTCGGCAGGGTGTCGGAGCGGAGCGCGTCCGCGACCTTGCGGTCGATCTCCAGGATGGCGGACGCGGGGTCGGCGAGCAGATCCCGGGCGACCCCATGCGCGACGCCCATCTGGGCGACGAGCTCGCGCATGTTCTGCGCGCCGGCCCCCGAAGCCGCCTGGTAGGTCATGGCGGTCAGCCACTCGACGAGCCCGTTCTTGAACAGCCCGTCGAGGGCCATGAGCATCAGGCTGACGGTGCAGTTGCCGCCGATGTAGTTCTTGATCCCCTTCGTCAGGCCGTCCTTGATCACGCTCAGGTTGACCGGGTCGAGGACGATGATCGCATCGTCCTTCATGCGCAGCGCGGACGCCGCGTCGATCCAGGAGCCGTTCCACCCGGCCGCGCGCAGCTTGGGGTAGACCTCGTTCGTGTAGTCGCCGCCCTGGCAGGTGATGACGATATCGGTCGACTTGAGGTCGTCGATCGATCGCGCATCGCGCAGCGGGCCGGTCTCGCCGCGTCCGACGTCCGGACCCTTGCCGCCGACATTCGAAGTGGTGAAGAACACCGGTTCGATGTGATCGAAGTCGCGCTCATCGCGCATGCGCTGCATCAGCACGGAGCCGACCATGCCGCGCCAACCCACCAGAGCCACTCGTTGCATCGCCATTCCCCTGTCCATTCCGTTCAGCCGAG
>DATIDG010000039.1:0-5643 GCA_035456405.1 Burkholderiales bacterium | reverse complement strand
TACGGCGCGAGCTCGCAGTCGTAGCGCTGCGCATTGAACACCTGCGGGACGAGACAGCAATCGGCCATCGAGACCCCGTTGCCATGGCAGTACCTGCCGTGGCGCTTCTCTCGGCCCAGGTAGCCCTCCAGCATCGCGAAGCCGTCCGCGATCCAGTGGCGATACCAGGCGTTGACGCCGTCTTCATCCAGCTTGAACGCCTTCCGGAGGTGCTTCAGCGTCCGCAGGTTGTTCAGCGGGTGCATCTCGCAGGCGATGATCTGCGCGACCGCGCGCACGTAGGCGCGTTCGACCGGGTCCCGCGGCAGGAGCGGCGGTACGGGATGGCGCTCGTCGAGATACTCGATGATCGCAAGCGACTGGATGAGGACGTGGCCTCCGTCCTCGAGGGCCGGCACGAGGCCCTGCGCATTGACGCCGCGGAACGCGTCCGCCTGGTGCTCAGCCTTGGGGAGACTGACGTACGCGGCTTCGTACGCGAGGCCCTTATAGGCGAGCGCGATGCGCACGCGATAGGAAGCCGACGAGCGGAAGTAGGTGTAGAGCTTCATCGAGCGTGACCTCGGCCAATCGGGGGAAGTGCGAGTCTACTGTGCCTCTCCCCGCCTTGCGCCCGGAGACCCCGGTCTGCAACAATCGCCGCCTTCTCAGCGGAGGGCGCGCGGATGTTTCCCGGCAAGCACTACGACGAGACGAAGGTCGGCGAGACGTTCAGCTCGTCGCTCACCGTGACGGAGACGCACCTCGTGATGGCGTCCGGGCTGTTCGGCGACTTCAACCCCCTGCACGTCGACGAGGAGCACTCCAAGCGCTCGCGTTTCGGCGGGCGCATCCTGCACGGGCCGTTCACGAGCGCGCTCGTGTCTGCCCCCGTCGGAATGTATTTCCACACTACCGCGATCGCCTACATGGAGCACACCTGCCGCTTCAAGGCGCCGGTGCGGCCCGGCGACACGCTGACCACCGCCTGGACGATCGTGGACAGGCTCGCCAAGCCGAAGCACCACGGCGGGATTTGCGTGCTCAGCGGCGTGTGCCGCAACCAGCACGGCGAGGTGGTGGTCGAGGCGGAGGGGAAAATCCTGGTCGCGAGCCGGAAATGATGGCGAGGCACCGCGACGCCTGACGTTCCCCGCTTACCGACCCTTCTTGCGCTCCTCTTCCCGCAACCGCAGTACCCGCCGCTGCACCTTGCCCGTCGTCGTCATCGGCAACGCGTCGATGAACTCGATCTCCTTCGGGTACTCGTAGGGCGCGAGGCGCCCCCGGACGTGCGCGCGGATCTCCTCCTCCAGCGCGGCCGATGCCTGGTGGCCGGGGGTGAGGACGATGAATGCCTTCACGACGTTGCCGCGCTCCGCGTCCGGGCTCGGCACCACTGCCGCGTTGGCGACCGCGGGATGCTTCACCAGGCAGTTTTCGATCTCCGACGGGCCGATGCGGTAGCCCGCCGCCTTGAACATGTCGTCGGAGCGCCCCTGGTACCAGAAGTAGCCGTCCGCGTCGCGCTTCGCGAGGTCGCCGGTGCGGCACCAGTCGCCGGTGAATTTCCCGCGCGTCGCCTGCTCGTTCTTCCAGTAGCCGAGAAAGAAGACCGCGTCGCGGTCACCGTGGATGTCGGTGCGGTTCACCGCGATTTCGCCGATCTGGCCCGCCGGCACCTCCGCGCCCGTGTCGTCGACGAGGGTGATGCGGTGCCCCGGGTAGGGCCGGCCGATCGAGCCGGGCTTCGCGGGCCAGAGCGTGTGCGAGTTGCCAACCAGGTAGTTGACCTCGGTCTGGCCGAACATCTCGTTGATCGTGACACCGAGATGCTCGCGACTCCAGCCGAAGACCGTCTCGCCGACCGCCTCCCCCGCGCTCATGATCGAACGCAGGTTCAGGTCGTAGCGGGCGCGCGGCGACGGCACCGCCTTCATCATCATCTTGAGCGCGGTCGGGAACAGGAAGCTGTTCCGGACCTGGTACTTCTCGAGGAGGTGGAAGGCGCGCTCCGGATCGAAACGGCCGCGGTACCCCAGGATCGGATAACCGTAGTACATGGTGGGCAGCAGCGCGTCCATCAGGCCGCCGGTCCATGCCCAGTCCGCCGGCGACCAGAACATGTCGCCCGTTTGCGGGAACTCGTCGTGCGAGCAGCCGAAACCCGGCAGGTTGCCGATCAGAACGCGCTGCGGCTTGAGCGCGCCTTTCGGCGGGCCGGTGGTGCCGCTCGTGTAGATCAGGAGCGCCGGATCCTCGGCGAGCGTGTCGGCCGGCGTGAAGCGCCACGACGCCTTCTCGAGCAGCGTCTCCCACGGTGTCACGCCCGTCTCGCGTGCGCCCGCGACGCCGACGACGTGCTTCAGGTCGGGCAGCCGATCGCGGATGGGCTGCAGGTTGGGGAGCGAGGCGGGGTCCACGAACGCGATGCTCGTCTCGCTGTTCTGCAGCCGGTACTCCAGTGCCTCGGGGCCGAAGAGGATCGACAGCGGCATCGCAACGGCGCCGACCTGGTAGCAGCCGACGTGCGCGATCACCGTCTCCGGGCGCTGCGGCAGGACCATCCCGACGCGGTCGCCGCGCTTCACTCCGAGCGCCAGCAGGGCGTTCGAGAGCCGGTTAGCCTGCTGCTGGATGTCCCAGTAGGTCCACGCCGAGCTCGCGCCCGACTCGTCTTCCCAGTAGAGGCAGAACCGGTGGCGGTCGCGCGCGTGCCGACCGCAGCACGCCGCCGCGATGTTGAAGCGCTCCGGCACCTGCCAGCGATAGGCGCGGTAGATCTCGTCGTAGCGATCTCGCATGCCCCCCCTCCGAGCATCCCGTCCGACGTCAAATTAGCACTTGACCAGCACGAGTGCCAGCTGGGGAAGGTCCAAGAAAGGCCAAAGGGTGTCGCGAGGCAGCGCAGCTGGATGAGCGCGGACAACGATAAACAACGCCCTTCTCTCCACGAAAAACTCGCTGTGGCGTCCCGCCGAGAGACATTAACCGGAGCTTCCCTGCCTTCCCGACCATGCCTCATCGAGCAGCGCCGGCAGGATCGTGCCCGCCGCGCCGAGCATGCTGAAGGTGGCAGCCCGGGTAAGCGGTGTCGGGTCCTTGTTGATCTCGACGACGATCGCGCCGCCCTGGAGCGCGGTCACCGGCAGCTGCGCCGCGGGGAACACCGCCGCCGATGTGCCGATCGAGAAGAAGAGATCGCACTCGCGCGCGACCGCCTCCGCGCGGGCGAGCGCCGCCGGCGGCAGCGACTCCCCGAACCACACCACGTCGGGGCGCAGGGGCGCGCCGCAGTTCCGGCAGCGCGGCGGGCGCGCGCCGGTCTCCGGCCACGTTTCGACCACGGTGTCCTCGACGAAGCACTTGCTGCGATGGATGTTGCCGTGGAGCTCGACGACGTCCCTCGACCCGGCTCGCTGATGGAGTCCATCGACGTTCTGCGTCACGAGCGTGAGGTCGGGGACCCAGTCTTGCATGCGCGCGAGCGCACAATGCGCGGCATTTGGCGCCGCGCCCGCGACCAGGTCGCGGCGCCACTCGTACCAGTCCCAGACGAGCTGCGGGTTGCGCCGGAAGGCCTCTGCGGTGGCGAGCTCCTCGGGCCGGAAACGCGCCCACAGGCCGGTTTGTGCGTCACGGAAGGTGGGGATGCCGCTTTCGGCCGAGATCCCGGCCCCGGTGAGCGCGCCGACGCGGCGGGCGACGCGCAGTGCGCGCAGCAGGCGCGGGTCGAAGTCGCCGCTCATGGCCGCATGATCGGGCCGGAGACCTGCGCGGTCATCGTTTAAGGCGCAGAATGCGTTGTAGGAAAGTCTCGCGGAGGGCGAATGACGTCGCAACTTTGCCACGCGCACCTTGTCTTAAGGGCCGGTTGGCCCGAAAATCGCTATAAATTCCTACATGAGCAACGAACGCGAAGCAGATACTGACCGGACTTTCCTCGCAGCGGAGGCTCGCATGGAAGGAAACCCGACGCAAGTCTTCTCGGCTTTTGGCGAAGCCGGCAGCGCGGTCGCACGCGCCGGCACCGAACGGGGTCACGAGAATCGCGGCGGGGTTCTCTCCCGCTTCCAGGCGCGCTACGAGAGCCGCCTCGAGGAGGAGTACTCCCTCTCGGAGTACCTCGAGCTTTGCAAGTCCAACCCCGCCGCCTACGCCACCGCCGCCGAGCGCATGCTCATGGCGATCGGCGAGGCCGAGACGATCGACACCCGGAACGACCCGCGGCTGTCGCGCATCTTCTCCAACAAGGTCATCCGCGTCTACCCAGCGTTCAAGGAGTTCTACGGGATGGAGGAGACGATCGAGCAGATCGTCGCCTACTTCAAGCACGCGGGACAGGCGCTCGAGGAACGGAAGCAGATCCTCTACCTGCTCGGCCCGCCCGGAGGCGGCAAGAGCTCGCTCGCCGAGAAGCTGAAGCAGCTCATGGAGGAGATGCCCTTCTACACGCTCAAGGGCTCGCCGGTGAACGAGACGCCGCTCGGGCTGTTCAACCCCGACGAGGACGGGGCGACGCTGGAGGAGGACTACGGCATTCCGCGGCGCTACCTCAACCCGATCCCCTCGCCCTGGGCGGTCAAGCGGCTGAAGGAGTTCGGGGGCGACCTCGGCAGGTTCCGCGTCGTCAAGCTGCGGCCCGCCATCCTCCAGCAGATCGCCATCTGCAAGACCGAGCCCGGCGACGAGAACAACCAGGACATCAGCTCGCTCACCGGCAAGCTCGACATCCGCAAGCTCGAGCAGTACGCGCAGGACGACCCGGACGCGTACAGCTACTCGGGCGGCCTGTGCCGCGCCAACCAGGGCCTGCTTGAGTTCGTCGAGATGTTCAAGGCCCCGATCAAGGTGCTCCACCCGCTCCTGACCGCGACGCAGGAGGGCAACTACAAGGGCACCGAGGGCTTCGGCGCCATCCCGTTCGACGGCGTGGTGCTCGCGCACTCGAACGAGGCCGAGTGGCAGACGTTCAAGAACAACAAGAACAACGAGGCCTTCATCGACCGCGTCTACATCGTCAAGGTGCCGTACTGCCTGCGGGTCACCGACGAGGTCCACATCTACGAGAAGCTGCTCAAGAACTCCTCGCTGACGCACGCGCCGTGCGCGCCCGGGACGCTGAAGATGATGGCGCAGTTCGCTGTGCTCACCCGGATCAAGGAGCCGGAGAACTCGAGCCTGTTCTCCAAGATGCGCGTCTACGACGGCGAGAACCTCAAGGACATCGACCCGAAGGCGAAGTCGATGCAGGAGTACCGCGACTTCGCGGGCGTCGACGAGGGCATGACCGGGCTCTCGACCCGGTTCGCGTACAAAGTGCTGTCGAAGGTCTTCAACTTCGACCACACCGAGGTCGCGGCGAACCCGGTGCACCTCCTCTACGTCCTCGAGCAGCAGATCGAGCGCGAACAGTTCCCGGCGGACAGCGAGAAGAAGTACCTCGCGTTCGTCAAGGAATACCTCGCGACGCCGTACGTCGAGTTCATCGGCAAGGAGATCCAGACCGCGTACCTCGAGTCGTACTCGGAGTACGGGCAGAACATCTTCGACCGCTACGTCACCTTCGCCGACCTGTGGATCCAGGACCAGGAGTACCGCGATCCGAACACCGGCGAGATCCTCGACCGCGGGGCGCTGAACGACGAGCTGGAGAAGATCGAG
>DATIDG010000038.1:0-44802 GCA_035456405.1 Burkholderiales bacterium | reverse complement strand
GCATGCAGCTCAGGCAATGAAATTCGGGGGACAATGAACGGATGGATGCCGATACCCTGCTCGCCACCGCGGATGCCTGCCTGCTCGCGCCGTTCGACCTCGAGAGCCGCAAGCTGGCGGCCGTGTACGGCGCGCTCGCCGGGCGGCGCCTGGACTACGCCGACCTGTACTTCCAGTACACCCGCGCCGAGGGCTGGAGCCTGGAGGAGGGCATCGTCAAGTCGGGGAGCTTCAACATCGACCAGGGCGTCGGCGTGCGCGCGATCGCGGGCGAGAAGACCGCGTTCGCCTACTCGGACGAGATCAGCCTGCCGGCGCTCCGGGACGCGGCCGGCGCGACGCGCGCCATCGCTCGCCTGGGCGGGAAATACAGGCTGCCCGCGCTGCGCAAGGGCGCCGGGAGGCGCCTGTACGAGCCGCTCGACCCGCTGGCGTCGCTCAGCGACACCGGGAAGGTGAAGCTGCTCGAGCGGCTGGAACGGCTGTGCCGCGCGCGCGACCCGCGCGTGGTGCAGGTCATGGCGACGCTCGCGGGCGTGTACGAAGTGGTCCTCGTCGCACGCTCCGACGGTGTGACCGCCGCCGACGTGCGCCCGCTCGTGCGCCTCTCGCTGCAGGTGATCGCCGAGCAGGACGGCCGGCGCGAGCAGGGCAGCTGGGGCGGCGGCGGGCGATTCGACTACGCGTACTTCACCGACGCGGTGATCGGGGACTATGCCGCGAAGGCGGTCGACATGGCACTCCTCAACCTCGAGTCGCGACCGGCGCCCGCGGGGACGATGAAAGTGGTGCTGGGCCCGGGCTGGCCGGGCGTCCTTCTGCACGAAGCGGTCGGTCACGGCCTCGAGGGCGACTTCAACCGCAAGGGCTCGTCGGCGTTCACCGGCCGCATCGGCGAGCGCGTCGCCTCGCGCGGCGTCACAGTCGTCGACGACGGGACCATCCCGAGCCGGCGCGGCTCGCTCAACGTCGACGACGAGGGCAACGCGACGCAGTGCACGACGCTCATCGAGAACGGCGTGCTGCGCTGCTACATCCAGGACAGCATGAACGCGCGCCTGATGAAGATGCCGCTCACCGGCAACGGCCGCCGCGAGTCCTACGCGCACGTCGTCATGCCGCGCATGACCAACACCTACATGCTGGCCGGCGACAAGGACCCGCAGGAGATCATCGCCTCGGTCGATCGGGGCATCTACGCGGTCAACTTCGGCGGCGGGCAGGTGGACATCACCAGCGGAAAGTTCGTGTTCTCGATGTCCGAGGCCTACATGATCGAGAACGGCAGGGCGACCTACCCGCTCAAGGGCGCGACCCTCATCGGCAACGGTCCCGATGCGCTCACCCGCGTGACGATGATCGGCAACGACCTGGCCCTCGATGCAGGCGTGGGTACGTGCGGCAAGGAAGGCCAAAGCGTCCCGGTTGGCGTCGGACAGCCGACGCTCCGGATCGACGGTCTCACGGTGGGCGGAACGGCCTAAACACCAGGCCGTGAAAGCGTTTGCGCTGACTGCGGCCGCGCTGCTCGTGACGGCGCCGGCGCTCGCGGCGGATGCAGTGGGCATGGCATTCGCGGCAGCTGCGACCGGCTTCGTCGCGACGCTCGACGACCGGCAGCGCCGGCAGCTCGAGTTCGCCTTCGAGGACGGCGAGCGCTTCGACTGGCACTACACCCCGCGGCGGCGCAAGGGACTGCCGCTCGGTGAGATGGCGCCCGGCCAGCGCGAAGCCGCGCTCGCGCTCGTGCGCACCGGGCTGAGCGAACCGGGATACGGGAAGGTCGCCGGCGTCATTGCGCTCGAGGGACTGCTGCGCGAGATCGAAGGCGCCTGGCGCGACCCCGACCTTTACTTCCTCACGCTCTTCGGCAAGCCTGGATCGGACGGCCCGTGGGCGCTGCGGATGGAAGGCCACCATCTCTCGCTGCACTTCACGCTGCTGGATGGTGCGGTGATGGCGACCACGCCGATGTTCTTCGGCGCCAATCCCGCCGAGGTCCAGGGCGGCCCGCGCAAGGGCTTCCGGCTCTTCGCGGCCGAGGAAGATGCCGCGCTGAAGCTGCTCCACTCGCTCGAGCCGGGACAGCGGGCGCAGGCGGTGATCGCCGCGTCGAGCTACGGCGACATCGTGTCGCGCAACGCGCGCGAGCTCGACCCGATGAAGCCGGAAGGCCTCGCCGCGCGACATCTCGACGACGCGCAGCGGGCGGTGCTCATGCAGCTGATCGGCGCGTTCGCGCGCACGCTGCGGCCGGACCTCGCGGCGCAGCGGCTGGCGCGCGTGGAGAAGGGCGGCGCCGACGCCATCACGTTCGCCTGGGCGGGGCGCACGCCGCCTGCCGGCGACTTCCGCGGGCCGTACTATTTCCGCATCCAGGGGCCGCTGTTCGTGATCGAGTTCGACCGGACCCAGAACCGCGGCAATCACGCGCACGCGGTGTGGCGGGACTACGAGAACGACTGGGGCCGCGACGTCCTGCGCGAGCATTTCCTGCGCAAGCCCCACCGGCACTGATGCCCTGGCACGGCGTCCTTCTCCTCGCCACCCTGACCGTGCCAGGAGCCGAGGCCGGCGTGATCGCCGGGCGGTGAGGGTCCGCTGTCATCCTGGAAACGCCGCTGCGCGTTGTAGCCGATCCGCTCAGGACCACGACATGACGCGCGACGAGCTCGAGATCTATTGCCCGAAGTGCGGCTGGCGGCCGCAGGCCGAGGACCGCTGGTCGTGCGAGCCGTCGTGCGGCACGGTCTGGAACACGTTCTGGACGCGCGGCCTGTGCCCGGGGTGCCGCAAGCAGTGGTCCGACACGCAATGTCTCGCGTGCCGGCAGTTCTCGCCGCACAAGCAGTGGTATCACCTGCCGGGCAAGGCGAAGTCGCGCCGCGCCCGCAAACGCGAGACCGACACGGTGATCTAGGAAGCTGTGATTAAGGGGGCCACAGCCCCCTTAGTTCCCCGATCCCGGTGAACAAGTCCGCCATGGCGGACTTGTTCAGACCTTCCCCAAGCGCGGCGCGGCCGTCTCGCCGAACGCATGATGCTGCCGGAGGCAGCCTACGTTTGGGGAGCACGAGGGGCTGTGGCCCCTCGTGTGGTTCAGGATGTCTACTCCTCCTCGGCCTGGCCGCGCGACGCCTTGTACTCCGCCGCGAGCTGGGCCTGCACGTTCGGCGGCACTGCCTCGTAGTGCGACAGGGTCATCGAGTAGGAGCCCTGGCCGCCGGTGACCGATTTCAGCCGGTTCGCGTAGCCGTTCAGCTCCGACAGCGGCACCAGGCCGCGGATCGCGCACGTGCCCGGCCCGAGCGAGTCGGTGCCGGTGATCTGGCCGCGCTTGCCCGACAGATCGCCGGTGAGGTCGCCCATGGACGTCTCGGGGCAGATGATCTCGATGTTGACGATCGGCTCGAGCACGATCGGCCGCGCCTTCTCGAGCGCGTCCAGGAATGCCTTGCGGCCGGCGGACACGAACGCCACCTCCTTCGAGTCGACCGGGTGGTGCTTGCCGTCGTACACGATCACCCGCAGGTCCTGCATCGGATAGCCGGCGACCGCGCCGGAGGCAAGCACCTGCTGCACGCCCTTCTCGACGGCGGGAATGAACTGGTTGGGGATCACGCCGCCCTTCGACTGGTCGTCGAATTCGAACCCGGCCCCGCGCGCGAGCGGCTCGACGCGCAGGTAGACCTCGCCGAACTGGCCGGCGCCGCCGGTCTGCTTCTTGTGGCGCGCGTGGCCTTCGGCCTTCGCGGTGATCGTCTCGCGAAACGGGATGCGCGGCGGGCGCGTGTTCACCTCCACCTTGTACTGCGTCGCCATCCGCTCCAGGACCGAGCGCACGTGCAGGTCGCCGAGGCCCCGTATCACCGTCTCATGCGTGGTGGCGTCGTGGTCGACCTGGAACGTCGGGTCCTCCGCGGTGATCTTGTGGATGGCCTCGGAGATCTTCTGCTCGTCGCCGCGCTTCTTCGGCTCGATCGCGAGGCCGTACATCGGCGTCGGGAACTCCAGCGGCCGCATGTGGATGTGGTCCTCTTCGTGCGAGTCGTGCAGCACGCTGTCGAAGGTAATCTCGTCGACCTTCGCCACCGCCGCGATGTCGCCCGGAACCGCCTCGTTTGTCTCGACGTGGTCCTTGCCCTGCAGGACGAAGAGGTGGCCGACCTTGAACGGCTTGCGGCCCTCCCCGACGAAGAGCTGCGAGTCCTTGGTGACCGTGCCCTGGTGGATGCGGAAGATGCCGAGCTTCCCGACGTACGGGTCGTTCAGCACCTTGAAGACGTGCGCGAGCACGTGCTTGCCGGGATCGGGCGACGAGGCGAACTCCTGCGCCGCATCGCCCTCTCCCTTGTAGAAGAGCGGCGGGTTGCCCTCGCCCGGGTGCGGCAGGTGCCGCGCGAACACCTCCAGCAGATCGCGCACGCCGGCGCCGGTGCGGGCGGACACGAACAGAATCGGGATGATGTGCCCCTCGCGCAGGGCCTTCTCGAGCGGTGCGTGCAGGGACTCCGGGTCGACGTCCCCCTGCTCGAGATACTTCTCCATCGCTGCCTCGTCGACCTCGACGATCTGCTCGAGGACCATCTTGTGGACCTCGCCGACCGAAAGGAAATCGGCGCTGCCCGAGTCGTTCGCGAAGCAGTCGATGACGCGCGCGCCGCCCTCCGCGGGCAGGTTGATCGGCAGGCACTCCTTGCCGAAGGTCTCCTGGAGCGACTCGAGCAGCGCGGGCAGGTCGACGTTCTCCGCGTCGATCTTGTTCACGATGATGATGCGGCACAGCTTGCGCTTGCCGGCCCAGTCCATCATCCGCCGCGTGATCATCTCGATGCCGTTCTGCGCGTTTACCACCACCGCGGCGGTCTCGACCGCGTCGAGCGCGCCGATCGCCTGGCCGATGAAATCCGGGTAGCCGGGCGTGTCGATGAGGTGCGTGCGCGTGCCGGCGTGATCGAGGTGCACGATCGCCGAGCGCAGACTGTGCTGAAACTGCTTCTCGAGCGGGTCGAAGTCGCAGACCGTCGTGCCGCGCTCGACGCTGCCGGGCGTCTGGATCATCCCGGCCTTCTGCAGTAGCGCCTCGGTTAGTGTGGTCTTGCCCGACGCGCCGTGACCCACCAGCGCGACGGTGCGAAGGGCCTCCGTGCTGAACTTCGCCATTTGTCCTCCTTGCCGGACCGGGGCGCCCGCCGCGAACCTGGGGCAGGCGTCATGTAGGGTTCGGGCGATGCGTCGCCGCCCGCGCCGGCATCTTAGTCCAAGTCCGCCGGCGCAAGCTACACGAGCTCGGCGATCGCCTTCCCGAGATCCTCGGTGTGCGCCGTGCCACCGATGTCCGGGGTGCGCGGCGCGCCCGATCCGGGCGCGAGCGCCTTCTCGATCGCGGCGACGATCGCGCCCGCCGCCGGCGGCTCCCCCAGGTGCTCGAGCATCATCGCTGCCGACCAGATCTGCGCGACCGGGTTGGCGATGCGCTTGCCGAAGATGTCGGGCGCAGAGCCGTGCACCGGCTCGAAGAGCGACGGGAAGTGGCGGTCGGGGTTGATGTTCGCCGACGGCGCGACGCCGATCGTGCCGGCGGTCGCCGGGCCGAGGTCGGAGAGGATGTCGCCGAACAGGTTGGAGGCGACGATCACGTCGAAGCGCTGCGGGTCCAGCACCATCTGGATCGTGAGCCCATCGATGTGGTACTGGCTCGTGGCCACCTGCGGATAGTGCTTCGCCATCGCGGCGAAGCGCTCGTCCCAGTACGGCATGGTGATGAAGATGCCGTTCGACTTCGTCGCCGAGGTGACCAGGCGGCGGGGGCGCTTCATCGCCAGCTCGAACGCGAACTTCATGATGCGGTCCACGCCCTTGCGAGTGAAGCAGGCCTGCTGCGTGACGAACTCGCGCTCGGTGCCCTCGAACATACGCCCGCCGACGGATGAGTACTCACCCTCGGTGTTCTCGCGCACCACGTAGTAGTCGATGTCGCCAGGCTGGCGGCCCGCGAGCGGGCAGGGGATGCCGGGCATCAACCGGACCGGACGCAGGTTGACGTACTGGTCGAAGTCGCGCCGGAACCGGATGAGCGAGTTCCACAGGGAAATGTGGTCCGGGACGAGCGCCGGCCAGCCGGTCGCGCCGAAAAAGATCGCGTCGTGGCCGCCGACCGCGTCCTTCCAGTCGTCCGGCATCCACTTGCCGGTCCTGACCATCCGGTCGCAGTTCCAGTCGTAGTGGTCGAGGCGGAGGCCGAATCCGAACTTCCGCGACGCCGCGTCGAGCGCGCGCACGCCCTCGGGCATCACTTCCTTGCCGATGCCGTCGCCGGGAATGACGGCGATGCGATAGGTGTTCATGTCAGTGCTCCGGGGGAACGGGACGTTCCGGGGGGAACGCGGCCGAGTGTAACCCGCCGCGGCGGACGCGGCGCCGTCATGACGCGGTCATTGACAGCGCCGCACCGCCGCGAGAAACCGCGGAGAACGACGCCCTGCCGCGCACGCTCGTCACGCTGCGCCCGCTAAGCGCGCTGTTCCTCTCCCTGCTCCCGTCCTCCTTCCCAGCCTTTCGCCCGTTCCACCGCGCGCGACCACGCGGCGAGCCGCGCCGCCGCCTCGTCACGCGACATGCGCGGATCGAAGACGCGCTCCTTCTTCCACTGCCCGGCAATTTCGTCCCGGGTCCGCCAGACCCCGGTCGCGAGCCCCGCGAGGTACGCCGCCCCGAGTGCCGTCGTCTCGAGCACGCGCGGGCGCACCACCGGCACGCCGAGGAGATCGGCTTGGAACTGCATGAGCAGCGCGTTCGCAGTCGCGCCACCGTCGACGCGCAGCTCGGCGAGCCGGACGCCTGAATCGCGCTGCATTGCGCCGAGCACCTCGGCCGACTGGAACGCGATCGACTCGAGCGCGGCGCGCGCGAGGTGGGCGCCGGTCGTGCCGCGCGTCAGGCCGAGCATGGCGCCGCGCGCATACGCGTCCCAGTGCGGCGCGCCAAGTCCCGCGAACGCCGGCACGAGGTAGACGCCGCCCGAGTCCGGCACGGACGCGGCGAGAGCCTCGACGTCCCCCGCCGAGTCGATGAGCTTCAGGCCGTCGCGCAGCCACTGCACTACCGCACCGGCGATGAACACGCTGCCCTCGAGCGCGTACTCGGCGGCGCCGGTCGACGCCGCGCGGGTCGTGACGAGGCCCCGCGCCGACGCGATGCGCTCGCCGCCGGTGTGCAGCAGCATGAAGCAGCCGGTGCCGTAGGTGTTCTTCGCCATGCCCGGCTCGTGGCAGCCCTGCCCGAAGAGCGCCGCCTGCTGGTCGCCCGCGATCCCGGCGATCGGGATCGCCGCACCGAGGAGGTCGGCCGCGACCTCGCCGTACACGCCGCTCGACGCCCGCACCTCGGGCAGAACCGCGCGCGGAATGCGGAACAGCTCGAGCAGCTCGTCGTCCCACCGTCCGTGCTCGATGTCGTACAGCAGCGTCCGCGACGCGTTCGATGGGTCGGTGACGTGAAGGCGGCCGCGCGAGAGCTGCCACGCCAGCCACGTGTCGACCGTGCCGAAGGCGAGCTCGCCGTGCTCGGCGCGCGCACGCGCGCCCGGGACGTTGTCGAGCAGCCACGCGAGCTTCGTCGCGGAGAAGTAGGGGTCGAGCACGAGCCCGGTCTTCGCGCGCACCCACGCCGCCTCGCCGCTCGCCTTCAAGCGATCGCACGCGTCGGCCGTGCGCCGGTCCTGCCAGACGATCGCATTGCCGAGCGGCGCGCCGCCCGCGCGATCCCAGAGCACGGTGGTCTCGCGCTGGTTGGCGATGCCGATCGCCGCGAGCTCGCGCGCGGCGATCCCGGCGTTCGCGAGCGCCTCGCGCGCGACCGCGAGCTGCGAGCGCCAGATCTCCTCCGGATCGTGCTCGACCCAGCCGGGCTGGGGGAAGATCTGGCGGAACTCGCGTTGCGCCACGCCTCGCGCCGTGCCCGCCTCGTCGAACACGATGGCGCGCGAGCTGGTGGTGCCTTGATCGAGTGCGAGGACGGCTTTCATCGGGACAGGTGACGTCGCAGGGAGGTAGGGTAAAGCATCGCGCGGCGACGGAGCGTTCGCTGCTAGAATCGCCGCACCGCAACATCGCGCCCGTCCCATGCCGCTTCCCGTTCCGACCGTCGCGCGCTCGCTCACGCACACCCGCCGGCTCCGCTTCGAGGCCTACAAGCGCGCCGACGGGCTGTGGGACATCGAGGCGCACCTCACCGACATCAAGCCGTTCGACTACAGACTTTCGAGCGGGGTGCGCCCGGCGGGCACGCCGGTGCACGACATGTGGATCCGGCTCACGATCACGCGCAACCTCGATATCGTGGACGCGCTCGCGCTCACCGAGGCGATGCCCTATGAGCCGGACTGCACGCTCGTGACGCCCGACTATCGCAAGCTGATCGGGATGAACCTGGGCCACTCGTTCCGCAAGGCCGTGCAGCAGCGCTTCCACGACGTCGCGGGCTGCCGCCACATCAACGAGGCGCTGTGGCAGTTCCCCACTGCGGCGATCCAGGCGATGGCGGGGGAGCAGGTCGACAACGAGGACGACGGCACCAAGCCGTTCCAGCTCGACCGCTGCCGCGCGCTCGACACGCGCGGCGAGGCGGTGCGGCAGTTCTACCCGAAGTGGTATCGGGGCGCCAGGACCGGCACCGAGTAGATCGTGCCGGGGGTTGAGCGGCGTCAATGCGCGGCGCGCCTCCGGCGCGCGAGACTGGCGCGCATCACGGAGGAGGTCCGATGAAGATTCACGAGTACCAGGCGAAGGAGGTCCTGCGCAAGTTCGGCGTGCCCACGCCGCGCGGGATCCCGTGCTTCTCGGTCGACGAGGCGGTGCAGGCGGCGCAGTCGCTCGGAGGCAAGGTCTGGGTGGTCAAGGCGCAGATCCACGCCGGCGGCCGCGGAAAGGGCGGCGGCGTCAAGCTCGCGCGGTCGGCCGACGAGGTGAAGACGCTCGCGGGCCAGATCCTCGGCATGCAGCTCGTGACGCACCAGACCGGCGCGCAGGGCCAGAAAGTGCGGCGTCTGCTGATCGAGGAAGGCGCCGACATCAGGAAGGAGCTCTACGTCGGCATGGTCGTCGACCGGCAGACGCAGCGCGTGTGCCTGATGGCCTCGAGCGAGGGCGGGATGGACATCGAGGAGGTCGCCGCCACGCATCCGGAGAAGATCCACAAGGTCTTCGTCGACCCTGCAACCGGCATCAAGGATGCCGAGGCCGACGAGGTTGCGCGGAAGCTCGACGTGCCCGAGGCGGGCGTGCCCCGGGCGCGCGCGCTGCTGCAGGCGCTCTATCGCGCATTCTGGGAATGCGACGCCTCGCTTGCCGAGATCAACCCGATGATCATCACCGGCGACGGGAGCGTAGTGGCGCTCGACGCGAAGATGAACTTCGACGACAACGCGCTCTTCCGTCATCCGGAGATCGTCGCGATGCGCGACCTCGACGAGGAGGACCCGGCCGAGGTCGAGGCGTCCAAGCACGACCTCAACTACATCCAGCTCGACGGCAACATCGGCTGCCTGGTGAACGGCGCGGGCCTCGCGATGGCGACGATGGACGTCATCAAGCTCTACGGCGACAGCCCCGCCAACTTCCTCGACGTCGGCGGCGGCGCGACGGCCGAGAAGGTGACCGAGGCGTTCAAGATCATGCTCCGCAACCCGGGGCTGAAGGCGATCCTGGTGAACATCTTCGGCGGGATCATGAAGTGCGACGTGATCGCGACCGCGCTCGTCGAAGCGGCCAAGGTCGTGAGCCTCCGCGTCCCGCTCGTCGTGCGGCTCGAGGGCACCAACGTCGAGCTTGGCAAGAAGATCCTCGCCGACTCGGGGCTGCCGATCATCTCGGCGGCGAACATGGCCGACGCGGCGGAAAAGGTGGTCGCTGCGGCAAAGGGTAAGCGCTGAAGTCAACAGCAGTTACAGAGATCACAGAGGACACCGAGCAGGTTGTTCTTCCCCTGTGATCTCTGTGTCCTCTGTGGGTTAAGGGGTTCCGAATGTCGATCCTGATCAACAAGAACTCGCGAGTGGTGACGCAGGGAATCACCGGCAAGACCGGCCAGTTCCACACGCGCATGAGCCGCGAGTACGCACACGGCAAGGCCTGCTACGTCGCGGGGGTGAACCCGAAGAAGGCCGGCGAGGACTTCGAGGGCATCCCGATCTTCGCGAGCGTGCGGGACGCCAAGGCGAAGACCGGCGCGAACGTGTCGGTGATCTACGTGCCGCCGCCCGGCGCCGCCGCGGCGATCTGGGAGGCGTGCGAGGCCGACCTCGACCTCGTGATCTGCATCACCGAGGGGATCCCGGTGCGCGACATGATCGAGGTGCGCGACCGCATGCGCAAACAGAACAAGAAGACGCTGCTCGTCGGCCCGAACTGCCCCGGCGTGATCACCCCCGACGAGATCAAGATCGGCATCATGCCCGGCCACATCCACAAGAAGGGCCGCGTCGGCGTGGTCTCGCGGTCGGGCACGCTCACGTACGAAGCCGTAGGCCAGCTCACCGCGCTCGGCTACGGACAGTCCTCCGCAGTCGGGATCGGCGGCGACCCGGTGAACGGCCTGAAGCACGTCGACGTGTTGCGGTTGTTCAACGAGGACCCCGAGACCGACGCCGTGATCATGATCGGCGAGATCGGCGGCTCCGACGAGGAGACCGCGGCGGAATGGGTCAAGGCGAACATGAGGAAGCCGGTGGTAGGCTTCATCGCCGGCGTCACCGCGCCGCCCGGCAAGCGCATGGGCCACGCGGGCGCGATCATTTCCGGCGGCAAGGGCACCGCGCAGGAAAAGCTCGCGGTGATGGAGGCTTGCGGGATCAGGATCACGAAGAATCCCGCCGAGATGGGCAAGCTCCTCAAGTCCGTGCTGAAGTGACCGTGACATCGCGTCGTAGCTTCCTCACCGCCTCGGGCGCGCTCGCGCTCGCGGCATGCGCCGGCCCCGGCGGGTTCGATCCCTTCGCGCCGAAGCGCGAGAGCGGCTACGCCGAGGTCGACGGCGGCCGCCTCTACTACGAGGCCGCCGGCTCCGGCGTTCCGATCGTGCTCCTGCACGCGTTCACTTTCGACACGCGGATGTGGGACGATCAGTTCGAGCTCCTCGCGCGCGACAATCGCGTCATCCGCTACGACGCGCGCGGCTTCGGGCGCTCGTCCACGCCGGTGCCCGGGCGCGCGTACTCGCACGCGCAGGACCTGGCCGCGCTGCTCGCCAGGCTCGACGCGCACAAGCCGCATCTGGTCGGCGCCTCGATGGGCGGGCGCATCGCGCTCGATTTCGCGGTGACGCAGCCCGACGCGCTGCGCTCGGTCGTCGTCATCTCCACGGTAATCGGCGGCTGGCCATGGTCGCGCGAGTGGCTCGAGGCTTACGCGCCGGTGATCCGGGCCGGCCGGCGCGGCGACATCGCCGCCGCGAAAGCCGCATGGCTCGCGCTGCCACTCTTCGCGTCGGTGCGCGAGCAACCGCAGGTCGCCGAGCGGGTCAGGAAGATGGTCGACGACTACTCGGGCTGGCATTTCGTGAACGCGGATCCCGAGCGGCGCGTCGTCCCGCCCACCCTCTCGCAGCTCGGCAAGATCCGCGCGTCCACGCTTGCGATCAACGGCGACCGCGACCTGCCCGAGTTCCTGCGCATGGCCGAGAGCATCGAGCGCCAGGTTGCGAATGCGCGCCGCCTCGGCTTTCCCGGCGCTGGCCATCTCCCGAGCATGGAGATTCCGGAGCTCACGACGAAGGCTCTGCGCGCCTTCCACTCGCGCGCGTGACGACGCGCACCGCGCCGCAGCATCGGGCGCGACCTGCCGCTTGACCGCCGTCAATGGCTTGCCGCGCGCGTGCGCGGGATACTGGGCGCGAACAGCGGATCGACCAGGGACCGAAAGCGATGAACGACCGGGCTGACGCGGCGACGCCGGCACGCAGGAGCAAGGTGCGCGCGGCACCGAAGGGCCGCCAGACCGAGCCGCAGGCTCTGGCCGAGGTGCGGCAGCTGCTCGGCGACGCGCCGCGCCGTCGCGACCTGCTCATCGAGCACCTCCACCGGATCCAGGACCGCTACGGCAGCCTTGCCGACCGCCACCTCGTCGCGCTGGCGCACGAGATGCGGCTCGCGATGACCGAGGTGTACGAGGTCGCGACGTTCTACCACCACTTCGACGTGGTGAAGGACGGCGCGGCCGCGCCGCCGGCAGTGACCGTGCGCGTTTGCGACTCCCTCGCTTGCGAGCTGGCCGGCGCGCGGGGACTGCTGGAGAAGCTGCCCAAGGCGCTGGGCAAGGACGTGCGCGTGCTCCATGCGCCCTGCATCGGACGCTGCGAGCAGGCGCCGGCCGCAACGGTGCATCGGCACCCGGTTCCCAACGCGACGGTCGAGAAGATCCAGGCCCTGGTGAGCGCGCGCAGCCTTGCGCATCCGCCGGCGCGCGACCGGGCGACCTTCGCGCCGGAGAGCTTCATCGAGCCGCTCGACACGCCGGGCGCGGGCTCGACGGTGAGCCCCGCGTACGTCGGGTACGACACCTACCGGAAGGGCGGCGGCTACCGGCTGGTCGCGGAGTGCCTCGCGGGAGGGCACGACGCCGAGTCGATCATCCAGAAGATGGAACACTCCGGCCTGCGCGGTCTCGGCGGCGCCGGGTTCCCGGCCGGGCGCAAGTGGCGCATCGTGCGCGCCGAGCCGCAGCCGAAGATGGTGGCGATCAACATCGACGAGGGGGAGCCCGGCACGTTCAAGGACCGGGTCTACCTCGAGCGCGACCCGCATCGCTTCCTCGAGGGCATGCTGGTCGCGGCCTGGGCGGTGCAGGGGGGCGCCTGTTACATCTACCTCCGCGACGAGTATCACGGCTGCCGCGCGATCCTCGAGAAGGAGCTCGCCCGCCTGAAGGACGATCCGCCGTGCGCGCTCCCGCCGATCGAGCTGCGCCGCGGCGCGGGCGCGTACATCTGCGGCGAGGAGTCGGCGATGATCGAGTCGATCGAGGGCAAGCGCGGCATGCCGCGCCTGCGCCCGCCGTACGTCGCGCAGGTGGGGCTGTTCGGCTACCCCACGCTCGAGCACAACTTCGAGACCGTCTACTGGGTGCGGGACATCCTCGAGAAGGGGCCGGAGTGGTTCGCCGGCTTCGGGCGCAACGGCCGCAAGGGTCTGCGGTCGTTCTCGGTGTCGGGGCGGGTCAAGAAGCCCGGGATGCACCTCGCGCCTGCGGGCATCACCGTGCGCGAGCTGATCGACGAGTACTGCGGCGGGATGCTCGACGGCCACCGGTTCTACGGCTACCTGCCGGGCGGCGCGTCGGGCGGCATCCTTCCGGCCGCGATGGCGGACATCCCGCTCGACTTCGACACGCTCAACAAGTACGGCTGCTTCATCGGCTCGGCGGCGGTCGTGATCCTCTCGGACCGCGACCGCGCGACGGACGCGGCGCGGAACCTCCTGGCGTTCTTCAAGGAGGAGTCCTGCGGGCAGTGCACGCCGTGCCGCGTGGGTACCGCGAAGGCGCTGGCGCTGATGGAACGTAGAGACTGGGATCAGCCGCTGCTCAACGAGCTCTCGCAGGCGATGATGGACGCCTCGATCTGCGGGCTGGGGCAGGCGGCGCCGAACCCGATTCTCTGCGCGCTGAAGTATTTCCCGCAGGAACGAGGCTAAGTCCTTGGGGGTTCGCTCATGACGGCGATCACGAAGCAGGAAATCGCGGCGCTGCCGGTCGAGTTCAAGCTGAACGGCCGCACCGTCGTCGGGCGTGCCGACGAGACGATCATCGAGACGGCACGGCACCACGGCATCGAGGTCCCGCATCTCTGCTACAAGCCCGGGCTGCGCCCCGACGGCAACTGCCGCGCGTGCGTCGTGGAGATCAAGGGCGAGCGGGTGCTGGCACCCTCGTGCTGCCGCTACCCGCAGGACGGCATGGAGGTCACGACCGACAGTGCCCGCGCCGTCGCGTCGCAGAAGGTGGTGCTCGAGCTGCTGCTCGCCGACATGCCGGAGCAGCGGCACACGCTCGACAACGAGCTCGACCGGTGGGCGCGCAAGCTCGAAGTCGGGCTGCCGCGTTTCCCGGGGCGGCACCAGCCGGCGGCCGACGCGTCGCATCCTGCGATCGCGGTGAACCTCGACGCTTGCATCCAGTGCACGCGCTGCCTGCGCGCCTGCCGCGAAGAGCAGGTGAACGACGTCATCGGCTACGCCTTCCGCGGCGACCACTCCAAGATCGTGTTCGATCTCGACGACCCGATGGGGGCGTCGACCTGCGTCGGGTGCGGCGAGTGCGTTCAGGCGTGCCCGACGGGTGCGCTCGCGCCGGCGCGGGGCGCCGGGCTGGTCGAGGCGGACCGGAAGGTGGACTCGGTGTGCCCGTATTGCGGCGTCGGCTGCCTGATGACCTATCACGTCAAGGACAACAGGATCGTCCAGGTGGAGGGCCGCGACGGGCCGTCGAACCACGGCCGGCTGTGCGTGAAAGGGCGTTACGGCTTCGACTACGTCGCGCACCGGCACCGCCTCACGGCCCCGCTCGTGCGCAAAGCCGGTGTGCCGAAGTCGAGGGACTTCGTGGTGGACCCGGACAAGTGGCGCGATGCCTTTCGCGAGGTGACCTGGGAGGAAGCGCTCGATCTCGCCGCGCGGGGCCTGCGCGAGATCCGCGACCGGCATGGCAGGCAGGCGCTCGCCGGCTTCGGCTCGGCGAAGGGCTCGAACGAAGAGGCGTACCTCTTCCAGAAGCTGGTGCGCACCGGCTTCGGCTCGAACAACGTCGACCACTGCACGCGGCTCTGCCACGCCTCCAGCGTCGCGGCGCTGATGGAGGGGATCAGCTCCGGCGCGGTGTCCAACCAGGTGAGCGACGTGGCGAAGGCCGAGGTGGTGTTCGTGATCGGCGCTAACCCGACCGTCAACCACCCCGTCGCCGCGACGTGGATGAAGAACGCGGCGAAGCGCGGCACGAAGCTGATCGTCGCCGATCCGCGGCGCACCGAGCTCGCGCGCCACGCGACCCGCTTCCTGCAGTTCAAGGCCGACACCGACGTCGCGCTGCTGAACGCCCTCATGTACACGATCGTCGAGGAAGGGCTCGTGAACGAGGCCTTCGTCCGCGACCGGACCAGCGGCTACGAGGCGCTGCGCGAGAACGTGAAGAAGTATCCGCCCGAGAGGATGGCGCCGGTCTGCGGCGTCCCGGCGGAGACGATCCGCGAGGTGGCGCGCCTGTACGCGAACTCCGGGGCGTCGATGATCCTCTGGGGCATGGGCATCTCGCAGCACGTCCACGGCACCGACAACGCGCGTTGCCTGATCGCGCTCGCGATGATGACCGGGCAGATCGGTCGCCCGGGCACGGGGCTGCATCCGCTGCGCGGCCAGAACAACGTGCAGGGCGCCTCCGACTCCGGCCTGATCCCGATGGTCTTCCCCGACTACCAGCGCGTGGACGACCCGGAGGCGCGGAAGCGCTTCGAGGCCTTCTGGGGGATGGAGCTCGACCCGAAGCCGGGGCTGACAGTGGTCGAGATCATGAATGCCGCGAAGAAGGGCGAGATCCGCGGCATGTACATCATGGGCGAGAACCCGGCGATGTCGGATCCCGACGTCGACCACGCGCGCGAAGCCATGGCGGCGCTCGAGCATCTCGTGGTGCAGGACCTCTTTCTCACCGAGACCGCGTACCTCGCCGACGTCGTCCTGCCGGCGACCGCGTGGCCGGAGAAGGTCGGGACGGTGACCAACACCGATCGCATGGTACAGCTCGGGCGCAAGGCGCTCGAACCGCCGGGCGACGTCCGCGAGGACCTCTGGATCATCAACGAGATCGCGCGCCGCATCGGGCTCGACTGGAGCTACGCGCACCCGCGCGACGTGTTCAACGAGATGCGCGGCTGCATGGACTCGATCGCCGGCATCACCTGGGAGCGCCTCGAGCGCGACTCGTCGGTCACCTACCCGTGCGAGAAGGAAGGTGACCCGGGCACCCCGGTCATCTTCACCACCCACTTCCCGACGGCGACCGGACGGGGCAAGTTCGTCCCCGCTGACCTCATTCCGGCTGCGGAGCAGCCCGACCATGACTACCCGATGGTGCTCATCACCGGCCGCCAGCTCGAGCACTGGCATACCGGCGCGATGACGCGCCGCGCGGGCGTGCTCGACGCGATCGAGCCGGAGCCGGTCGCGAGCGTCCATCCGCTCGACCTGGCGAAGCTGAAGGCGCGACCGGGCGACGTGATTACCGTCGAGTCGCGGCGCGGGTCGATCTCGCTCTACGCGCGCGTCGATGAGGGTACGCCGGCGGGCGCCGTTTTCATTCCGTTCTGCTACTACGAGGCGGCGGCGAACGCGCTCACCAACCCGGCGCTCGACCCGTTCGGAAAGATTCCCGAATTCAAGTATTGCGCCGTCCGGGTCACGAAGGGCGGCGCGACGCCGATGCGCATGAGCTTCGGCGGCGGCCAGGCGCCGCTGCCCGCTGCGCGAGTCACGGCGCGGGACTGAGCTGCGGGATGTCGCGGGGCGGTTAAACTCCGCCCTGTCGTGCCGTCCGCAGCCGCCCCGGATCCGGAACTCCGCGCAGCACTCGAGCGCATGGGGCTCGCCGGCCCGCGCGAGCGGTGCTCGTTCACGCCGCTCCCCGGCGGGGTCTCCTCGGACATCTTCCGCGTCGAGGTTGCGGGCCGCAGCTTCTGCGTGAAGCGTGCCCTCGCGCAACTCAAGGTCGCCGCCGAATGGCGCGCGCCGGTAGAGCGCAATCACAGCGAGGCCGAGTGGATCCGCATCGCGGGCGAGATCGTCCCCGACGCCGCTCCCCGGCTCATCGCGGAGGACCCGGAGGCCGGACTCTTCGCGATGCAGTGGCTTGCACCCGAGTCCCACCCGGTCTGGAAGGGACAACTGCGCGACGGCGCGATCGACCCGGCGGTCGCGATCGAGGTCGGCCGGCGCATCGCCCGCATTCACGCGGCGACCGCGGGCCGGCGGGAGATTGCCGTGCGCTTCGCGACCGACCACATCTTTCACCCGATCCGGCTCGAGCCGTATCTGCTGGCGACGGCCGGGCGCCACCCCGACGTCGCGCCGGCGCTGCGCGCAATCGCGGAAGGCACCGCGCGCACGAAGCTCGCACTGGTTCACGGCGACGTGAGCCCGAAGAACATCCTCGTCGGGCCGCACGGCCCGGTGTTCCTCGACGCCGAATGCGCGTGGTACGGCGATCCGGCGTTCGACCTCGCGTTCTGCCTCAACCATCTGCTGCTCAAGTGCCTGTGGCAGCCGCAATGGCGCGCGCGCTACCTCGCCGCGTTCCGCACGCTCGCGGAGGCCTATCTCGGCGGCGCCGCATGGGAGCCGCGGGACGTGTTCGAGGCGCGCTGCGCCCGGCTGCTGCCGGGGCTCTTCCTGGCGCGCGTCGACGGCAAGTCGCCGGTCGAGTACGTCATCGACGAGGCCGACCGCGACCGCGTACGGGCCTGCGCGAAGCCCCTTCTCCGCGCGCCGCGCACGCGGCTCGCCGAAATCGCCGAGGCATGGCGGCAGACGCTGGAAAGGACTTAGTGTCCTCTGTGGCTTCATTTGAATGAATCGCGCTGCCATAGCGGAAGTGAAGGCACGCCGGGTCTGGGACTCCCGCGGACGGCCGACGGTCGAGGTCGAAGTCGCGCTCGCCGGCGGCGCGCGCGGTCGCGCCATCGCGCCTGCGGGCGCCTCGCGCGGCCGGCACGAGGCGGTCGATCTCCGCGACGGCGGCGCGCGGCTGGGCGGCATGGACGTTGCACGCGCGGTGGCGAACGTGAACGGGCCGATCGCCCGAGCGCTCGCCGGCATGGATGCGCGCGAGCAGGGGCGCGTCGATGCGGCGCTGATCGCGCTGGACGGAACCCCCGACAAGTCGAAGCTCGGCGGCAACGCGACGATCGCGACGTCGCTCGCCGTCCTGCACGTCGCCGCGGCGGCTGCGGGCGAGCCGCTGTGGCGCCATCTCGCGGCGGGCGCGCCGGTGACGCTGCCGCTGCCCGAGATCCAGATCTTCGGCGGCGGCGCGCATGCGGGCAGGCGCGTCGACATCCAGGACTTCATGGTGATGCCGGTCGGGGCGACGAGCTTCGCGCGTGCGCTCGAAATGACCGCCGAGGTCTACCGCGCGGCCGGCGAGCTGATGGGCGCGGCCGGGAAGCTCGCGGGCGTCGCCGACGAGGGCGGCTGGTGGCCGGCATTCGGCGCGAACGAGGAAGCGCTCGACTGGCTCGTGCGCGCGATCGAGCGCGCCGGCTTCGCGCCGGGTGCCGACGTCGCGATCTCGCTCGACGTCGCGGCATCGGAGTTCGGCCGGTCGGGGCGGTACCGGCTCGGACTGGAGAAGCGGGAGCTCGACGCCGACGGCATGGCCGAGATGCTGCTCGACTGGGTCGCGCGCTACCCGATCGTATCGGTCGAGGATCCGCTCGCCGAGGACGACCCGGCGGGCATGGCGCGCTTCACGCGCGCGGCGGCCGGCCGGCTGCAGGTAATCGGCGACGACTTTCTGGTAACGAGCTCCGGTCGCGTGGCGAGCGCCGCTGCCCAGGGCGCCTGCAACGCGGCGCTGATCAAGCCGAACCAGGCCGGCACCGTCACCGAGACGAAGGCCGCGCTCGACGCAGCCCGGCGCGCGGGCTGGGCGACCATCGTGTCAGCGCGCTCCGGGGAGACCGAGGATGTCTCGATCGCGCACCTGGCGGTCGGCTGGAACGCGGGCCAGCTCAAGGTCGGCTCGTTCGCGCGCTCGGAGCGCATGGCGAAGTGGAACGAGGTGCTGCGAATCGAGGAGTCGCTCGGTGCGGGCGCGCGCTTCGCGGGGCGGGCAGCGCTCGCTGCACTGCGCTAGCCCGTCCCCGGCTCCGCCGCCCTTGACCGCCGTCAATGGCATCGCGGCGGCCCGCCACCTAACCTACGCGCCATCCGCAACGTCCAAGGAGCAGCCGCCATGCCGTCCGACATCGAAATTGCCCAGGCTGCGACGATGCAGCGCATCTCCAAGGTCGCCGCGGCGAAGCTCGGCATCTCCGACGAGCACCTGGAGCCCTACGGGCACTACAAGGCAAAGGTCGCGCTCGAGTTCCTGGAGACCCTCAAGGGCCGTCCCGATGGCAAGCTCATTCTCGTGACGGCCATGACCCCCACGCCTGCGGGTGAAGGCAAGACGACGACGACCGTGGGCCTGGGCGATGCGCTGAACCACATCGGCAAGAAAGCCGTCATCTGCCTGCGCGAGCCCTCGCTCGGTCCGGTGTTCGGCGTGAAGGGCGGGGCGGCCGGCGGCGGCTACGCGCAGGTCGTGCCGATGGAGGACATCAACCTCCACTTCACCGGCGACTTCGGCGCGATCGCGCTCGCGAACAACCTGCTCGCGGCGATGCTCGACAACCACATCCACCACGGCAACGAGCTCGGAATCGACATCCGGCGCATCCAGTGGAAGCGCGTGGTCGACATGAACGACCGCGCGCTGCGCGACATCACGATCGCGCTCGGCGGCACCGCCAACGGCTTTCCGCGCGAGGACGGCTTCGACATCGTCGTCGCCTCGGAGGTGATGGCGATCTTCTGCCTTGCGACCTCCATCGAGGACCTCAAGAACCGGCTCGGCAACATCGTCGTCGGCTATACGAAGGACCAGAAACCGGTCACAGCGCGCCAGCTGCAGGCGCACGGCGCGATGACGGTGCTCCTCAAGGACGCGCTGAAGCCCAACCTCGTCCAGACGCTCGAGAACAACCCGGCGTTCATCCATGGTGGGCCGTTCGCGAACATCGCGCACGGCTGCAACTCGGTGATCGCGACCAAGTCGGCGCTGAAGCTCGCCGACTACGTGGTGACCGAGGCGGGGTTCGGCGCCGACCTGGGCGCGGAGAAGTTCGTGGACATCAAGTGCCGCAAGAGCGGGCTCCGCCCGAGCGCGACCGTGATCGTGGCAACGGTGCGGGCGATGAAGTACCACGGCGGCCAGGACCTGAAGACGATCACGCAGGAGAACCTCGACGCCCTGCACAAGGGGCTCGTGAACCTCGAGCGCCATGTGGAGAACGTCCAGAAGCACTATGGCGTCCCGTGCGTCGTCTCGATCAACCGCTTCAACTCCGACACCGCGTCCGAGATCGAGATGCTGAGAGCGCGGATGAGCAGGATGGGCGTGCCGGTGGTGCTCGCGACGCACTGGGGCGACGGCGGCAAGGGCGCGGCCGAGCTTGCGCGCGTGGTCGTCGACCTGTGCGCGAAGCCCTCCGCGATGCAGTTCCTCTACGACGACGTCGATACGCTCTGGGACAAGATCGGCAAGGTGGCGAAGAAGATCTATCGCGCCTCGGAGGTGACCGCGGACGCCAAGGTGCGCGCGCAGATCAAGAAGCTCCAGGACGACGGCTACGGCCACTATCCGATCTGCGTCGCGAAGACCCAGTACTCCTTCTCCACCGATCCGCAGGTGCGCGCCGCGCCCGACAACCACGTCGTGAACGTGCGCGAGGTGCGGCTCGCCGCTGGCGCCGAGTTCGTCGTCATGATCTGCGGCGACATCATGACCATGCCGGGGCTGCCGAAAGTGCCCTCGGCGGTGAAGATCGACATCGTCGACGGCAAGGTCGTCGGCCTGTTCTAGCGCACGTCTGCAGCGTGGCTGCGTTCATCCTCCCGAAAGGCGAGGAGGGGTGAGGAGCGCGCCCGAGAATCCGCATCGACGCGACATGTGCGATGTAACGACAAGCACGAGCGTCGCGAAGGCG
Organism: Burkholderiales bacterium; assembly: GCA_035456405.1. Classification (GTDB taxonomy): domain Bacteria; phylum Pseudomonadota; class Gammaproteobacteria; order Burkholderiales; family SG8-39; genus JAGVSZ01. The sequence continues at coordinate 24,015 of DATIDG010000038.1, read as the reverse complement.
AGCCACGCTCGTGCAGCGGTGAGTGCGTCCGGCCGGCAGTGTACAATCGCCGCGCCTTGAGGGGGAGGCAATCGCGATGGAGTTCGCACAGTGGCTGGCGCTGGGGATCTTCGCCGTCACGATCCTGGTGGTGATCACCAACGTCATCGACAGCACCCTCGCGGCGCTGCTCGGCGTCGCGGTGATGATCTGGGCCGGCGTCATGAGCGAGACCGACGCGTTCGGCTACGTCGACTGGAACGTCATGGCGATCCTGGTGAGCATCTGGCTGATCGCCGGCTATTTCGGCAAGAGCGGAGTGCCGAGCTGGCTCTCGGTGCAAGCGCTCAGGATTTCGGGCGGGCGGCCCGGCCTGCTGGTGATCATCCTCACCTTTCTCGCCGGCGTGATCTCGATGTTCGTCGACAACGTGGTGACGATCCTGATGATGGCGCCGGTCGCGCTCCCTCTCGCGCGCGCCATGAAGCTGCCCGCGGCGCCGGTGATCCTGATGATCGGCTTCGGCGCCAATTTCATGGGCACCGCGCTCATCATCGGCGATCTCCCGCCGCAGATGCTGCACAGCGTCGCGGGCGCCGAGTTCTTCGACTTCATCTGGCAGTTCGGCCGGCCGTCGTCCTTTCCCATCCTGATATTGACGTTCCTCATCACGCTCGGGGCGATGTGGGCGTACGGCTTCCGCGGCCGCCCGCGGGTCACGGACGTCGATGCGCTGGGCATCGACGCGAAGATCCCGAACAGGCTGTTCGCGGGCGTCGCAGTGGGCTGGTTCCTGGCGACGGTGATCGCGATGTCGATGCGCGAGGTGCTCGGCGTGAAGCTCGGCTTCATCGCGCTCACCGGCGCGCTGTCGCTCGTCTTGGTGCTCGCGATGCTCGGCGACCGCGTCAAGGCGCCGAGCTTCGAGGAGATGCTGCAGGAACTCGACTGGCGCGCGATCTTCTTCTACATCGCCCTGTTCGCGCTGGTGGGTGGCCTCGAGAAGAGCCACATCCTCGACATGCTCGCCGAGGCGATGAAGCCGCTGTTCGCCCAGAACTACGCATTGGGCGCCACCGTGCTTTACTGGGTGACGATTCCGATCGTGGGGCTGGTGGAGCACGATGCCTACATCCTCACCTTCCTCTACACCATCCGCGACATGGCCCAGGGCGGGATCGAGCCCTGGCCGCTGTGGTGGATGCTGCTCTGGTCGGGGACGCTAGGCAGCAACCTGACGGTGGCGGGCGCGCCGGCACTCTATGTCGCGCTGACGCTGGCCGAGAAGGAGGAGGGGCGCAAGGTGTCGCTGCGGGAGTTCCTCGCCTGGAGCGTGCCGTTCACGCTGGTCGCCGCGGGGGTCTGCTACGTGCTCGGCATGCTGATCTGGGTGCTGCCGTACGCGAAGTGAAACGCGAAGGGGGCAGGCGAAGTGTTCAAGCACATCCTGATACCGACCGACGGTTCGCCGCTGTCGCGGGCCGCCGCCGCCGCCGGCATCGAGCTTGCCGGCAAGCTCGGCGCGCGGGTGACCGGTCTGTTCGCCGCGCCGGCGCCGACGCCGATCGTGTACCGCGCCCTGATTCCGGTCGGCTACATGACGCCCGACGAGCATGCCGACCTGATCCGACGGGCGGCGAAGAGGTACCTGGAGACGATCGCAGCCGAGGCCCGGCGCGCCGGCGTGAAATGCGAAACCGTAAGCGTCACGGACGAATACCCCGCGCACGCGATTCTCGAGATGGCCAGGAAGCGCAGGTGCGACCTGATCTTCATGGCTTCGCACGGCCGGCGCGGCATCACCGACGCGCTGCTCGGCAGCGAGACCCAGAAGGTCCTCCACGAGAGCCGGATCCCGGTGCTCGTCTATCGGGGGCGCCAGCGCGGGTGACCGAAAGCGGCGCGTCTGGCTACAGAGCGGCGTGGCTCCGGAGCGGTGCAGCATCGCGCTTTATTGACCGGAGTCAATCGCATCCCGGCGCAACTTTCGCCAGAATTGCATCGCAAAACTACAAGAAAGAACGGCGACTTCCGCGCATTGGGGCACAAGGAGGTGCGGTGACGTTTCCCCGAATACCTTGACAGGAGGAGCACCATGAGACTCAAGACCAGTATCAGGCTCGCCGTCGTAGCGGCCGCGACCGCGGTTGCAGTCACCCCGGCGCACGCACAGGTCGGCGACTGGGAGCCGACCAAGTCCGTCGAGTTCGTCGTCCCCGCCGGCACCGGCGGCGGCGCCGACCAGATGGCGCGCCTCAGCCAGGCGATCATCCAGAAGCACAACCTGATGAAGCAGCCGATCGTCGTCGTGAACAAGGGCGGCGGCGCCGGCGCCGAGGGCTTTCTCGACGTCAAGGGCGCGAAAGGCGACCCTCACAAGATCATCATCACGCTCTCCAACCTGTTCACCACGCCGCTCGCGACCGGTGTGCCTTTCAGCTGGAAGGACCTGACGCCGGTGCAGATGCTGGCGCTCGACCAGTTCGTGCTGTGGGTCAACGCCGAAGCGCCGTACAAGACCGCGAAGGAGTACATCGAGGCGGCGAAAAAGGCCGGCCCGGGCAAGTTCAAGATGGCCGGCACCGGGTCCCGGCAGGAGGACCAGATCATCACCGTTGCGCTCGAGAGGCAGACCGGCACGAAGTTCACCTACGTCCCGTTCAAGGGCGGCGGCGACGTGGCCGTGCAGCTCGTCGGCAAGCACGTGGACTCGACGGTCAACAACCCGATCGAGGCGGTCGCGCAGTGGCGCGCCGGGAAGCTGCGTCCGCTATGCGTCTTCGACGACGTGCGCCTGCAATACCGGACCAAGGTCACCGACACCATGGCGTGGAGCGACATCCCGACCTGCAAGGAGTCCGGGGTCGACATGGACTATCTCATGCTCCGGGGGATCTTTATGGCGCCGGGCGTGACCGAAGAGCAGCGCAACTACTACGTGACGCTGTTCGGCAAGGTCCGCGAAACGCCCGAGTGGAAGGAGTTCATGGAGCGGGGCGCCTTCAACCAGACCGCGCTCAAAGGCGACGACTATCGCGACTGGGTGGCGAAGGAGGAGCAGCGCCACTACCAGCTCATGAAGGAAGCCGGTTTCCTGGCTCCGAGCAAGTGACCTGAGACGCCGCGCCCGGCCGGCCGGGCGCGCTCTGCGCTAGGGATCCCGCGGCGCCGCCGGCGGCGCCGCTCCGACGCAGGGTGACCCATGAACGACAACAAAGATCGCCCGGCGGCCTCCACGCGCACCATCGAGCTCGTCGTCGCCGCCCTCATCTTCGCCTTCGGCGCGACGGTCATGTGGGACAGCGTCCGGCTGGGCGCGAGGTGGGGCGCCGACGGCCCGCAGGCCGGGTACTTTCCGTTCTACATCGGGCTGCTCATCTGCCTGTCCACGGGAGTCATCTTCTTCCGCGCGCTCGCGGACAAGGCGAAGGCTGCCAAGCCCTTCGTCTCGCGCGGCCAGCTCCTGCTGGTGATGAAGATGCTGGTGCCGTCGATCGGCTACGCGATCCTGATCAAGCTCGCCGGGATCTACGTCGCGTCGACGCTGTTCATTGCGTTCTTCATGCGCTGGCTCGGGAAGAGCCCCTGGGGGAAGACCGCGGCCGTGGCGCTGGGCGTGAGCGTCGTCTTCTTCCTGCTGTTCGAGGTCTGGTTCAAGGTGCCCCTCCCGAAGGGGCCGCTCGAGGCGTGGCTCGGTCTTGATTAGGCGCGCGGTGGCCACCGCCCGATAACGGGAACAGAGGGGGAACGAGTTGGAAGAAATCACCTCGTTGATGCACGGGTTCGGCGTCGCGCTGACGCCGTTCAACCTGATGCTGATGTTCGTGGGCGTCATCCTCGGCGTGGTGATCGGGGTGCTTCCCGGCCTGGGGGGCGCGAACGGGGTGGCGATCCTACTGCCTCTCACGTTCACGATGCCGCCGACCTCCGCGATCATCATGCTGTCGTGCATCTACTGGGGCGCGCTGTTCGGCGGCGCGATCACGTCGATCCTCTTCAACATTCCGGGCGAACCCTGGTCGGTGGCGACCACGTTCGATGGCTACCCTCTCGCCCAGAAGGGGCGGGCCGGCAACGCCCTTGCGGCGGCGTTCACGTCGTCGTTCGTCGGCGCGCTCGTCGCGGTGATCCTGATCACCTTCCTGTCGCCGGTGGTGGCGAACTTCGCCCTCCAGTTCGGGCCACCGGAGTTCTTCTCGGTCTATCTCCTCACCTTCTGCGCGTTCGTCGGGATGAGCAAGGGGCAGGCGCTGAAAACGATCGCGTCGATGATGATCGGCTTCGCGCTGGCGGCAGTCGGCCTCGACACGGTCACCGGGCAGCTCCGGCTCACGTTCGGGTTCACCGAACTTCTGAAGGGGTTCGATTTCCTGATCGCGGTCATCGGGCTGTTCGGTATCGGCGAGATCCTGCTCACCCTCGAGGAGGGCCTCGCGTTCAAGGGCGCCAAAGCGAAGATCAACGTCAGGGTGGTCATGGAAACGTGGCGCGAGCTGCCGCGATACTGGATGACGAGCCTGCGCAGCTCGGCCGTCGGCTGCTTCATGGGGATCGTGCCCGGCGGCGCAACCCCGGCGTCGTTCATGAGCTACGGGGTCGCCAAGCGCTTCTCGCCGGACGGGGAGAAGTTCGGCACCGGCCAGGTGGAAGGCGTCGTCGCGCCCGAAACGGCGGCGCACGCGGCAGGCACCTCCGCGCTGCTGCCGATGCTGACGCTGGGCGTGCCCGGGTCGCCGACGGCGGCCGTGCTGCTCGGGGGGTTGCTGATCTGGGGTCTGCAGCCCGGCCCGCTGCTCTTCCAGGAGCAGAAGGAGTTCGTCTGGGGCCTGATCGCGAGCATGTACCTCGGCAACATCGCGGGCCTGATCGTGGTGCTCACGTGCGTGCCGCTATTCGCAGCGATCCTGCGCGTTCCGTTCGCGATCATCGCGCCGGTGATCATCGTAATCTGCGCGATCGGCGCGTACACTGTGCACACCTCGATGTTCGACGTCTATCTGATGCTCGTGTTCGGGGTGGCGGGCTACATCATGCGCAAGCTCGATTACCCGCTCGCGCCGCTCGTGCTCGCGCTCGTCCTGGGCGACCGCGCGGAGGACTCGTTCCGGCAGTCGATGCTGATCTCGCAGGGCGACATGTCGGTGTTCTTCGCCAACACGCTGGTCGGCGGGCTCACCGCGCTCGCCCTGATCATGCTGTTCTGGCCCGTGATCTCCGCCGGCCTGGGCCGGATCCGGGGAGCGGCATAACGCCGGGGAGTCGACGATGCCGGTGATCGCGATGACGATGGAAGTGGGGACGCGCGGCTCCGAGGTCGCGGCGGGGGTGGCGCAGGCGCTCGGGATGGCCTCGGTCGGGCACGAGCTCGCCGAGCGTGTTGCCGACAAGATGCACGTCAAGAAGAGCCTGCTGCAGCGGCTGCGCGAAGGCAAGGCATCGATGCTCGAGCGCGTGTCGACCTCGCAGACCGAGATCGCGGTGTTTACCGCGGAGGAGGTGTACGACGTCGCGCTGAAGGGCAACGTGCTGATCCGCGGGTGGGGCTCGACGCTGCTGCTGCGCCCGGTACCGCACATACCGTGCGTGCGGGTCTGCGCGCCGCTCGAGGCCAGGGTCAGGTCGCTGATGCAGCGGCTCGATACCGACGACGACGCGTTCATCCGCGACGAGATCCAGCGCAGCGACGAGGCGCACGCCGCGGCGATGCAGGCGCGGTTCCACGTCAAGTGGGGCGACCCGCTACTCTACGACCTCACGCTCAATACCGAAAGGGTGTCCATCGCCGCGTGCATCGAGCAGGTCGTCGCGCTCGCGGGACGGCCCGAGTTCCTGGAAACGGACGCATCGCGGGCGAAACTCGCGAACCTTGCGCTCGAGGCGCGCGTGCGCGCGGCGTTCATGGCGAGCGATGCGACGGCGCAAGTGGAGGTCACGGTGGTCGCCGACGGCGACCGGGTGACGCTGCGCGGAATGGTCCAGGACGAGGCGGAGCGCAAAGGCGCCGCCGAGGTCGCTCACAAGGTGCCCGGCGTGAAGCACGTGCACTCGGAGCTGCGGACGATCCGCCGGCCGCGGCGGTAGGTTGCCCCGTCACGGCGATCAGCCGCCAACAAGAAAGAAACAAGAGCAGCCACAGCGGCCCTGGCGGTGAAGTGGATCCGCGCTATGCCTGCGCTTTCCGCTGCTTCAGCCGCGAGAGCGTCTCGGGCGTCAGGTTTAGGTACGACGCCAACTCCTTGTTGGGGATGCGGCCGAGATAGTCCTGGTGCTTGCGCTGGAACCGCGCGAGCCGCCCCGGTGCATCGAGGAGATGGAGTGTGATCGTGTGCGCCATCACCTCCGACATCAGCTTCATCACCTCGAACTCGAAGCGGGCTTTCGCGTCCGCATGCCGCTCGAGGAACTCGACCCAGTGCGGCATCGGCAGCCTGGCCACACGGGTCTTGGTCACCGCCACGATGCTGTAGGGCACCGGTGTCTTGAGGCGCCACGCCGCATACGACGTGTCCATGTCGGCCTCGGCGGCGAATCGCAGGATCATCTCCTTGCCTTCGGCGTTCGCGACGACGCGCTTGAGAATGCCGTCGAGGATGAAGAACTGCTCCATCTCGGTCGAGCCCTGGTGCACGAGGAGGTCGCCCTTGCGGTAGTCGGCCACCTCGAGGCGCGGCTCGAGCTCGTCCCAGGCCGCCGCGTCCATGGCCGCGAGGATGCGGTTCTGCCTGAGAGCGAGCCGGATGGTGTTGCGGTGCGGGTGCGTGGCGATGTGCGACATCGGGCCGCCGGGGCCTTCGCGAGTTCCGAATGCGGCGTCAAGTTAGCTGGAATGATTGACCGCAGTCAAGGTGGCCGGACGGCCCGTTTGCCTATCCTAACGTCCCGTTTGAACGCAGGTTTCTTCGCCTATAACCCGGCGCCGGCGAGCGGCGCGCTCGATCCCTAGAGGAGGTACCCGGATGGGCACCGTCGAACCTCAACTCTCCACTGCCAGCGACGTGCAGCAGCGCCTCAGCATGACAACCGATGCACAAGTGACCGACGGCTTTCATCTGGTCATCGATGCCCTCAAGCTCAACGGCATCGACACGATCTTCGGTCTGCCCGGTATCCCGATCACCGACCTCACCCGCATGGCACAGGCCGCGGGCATACGCGTGATTTCGTTCCGCCACGAGCAGAACGCCGGCAACGCCGCCGCCATCGCCGGCTTCATGACGCAAAAGCCGGGCATCTGCCTGACGGTGTCCGCGCCCGGCTTCCTCAACGGCCTCACGGCACTGGCCAACGCCACCACCAATTGCTTCCCGATGATCCTCGTCAGCGGCTCCAGCGAGCGCGAGATCGTCGACCTGCAGCAGGGTGACTACGAGGAGATGGACCAGCTGGCCATCGCCAGGCCGCTGTGCAAGGCCGCCTTCCGCGTGCTGCACGCCGAGGACATCGGTGTGGGCATCGCGCGCGCCATCCGCGCCGCGGTCTCCGGCCGTCCGGGCGGCGTCTACCTCGACCTGCCGGGCAAGCTGTTCGCCCAGACCATGGACGCGGAAGCCGGCAGGAAATCGCTGATCAAGGTAGTCGACCCAGCGCCGCGACAGATCCCGGCGCAGGACGCCGTGAAGCGCGCCCTCGACCTGCTCAAGAGCGCCGAGCGTCCGCTCATCCTGCTGGGCAAGGGTGCCGCCTACGCCCAGGCGGACGCGGACATCCGCGCCCTGGTCGAGAAGACCGGCATCCCCTACCTGCCCATGTCCATGGCGAAGGGCCTGCTGCCCGACACGCACGAGCAGTGCGCGTCTGCCGCCCGCTCCTATGTGCTGCCCGAAGCCGACGTCGTGATGCTCGTAGGCGCCCGCCTGAATTGGCTCTTGTCGCACGGCAAGGGCAAGACCTGGGGCGGCAAGGGCCACAAGGACTGGGGCGGGCAGAAGTTCATTCAAGTCGACATCTCGCCGCAGGAGGCGGACAGCAACGTCCGTATCGACGCCCCGGTGGTCGGCGACATCGGTTCCTGCGTGTCGGCCCTTCTCGCGGGCATCGGCGCCAACTGGACCAAGCCGCCGGCGGACTGGCTCTCCGCCGTCGCCGAGCGCAAGAACAAGAACATCGCCAAGATGGCCGAGACCCTGGCGAAGAACCCGACGCCGATGAATTTCCACAGCGCGCTCGCCGTGGTGCGCGACATCATCAAGGCCAACCCGGACGCGTGCCTCGTGAATGAAGGCGCCAACGCGCTGGACTTCACCCGCAGCATCGTCGACATGTACAAGCCGCGCAAGCGCCTGGACGTCGGCACCTGGGGGGTGATGGGCATCGGCATGGGCTTTTCCGTCGCGGCCGCCGTGGTCAGCGGCCAGCAGGTGATCGCGATCGAGGGCGACAGCGCCTTCGGCTTCTCCGGCATGGAAGTCGAGACCATCTGCCGCTACAACCTGCCGGTCTGCGTGGTGGTCTTCAACAACAACGGCGTCTACCGCGGCACCGACGTCAATCCGACCGGCGGCCCGGATGTGGCACCCACCGTGTTCGTCAAGGGTGCGCGCTATGACAAGCTGATGGAGGCTTTCGGTGGCGTGGGCATGCACGCCGCGACCTCGGCCGAGCTGCGCAAGGCCATGGAAGAAGCCATACGCTCGCGCAAGCCCACGCTCATCAATGCCGTGATCGATGAAACCGCCGGCACCGAAAGCGGTCGCATCACGAGCCTGAATCCGAGCGCGAAAAAGAAATAGCCGCAGAAGTATTGGAGATCAGAATGGAAGCTTTAAGAGGCGTACGCATCCTCGACATGACGCACGTCCAGGCCGGGCCGACGTGCTCGCAGCTGCTCGCGTGGATGGGCGCGGACGTGATCAAGTTCGAGCCGCCGCAGGGCGACGCGACGCGGGGGCAGCTGCGCGACGTGCCGAACGCCGACAGCCTGTACTTCACGATGCTCAACTGCAACAAGCGGTCGATCGTCGTGAACATGAAGTCGGCCGAGGGCAAGCAGGTGTTCGTCGATCTGCTCAAGAAGTGCGACATCATTATGGAGAACTTCGGTCCCGGCGTGCTCGACCGGCTCGGCTTCGCCTGGGAGAAGATCCACAGCATCAACCCGAAGATCGTCATGGGCTCGATCAAGGGATTCGGCTCGTCGGGGCCGTACGCGGATTTCAAGGCGTACGAGAATGTCGCGCAGGCGATGGGCGGTGCGATGAGCACCACCGGTGTGCCCGACGGCCCGCCGTTCGTGACCGGCGCCCAGATCGGCGACACCGGCACGGGGCTGCATCTCGCGATCGGGCTGCTCGCGGCGCTCCACCAGGCGAACCGCACCGGGCAAGGCCAGTACGTCGAGGTCGCGATGATGGACGGGGTGATGAACCTCTGCCGCGTGAAGTTCCGGGACCACCAGCGTCTCACGCGCCAGGCCCTCGCCGAGTACTCGGTGCCGACATACCAGGGGATGGGCGAAGTGCCCCGCGCGGGCAACGATTCGGGCGGCGGTCAGCTCGGCAACGCCATCCACTGCAAGCCGCACGGCGCGAACGACTGGCTCTACGTGGTCGTGCAGGAGGCGGTGTGGGAGGCGCTCGCGAACCGCATCGGCCCCGAGGTCCACGTGCCGGATCTCGCGAACGACCCGCGCCTCGCGACCATCGCCGAGCGGCGCAAGAACCAGGCGCTGATGTGGACGCTCATCAACAAGTTCGCGGAGAAGTACACCAAGCGCGAGTTCATGGCGATCCTCAATCCGCTCGACGTCCCGTGCGGGCCCATCATGAGCACCGAGGACCTCGCGACCGACGAGCACGTGCGCGGTCGCGACATGTGGGTGGAGCTCGATCACCCGCAGCGCGGACCGTGGTTCAACGTGGGCATGCCGATCAAGCTCTCCGCGTCGCCTGCGGTCATCAAGCGCTCGCCGCTGCTCGGCGAGCACACCGACGAGGTCCTGAGGGACGTGCTCGGCTACGACGAGGCGCAGGTCGGCGCGCTCAAACAGGCCGGCGCATTCAGCGCGCCGCCGAAGCCCAAGAAGGCTGCGTGATCATGCGCATCGCGATCATCGGACAGCAGGATTTTGGTTCCGGCGTAACGCGCCTGCGGCGCATTAGCCTCCACCGAAGTCCTGCTGGAGGAGTGCAGCAATGAGAATTGCAATCATCGGACAGCAGGATTTTGGCAAAGCCGTCCTGGAGGCGTTTCTCGCGCGCAAGGACGATGTCGCCGGCGTGTTCTGCGCGCCGGAGAAGGAGGGCGCCAGGGTCGACCCGCTCAAGGCTGCGGCCCAGGAGAAGGGGCTGAAGCTCTTCCAGTTCCAGAGCCTCCGGGCGCCGGAGGCGCACGCCGCGCTGCGCGATCTCAAGGTCGACCTGGGGGTCATGGCGTACGTCCTCCAGTTCGCGCCGCACGATTTCGTCGGCATCCCGCGCCTCGGCACGATCCAGTATCACCCGTCGCTCCTGCCGAAGTACCGCGGCCCGAGCTCGATCAACTGGCCGATTGCACGGGGCGACACGAAGACGGGCCTCACGATCTTCCGCCCGACCGACGGCCTCGACGAAGGCCCGGTGATCCTCCAGAATGAGACGCCGATCGCCCCGGACGACACGCTCGGCAGCGTGTACTTCGACCGGCTCTTCCCGATGGGCGTCCAGGCGATGCTCGAGGCTGCCGACCTCGTCTACGCCGGCAAGCACAAGGAAGTCGTGCAGGACGAGAGCCAGGCCACGTACGAGGGCTGGTTCCGCGCCGCCGAGGCGAAGCTCAACTGGGCCAACCACGTCGACTTCGTCTACAACACGATCCGGGCCAGCAACCCGGCGCCTGGGGCGTGGACGACGCTGAACGGCAGCAAGATCCAGCTCTTCGACGCCCGGAAGCATCCGTTCCGCACGTTCGGTGCGGTGAAGGGAAAAGTCGGCGAGGTCGCGGAAATTGGCGCGACCAGCTTCTTCGTCACCGCTCAAGGCGGACGGATCGAGGTGATGAAGGCGAAGGGCGAGGACACCAAGAAGGTCGGCGGCGCGGAACTGGCCGCAGCCCTTGGCTTTGCGGTCGGGACGATGCTGGGCACCTAACGGGATCGCACGGCCACGGGGCCGGGACGGCGAGCCGAGCGCTCGCCGTCGTCGTTTTTCGGTTTCACCGGCTCGGGGTCTTGGCCGTTGCGTCGCCGCCGCGAAGTGACGGTAAGTCGCCAGAGAATTTGACTAATTTCATACCTGACTGTAACAATGGTAATTATGCTGCTGTTTCTACAGCAACTTAGGGGCTAAACGGGCGATCTTGCGAGCCTCAGGGCGTGACGGCGCGGGGCGGACGCGGCCCGCGGGGTACTCGCACGCGTGAGAGGGGCACGCTTGAGATCGTCCGGGAACCGCCAATAAACCCGTCAGGCCAGAACAACGACAACAACAGCGGGGGAGAAGAACGTCGGTGAGTAAGGCGGGATTCTGGAGCAGGGACTGGTTCCTCGGCCTCGCGGTTGCGGTGGCCCTGTTCCTGTTCGCCGGTTCCGACCTGATCCAGAGCCTCGAGCGCAAGGCCTACGACATGGGGGTTCGCGCCACCGACCGGGCGCCCTCCGACCGTATTGCCGTCATCGCGATCGACGAGGCAAGCCTGCGCAACATCGGCCGGTGGCCGTGGTCGCGCGACGTCCATGCCCGCATGACCGAGAGCCTCGCTACCGGCAACGCGAAGGTGGTCGGGACGCTGGTGTTCTTCACCGAGCCGCAGATCGACCCAGGGCTCGCGTACGTCACCAAGCTCGCCGGCGAGTACCGCAAAGCGGTGCCCGATCCGGCCGCAGTCGAGCAGGGCTCGCCGCTCGAGCGACTCGGCGCGATCCTCCAGGAGGCCGAGGGCGCGCTCAACACCGACCGCAAGCTCGCCGAGAGCTACGCGAAGGCCGGTAACGTGCTCCTGCCGATGCTGTTCGAGCTCGGCGACGCGCGCGGGAAGCCGGACCGGCCGCTGCCCGAGTTTGTGACGCGCAACGCGCTCAAGAACGTCCAGGGAAATTCGCCCGACCTTCCGTTCCCGACCGGCGCCGGCGTCGTCGTTCCGGTGGACGTCCTCGGCCGGCCGACCGCCGGGATCGGGCACCTCAACGCCCGCGTCGACGTCGACGGCGGCGTCCGCTCGGAGCCCCTCGTCCTGGCGCACTTTGACCAGCTCTACCCGTCGCTCGCGATGCTGATCGCGGCCCGGAGCATCAACCTCGGGTCGAACGACATAAAGGTGAGCCTCGGCGAGGGCGTGAGCCTCGCCAACCTGCGGATCACGACCGATCCTCGGCTTCAGATGTACACCTACTTCTACAAGGATCGCGACGGCCGGCCGGCATTCCCGGTGGACTCGTTCTTCGACGTCTACTCGGGAAAGATCCCCGCCGACCGCTACAAGGACAAGATCGTCCTGATCGGTCCCACTGCGCCGGGGCTCGGCACCGCTTCGGTCACGCCGGTGTCGCCCGCGATGCCGCCGGTGCTCGCGCTGGCCCACTCGGTGTCCTCGATCCTGCAGGAGCACTTCTTCGTCGTGCCGACCTGGGGCGTCTGGGCCGAGTACGCCGCCTATTTGCTCGTGGCGCTGTATCTCATCGCGGTCCTGCCGCGGCTGAAGGCGGGGATGGGCGCGGCCGTCACCGCGGTGCTCCTCGTGGCGATCGTCGCGACGCACTTCGGTCTCATGTCGGCGCAGGGCATGTGGCTGCAGCTCATGCTGCCTGCGGTGCTTCTGGTCCTCGGCCACGTGGCGCTCACGACCAAGCGCTTCCTCGTCACCGAGGAGGGTAAGGAGAAGTCCGACGCCGAGTCGGCCGCCTCGAACCGGATGCTCGGGCTCGCGTTCCAGGGTCAGGGCCAGTTCGACATGGCCTTCGACTACTTCCGCAAGTGCCCGGTCGACGACACGCTGCTCGACGACCTGTACAACCTCGCGCTCGACTTCGAGCGCAAACGCCAGTTCAACAAGGCGGAGAACGTGTTCCGGTACGTCGCCGAGCGCAACCCGAAGTACCGCGACGTCGGACAGAAGGTGTCGCGCGCAAAACAGCTCTCCGAGACGGTCATTCTCGGCGGCGGCGCGGCGCGGACCGACACCAGCATTCTCACTGCCGACGCGGTCGAGAAGCCGATGCTCGGGCGCTACCAAGTCGAGAAAGAGCTCGGCAAGGGCGCGATGGGAGTGGTCTACCAGGGCAAGGATCCGAAGATCGGGCGCATCGTCGCGATCAAGACGCTGGCGCTCGCGCAGGAGTTCGAGGCCGACGAGCTCGCCGACGTCAAGGCGCGCTTCTTCCGCGAGGCCGAGACGGCGGGGCGCCTGAACCACCCGAACATCGTGACCATCTTCGACGCCGGGGAGGAGCACGACCTCGCCTACATCGCGATGGAGTTCCTCAAGGGCCAGGACCTGGTGCCCTACACCATGCCCGGCCAACTCCTGCCGCCGGAGAAGGTGGTCTCGATCGTCGCGCGCGTGGCCGAGGCGCTCGGGTACGCGCACAAGCAGAACGTGGTTCACCGCGACGTCAAGCCCGCGAACATCATGTACGAGCCGCAGACCGACACCGTGAAGGTGACCGACTTCGGCATCGCGCGCATCACGGATGCGGCCAAGACCAAGACCGGCTTGGTGCTCGGCACGCCCTCCTACATGTCCCCGGAGCAGCTCGCCGGGAAGAAGATCGACGGGCGCTCGGATCTCTTCTCCCTGGCAGCAAGCCTGTATCAGCTCCTCAGCGGACGGCTGCCGTTCGAGGGCGAGTCGATGGCACAGCTCATGTTCAAGATCGCGAACGAGCCGCCGCCCGACATCCTGCGGTTCAACGCGAAAGTGCCTCCGGCGGTCGTCGCCTTCCTCGCGCGCGCCATGGCGAAGGAGGCGGGCGAGCGGTTCCAGACCGGAGAGGCGTTCGCGCAGGCGCTGCGGGCCTGCGTCGGCGGCAGAGAGGCGCAGAAGCGCGATGTCGACATTTCCCTGTAGAAGATGAATTTGAGCCAGGCGCTGGAAATCGCGAGCTGCACCGATCCGGGGATCGTCAGGTCGCACAACGAGGACTCGATCGCGGCCGACGCGGCGAAGGGCCTGGTCGTGCTCGCCGACGGGATGGGCGGGTACAACGCGGGCGAGGTCGCGAGCGGCATGGCCACGACCGTGATCACGACCGAGCTGCAGCACCTGCTCGACGAGACGCCGCCGTACCGGCTCGAGCCCGCCTCTGGCCGGCCGTGGGCGGAGAAGCTCCTGAAGGACCAGATCGCCAAGGCGAACACCTCGATCTTCCAGGCTGCCCAGAGCCAGCCGCAGTATTCCGGCATGGGCACGACGCTGGTGGCGGGCCTGTTCTACGATAACAAGGTAATGCTGGCGCACATCGGCGACTCGCGCGCGTACCGCCTCCGTGGCGAGGCCTTCGAGCAGATCACGCGCGACCACTCGCTGCTGCAGGAGCAGATCGACAGCGGCATGATCACGCCCGAGCAGGCCAAGTTCTCGCAGAACAAGAACCTGGTCACGCGGGCGCTCGGGATCGATCCGACGGTCGAGCCGGAGCTCACCTGCCTAGAGGCGCAGACTGGTGACGTCTACCTGCTCTGCTCCGACGGGCTCAACGACATGGTGAGCGACGAGGACATCGGCATGACCCTGCAGACGCTGTCGGCGAACCTCCGGCTCGCCGCCCAGCAGCTCGTGCAGATGGCGAACGACAACGGCGGACGCGACAACGTGTCCGTGATTCTGGTCCGTGTGGTGAGAGACTATGCCGCGCCGAAAGGCTGGCTCTCGCGCTTGTTCAGCTGGTTGAAATAGACGGGGACACTGCCATGCCTGCAAAGCTGATACTGAGTATGGACGGGTTGGTGCTCAAGGAGATCGCCCTCACCAAGGAGCGGACGACCATCGGGCGCAAGCCGCACAACGATATCCAGATCGACAACCTGGCGGTGTCGGGCGAGCACGCGGTCATCGTCACCATCCTGAACGATTCGTTCCTCGAGGACCTCGGGTCGACGAACGGCACGCTCGTGAACGGGCAGCCGATCAAGAAGCATTTCCTGCAGACCAACGACGTGGTCGAGCTGGGCAAGTACAAGCTCAAGTACATCAACGACCAGAGCCAGAAGTCGGCCGCGCCGCAGGACTTCGAGAAGACGATGGTCCTGCGCCCAGGCGCCGTGCCGAAGGCAGACGCGCCCAAGCCGTCGACCTCGCAGCCGCCGTACCCGATGTCGGCCTCCCAGCCCCAGCCCACCCCGACCGCGCCGTCGGCCTCGCAGCCGGTGAAGCCGGTCTCCGCCTCGCAGGGGATGCCGACCATGGGCACCTCGCAGCCGATGTCGGTGTCACAGCAGCTCGCCGGCGGCGGCAAGGTCGCGGCCATCCAGATCCTTTCGGGCTCGAATGCCGGCAAGGAAATGGAGCTTACGAAGGCCCTCACGACCCTCGGCAAGCCGGGCGTGCAGGTGGCGGTGATCACCAAGCGTCCGCAGGGCTACTTCATCACCCACGTCGAGGGCGCGAACTTCCCGATTCTCAACGGCAAGCTGCTCGACGCGCAGGCGCACCCGCTCAACGACCACGACATCATCGAGCTCGCCGGCGTCAAGATGGAGTTCTTCTACAAGACCTGATCCGGCCGCTCCCGCGGCTGGCATGGCCTGGGCGCGCGGCGTGAAGCAGCACATCGTCCGGATCGCGCTGGGGCTCGCGGTCCTCGCTCTCTTCCTTGGCCATGCCGGGAAGGTCTACCAGCTCGAGGTCGTCACCCGCTTCGACCACCTCGTGTACGGCACCCGGCTCCGCCTGACCGCGCCGGGGACCGTCGACGACCGCATCGTCATCCTCGACATCGACGAGCGCAGTCTCGCGACGCCCGAGCTCGGCCGCTGGCCGTGGGGCCGGGACGTGGTCGCGGGGATCGTCCGCAACCTCTTCGACAAGTACGGCGCGGCGCTCGTCGCGTTCGACGTGGTGAACGACGAGCCCGTTTCGCGCATCGAAGGGCTGACCAAGCCGTATGGTGCGGCGATCATCGCCGGCCAGGCGACGAAGGAGGCGGTGGGTGGCGTCGTGTTCGGCGAGCTTGACCGCGTGCGCGTCAAGGGTAAGGACGAGCCGGTGGCGATCTTCGAGGCGATTTGCCGGGACGGCGAGGTCGCCAAGGAGCGGCTGGAAGAGCTTAAGCTCCGGGGTGAGGCGCTGCAGCTCTATCGCACCCGGAACTGGGACCAGGCGGAACTAATCCTCTTTAATCTCCTGAGGTTATACCCGGGTGCGCAACTTTATTCCTTATATGCGGACCGCGTGGCTAGGTACCGTCAAGACCCGCCCGGCGCCGGCTGGGAGGGTGTGTCTGCGTTCGAAGCGAAGTAGCGAGTGAGAATCCGCGTACTCGGTTGCAGCGGGGGGATCGGTGGGCGGCATCTGCGCACCACCTCGCTGCTGCTCGACCGCGACATTCTGATCGACGCGGGCACCGGCGTGTGCGACCTGACGCTCGCGGAGCTGACGCCGATCGACCGCGTGTTCCTGACCCATTCGCATCTCGACCACGTCGCTGCGATCCCGTTCATGGTCGACACGGTCGGCCAGATGCGCGACGAGCCCCTCACCGTGCACGCACTGCCGGCGACGATCGAGATCCTGAAGAACCACATCTTCAACTGGTCGATCTGGCCGGATTTCACGCAGATCCCGACGCCCGAGAAGCCGTTCCTCCGCTACGAGCCGATCGAGGTCGGCCAGGCGCTGAGCCTCGGCAACGGCCGCCGGATCACCGCGCTGCCGGCGAACCACGTCGTGCCCGCGGTCGGCTACCAGCTCGACAGCGGCAAGGGCAGCCTGGTCTTCACCGGAGACACGACCACCAACGACGAGCTGTGGGCGATCGTCAACAAGATCGCCAACCTCAAGCAGCTCATCATCGAGTGCGCGTTCTGCAACCGCGAGAAGAACCTCGCGATCATGTCGAAGCACCTGTGCCCCAGCATGCTCGCCGACGAACTCGCGAAGCTCGAGCGCAGCTGCGAGATCTTCATCACCCACCTCAAGCCCGGCGAGATCGAGCTGACGATGGAGGAACTCGAGGAGTATGCGGGCCAATACCGGCCGCGCATGCTGCAGAACAACCAGGTCATCGAGTTTTAGTGTCCCGGGCCAAGGAAACGAAACAATGGCGGCAACCTCCACGGACAAGATCAACGCCTCGGTGCTGAAGGCGCTCGAGCCGATCAGCGCGCTCTCGCAGCAGCGGCTGGCGGAGCTCGCGGAGCTCTGCGTCGTCGAGCCGGTCAGCAAGACCCTGGACCCCTTCCGGGTCAAGGGCGTCGCTGGGCAGCTCGTGTTCCTGCTCAAGGGCGAGGTCGCGCTGATCCTGGGAAACGGCAGCTCCGACGTCGTGGTCGGCGGCACGCCCGAGGCGCGTCACCCGCTCGGGCGCAAGACGCCGTTCGCGCAGGCGAAGGCGATCACCGACATCGAGCTCCTGCGCATCGACGAGGACCTGCTCGACATCATGGTCACCTGGGACCAGCTTGCCGCGGCGGAGCGAACCGGGTCGCGTGCGACCGAGTCCGCAGCGCCGTCGATGACGAACTGGTCGATTCTCACCGGACTCTTCAGCATCAACAACCTGAAGGCGGGCGCGTTCGCCCAGCTCCCGTCCGCGCACATCAACGAGATGCTGCGCCGTTTCACCCGCGTCGGCGCGAAGCGCGGGCAGGTAGTGATCCGCGAAGGCGAGGAGGGCGACTTCTACTACGTCATCGAGTCCGGTAAGTGCCTGGTGGAGCGCACCGTCGGCGGCGTGTCGATGCGGCTCGCCGAGCTGAAGAGCGGCGACGCTTTCGGCGAGGAGGCGCTCGTCGCCAACGCCAAGCGCAACGCCACGGTCACCATGCTCGCTGACGGCGCGCTGTTGCGGCTCGCCAAGGAGGACTTCAACGAGCTGCTCAAGAAGCCGCTGCTCCAGAGCGTCAACCTCGAGCAGGCGCGCGCCAAGGTCGCCGCCGGCGGCCAGTGGATCGACGTCCGGTACCCCTCGGAGTACCAGTACGACAAGCTCCCTGGTGCGATCAACATCCCGCTCTCCGAGGTACGCAACGCGGTCAAGGTCCTGGACCGGAGCCGTGAATATGTCCTCTACTGCCAGAGCGGCCGGCGCAGCTCGGCGGCGGCATTCCTGCTCGCGCAGCGCGGCCTGAAAGCCTACGTCCTGGAGGGAGGGCTGCGGGGCGGAGGCGCGCCCTGAAGCGTGCACGGCTGTTGCGCCGGCGACGATTTGACAAAAGCCGCAGGACTCCCCCGGGCGCGGTTGCTGGGGGGGAGCGGTACGGGCTAAATTCCCCTTTCGATTCGTGCAGGGCACGGGCGCGCGCGATTGCGCGTCCGCCCGAGCGCGGCGTGGCCAATCCCACAGGACATCCGGGGATGAAGTCGATGCCGAAGGCATCGTTTTCCCCGACTTCGGGGAGCACGCGGGGGCGCCGCGGAGCGGCTTTGCCCCCTCGTAGCGTGGAGAACTGACATGAGCGCAGTGCTGAGCCCCCAATCCGTCCCGCCCGGGGACGTGCAGAGCCGGCTCGCGTTCCAGAAGAGCCTGCAGGCGGTCACGAACCGCATCCACGCCACCAACAACATCGACGAGATCATGCTGGAGGTGAGCAGTGATGTCTGCGCGCTCTTCAACGCCGATCGCCTCACGATCTACGCGGCGGGGGAAGACAAGGCAACCATCGTCTCGAAGGTCAAGACCGGGCTCAACTCGTTCCGCGACCTCAAGCTGCCGATCGCGGAGCACTCGCTCGCCGGGTTTGCGGCGTTCGCGCGGAAGCTGCTCAACTTCAAGGACGTCTACGACGAGGCGGAGCTGAGGGGCCACAGCCCCAACCTGCGCTTCCTACAGGAGGTCGACAAGCGCACCGGCTACCGGACCAAGCAGATGCTGGTGTGCCCGATCCTCGACGGCAGCCAGGGCGATCTCCTCGGCGTGGTCCAGCTCATCAACCACAAGGCGGGGACTCCGTTCGGGCCGCTCGCCGAGGAGGGGATGATCGAGCTGTGCAAGACGCTCGCCATCGCCTTCAAGCAGCGCCAGAAGCTCGCGGTGCCGAAGTCGAAGTACGACTTCCTCGTCGCCGACACGGTGGTCACCGCGGCCGAACTCGACAACGCCGGCCGCACCGCGCGCAAGAAGTCGATCGACATCGAGACGGTGCTCGTCGAGGAGATGAACGTCAAGATCAGCTCGATCGGCGGCGCGCTCGCGAAGTATTTCGGCGCGAACTACGAGCCGTTCAAGCCCGAGCGCGTCAAGCCGATGGACCTCCTGAAGAACCTCAAACGGGAGTACGTCCAGGAGCACGGCTGGGTGCCGCTGGAGGAGACGGGCAAGGGCCTCCTCGTCATGTGCCTCGATCCCGAGCGCACGAAGGGGTCGCGGATCGTCAACAACATCTTCCCGCGGAACAACAAGATCGCGTACTGCGTGACCACGCAGCGCGAGTTCCGCGACACGCTGAGCCAGTTCTTCGGCGCCGATACCGATCTCGGCGACATCGGCGACCTGCTCGACGGGCTTGGCAGCGACGAGCTCGAGGACGGCGGCAGCACCGCCGACGACCTGAACGCGGCCGCGGACAACGAGCTCGTCAAGCTGGTGAACAAGGTCATCGTCGACGCATATCAGCAGGGCGCGTCCGACATCCACATCGAGTCCTACCCCGGGAAGGCCAAGACGGAGATCCGCTTCCGCAAGGACGGCTCGCTGGTGCCCTACATCGAGGTTCCCGCCTCCTACCGGAACGCCCTGGTCGCGCGGCTCAAGATCATGTGCGACCTCGACATCTCGGAGCGCCGTAAGCCGCAGGACGGGAAGATCAAGTTCAAGAAGTTCGGCCCGCTCGACATCGAGCTGCGCGTCGCGACGATCCCGGTGCAGGGCGGCGTCGAAGACATCGTCATGCGCATCCTGGCGGCGGGCGAGCCCATTCCGCTCGACAAGCTCGGCCTCACGCCGCACAACCTGCCGCGGCTCAGGCAGGTCATCGAGAACCCCTATGGCCTGTTCTTCTGTTGCGGGCCGACAGGCTCCGGCAAGACGACCACGCTGCACTCCGTGCTCGGCTACCTGAACACTCCGGAAACCAAGATCTGGACCGCGGAGGACCCGGTCGAGATCACGCAGAAGGGCCTGCGGCAGGTGCAGGTCAACCGCAAGGCGGGACTCGACTTCGCCACGGTCATGAAGGCGTTCCTGCGCGCCGACCCGGACATCATCATGGTCGGCGAGATGCGGGACAAGGAGACGACCTCGATCGGCATCGAGGCCTCGCTCACCGGACACCTGGTATTCGCCACCCTGCACACCAACAGCGCGCCGGAGTCGATCGTCCGCCTGCTCGACATGGGGATGGACCCGTTCAACTTCGCCGACGCGCTCGTCGGGATCCTGGCGCAACGCCTGGCGAAGCGGCTCTGCGGCAAGTGCAAGCAGTCCTACAACCCGGCACCCGACGAGATCAAGCTGCTCCTGCAGGAGTACTGCCAGGAGCTGCTCAACACCGCCGAGTTCAAGAAGGACGCGAAGGCGGGTTACGAGCGCGTATACAAGGACCTGGTCAAGACCTACGGCGACGACAAGGGGAACTTCACCCTTTACAAGAAGGCTGGCTGCGACGCCTGCTCGAACACCGGCTACAAAGGGCGCCTCGGCCTGCACGAGCTTCTGGTCGGCACCGACGCGATCAAGAAGAACATCCAGGAGCACGCGCGGGTGGCGGAGATGCTCGCCACCGCGCTCGAGGAAGGCATGCGCACCCTGAAGATGGACGGGATAGAGAAGGTGCTGCAGGGCACGACCGACCTTGCGCAGGTGCGCGCAGTCTGCATCAAGTAGCCGGATCACGATTAATGAGCAGCCTCCCGCAGCCCGCAGCGGCGCGAACCGATCAGCGCCGGACCGCCGAGATCGAGGACTGGCTGCGCCGGCTCGAGCAGCTCAACGAGATCGGCGCGGCGCTCTCGCTCGAGAAGAACCTCAACGCGCTGCTCGAGAAGATCCTAATTGCGGCCAAGACGATCACGCGCGCCGACGGCGGGACGCTGTACTTGATCGAGAGCGAGGGGATCGGCCAGCAGCTGCGCTTCGAAATTGTGCGCACCGCCTCGCTCGACATCGCCATGGGCGGGACGACGGGGAACCCGATCCCCTTCTACCCTATCCGGCTGTACACCGACGGCGATCCGAACACGTCGATGGTGGCCGCATTCGCCGCGCTGACCGGCCAGACGGTCAACATCGCCGACGCCTACACCGAGGTCGGGTTCGATTTCTCCGGGACGCGCCAGTTCGACCAGAAGACGGGCTACCGCTCGAAGTCGTTCCTCACGGTGCCGATGCGCAACCACGAGGGCGAGATCATCGGGGTGCTGCAGCTCATCAACTGCCAGGACGCCCAATCGGGCGAGATCGTCGCGTTCTCGAACTCCGACCAGCGGCTCGCCGAGTCGCTCGCCTCCCAGGCGGCGATCGCGCTGACCAACCGGGCGCTGATCGTCCAGCTCGAGAACCTGTTCGAGTCGTTCATCCGGATGATCAACGAGGCGATCGACGAGAAATCGCCCTATACCGGCGGGCACTGCCAGCGCGTGCCCATGCTCACCATGATGCTCGCCGAAGCGGTGAACGACACCGGCGACGGGCCGCTCGCCGAGTTCACGATGACTGACAAGGACCGGTACGAGCTGCGCATCGCCGGCCTGCTCCACGATTGCGGCAAGATCACCACGCCGGTGCATGTCGTGGACAAGGCAACGAAGCTGGAGACGATCTACGACCGCATCCACCTGATCGACACGCGGTTCGAGGTCCTGAAGCGCGACGCCCAGATCGACGCGCTCAACCGCAAGCTCGAGCTCGCGCGCACTGCCGGAGTGGACGAGATCACCCGGCGGGCGAGCACCTACCAGATCGACGAGGAACTGCGCGACACCGTCCGCCAGATAGAGGAGGACCGCACGTTCCTGCGCCGCTGCAACATCGGCGGCGAGTCGATGTCCAAGGACGACCAGGAGCGCGTGCAGCAGATCGGGCTCATGTACAAGTGGCGCGATCCGCTCGACAACACCGCGAACTTCCTCACCGACGACGAGCTCAAGAACCTGACGATCCAGCGCGGCACCCTCACCCAGGAGGAGCGCGAGATCATCAACCACCACATCGTGTCGACCATCAATATGCTCGAGGCGCTGCCCTGGCCCAAGCATCTGCGCAACGTCCCCGAGTACGCGGGCGGACACCACGAGCGCATGGACGGCAAGGGCTACCCGCGCGGCTTGAGGCGCGAGCAGATGTCGGTGCAGGCGCGGGTCATGGGCATCGCCGACATCTTCGAGGCGCTGACCGCCAAGGACCGGCCCTACAAGAAGGGCAAGACGCTGTCGGAGTCGCTGCACATCCTGGGCAAGTTCAAGCTAAACGGACACATCGATCCGGACCTCTTCGACGTGTTCATCCGCAGGAAGGTGTACCGGAAATACGCCGAGCAGTTTCTCGACGCCGACCAGATCGACGCGGTCGACGAGGCGAAGATCCCGGGCTACGTGCCCTGAGAGGCCGTCAGTCGCCGGTCGCGGGAGCGGTTACTTGCGGCGGCGCCATGACCACAGGCCAGAGCCGCCCACCGATGCGGTCGCTTCGCTCCTCCTCTCCTGCGCCGCGGTCTCTCCGCCTGCCGACGCCTTCGCGGAGGTCGCGGCCTTCGGCACGTAGATGTTGTAGAGCAGCAGGTCGCGCACGACCTCTTCGTCGTTGATCCGGTCCACGCCGTGGAACGACCGGTCAGTGCGAAGAAAGCCGAACAGCGAGTTCGGCCTAAAGGGCATCGTCGTCACCTTCTTGAAGGCGTCGAACGGCAGGTGGCTGGACGGATCAAAGCGCATCTCCGCCGCCTTCGGGGCGTAGATCGATGTCCCCAGGTGAGAGAGCTTCTGGTCGGGCGGCAGGTAGAAAAGGAGCGAGACGAGCTTGGTGGGCGTGTCGGTGTGCGGGGAGATGGCGTAGCGGCTCACGTCCCGGACCAGCTGGCAGTCCATGCGCATCTTCAACTCTGCGTCCGCGCCGTAGCGGGCGACGATGCCATCGCGGAACTTGCCGGTCACAACGTGAGCGAATCGCTGGGACATCATCCAGCTGTTGAGGTCTGCCCAGAAGGAACCGGCATCGTGCTCCTCCAGATCGAGCAGCGAGCAGACCGAACGCTCCTGGTAGGCGCCCTTCGTGACGCCGCCGGTCTCGTCGATCCTGGTGTAGGCGGCGGCCTCGGGCAGGCGGGCGCGCAACTCGCGATAGAAATCGTCCGGAAAGACCGATTCGACGTAGAAGTGCGGAAACGGATACGTCAGGAGCGGCGCGTTCGCGATCCGGTAGACGACGTGATTCTCAGCGTCGAAAGACATAGTTCCCGACGCCTTTGAAAGGCCCCTCGTGGCATTGCGCGCGCTCGGCCTGGTCCCGCGAGTAGTCGAAGCCGTGGTCGAGCATCAGGTCGACGATTCCCCAGTGCTCGTCGAGATTGGTGTTGAGCTCGACCAGCACGGATCGCAGCGCTGCATTGCCCAAGATTCCGCGCGCACCCGCCAGGACCGCATGCTCCAGGCCGTCCACGTCGATCTTGATATGCGTCGGGACGGGCAGCGCTCCGCTTGCCACCGCCGCATCGATGGTGGTCGAGAAGCAACCTTGCACGAACGGCGAGCCGCGCGGGCGATTGTGGAAATCGAGCGGTGCGCCCCAGCTGTGGCACGAGCCTCCAGCGACGAACTCACTGAGATACAGGCGGTCGAAGCCCACTCGATCCGACAAGGCCGCGCAGTACGCGGAGACAGTCTTGTCAACCTCGTTGAGCATGATGTTCTGGTTGAGGACCGCGTAGTTCTGCGATTCGGGCTCGAACGCATGGACTGTCGTGCCGCAGACCTTCGCAGCGAATATCGAATACATCCCGACGTTCGCGCCGATGTCCAACAGCACGTCGCCGGAGT
>DATIDG010000037.1:0-39511 GCA_035456405.1 Burkholderiales bacterium | reverse complement strand
CGACCGAGTTCGCGCACTGCGCAGAGGCGTTCGCCCGCGTTGCGCTCGCGCGGCCCGACCTGACCCTGACGCTGCGGCACAACGGGCGCGTGAGCCACCACCTGCCGGCCGCCGGCCGGCCGGCGCGCATCGCGGCAGTGCTCGGGGCGGAGTTCGGCCGATCAGCGCGGACCTTCGACGCAGAAGTGCCCGCACTGCGCATGGCCGGGTTCCTCGGCGATCCGGCGCAGGCGCGCGGATCGCGCGACGCGCAGTACGTGTTCGTGAACGGCCGCTTCGTGCGCGACAAGCTCGTCACGCACGCGCTGCGCGAGGCCTATGCCGACGTGCTGCACGGCGACCGGCATGCGTCGTACATCGTGTTCATCGACGTCGACCCCGGCGCGGTCGACGTCAACGTCCATCCCGCCAAGACAGAGGTGCGCTTTCGCGATTCGCGCGCGTTGCACCAGTTCGTCTTTCACGCCGCGCAGCGCGCGCTGGCGGCGACGGCCGGAGAGGCCCCCGCGCCGCTTGCGACCGCCGAGGCGGCGGGCAACCGGTTGGTGCCGCACGCGCCTGCGTTCCAGGCCGCGCTCGGCGTCGCCCAGCCCGTCGCGGCGTACACCGCGATGTTCGACCGGGCCGCGGCCGCGCTGGCGCCGGCGCAGGACGCGGCCGCCGAGGAGCATCCGCTGGGTTTCGCCCTTGCCCAGCTGCACGGCGTCTACATCCTCGCGCAGAACCGCCAGGGCCTGGTGCTCGTCGACATTCACGCCGCGCACGAGCGGATCGTCTACGAGAGCCTCAAGGCGGCGCTCGATGCGCGCGAGATCGGCGCACAGCAGCTCCTGGTCCCGGTGACGCTCCACGCCGAGGCGCTCGAGGCGGCAGCGGTCGACGAACACGGCGAGACGTTGCGTGCGCTCGGGTTCGAGATGGCCGCGCTGTCGCCGACCGCAATCGTGGTCCGCAGCGTTCCGGGCGCCGTCGCCGGCGGTGACATCGCCGCGCTCGCGCGCGGCCTGCTGCGCGACCTGCGCGACTTCGGCGCGAGCCGCGTCCTGGCCGAGCATCGCGACGCGCTGCTCGCGACAATGGCGTGCCACGGCGCAGTGCGCGCGAACCGCGCGCTCGCCGTTCCGGAGATGAACGCGCTCCTGCGCCGCATGGAAGACACCGAGCGCGCCGGGCAGTGCAATCACGGCCGGCCCACGTGGTACCAGCTCACGCTCGCCGACCTGGACAAGCTGTTCCTTCGCGGCCGCTAATCGGGTTGGCCCTTCCCTCGCCCCCTTTCGTCCTTCCCTCAGGAAAGCCGACGGCTGTCCTGCTGATGGGCCCGACCGCCAGCGGGAAGTCGAGACTCGCGCTGGAGCTCGCGGCGCGGTGGCCGGTCGAGATCGTCAGCGTGGACTCCGCGCAGGTCTACCGTGGCATGGACGTGGGGACCGCCAAACCGGGCGCCGACGTGCGTCGTGCCGTGCCGCATCACCTCATCGACATCATCGACCCGACCGAGGCGTATTCCGCGGCGCGCTTTCGCGCCGATGCGATCCGGCTCGTCGGCGCGATCGCCGCGCGCGGCCGCGTGCCGCTGCTGGTGGGCGGCACAATGCTCTACTTCAAGGCATTGCGCGAAGGATTGTCGGAGCTGCCAGGCGCCGACGCCGGGGTGCGCGCGGCAATCGACGCGGACGCCCGGAGCCGCGGATGGCCCGCGCTGCACGCCGAGCTCGCGCGCGTGGACCCGCCGAGCGCGGCGCGCCTGGAGCCCTCGGACGCCCAGCGCATCCAGCGCGCGCTCGAGGTGTTCCGTCTCACCGGCGCGCCGATGTCGCGACAGCTCAGCGCGCGCGACGCCGCGCCACCGTTCCAACTGCTGCCGATTGCACTTGTTCCGAGCGATCGGAGCGAGCTCCACCGCCGCATCGCTGAGCGATTCGATTCGATGCTCGCCGGCGGCCTCGTCGAGGAGCTCGAAGCCCTGCGTCGTCGTTACGCGCTCCATGTCGGCCTGCCGTCGATGCGCTGCGTCGGTTATCGCCAGGCCTGGGGCTTCCTGGAAGGCACGTACGGTCGCGGCGAGCTGCGCGACCGGGGGATCTTTGCCACGCGCCAGCTCGCGAAGCGGCAGCTCACGTGGTTGCGCGCCTGGGCAGGGCTGCACGCGTTCGACTGCCTCGACGCACTGGTGGCGCCGAAGGTGCTTGCCGCACTGCAACGGGCAGTTGAGGCGTGATCCGACTGCGCACCGGTGCATCCGGCGCGCCGCGCGCGCCGTAGGATCCTTTCGCTTCACTTCCACACGCGCCGGAGAAACCATGCGTCGAGCATCGCTCACCTGTCTTGCCGCCCTCGCGCTTGCGGCACCGCCGGCCTCTCCGCAGGAATCGAGCCCCGAAACCGTCGCCAAGCTCAAGGCGGTCGTCGCGGGCGATCATCGGCCCGAGCGCGACAGAGCGCGCGACCGTCACCGCCACCCGGTCGAGACCCTCGCGTTCTTCGGCATCCGCGACGACATGACGGTCGTCGAGATCTGGCCCGGCGGCGGGTGGTACACGCGCATCCTCGCGCCGTTCCTGAAGGACCGCGGGAAGCTCTATCTCGCCGCGTACGAGCCGGGGGTGCTCCTGCGGAACGCGACGAACACCCAGCGAGAGGAAGTCGCGGCGAAGCCCGAGGTTTTCGGCAAGCCGGCGTTCACCGTCCTCGAAAAGGGAAAATACAACATCGCGCCGCCGGGTTCCGCAGACCTGGTGCTCACCTTCCGCAACCTCCACAACTGGATGGACGCCGGCGACGCCGACGAGGTGTTCGGCGCGATGTACCGGGCGCTCAGGCCCGGCGGCGTGCTCGGGTTGGTCGAGCACCGCGCCAGCCCGGGGCCGCAGGACCCGAAGGCGAGGAACGGCTACGTCACCGAGGCACACGCCGTCCAGCTGGCGGAGAAGGCCGGTTTCAGGCTGGTCGCGAAATCCGAGGTCAACGGGAACCCGAGGGACACGAAAGACCATCCGAAGGGCGTCTGGACGCTCCCGCCGACGTACGCGCTCAAGGACACCGACCGCGAGAAGTACGCGGCCATTGGAGAGTCGGACCGGATGACCCTGAAGTTCGTGAAGCGCTAGACCGGTTCACTCGCCGCGCGCGGCGCCGTCCCGCCGCGGATCCGCGGCGCCCACCCATGCGTCGCCGACGCGCTGAATGGCGTGCACGCCGCTCGCCAGCTCGACGATGCGCACCGGATGGCCCAGCGCTTCGAGCCGCCGCCGCAACCCCTCGACCGGCGTGCCGGCCTCTAGGTCGGTCGGACCGTTGCGGCTGCCGAAGTGCGGCGCGTCGACCGCCTGCTGCAGCGGCATGCCCCAGTCGAGGGCAGCGACGATGACGCGCGCCACATAGTGGATGATCGCGTGGCCGCCGGGCGATCCGACGATCAGCACGAGCCGACCGTCCGCATCGAACACCAGGGTCGGCGACATCGAGCTGCGCGGACGCTTACGCGACTCGACGCGGTTCGCGACCGGGCGCCCGCCCTCTTCCGCGACGAACGAGAAGTCGGTCAGCTCGTTGTTGAGCAGGAAGCCGCGCACGAACCGGTGGTTCCCGAACACGAACTCGATGCTCGCGGTGAGCGCTACCGCATTGCCTTCGGCATCGACGATGGAAAAATGCGTCGTCGAGGGAAGATCGAGCGTGACGCCGTCGGCGAATGCCGTGCGCTGGGCGCCCGGCGGACGGCCCGGCTGCGCCCGGACGAGCGACCTGTCCGCGGCGATCAGGCGGGCGCGCTCCGCGAGGTACGTGGGCGCGAGAAGCCCCGCGATTGGAACGTCGACGAAGTCCGGATCGGCCACGTAGCGGTCGCGGTCGGCGTAGGCCAGTCGCGCGGCTTCTGCGAAGTAGTGCACCGCCTGCAGCGGTTCGCGCGCGAAGTCCGTCTTCGGCAGGCGCTCGAGGAGCCCGAGAATCTGGAGGACCGCAATTCCGCCGCTGCTCGGGGGGCCCATGCCGCAAACACGATATTCGCGGAACGGGCCGCAGACCGGCGCGCGGTCCTTCGGCTGATAGCTCGCGAGGTCCTCGACGGTAAGGTCCCCGCCACCGACCGGATGATTCCGTACGGCGGCCACGAGGTCAGTGGAGATCGCGCCGCGATAGAATGCCTGCGCGCCGTCCGCTGCGACCTCGCGCAGCGTGGCTGCGTACTCCGGGTTCCGGAGCGTCGTGCCCACCGGCTTCGGCCGCCCCGAGGCGTCGTACAGGTAGCGCGCGGCGAACGGGTCGCGCGCGAGCCACTTGTCCCACTCGAGCAGCGCGTGCAGGCGCGGTGATATCGCGAAGCCCTTCTCCGCGAGCTCGATCGCCGGCGCCGCGAGCCCGGCCCACTCGAGCCGGCCGTGGTTCCGGTGCGCGAGCTCGAGAACCGCGAGCGCGCCGGGCACGCCGACCGACTTGCCGGAGAGCACGGAATCGATGAAGCCCATCGGCCGGCCGAAGGCGCCGGTGAACCGGTCGGGCCGCGCCGAGGCCGGCGCCGTTTCGCGGCCGTCGTAGGTCCGCACCCTCTTGTCCGCGGCGGAGTAGTGAACGATGAAAGCGCCTCCGCCGAGCCCCGCGGACTGAGGTTCGACCAGTCCGAGGACGAGCTGCACCGCGACGGCCGCATCCATCGCCGTACCGCCGCGCTTCAGCACCTCGTAGCCTGCATCGACGGCGAGCGGATGCGCGGCGGCCACCATGAAACGCTGGCCGGCGGCGATCCGCTTCGGCGCGATTCCGGACGCCGGATCCGGCGCGAGCTGCGCACATGCCGCGACCGCCCAAAACAGGAAGGGCAGCCCGCAGGCTGCCCTTCCCGCGCGCGCGATGACGCGCACGAAAGTCACTTCGCGACGCTGATCTCGACGCGGCGCCCCTCGGCGTCCTGGCCGGCGCCCAGGATCACCTGCTCCGGCTTCATGAGGTTGATGCGGTCTTCCGCGATGCCTGCGGCCTTGAGCGCGTCGCGGACGGCCGTCGCGCGCTTCTTGGCGAGCTCCAGGTTCTGCTCCGCGTTGCCGGTCTTGTCGGCGAACCCGGAGACGTCCAACTTGAGATCGGGCGTTTCGTTAATCCTATGCGCGACCGCCGCGACGATCTTCCGATCCTCGCTGCTCAGCGCCGTGCTTCCGGTGTCGAAGTGGACGCGCACCGGCCGTCCGGCGGCGGGCATTGCGGTCGGCGCAGGCGCCACCGTGACCGTGGCGGCTGGCGCTGCCGCCCTCCCATGATCGGCGCCGCCCATCAGCGGAACGATCAGGAGCGCCACGATATTGATGATCTTGATCAGCGGGTTCACCGCGGGACCGGCCGTGTCCTTGTATGGATCGCCGACGGTGTCGCCGGTCACCGCCGCCTTGTGCGCGTCGGAGCCCTTCCCGCCGTGGTGGCCGTCCTCGATGTATTTCTTGGCGTTGTCCCACGCCCCGCCGCCGGTCGTCATCGAGATCGCGACGAAGAGGCCAGTGACGATCGTGCCCATCAGCACGCCGCCGAGCGCCTGGGCGCCCGCTTGCGGGCCGGCCAGCCAGCCGAGACCGAGACCGATGACGATCGGAATCAGCACCGGGAGGAGCGACGGGACAATCATCTCCTTGATCGCTGCGCGCGTCAGCATGTCGACCGCCGTGCCGTACTCCGGCTTGGCCTTGCCTTCCATGATCCCGGGGATCTCCTTGAACTGGCGGCGCACCTCCATCACCACCGAGCCGGCGGCGCGCCCGACCGCCTCCATCGCCATCGCACCGAAGAGGTAGGGCACCATGCCGCCGATGAAGAGGCCGATGATCACCCAATGGTTCGAGAGATCGAACGTGATCAGCTGGCCCTTGGACTCGAGGGCGTGCGTGTAGTCGGCGAAGAGCACCAGCGCCGCGAGGCCGGCAGAGCCAATGGCGTAGCCCTTCGTCACCGCCTTGGTCGTGTTGCCGACCGCGTCGAGAGGATCGGTGATGCTGCGCACCGAGTCCGGCAGGTTGGCCATCTCGGCGATGCCGCCCGCGTTGTCGGTGATCGGGCCGTAGGCGTCGAGCGCGACGATGATGCCGGTCATCGAGAGCATCGCGGTCGCGGCGATCGCGATGCCGTAGAGGCCCGCGAACGCGTAGGACGCGACGATCGCGACGCAGACCGCGAGCACCGGCCACGCGGTGGCTTTCATCGACACGCCGAGGCCGGCGATGATGTTGGTCGCGTGGCCAGTGGTGGAGGCCTGCGCAACGTGCTTCACCGGGGTGAACTGCGTGCCGGTGTAGTACTCCGTGATCCACACCATGAAGCCGGTGAGCGCGAGGCCGACGACGGCGGCCGCCCAGAGTTGCCACACAGCGACGAATTTGCGTCCGCCCGCGACATCGAGCGGCACGTTCGCGAGCACTTCGCCCATGATCCACTGCGTGATCGGGTAGAACGCGATCACCGCGAGGATGCCCGCCACCCACAGCCCTTTGTAGAGCGCCGGCATCACGTTCTTGTCGCCCGGCCGTGCCTTGACGAACCAGGTGCCGACGATCGAGGCGATGATGGAGAAGCCGCCGATCACCAGCGGATAGATCACCGCGGCAGCCGACTCGGTCTTCACCATCAGCGCGCCGAGCAGCATCGTCGCGATCAGCGTCACCGCGTACGTCTCGAACAGGTCGGCGGCCATGCCGGCGCAATCGCCGACGTTGTCGCCCACGTTGTCGGCGATCACCGCCGGGTTGCGCGGATCGTCCTCGGGAATGCCGGCCTCGACCTTGCCGACCAGATCGGCGCCGACGTCGGCGCCCTTGGTGAAGATGCCGCCGCCGAGACGCGCGAAGATCGAGATGAGCGAACCACCGAAGCCGAGGCCGATGAGCGGCTTGAGCGTATCGATGAGCGGCTGGCCCGCGCCACCGCTCGCCTGCAACAGCCAGAAGTAGCCGGCGACGCCGAGCAGGCCGAGGCCGACGACGAGCAGGCCGGTGATCGCGCCGCCGCGGAAGGCGACCGCGAGCGCTTCGTTGAGGCCCTTGCGCGCCGCCTCCGCGGTGCGGACGTTGGCGCGCACGGACACGTTCATGCCGATGACGCCCGACAGTCCCGAGAGGACCGCGCCGATCGCGAATCCCCACGCGGTCGGCCAGCCGAGCCCGGGCACCAGGCCGATCACGAAGAAGAGCACGATGCCGACGAGCCCGATAGTGAAGTATTGGCGCTTCAGGTAAGCGACTGCGCCCTGGCGGATCGCACCGGCGATCTCGCGCATGCGCTCGTTGCCCTCGGGCTGGCGCAGGATCCAGCCGATCGAGAAGAAGCCGTAGGCGATGGCGAGGACCGCGCAGCCGAGCGCGAATAGAAGAGCTGTGCTCATTGATTCCCCCTCGTTGAGGCGGGCGTTCTGCGGGGAGCGCGTGCCGCGCGGATGGCGCGGTGACCGGCTCCCCCGGCCCGGGTTTCTGAAAGGCGGCGGATTATAGCCCGGCGGGCGTTAGAGCTTGAACCGGTCGGCGAGCTTTCTCGAAACCGGCACGTTGCGCAACCGAACGTAATCGGGCAGGCCGTCGCGGTACGCGGGGTAGTCCTCGCCCTTCACGAGCGGAGACAGATACGTCCGGCACGCGGCGGTGATGTGGAAGCCGTCCGCCGCGACGAACTCGCGCGGCATCTTGCGCTCGACGTTCGCGACGTCCTTCAGCTCGGCCACGCCGATCCGCCAGCGGTACGGCCTGTCCGACACGCGCACAATCGTCGGCATCACCGCGTTGCGTCCCGTGAGCGCGAGCTTCACCGCTGCCGCGCCGAGCCGGTACGCCTGCTCGAGGTCGGTCCGGGACGCGATATGGCGGGCGGAG
The DNA here is from genome assembly GCA_035456405.1 of Burkholderiales bacterium. Lineage (GTDB taxonomy): Bacteria > Pseudomonadota > Gammaproteobacteria > Burkholderiales > SG8-39 > JAGVSZ01. The sequence goes on along the minus strand of DATIDG010000037.1, from coordinate 31,670 downwards.
CGCTGCAGGTAATCGGCCACCGCCCAGTGATTCTTGTAGCCGAGGCGCTGCGTGACGAGCGCGGCGACAAGCGGCGCGACGCCGCCGAGCTGGGAGTGCCCGAACGCGTCCTGAAGACCGGACTCGGCGAGGAACTTGCCATCCGCGCGGCGCAGACCCTCGGACACGGCGATCGAGCACCAGCCGATGCGCTCCACGGTCGCCTTGACTCCTGCGAGGAACTTCGCTTCGTCGAATGCGACTTCCGGAAAGAGCAGGATCTGCGGCCCGTCGTCGGGTTGCTCGGCCGCGAGCCCGCACGCCGCGGTGATCCAGCCCGCGTGACGGCCCATCACCTCGAGCACGAACACCTGCGTCGAGGTGCCGTGCATCGACGCGACGTCGAGGCTCGCCTCGCGGATCGAGGTCGCCACGTATTTCGCCACCGAGCCGAAACCCGGGCACACGTCGGTGAGCGGCAGGTCGTTGTCGATCGTCTTCGGGATGCCGATGCAGGCGACCGGATGGCCCATCGACGCGCCGATCGCAGACACCTTGAGCGCGGTGTCCATCGAGTCGTTCCCGCCGTTGTAGAAGAAGTAGCCGATGTCGTGCGCGCGGAACACCTCGATCAGGCGCTCGTAGGGCGCGCGATCCTCGGCGGGATGCTTCAGCTTGTAGCGGCAAGAGCCGAACGCCGCGCCAGGCGTTTCGCGCAGGCGCGCGATCGCGCGCGCCGGCTCGCGGCTCGTGTCGACAAGATCTTCCGCGAGCACGCCGATGATGCCGCTGCGGCCGGCGTAGACCTTCCCGATCCTGCCGCGCGCCTTGCGCGCCGTCTCGATGAGCCCAGCGGCGGTGGCATTGATGACGGCCGTCGGGCCGCCCGACTGGGCGTAGAGGGCGTTGGAACCTTGCATGTACCGCGCGGCGCGTCCTACTTCAGCGCGGCGAAGCCCCGCTCGCGGATTTCTTCGACCGAGCCGACGCCGGAGATTTTCCGGTACTTCGGCGCCTTCGGGTCCCCTGTTGCAGCCCAACGCTCGAAATAATCGACCAGCGCCCGGGTCTGCGCGTGATAGACCTCGAGACGCTTGCGGACCGTCTCGGCGCGGTCGTCGTCGCGCTGGATCAGCGGCTCGCCGGTCACGTCATCCGTGCCGTCGACCCTGGGCGGGTTGAACTTCACGTGATAAGTCCGTCCCGAGCCGGGGTGGACGCGCCGGCCGCCCATCCGCGCGATGATCTCCTCGTCGGGTACGTCGATCTCGAGGACGTAGTCGACGCCGACACTGGCCGCCCGCATCGCCTCGGCCTGCGGAAGCGTGCGCGGGAAGCCGTCGAAGAGATACCCGGCAGCGCAGTCCGGCTGGGCGAGCCGCTCCTTGACGAGGGAGATCACGATGTCGTCGGACACGAGCTGACCCGCGTCCATCACCTTCTTGGCCGACAGTCCGAGCGGCGTCCCCGCCTTGATCGCCGCGCGCAGCATGTCGCCCGTGGAGATCTGCGGGATTCCGAACTTCTCGGTGATGAACTGCGCCTGCGTGCCCTTGCCGGCGCCGGGCGGGCCGAGCAGGATGAGTCGCATACGGGCTGTCGCCTTCTTCGTGGGGGGTAGAGCGGCCACGATAGCCCCTGCGCCACGGCCCGGTCAAACGTGCGCGCCACAGATGACCGAGGCGGCGCTTTAGGCTTGCGCCGCAAAGGTCCTCCGCGTCCGCTCCAGATCCTCGGGGGTGTCGACCCCCGGCGGCAGCTCGGCCTCGGCAACGATGACCGCGATACGGTGGGCGTGCCAGATGGCACGTAGCTGCTCGAGCGCCTCGAAGCGTTCGATCGGCGCCGGTGCGAGCCTTGCATAGGCGCGCAGGAACCCGGCTCGATAGGCGTATATGCCGAGGTGGTGAAAGGCTGGCAGGCCATCGGGCAGCGCGGCCGTCGCGCCGCCGGCGGCGATTGCGTCGCGCGCGTAGGGGATCGGCGCACGGCTAAAGTACAGGGCATATCCCGCGTGGTCGCACACGACCTTGACCACGTTCGGATTGAGCATCTTCGCGGGGTCGGTGATGGGCACGCACGCGGTCGCCATCGACGCCCCTGTGCGCTGGGCGAGCGTGTGGGCCAGCCGGCCGACCAGATCGGGCGGCATCAGTGGCTCGTCGCCCTGCACGTTGACCACGAGCTCGTCGTCAGCGAGGCCGAGCGTGGCGACGGCTTCTGCCAGACGATCGGTGCCGGAGGCGTGGTCGGCGCGAGTCATCAGCGCGTCACAGCCATGGCGGCGCGCCGCGTCCACGATGCGCGCGTCGTCAGTGGCGATCCAGACCGCGCCCGCGCCGCTCGCGCGCGCGCGCTCGGCCACGCGCACGACCATCGGCTTGCCGCCGATGTCCGCCAGCGCCTTGCCGGGCAGCCGGCTCGACGCATAGCGCGCGGGGATGAGGACGGTGAAACGCAGCAGGCCGGGCATCGCGTTGCGCCTCTAAGGGCCGATCAGCGCTTGGCGCGCCAGGACTCGATCTCGTCCGCCGAGAGCCGGCGCGCCTCGTCTTCGAGCATCACCGGAATGCCGTCGCGGATCGGGTACGCGAGCCCGCTCTCGATCGAGATGAGCTCCTGGGCTGCCTTGTCGTGGATCAGCGGGCCCTTACAGACCGGGCAGACGAGGATGTCAAGCAGCTTGGGGTCCATGCACGCGCGCCGAGAGAAGGTCCGCGAGGCGCGGGTCGACCCGCGCTTCGACGCGGAGCGCGACGAGGTCGTCGCGTCCGAATGCGCGGCATTTTACTTCATCCTTCTCGGTCATCAGGATGGCGTCGCAGTCCGTGAAGACCAGGTCCCGGGCCATCCACGGGTGGTGGTCTGGAAACGCGTGCGGAACGAACGCGAGCCCCAGGGCGCGCAGCGTCGCGAAGAATCGCGGCGGATTGCCGATGCCGGCGACCGCGTGCAGTCGCTTGCCGCGCAACGCCTCGATCGGCACCTCCTGTCCGTCCCCGCCGACGCGGCGGAAGCCGGCGGGCACGAGACGCATCTCGAACGCGCCGGCACGCGGCGGACCGTTCACGACCACCGCGTCCACCGCGCGCGAAGCCGGCTCGCGCAGCGGCCCCGCCGGAAGCAGCAGGCCGTTGCCGTGGCCGCGCTCGTCCTCCACCGCGATCTCGACGTCGCGCGCGAGCGCGTAGTGCTGCAGTCCGTCGTCGCACACCAGCACGTCGCAATCGGGGTGCGCGGCGAGCAGACCGCGCGCCGCAGCGACGCGATCGCGCCCGATCCACACCGGCACGCCGCTGCGCTCGGCGAGCAGCACCGGCTCGTCGCCGAAGTGCGCCGGGTCCGCGCGCGACGGCACGGGCCGCGCCGGATCGTTCGTTCCCCGGTAACCGCGCGAGACGATTCCCGGTCGTCGGCCGCGACTCCGCAACGCATCGACGACCCACAGGACGAGCGGCGTCTTGCCGGTCCCGCCGACGACGAGGTTTCCGACCACCACCACCGGCACGGGAAGCCGGTGGGACTTCAGGATGCCGGCCGCGAATGCCGCCCGGCGCACGCCTACGACGAGGCGGAATGCGAGTCCGAACGGGGCGAGCGCGACGGAGAGGGCGCTCAGCCGGTACCAGTGACGCTCGGGGAAGGAAGTGGATCCGTCCAATCGCGACCCCCCGGCGCGGCGCGCGCCAGGGTCACTTCGCCGCCGACTGCTGCACCGCGAACGAGACGTTCGTGTAACCGGCGATCCGCGCCGCCTCCATGACGTTGATCGAGACCTGCAGGTTGGACTTCGCATCCCCGTTGATGATCACGATCGGATCCTTGAGCCCGCTGCCGGCCTGCCTGAGAAGCTCGGCGAACTGCGCGACGCTCGCAAGCTGCACCGCCCTGCGGTCGATCGTGACCTCGCCGCCTGCGCTGATCGTGACGTTGATCTCGTTGGGACGCTCGGCCTGCTTCTCGGCCGAGGCGCTCGGCAGGTTGATCTGCAACTCGGCGTACTTCGAGTAGGTGGTCGTGACCATCAGGAAGATGAGGATCACGAGTAGGACATCGATGAAGGGAATCAGGTTGATCTCCGGATCCTCCTTCCAGTGGCCGCGAAAGTTCATCCGCGCGCTCCGCTCAGCGCCGCTCGCCATGGACCATGTCGACGACCCGCGAGGCCTGCTGCTCCATCTCGATCACGAAGGATTCGACCTTGCCGCGGAAGTGGCGGAAGAAGATCGTCGCGGGCACGGCAATCAGGATGCCAAACCCCGCGTTGTAGAGCGCGATCGAGATGCCATGCGCGAGCTGCGCCGGGTTCGCTCCGGTCGGAGCCTGCGATCCGAAGATCTCGATCATACCCACGATCGTGCCGAACAGCCCCCAGAGCGGGCTGATCGCCGCGATCGTGCCGAGCGTGGTGAGGAAACGCTCGAGATCGTGCGTGACGGCACGCCCCTCGTCCTCGATCGCCTCCTTCATGACGGGACGGGGCGCTTTGTGGTTGCGCAGCCCCGCCGACAGCACGCGCCCGAGCGGCGAATCCCGGTACAGGCTGTCGAGCAGCTGCGCGCTAACGCCTTGCTTGCGGTACGCATCGACCACCTTGTCCAGCAGGCCGCGCGGGACGATCTTGTCGCGCCGCAGGACGATCGAGCGCTCGATGATGAGCGCAACGGCGATCACCGATGCGACCAGGAGGAACCAGATCGGCCAGCCGGCAGCTTGAATGATTGCTAACACGCGCGAGATTCTGGCGAAAAATCAAAGGTCGAGACTTTAGCGGCCACACACTCGTTCGGCAAGAAATTGCACTCGCTCATGCGCGCTGCGCGGATCGCGATTGCATGCTTCCGGCATGGCACCGTTATCCACAGATGTTGTGGATAAGGTTGTGCATAGTGTGTCAGCACCTGCGCTAAGTGGACTGTGCGCAAAGGGATTTCGTCCGCTGATGAATTTCTGATCGTAAGGTTTTTCGTTTGCGGATCAACCGCTTACAGACTTCTCCGGAGGGAGCGCGACGCGCACCGCGCGACCCTGTCTAGACGGGCGGCAGTTGTGGATAGGTTAAGATGCCGACATGCTCGGAGAGCCAGCATCCATGCGGGAAAGCGGGTTCTCCGGAGGTGAAGTCTTAAGCGTTTCCGCGCTCAACCGCAGCGTTCGGGACCTCCTCGAGCACCGCTTTCCGCTGCTCTGGGTCGGCGGCGAGATTTCCAATTTCACGCACGCGCGCTCGGGCCATCTGTACTTCTCGCTGAAGGACGATCAGGCGCAGGTGCGCTGCGTCATGTTCCGCGGACGCGGCGCCTACCTCGACTGGCAGCCCCGCGACGGGCTGCAGGTCGAGGTGCGCGCGCTCGTTTCCCTCTACGAGCCGCGCGGCGATTTCCAGCTCAACGTGGAGTTCATGCGGCGCGCCGGTCTGGGCGCGCTGTACGAGGCGTTCCTGCGCCTGCGCGACCGGCTCGACGGCGAAGGGCTGTTCGCGCCCGCGCTGAAGCGCCCTATCCCCGCCTTCCCGTGCACGATCGGCGTGGTGACCTCGCCCGCCGCCGCGGCGCTGCGCGACGTCCTGACGACGCTTGCGCGACGCAACCCTTCGATCGCGGTGGTGGTCTATCCGACCTCGGTCCAGGGCGAGGGCGCGCCGGCGGAGATCGTCGCCGCGCTGGCGGCCGCCGGCCGGCGCCGGGAGTGCGACGTGCTGATCCTGTGCCGCGGCGGCGGCAGCATCGAGGACCTGTGGGCGTTCAACGACGAGCGCGTCGCGCGCGCGCTCCGCGCCTGTCCGATCCCGGTCGTCGTCGGTGTCGGGCACGAGACCGACGTCACGATCGCCGATTACGCGGCCGACCTGCGGGCGCCGACGCCCAGCGGCGCAGCCGAGCTCGCGAGCCCGGCGCGCGACGAGCTGCGCGCGCGCATCGACTTGCTCGCCGGCCGTTTGCACCGGCGCATGACACGCGACCTGGAGACGCGCGCGCAGCTCCTCGACCACCTCACGCGCCGGCTCGTGCACCCGGGTCGGCGCATCGACGCCCAGGCCGCGGTGCTCGCGCAGCTGCGCTCGCGCCTCGCGCTTGCGAGCGAGCGGTCACTGGAGCGCAGCCGCTGGCGGCTGCGGGACCTCGCGGAACGAGCGCGGCGGCGGCTTCCCGCGCTCGCGCCGTTCGACCTGCGCGTCGCGGGCCTCGCGCACCGCATGCGAGCGGCAGCGGGTCACGGCCTCGCGCAGCGCGCGGCGCAGCTCGAGGCGCTCGCGCAGAGCCTCGCCCACCTCGATCCGCGCGCAGTGCTCGAGCGTGGCTACAGCATCGTCCGGGACGTCGAGGGGAGGATCGTGCGCCGCAGCGCCGGTCTCGCGCCCGGTGACGTGCTCGACCTGACGTTCGCGGAGGGCGGGGCGCAGACGCGCGTCGAGCGGACGAACTGATCGGGCGCAACTGCCGTCTCGGCCTGCGGAGCATGCGGAGCCTTGTGCTAAACTCCGCGCCCTCCAGGAGTCCCGTTGCCCGGGACAACAACACATCACAAGAGGAGGCCTTCGCATGGGCGCGATTCTCCAATCCCTCGGGCGCACCGTAGTCGCCGGTATCGTCATCCTCGTGGTCATCGTGATCGTCGTCAGCACGGCTGCCGGCGGCGGCGTCAAGTTCGACCATGCCTGGTGGGCCTTCTTCATGCGCTGGCTGCACGTCCTCTCCGGCGTGATGTGGATCGGCCTGCTCTGGTACTTCAACTTCGTGCAGATCCCGTCCATGCCCAAGATCCCGGACGAGCAGAAGCCGGCGATCGGCAAGGTGATCGCGCCTGCCGCGCTGTTCTGGTTCCGCTGGGCGGCGCTTGCGACGGTGATCACCGGTCTGCTGCTGGCGGGGATGAACGGCTACCTCGGCTCTGCGCTCGCGCTCCAGAGGCCGTTCACCGCGATCGGCATCGGCATGTGGCTCGGGCTGATCATGGCGTTCAACGTCTGGTTCATCATCTGGCCGAACCAGAAGAGGGCGCTCGGTATCGTGCAGGTCGAGGCGGCCGACAAGACCAAGGCGGCCCGCATGGCGATGCTGACCTCGCGCTTCAACACCATGCTGTCGATCCCGATGCTTTACTGCATGGTCGCGCAGCAGAACGCCGGCCTATAGGGCCGGAGTCGGTCCGAAATGGGAAGGGGTCCGGCGCGGCCCCTTCTGCTCTGCGGCAGCCGAGCGTCAGCGCGGCGGCGGAGCCTTGTCGAGCCCGCCGATCTTCGCGCCCGGCTTGATGCCCTTCTGGGCAAACCAGCCCCGGTTCATCTCGAGCGCGTAGCGCGCGGGCTTCGCTGCGCAGTGCGAGGTTTCGTCCAGGGGCTGCATGTCGTGGACGCTCACGATCGTGCCCTGCTCGTCAATGAACGCGACCGACAGCGGCACGTAAGTGTTCCTCATCCACATGCAGTGGGCGGATAAGTCGGTGAACACGAACAGCATCCCGTTGTTCGCGCCCAGGGACTTGCGGAACATGAGACCGCGCGCGCGGGAATCGAAAGTGTTCGCGACCTCCGCGCGGATGAGATGGATCCCGGCGTTCAGGTCGAGCATCGGCATCTGACCGAGGGCTGGCGCCGACGCGGCGGTCAGGGCAACGGAGAATCTGGCTATCGTGCGCAGCGGGCTCACGGGTCGCGCCGGGTGCGGTGCTGCCACAGACGAAAAAGGCAGGGGGGCTCCCCTGCCTCTCGATCGCCTGAACCGCGATTACTTCTTCATCTGCTCGCAGCCCGCCATCTTCGGATCCTTCTTGCACTCCTCGGCGGTGGGCTTCTTGGCCTGGGCGACGGCCTGGAACGACACGGTGGCGAACATGGCGGCAAAAACCAATGCGACGAGCTTCTTCATGTCTACTCCTCCTTGAACCTTGGATCGAATTGCCCGCGGCGAAGCGGGCGGGTCTGTCCACGCTCTCCCGGTCCTCAGGGCGCGGGCAGTGTAGCAGCGGCGTTCGGAAGAAGGAAAGGCAGGGAGTACCCTGCCCTTCGATCGCCTGAACCGCGATTACTTCTTGGCCTGCTCGCAGCCCGCCATCTTCGGATCCTTCTTGCATTCCTCGGCGGTGGGCTTCTTCGCCTGGGCGACGGCCTGGAACGACACGGCGGCGAACATGGCGGCGAACAGCACGGCGATCAGCTTCTTCATGGGTTTCCTCTCTCTGCAGGTTGATTGACTCGACCGGTCGGCCGGTCACGGCCAATAACGTCCCCGCTGCGGCAAGCGTTGACAATCCTGGAAGATAGCCCGGTAACGCCAATCAGAACAGTTACTTAGCGCTCAAGCCCAGCAACCTTCAGGCCGCGACCGCAGCAGATTGCAGCGCCGGAGCCGGGTGAGTGTTGCAGAAGCGGATCGCCTCCGGATAGGGATAGAAGTCCTCGAAGCGCCCCGCCGCGAGCCGCGCCTGGGTGGCCCGCCAGAAGTCCGGCCGGAGGAGGTCGGCATGGTGCTTCATGAATGCCGATCGCACCGTGTGATTGGTGAGGAGGAACGTCGCGAACTCCTCGGGGAACACGTCGTTCTTCGCGACCCGGTACCAGACCTCGTCGGACATCTCGAGCTCCGGGTTCGGCGCCTCGGGGATCCAGCGGAAGTTGCAGTTGGTCAGATACTCGATCTCGTCGTAGTCGTAGAAGACAACGCGGCCGAGGCGCGTGACGCCGAAGTTCTTCATCAGCATGTCGCCAGGGAAGATGTTCGCGTACGCGAGTTCGCGGATCGCATTACCGTAGTCGCGCGCGACGCTCTCGAGCCGCTCGTCGTCCGCCCGGTCGAGGTACAGGTTGAGCGGCGTCATCCGCCGCTCGATATAGAGGTGGGCGATGACGACCTCGAGGTCATTCTCTTCGACGATCGAGGAGCACGCGCCGCGCAGCTCCTCGAGTAGGGCCGCGCTGAACCGCGCCTTCGGCAACGCCACCTTGGAGAACTCGTGCGTGTCGGCCATGCGCCCGACGCGGTCGTGCTGCTTGACAAGAAGGTACTTGGCCTTGACGGTCTCGCGGTCGGTGTCCTTCGGGGGCACGATCTCGTCGCGAATCACCTTGAACACGTAGGGGAACGACGGCAGCGTGAACACCACCATCACCAGGCCGCGCACGCCCGGCGCGATGACGAACTCGTCGTCGGAGTGCCGGAGGTGGTGGGTGAGTTCGCGGTAGAACATCGTCTTGCCCTGCTTGCCGAGCCCGAGCATCGTGTAGAGCTCGGCGCGCGGCTTGTTCGGCATCAGGGTTCGCAGGAACTGTACGTACGCCGAAGGCACCTCCATGTCGACCATGAAGTAGGCGCGATTGAGGCTGAACACCCGTCCGATGTCGAACGGATCCGCGAGGAACGTGTCGAGACACAGGCGTCCGTCGCCGTCGTGAAGGACCGGGACGACGAAGGCGTGCTCGCGATCGCCGTTGATCAGCTTGCCGCAGACGTAGGCCCCCTTGTTCCGGTAGAACGCCGACGCGAGCACCTGTATCTGGCAGTTCGGTTCGGGGCGAAGCTCTCCGCCGAATCCCTGGCGCGCGGCGTCGAGCGCGCAGCCGATGTCGCGGCCGAGGTCGGCGAACGGGCAGCGCCAGTCGAAATCGGCGAAGACGCGCCGGAGCGTCTCGTGCCACCCGTGCCTGAGCGGGTAGTACGTCCGGTATGCGGGCGGATCGGACTCGATGTACTCGGTGGAGACGGCCGGCCGGAAGAAGATGAATTCATTGTGGAAGTACGTGCGGTCCATGACACGGCAGAAAACCGAGCTGAAGAATGTCTCGGCGAGCTCGGGCTGCTTGTGGTTTGTGAGCAGGCCGATGTAGAGCAGCTTGGCCTGCGCCCAGGTGTTCTCGTCCAGAAACTTGGCGCCGAACTCGCCGTGCAGGCGCTCCGCGCTCTCGCGCACGCGCTGGTCGTAGAACGCAATGCGGTCGCGCACTGCCCGCTGCTGCGCCGCCCAGTCGCCGGACTCGAAGCGCTCCTTCGCCTCGCGGCTGGCCTCGCGAAACAGGCGGTAGTGCTTGTCGAACCCGTCGAGGAGGGCCTCGGCGATCGCTACGGCGACCGGGTTCTCTCCCTTGGGAAGGATCATGGGATGATTGTGTCGGGTGCGGCCGGAAGCTCGAGCCGCCCCGAGGATAGCGGCAAACGGCCGGGCGCGGCGCCCGGCGGGATCACCCCGGGAACCGATCCGGATCATGGAAATCGGCGGCCCGGATGACGCATAATCGCGTTCGATCCGCGCGCGGGAGGCTGCGCACCTCCTGAAGCATGGCACGCGACGGCCCGAATCGACCACCCTCACCACAAAGCGCACAACGGAGCTGCAATGGCCACATCGCACGTGAAGATCCCGCAAGACGGGAGCAAGATCGTCCCGGGCAAGCCGACGCCCGACAACCCGATCATTCCGTACATCGAGGGCGACGGCACCGGCGTCGACATCACGCCGGTGATGCTCAAGGTGGTCGACGCCGCCGTCCAGAAGTCCTACGGCGGCAAGCGCAAGATCCACTGGATGGAGGTGTTCGCGGGCGAGAAGTCCACCCGGCTCTACGGCACCGACGTGTGGCTGCCGACCGAGACGCTAGACCTGCTCAAGGAGTACTCGGTCTCGATCAAGGGCCCGATGACCACTCCGGTCGGCGGCGGCATCCGCTCCCTTAACGTCGCGCTGCGCCAGGAACTCGATCTCTACGTCTGCCTGCGGCCGGTGCGCTATTTCCGCGGTACGCCCTCGCCGCTCAAAGCGCCCGAGAAGGTCGACATGGTGATCTTCCGGGAGAACACCGAGGACATCTACGCCGGCATCGAGTGGCCGGCCAGGTCCGAGCAGGCCCAGAAGCTCATCAAGTACCTGCAAACCGAGATGGGTGTCAGGAAGATCCGGTTCCCGGGATCTTCCGCGATCGGGATCAAACCCGTCTCGATCGAGGGCAGTGAGCGGCTCATCCGGAAGGCGTTCCAGTACGCGATCGAAAACGACCGCAAGTCGGTGACCCTCGTCCACAAGGGCAACATTCAGAAGTTCACCGAGGGTGGATTCCGCGACTGGGGCTATGCGCTGGCGCAGCGCGAGTTCGGCGCACAGCCGCTTGACGGCGGACCTTGGTGCAGGATGAAGAACCCGAAGACCGGCCGCGAGATCGTGATCAAGGACGTGATCACCGACGCGTTCCTGCAGCAGATCCTGCTGCGCCCCGACGAGTACGACGTGATCGCGACGCTCAACCTGAACGGTGACTACGTGTCGGACGCCCTCGCGGCGCAGGTCGGCGGGATCGGCATCGCTCCCGGCGCCAACCTGTCGGACACGGTCGCGTGCTTCGAAGCGACGCACGGCACCGCGCCGAAGTACGCGGGCCAGGACAAGGTCAACCCGGGCTCGCTCATCCTCTCGGCCGAGATGATGCTGCGCCACATGGGCTGGCGCGAGGCGGCCGACCTGATCATCAAGTCGATGGAGGCGGCGATTTCGGCGAAGGTGGTGACGTACGACTTCGCGCGCCTGATGAGCGGCGCCACCGAGGTTTCGTGCTCCGGGTTCGGTAACGCGATGATCGAGCGGATGTAGGGCGGGCGCAGCGCCGGCGGCAAGGCGGGCCTCCTGCGGGAGGCCCGTCCAGTTCTTGCGAGCGGAGCCGCGGCCCGATCGGGTGCGTTGTTGCAGGGCGCCGCGCGGGTCTGGAATGGGGCGCCCGGTCTCGAAGCAGGCCAGCGGTCGATTGCAACAAAAAAGCCCCGCACTCGGCGGGGCTTCGAAGATTCGGTGCCGGCGGCGCGCGCTCAGCCAGCCTTCTGAATGTTCGATGCCTGCTTGCCCTTCGGGCCCTGGGTCACCTCGAAGCTGACCTTCTCGCCCTCCTTGAGCGTCTTGAATCCGGCCATGTTGATGGCCGAAAAATGCGCGAACAGGTCTTCGCCGCCGTCATCGGGCGTGATGAACCCGTAGCCTTTGGCATCGTTGAACCACTTCACCGTACCGGTAGGCATAGCCCCCCTTCCCTTCTCGTTTCGCCCCGGGGTCTCCCCCCATTCCCATGCCTGATTCTCAAGCCAGCTTCAGGACGAGGGAATCACCGCAACGACCTTCCTACCGCTTGAAAAGCAAACACGCGCCTCTTTTACGCGCTTCGGGGTAGCGCGTCAAGTCTCGACCCTGCGCCGCAAGCTCCTGAGAAATCCGTGCGTTGCGGCCGTTTTGGGCGATTGCGCGAGGGCCTAAGTCTGGCTACGATACGAGCGAGTCCCCAGCGCAGGAAGTGCGCGGCGAGACGTCCTGGGCCGAGCGCGGAAGTGAGGGCGACGTCGGCATCGGAAGGCTGAAGCAGGCATGGCGACCCGGTCGCGTGATGGAACGGTCCTCGAGACCAAGAAGTCGAAGGTCAAGCCACCGCCACTGTTCAAGGTGGTCCTGCTGAACGACGACTACACGCCGATGGAGTTCGTGGTCGTGGTGCTGCAGACGTTCTTCGCCATGACGCGCGAGAAGGCGACCCAGGTGATGCTGAAAGTGCACCGTGAGGGCATGGGAGTGTGCGGGGTGTACCCGCGGGATATCGCGACCACGAAGGTCGAGCAGGTCGTTGCATACGCACGCAAGCACCAGCACCCGCTGCAGTGCGTGATGGAGGAAACGTAATGATTGCCCAGGAGCTCGAAGTCAGCCTCCACATGGCGTTCGTCGAGGCGCGCCAGAAGCGGCACGAGTTCATCACCGTCGAGCACCTCCTCCTCGCGCTGCTGGACAACCCCACGGCCGCCGAGGTGCTGCGCGCGTGCGCGGCCAACATCGAGGAGCTGCGCAAGAGCCTCACCGAGTTCATCAACTCGCATACGCCCACGGTCGCGGGCAGCGAGGAGATCGACACCCAGCCGACCCTCGGATTCCAGCGCGTGATCCAGCGCGCGATCCTGCACGTGCAGTCCTCGGGCAAGAAGGAGGTCACCGGCGCGAATGTCCTGGTGGCGATCTTCGGCGAGAAGGACTCCCACGCGGTGTACTTCCTGCATCAGCAGGGCGTGACGCGCCTGGACGTCGTGAACTACATCTCGCACGGGATCACCAAGGCCCCGCAGTCCCAGCAGCCCAAGCCGGCCGAGAGCGACGAGGAGCAGCAGGAGGGTCAGCAGTCGGGCGGCGCGCTCGAGACCTACACGGTGAACCTCAACGCCCAGGCCCTGGTGGGCAAGATCGACCCGCTGATCGGGCGCGAGCGCGAGCTCGAGCGTGTCGTCCAGACGCTCTGCCGGCGCCGCAAGAACAACCCGCTGCTCGTCGGCGAAGCCGGCGTGGGCAAGACCGCGATCGCGGAGGGCCTAGCTCGTCGCATCGTCGAGGGGCAGGTGCCCGACATCCTCTCCAAGTGCCAGGTCTACGCGCTCGACATGGGCGCGCTGCTCGCCGGCACCAAATACCGCGGCGATTTCGAGCAGCGCCTGAAGGCGGTGCTCAAGCAGCTCGTCGACAACCCGAACGCGATCCTTTTCATCGACGAGATCCACACGCTGATCGGCGCCGGCGCGGCCTCCGGCGGCACGCTCGACGCCTCGAACCTGCTCAAGCCGGCGCTCTCCACCGGCGCGCTCAAGTGCATCGGGGCGACGACCTACAACGAGTACCGCGGCGTGTTCGAGAAGGACCACGCGCTGTCGCGGCGCTTCCAGAAGATCGACGTGATCGAGCCGTCGATTGACGAGACCGTCGAGATCCTGAAGGGCCTGAAATCCCGCTTCGAGGCGCACCACGGCGTGAAGTACAGCGCCAACGCGCTCTCCTCGGCCGCGGAGCTGTCGGCCCGCTACATCAACGACCGCCACCTGCCCGACAAGGCGATCGACGTGATCGACGAGGCCGGGGCGGCGCAGCGCATCCTGCCGAAGTCGAAGCAGAAGCGCATGATCGGCAAGCAGGAGATCGAGGAGATCATCGCCAAGATCGCGCGTATCCCGCCGCAGACCGTCTCGACCGACGACCGCACGGCGCTCAAGAACCTCGATCGCGACCTGAAGGCCGTCGTGTTCGGCCAGGACAAGGCGATCGAGGCGCTCGTTTCGGCAATCCGCACCGCGCGGTCGGGCCTCGGCAACCCGCAGAAGCCAATCGGCAATTTCCTGTTCAGCGGACCCACCGGCGTCGGCAAGACCGAGGTGGCGCGGCAGCTCGCCTACTGCATGGGCATCGAGCTGATCCGTTTCGACATGTCCGAGTACATGGAGCGCCACGCGGTGTCGCGGCTGATTGGCGCGCCGCCCGGGTACGTCGGGTTCGACCAGGGCGGGCTGCTCACCGAGGCAATCACGAAGAAGCCGTACTCCGTGCTGCTCCTCGACGAGATCGAGAAGGCGCACCCGGACATCTTCAACATCCTCCTGCAGGTGATGGACCACGGCACGCTGACCGACAACAACGGTCGCAAGGCCGACTTCCGCAACGTCATCATCGTCATGACGACCAATGCCGGCGCCGAGGCGCTGAACAAGGCCGTCATGGGCTTCACCGCGAAGAAGGAAGCCGGCGACGAGATGGGCGAGATCCGGCGCATGTTCACTCCGGAGTTCCGCAACCGCCTGGACGCGACCATCTCGTTCCGCCAGCTCGACCACGAGATCATCCTGCGGGTGGTCGACAAGTTCCTCATGCAGCTCGAGGAGCAGCTCCACGAGAAGAAGGTCGAGGCGGCCTGGAGCGACGCGCTCAAGGAACACCTCGCCCGGCGCGGCTTCGATCCCACGATGGGCGCGCGGCCGATGGCAAGGCTCATCCAGGACACGATCCGCAAGGCCCTCGCCGACGAGCTGCTGTTCGGCCGGCTCGTGAACGGCGGAAAGGTCACCGTGGATGTCGATGCGGACGAGAAGATCGTCCTGCGCTTCGCCGAGCAGGCCGAGGCGCCGCCGGCGGCGCCGACGCCGACCGAGACCTGATCAGGACGGTTGCGTTCGAACGAAGGGCCGCCGTGGGGCGGCCCTTCGCCTTTGAGCCCTGATAAGCGGAGCGCATCGGCGCATCGAGCGGGCCACTTTGACGGCCCCCGGTCCGCGGCGGACACTCGCGCGGCCGTCAGGAATCAACGCTTTCACGGAGCAAATGAGAATCGCTTCGGCGACCCTCGCCGCGGTATGGCTGGCCGCGGCCGCCTCGGCTGCGCACGCGCAGGCCATCGACAAGGCGAAGGCGCGGTCGATCGTCGACCGCCTGTGCGTTGCCTGCCACGGCGTCGACGGGAACAGCCCGCAGCCGGCGCACCCGAAGATCGCCGGGCTCCAGCCCGAGTATCTCCTCAAGCAGCTCCGCGACTACCGGAAGGGCCTGCGCAAGAGCGAGATCATGGAGCCGATGGTCAAGGAGCTCACCGAGGACGACATGGCGAGCCTCGCCGCGTACTACGCCGAGCAGCAACCGAAGCCCGGTGAGGCGCGCGACGGGAAGCTCGCGGAGGCGGGGCGCAAGCTCTACAACGACGGAATCCCCGACGTCGGCCTGCCGTCCTGCTCCGGCTGCCACTACCCCGACGGGATCGGTACCGCTCGTTTCCCGCGCGTGGCGGGACAGCACGCCGAGTACACCTACCAGCAGCTGAAGGACTTCGCCTCGGGCAAGCGCGAGAATGATCGCGGCCTCGCCATGCAATCGGTCGCGAACCGGATGAACGACCAGCAGATGAGAGCGGTCGCCGAGTATGTCGCAGGAATGAAATGATGAAGGGCAGAACCGTGTACAGGCAGCCCATGGTCCGCGCACTGATCGTCCTCGCCGCGCTGGCGTCGTCGGCTGTCGCCGCGCCGCCGACGCCGCCCGTGGCGCCAGGTATCGAGTCGAAGTCGTACCGCTGGGACAAGCTGACGCCGGAGGAGGCCGAGGCGCTCAAGCTGAAGGGCGACCCGGCGCGCGGCCGCGTGGCCTACGAGGTCTGCCAGGGCTGCCACAAGCCGGACGGCTCGGGGCTCGCGGACGGCGCCTATCCGCAGCTCGCCGGGCAGCACGCGACGGTGCTCATCAAACAGATGGGCGACATCCGGGTAGGCCGCCGCGACAACCCGAAGATGTACCCCTTCGCAGGCAAGCACATGATCAATGTGCAGGAGATCGCAGACATCGCGACCTACCTGCAGCAGCTGCCGATCCCCAAGGACAACGGTCGGGGACCGGGAACCGAGCTCGCCCGCGGCGGCGAGCTTTATCGCAAGGACTGCGTAACCTGCCACGGGGACCGTGGCGAAGGCGACGCGCGGAAGTTCTATCCGGTGCTTGCCGGCCAGCATTATCTTTACATGGTGCGGCAGGTGAAGGAGATCCGCGATGCGAAGCGCCGGAACGCGAACCCGCGGATGGTGAAAGCCGTGAAAGCGTATTCCGACGCCGACATCGAAGCGGTTTCCGATTACCTGTCGCGCCTGTCTCTCGCGCCGCGGCGCTAGCGCCACGGGCGCCGATGCGGGGGCGCTTTTCGTGATCCAGGTTCAGGCGGCCGCTATTGCCACAGTGCAGGACCGAGGGTAAGTTACGCGTAACGCAGAGGTCCGCGGTGTTGGGGCGCGCCGGCTGGCGATCCAGCGCACCGCCTGGCCAAAAAAGAGGAGGAGGACAATGAAGCTCAAGAGGGGAGTTCCCGTAGCCGCGCTCCTGATGTTCGCCGCTGCCGCACCGCCGGCCGCCGCGCAGAGCATGGAGGAAAGGGCAAAGTCGTGGGCAGCGAGCTGCGCGGCGTGCCACGGGTTCGAGGGCCGCAGCGTTGGCGAAGTCCCGGCCCTTGCGGGCAAGTCGAAGACCGACCTGGTCAGGGCGCTGCAGGAGTTTAAGTCCGGCGCGAACAAGACCGCAACGGTCATGCACCAGCACGCGAAGGGCTACACCGACGAGCAGCTCGAAGCCTTGGCCGACTTCTTCTCGAAGCAAAAGCGATAGTCGCGCCGCAGCGCCCCATCCAAAGGACATCCCATGAGCATCGACAGACGAGAGTTCGTGAAGCTGCTCGGCGCGAGCGGTACCCTGGCCGGAGTTTCCGCGCTGACCGGCTGCGCAACCGAGCCAGCCGCCCCGGCGGCGCCGATCGGCAGGGTGATCGTGATCGGCGGCGGGTACGGCGGCGCCACCGCGGCGAGGTACATCCGCGCCTGGGGCGGCGGTCGCATCCAGGTGTTCCTGATCGAGCGCAACCGCCAGTTCGTCTCCTGCCCGTTCAGCAATCGGGTGCTCGGCGGCTCGATGAAGATCGAGGAGCTGACGCTCGGCTATGACAAGCTGCGCGCGCTGGGCGTGCAGGTCATCCACGACGAGGTCACCGCGATCGACGTCGTGAAGAAGCGCGTCCGGCTGAAGCGGATCGAGGACCTGCCCTACGACCGCCTCGTCGCCGCGCCGGGCATCGACTTCATGTACGACCAGGTCCCCGGGCTCGGGACGCCCGAGGATCAGGGGCAGATCCTGCACGCCTGGAAGGCGGGCGAGCAGACCGTCGCGCTGCGCAAGCAGCTCGAGGCGATGCCCGACGGTGGGGTGTACGCGCTGTGCGTTCCGAAATCGCCTTACCGGTGCCCGCCTGGGCCCTACGAGCGGGCATGCCAGGTCGCCTACTATGTCAAGAACAACAAACCGCGGTCGAAGGTGCTCATCCTCGACGCCAACGACGACGTGCAGTCGAAGAAGGGCCTCTTCATGGCGGCGTGGAACGGCATGTACAAGGGGATCGTCGAGTACCGCCCGAACAGCGAGCTGGAGGGCGTCGACGCGAAGGCGAAGACCGCGCGGTTGCTGGGCAGCTCGGTGAAGGCCGACGTCCTCAACGTCGTGCCTCCGCAGCGTGCGGGCGACATCGCGCGCCAGGCCGGACTCATCAACGTCAACCAGCGCTGGTGCGGGGTGGACTACCTGACGTTCGAATCGACCGCGCACAAGGGCGTCCACGTGATCGGCGACGCGACGCTATCCGCGCCGGCGATGCCGAAGTCAGGACACATGGCGAACCAGCACGCCAAGATCTGCGCCGGCGCGATCGTGGCGATGATGACCGGACGCCCGGTGAACGAGGAGCCGATCATCGCCAACACCTGCTACAGCTGGATCGACAACCGCGAGGTCGTTCACGTCGCGTCGGTGCACGTGTTCGACAAGGCGCAGAAGACCCTGGTCCCGGTCAAGGGCGCGGGCGGCCTCTCCCCCGCACCGAGCGTCAAGGAAGGAGTCCTCGCGATGGGATGGGCCGAGAACATCTGGTCGGACGCCCTCGGCTAGAAAGCGGGACACGGATCGAACGCGCGGCACCCGCCGCGCGTTTTTTTTGCTCCCTGCGGTCAACCGCGCCCGGTGCTGCCGAAACCGCCCGCGCCGCGCTCGCTCGCGGCGAACTCCTCGACCACGTTCAGCGCGACCTGCAGCACTGGCACGATCACCAGCTGCGCGATCCGCTCCATCGGCTGGAGCGTGTAGGTCTCCGCAGACCGGTTCCACAGCGACACCATGATCTGACCCTGGTAGTCCGAGTCGATGAGTCCGACGAGGTTGCCGAGGACGATACCGTGCTTGTGCCCCAGCCCCGATCGCGGGAGGACCAGCGCGGCGAGCCCGGAGTCGGAAAGATGGATCGCGATGCCGCTCGGCACGAGCGCCGAGTCGCCCGGCCGCAGCACGAGCGGCGTTTCGATGCAGGCGCGGAGGTCGAGGCCGGCTGCGCCCTTCGTGGCGTAGTGCGGGGGCGTGTCGTGCAGGCGTGCGTCGAGGACGCGGACGTCGATGCGGTGCATTGGCGCGAGACGGGAACGGAGAAACGGGACGTGCGGCGCAGCGTCGCGGCGCCTAGAGCATCCGTGCGATGTGCGCGACGAGCCGCCGGGCGAGGACGATTTTCGGCGCGCGCTCGAGCTCGTGCCTGCCGGCATCGTCGAAGAGCGTGAGCGCGTTGTCCTCGCGGCCGAAGGTCTCGTGGGCGAGATTCGCGGCCAGGAGCGGGATCTTCTTCTTCCTGCGCTTGGCCTGTGCGTTCTCGACCAGGTTCTCCGTTTCGGCGGCGAACCCCACGCAGAACGGCGGCTTCTGGAGCGCTGCGACCGCGCCGAGGATGTCCGGGTTCTCCGCGAGCTCCAGGGCCGGAAGCCCGTCGCCCTTCTTGATCTTGTGGCCCTTCGGCTGCACGACGTGGTAGTCGGCCACGGCCGCAACGCCGATGAACACGTCGGCGGCCTTTGCGCGGGCCATGACCGCGTCGTACATCTCCCGCGCCGTCGTCACGTCTATCCGCGCGACGCCAGGCGGCGCCGCGAGCTGCGTCGGGCCGGCGACCACCGTGACGTCGGCGCCCGCCTCCGCGGCAGCCTGTGCCACCGCGAAGCCCATCTTGCCGGAGCTCAGGTTGGTGATGCCGCGCACCGTGTCGATCGGCTCGAAGGTCGGACCGGCGGTGAGGAGCACACGCTTGCCGGCCAGCGCCTTTGACGCGAGCGCTGCCGCAACGTCTGCGAAGATCTCCTCCGCCTCCAGCATACGCCCCATTCCGGTCTCGCCGCACGCCTGGTCTCCCGCGGCCGGACCTAGGATCGCGACGCCGTCCGCGCGCAGCTTCTCGACGTTGCGGCGCGTCGCCGGGTTGTCCCACATCTGACGGTTCATCGCCGGCGCGACCAGCAGCGGGCACTCGCGCGCAAGGCACATCGTCGACAGCAGATCGTCGGCCAGGCCGTTCGCGACCTTGGCGAGGAAGTCGGCGGTCGCCGGTGCGACGACGATGGCTTCGCGATCGCGCGACAGCTCGATGTGCGCCATGTTGTCCGGCACGCTCGGATCCCACATGTCGGTGAACACCGGTTTTCCGGAGAGCGCCTGCATCGTCACCGGCGTAACGAACCGGCACGCGCCCTCGGTCATGACGACGCGCACGTCGGCGCCGGCCTTCACGAACAGGCGACACAGCTCCGCCGCCTTGTAGGCGGCGATGCCGCCGGTGAGGCCGAGAAGGACGCGCTTTCCCTTGAGGTCAGCCACGACGGATGTCACGCGTTAAGATCGGTTGATTCTACGCGAACAAGGGGAGGCGCCGTGGCGATCACGGACTGGCCGGAAGGCGAGCGACCGCGCGAGAAACTGCTCGAGCGCGGGGCCCCGGCCCTCTCCGACGCCGAGCTGCTCGCGATCTTCCTGCGCACCGGCGTGCGCGGCAAGAGCGCCGTGGACCTGGGCCGCGAGATGCTCGACCGCTTCGGATCCCTGAACGGGCTGTTCGCCTCGGAAGACGGCGAGATCGCAGCGACCACGGGGGTCGGGGCGGCGAAGTGCGCCCAGTTGCGTGCGGCCTACGAGCTGGCGCGCCGCGCGCTGGAGGAGACCGCCGAGGCCGGCGACGCGCTCTCCTCGCCGCAGGCAGTGCGGCGTTATCTGCAGTTCAGCCTCGCGCACCGCCCTCGCGAGGTCTTCGTCGCAGTCTGGCTGGATGCCCAGCATCGTGTGCTGAAGATGCAGGAGCTCTTCGCGGGCACACTCAGTCAGACGAGCGTCTACCCGCGCGAAGTGGTGAAGGACGCGTTGCGGCACAACGCCGCGGCGGTGATCTTCGCCCACAATCACCCATCCGGCGTTGCCGAGGCGAGCCAGGCGGACCAGATCCTGACCGAAACCCTCAAGCGCGCGCTGGACCTGGTGGACGTCAAGGTTCTCGACCACTTCGTGGTGGGGCGGGGCGTGACGATGTCCTTCGCCGAGCGGGGGATGCTCTAGGCGACTTCCGGGAAGTGGTTGAGTCGGAACCGGTTCTTCGCCTATAATCCGCCGCTTTCCTGATTCCGGAGCGATTCCATGGCGCGCGTTTGCCAAGTAACGGGCAAGAAGCCGCAGACCGGGCACAACGTGTCCCACGCGAACAACAGGACCAAGCGGCGGTTCCTGCCGAACCTCCAGTACCGCCGCTTCTGGGTCGAGGGCGAGAAGCGCTGGGTGCGCCTTCGTGTCTCGAACGCGGGCCTGCGGATGATCGACAAGAAGGGCATCGAGGCGGTGCTCGCCGACCTGCGTGCCAAAGGCGAGCTCTGAAGGGAGGAGCCTGAACCATGCGCGAGAAGATCAAGCTCGAATCGACGGCCGGGACCGGCCACTTCTACACCACCACCAAGAACAAGCGGACCACGCCGGAAAAGATCGAGATCAAGAAATACGACCCCAAGGCCCGCAAGCACGTCCTCTACAAGGAGACGAAGCTGAAATAGCTTCGCCCCCAACAAAAAACCCGCCGCATGGCGGGTTTTTTGTCGGGCGATGGTGCCTCAGGCGTAGCAGCGCAGCCGCATCGAGAAGTCCCGCAGCGGGCCGATTCCGCTCTCCTCGGCGCGCCGGCACCAGTCCTGCAACTGGGTGACAAGCTGCTCGCGCGTCGCGCTGGAGCGGTTCCAGAGTGCCACCAGCTCTTGGCGCATCGTGTACGCGGTGTGAAGGGGCTGACTCTTGGCGAGACTCTCCTCGAGCGCCGCCCGCTCCGGATCGGCGAGCTTCCCGTGGTCGCGCGTGAGCCACCGCCGCACGCGCTTGAGGATCTCGGCATCCTGCGGCGCCCGCGCCTTGAGCTTCGCCAGTTCCTCCGAGTACGTCGCCTTCAGCGACTTCGCGTATTTCGCGAGCACGTCGTACCGGTTGGCGATGACGGCATGCACCGTTTCGAGGTCGATAACCGGCTTCGCCATACCGAGGCGCGGCCGCGGTGCGACCTTCTTGACCCGCGCCAACCGCAGGATCTCCAGGGCGCGGATGTACAGCCAGCCGAGGTCGAACTCGTACCACTTGTTCGAGAGCTTCGCTGACGAGGCGTAGGCATGGTGGTTGTTGTGCAGCTCTTCGCCGCCGATCAGGATGCCGAAGGGGACGATGTTGGTGCTGGCGTCCGCCGTCTGCCAGTTGCGGTAGCCCCAGAAGTGGCCAATGCCGTTGATGACGCCCGCGGCCCAGAACGGGATCCACGCGATTTGCACCACCAGGACGAGCAGCCCGGGCACGAGGCCGAAGAGCAGCACGTTGACGAGCCCCATCAGGGTCAGGCCGGAGAGCGTAAAGCGCGAATAGACGTTTCGCTCGACCCAGTCGTCCGGCGTACCGTGGCCGTAGCGCTCAAGCGTCTCGCGGTTATACGACTCCTTAACGTAAAGGAACACGCCGCCCCAGAGCACGCGGTTGATGCCGTAGATCTGCGGGCTGTGCGGGTCCTCGGCCGTCTCGCACTTGGCGTGGTGCTTCCTGTGGATCGCCGCCCACTCCTTGGTCACCATGCCGGTGGTGAGCCAGAGCCAGAACCGGAAGAAGTGCGCCGGCAGCGGGTGCAGGTCCAGCGCGCGATGCGCCTGGCAGCGGTGCAGGAAGATCGTTTCGGCTGCGATTGTGACGTGTGTGAGGGCGAGCGCGACGAGCACGACGCCCCACCAGGGCAGATCGAACACACCGGCGAACAACCAGGAAGCGAGGTCCATGAGAATGGGCGTTTTCGGTTTCGTTGGCGCGGAGACACCTCCGCAACGCGCATTTTACGGTAAATCGCCTGTCTGCCCCGTGCCGAACGCCACGCGACGCATGCCGTCGCCGGCCGCCTCGCTAGCGGGCTGGTGCAGAATGCGCACGGTGCGCTGCGGAAACGGGATCTCGATTCCCCGTTCGCGGAAGGCCTTGAGCAGGGCAAGCGCGATGTCGGAGCGGACACCGAGCGTTCCTTCGGCCGGATCGCGGGTCCAGCTGATCCAGAAGCCGAGTTCGAGGTTGAGCCCGCTGTCCCCCAACCCCGCAATCGCCGCGGAAGGCGCCGGATCGCGGAGCACGCGCGGATGCGCCCGCGCGACGTCCTCGCAGAGCCGCAGGACCTGCTCGGCGTCCGACGTGTAGCCCACCTGCACCTGCAGCGGGATCCGCACCCGCTTTTCGGTGTTCGAGTGGTTCAGCACGGTCGACGTGATGAGCGTCTCGTTCGGGATGATCGCCTCGCGTCCATCGAGCGCCTTCACCACCGTGTAGCGCGTGGTCATTTCCTTGACCACGCCGTAGAAGTTGTCGGCGGTGATCAAGTCGCCGAGCCGGATCGACCGGTCGAGCAGCACGATGAAGCCGCTCACGTAGTTGCTCGCGATCTTCTGCAGCCCGAAGCCCAGGCCGACCCCGAGCGCGCCGCCGAACACGGAGAGCAGCGTCAGATCGAGCCCGGCGAGCGGTAGCGCGATCACCACCGCGAGAAACACGAGCAACGTCTTGGCAATCCGCGCAAGCGCAACGCGGACGTTCGCGTGTAGCGTCACGGCGCGCATCAGCCGCGCCTCGATCACTCCCCCGAGCCAGAGCGCAGCGAGGATCGTGAAAGCGATTCCGACGATCCCCCAGCCGAGGTCCCAGAGCGAAATGCGCGCCTTGCCGACCGGCAACGTGATCGATTCGAACGTCGCGATCGCCCCAGGCAGCAGCCCGAGGATGTGCAGCGCGAACAGCCCCCATACGGTCGTGGCGATCGCGCGTTCGAACGCCGCGATCAGGCTGCTCGTGCCGAACGCCACGCGCAGCAGGTAGACCGCGATGCGAACGACGGCGAGCGACCCGAGCAGTGGCACCGCGAGATCCAGGAGTGCCACGTTGCCGAACCGCTGCAGAATCGGGCGCGCGATCAGCACCAGCAGCACGGCGACCAGGGGGAAGACGACCCTGCGCAGACCGCCCAGTCCGACCTTCGCGGTGCGCGACTCCGGCGTCTCCGGCGCGCGACGCACGACCACGCGCTCCGCAACCCAGGCGAGCAGCAGGCACGCGGCAATCGCACCGATCTGCCAGAGCGCGGACGGATCGTGAAGGTCGCTCCAGACCTTCCGCCACAACGCTTCCATCTCGCCGTTCATCTACGCCCCCCCCTGCTCCTCATCTGCGCTCCATGAGTGCGCCGAAGAATGCGTCGGTCGCGTGGATGTCCGGGCGCAGGCGCAGAAATTCTTCCCCGGGCGCGTGCCCCGGAAGCTCGATTCGGACGGCGGCGAGCGCGGCGGCCGGCGCGACGAGCGCAAAGCCCGGAGTCGCCGCCAGGAACGCCTGCACGACCCGCTCGTTCTCTTCGGACAGGATGCTGCACGTCGCGTACAGGAGACGCCCGCCGCGCTTCAGCAGCCCGGCTGCCGCCGCGAGGATGGCCGACTGCTTCGCAGCCAGCTCGCTCACCGACTGCGCCGTCTGGCGCCACTTGAGATCGGGATTGCGCCGCAGCGTGCCGAGCCCGGTGCAGGGTGCGTCGACGAGAACCCGATCGATCTTGCCGGAAAGGCGCTTCACCTTCGGGTCGCGCTCGGACGCGATGCGCTGGGGATGGATGTTCGAGAGCCCCGAGCGGGAGAGCCGCGGGCCGAGCTTTGCGAGCCGCCGCTCGGAGACGTCGAACGCGTACACTCGTCCGGTCGAGCGCATCAGCACGCCGAGCGCGAGTGACTTGCCGCCTGCTCCAGCGCAGAAGTCGACGATCATCTCGCCGCGACGGGCCCCGAGCAGGTGGCAGAGCAGCTGGCTTCCCTCGTCCTGCACCTCGATTGCGCCGGAAGTGAACAGGCGGTGCCGGTTGAGTGCCGGCTTGCCGGCGACGCGCAGCCCGACCGGCGAGTAGGGCGTCGGCACTGCCTCGATCCCGTCGGCGGCTAGCGCGGCGGCGACTGCGGCGCGGTCGGCCTTGATCAGGTTGACGCGTAAGTCGAGCGGGGCGGGCAGCGCGAGCGCGTGCGCGAGGCCCCGCAGGCTCTCCTCGCCGAGCGTCGGAAGCACCCGGTCGACGAGCCAGTCCGGAAGATCGCACTCGACCGCGAGCGGAAGCGGCCCGCGCGCCGCGCCCTTCATCGCCTCCATCCGGGCGAGCTCGTCCTGCGCGACGGCCCCGGCCGCCTCGCGCAAGTTCAGTCCACCGACCCGCGCGAGCGCGGCAAGCGCGAGCGTGCGCGCGTCCGGCCGGTCGACGCCGATCTCGGCTAGCGCGAACTCCACCAGGCGCTTGCGTCGCAACAGGGCGTACACCGAGTCGGCGACGAAGCCCCGGTCGTGGACGCCGAGCTTCGGATGCGCGCGAAAGAACGCCGACAGCACCGTGTCGGCCGGGCGATCGAAGCGCAGGACCGCGGCCGCGGCCGCCGCGTACGCGTCGACGAGCGCAGCGCTCAGGCGCATCGCGAGCCGCGGGCGATGCGTGGCGCAACCGGCGCGATCATGTGTCGGCGAAGAGGAGCTGCCGCGCGCCGGGCTCGCTCACCCGCACGAGGCCGGCATCGAACGCGAGCTTGCCGTCGAGGAACCATCGCACGGCCTGTGGATAGATGCGGTGCTCCAGGACGAGCACGCGCGCCGCGAGCGCGGCCTCGTCGTCACCGGATCGCACCGGCACGGCGGCCTGGATCACGATCGGGCCGTGGTCGAGCTCCGGCGTCACGAAGTGCACTGTCGCGCCGTGAATCTTCACGCCCGCCGCGAGGGCGCGCGCATGCGTGTGCAGCCCGGGGAACGCCGGCAGCAGCGAGGGGTGGATGTTGAGCAACCGCCCTTCGTACCGCCGCACGAACGCAGGCGTGAGAATGCGCATGAACCCCGCGAGCACGACCAGATTCGGACCGACCCGATCGATCTCGGCGGCTAGGGCGTCGTCGAACTCTGCGCGGCTCGGGTATGCCGTGTGCGGCACGACGACGGTCGTTAGATGCCGGGCACGCGCGAAGGCGAGCCCCTCGGCCGACGCCTCGTTGCTGACCACCGCAGTGACGGGCACGCCCGCCTCGACGAGCGCCCGCATGTTGCTCCCGCGGCCGGAGATGAGGATCGCAACGCTCATGCCGCGATTCTAGTCGACGCCGATGGCCCGGAACTTAACCACGCCGCCCGAGCAGCGCCAGCGCGACAGCGAGCGTCGCCATCGTTCCCGCGGCAACGAGGAAGGCACCGCCGAGGGAGGTGCGCGCGACTACCGGCTCGGTCAGCAACGGCGATGCAAACTGCGCGAGGAAGATCGCAGCCGTCAGCCCGCCCACGATCCGCCCTCGCAGCCGGGAGGGCGCGAGGGTCAGTACCCAAAGAGTGCCGTTGGGAAAAAAGAGTCCGACGCCGACGCCGGAGATCACTACGCCGGCGAGCATTAGCGCGAACGACGAGGTGCTGCCGACCAGCGCGTACCCGGACGCCATGAATGCGAACGCCCACGCATAGGTCCCGAGCACGCCAGTGAAGCGCCGGAACCGCGGGAATGCGGCGGATCCGGCCGCGGCAAGCAGCGACGAGGTGCCGACGGCGATCCCGGCCGCCACACCCGAGTCCACTCCGATAGTGCGCATCAGGAACGGCAGCTGTGCAGGCGTCATGTAGAACATCGCGACCGCAAAGAAGGTGATCGCGTAGGCGGCGACCACCCGCCCGATCGCGAGCCGACTCGCGTCGCCGCGCTCGCCCTCGGTCGTTGCCCCGCGATGCGGCTCGTGCAGGTAGAGCGCCGCCGGAACTAGCACTGCCCAACCACTGAGATACAAGAGGAACGGCAGCCGCCAGTCGAGATCGACGAGCACGCCGCCGAGGACGACGAAGGCCATTGCCCCGATCGACATCGCGATGCTCTGCAGGCTGGCAAAGCGGCCCCGTGCCTCGCCACTGTAGTAGTCGCCGACCAAAGCAGTCATCGTCGTCATCGTGCCGGCGACGGCCACGCCGAGCGCGAATCGGCTCGCGAGAATTACGTTCAGGTCGTGCAGGACGTATCCCGCTGCGCCGGCGAGACCATACAAGGCGAGGCTGCCACGCAGCAGCGCAAGCCGGCCGAAGCGGTCGATGATCGCGCCCGCCAGGGGCGCGCAGAGCCCGATCGCAAGCGCCGGCGCAGTCAGCACGAGCTTCGTCACCAGCTCCACGTGAGCGACGTCGCGATAGGCGTCGGCCATCCGCGGCAGCGCGGGTGCAATCGTCGCCGCCGCCATGACCGTCAGGCAGGCGACGAGCAACAGGGTCGACTTGCGGCCGGTGTCGGAGGCCAAGACGGACTGGGGCGGGAGCGACGGCGCAGGAAGGCCGAGAGCATACCGGGACCGTGCGCCGCCGTGCGCGGCCCGGCGTGAATCAGGGCAGATCGAACAGCAGCACTTCGGCGTCAGCGCCGTTCGCGAGCGCGATATCGGCGACGCCGACCGCCTTGAGCGCATCGCCCGCCCCGAGCGGTCGGCCGTTCACCGTCACTTTCCCGCGCGCGACGTGCACGTAGGCTCTGCGCCCCGGTTGGAGCACATGCGTCGCGCGCTCCGCGCCGTCCAGCAGCGCCGCGTACACGCTCGCGTCCTGGTGAATGGTCACCGAGCCCTCGCGCCCGTCGGACGACGCGATGAGGCGCAGTTGGCCGCGCTTCGAGTCGGGGTCGAAGTGCTTCTCCTCGTAGCCGGCGGGAATCCCGCGCACGTTCGGCTCGATCCAGATCTGGAGGAAGTGGACGAGCGCGTCCCTGGAGTGGTTGAACTCGCTGTGCATGACGCCGCGGCCCGCGCTCATGCGCTGCACGTCTCCGGGTCGGATGACCGAGCCGTTGCCGATGGAATCCTTGTGCTCGAGCGCGCCTTCGAGCACGTAGCTGACGATCTCCATGTCGCGGTGGCCGTGCGCGCCGAACCCCTGGCCGGGCGCGACGCGGTCCTCGTTGATCACGCGCAGCGGGCCGAAGCCCATGTGCTCCGGGTCGTGGTAGTCGGCGAAGGAAAAGCTGTGAAACGACCGCAGCCAGCCGTGATCGGCGTACCCGCGCTCGGCCGCCTTGCGAACCTCGATCATGTCGTTCTCCGGGTGCTCGGGGGACGCGCTCTCGCGCCCTAGCCCTTCGGAGGCGATGTGGGGGCGCGTGGCGCCGGTTCCAAGTGCCCGCGCCGTCGCCCCTCAGAAGGAGTAGTACTGATACCGGTTCTTGCCGGCTTCCTTCACGCGGTACATCGCCGCGTCTGCGTGCTTGAGCAGCGCCTCCGGCGTCGTGCCGTCGCGCGGATAGATGCTGATGCCGATCGAGGCGCCGATCTCGAATCGGCGCCCGCCGGCGGCGACGGGCTCGGTGAGCCCGGCCAGGATCTTCTCGGCGACGAGGCTGGAGTCCTCCGGCACGCGTTGGCCGGAGAGCAGGACGACGAACTCGTCGCCGCCGAGCCGCGCGACCGTGTCCGATTCGCGGACGCACTCGCGCAGCCGCCGTGCGACCGTGCGCAGCGCGTAGTCGCCCATCAGGTGGCCGAACTGGTCGTTCACCGCCTTGAAGCCGTCCAGGTCTATCAGCATCACCGCGACGAGCGCGTCGTTGCGCCGCGCGAGCGTGATCGACTGCTGCAGGCGGTCCTCGAGCAGCCGCCGGTTGAGCAGCCCGGTGAGCGCGTCGTGGTCCGCGAGGTGCTGGATGCGCTGCTCCCGCTCCTTCCGGGCGGAGATGTCGAACAGCACCCAGATGGAGCCCTCGTCCACCGTCGCGGGGTCGATCGCGCGGCCGCGCAGCTCGCACCAGAACGTGGAGCCGTCCTTGCGTCGCACGAGGAGCTCGCACTCGTATACGCGCCCCTGCGCCATTGCCGCACGCGACTGCCGGTCGACGTAGTCCCATTCGGCCGGATCGGCGTAGAAGGTCAGGGCGGGCTGGCCGGTGAGCTCGCCGGGCGAATAGCCGAGCATCTCGGCGAACTTCGCATTGCACTTCTGCACCATGCGATTGCGAACCAGCGCGAGGCCCTCGGACACCGCGTCGAAGATCAGCCGCTGCTCGCCCAGCGCCTCCGACAGCTCGTGCTCCTTGGCCTTCAGCGCGGTGATGTCGGTGGCGGTCCCGGTGACGCCGACCACTGCGCCGCGCGCGCTGCGCAGCGGCGTCGCGTTCAGGCTGAGCACCACGTGCCCGCCCTTGCGGTGGTGGTGCACCGTCTCGAAGTGGGAGGCGGTGCCGTCGTTCATAACGCGCGCGAGCATCGCCGCCGTGCGCTCGCGGTCGGCCTCCGGTTGCGAGTCGACCATCCGCTCGGTGAGCATGTCCTCCGGCTCGCAGCCGAAGATCTGGCGCGTCGCCCGCGGGCTGAGGTAGGTCCAGCGCCCCTCGCGGTCGACCGCCCACACCAGATCGTTGGCGGTCTCGACCAGGTGCCGGAAGTGGCCCTCGCTCTCGCGCAGCCGCTCCTCGACGGCTTTGCGGTCCGAAATGTCGATGATCGAGCCGGCGAAGCGCACCGCCACGCCGCGCGCGTCCCGCACCGCACGCCCGCGGCCGTGCACCCACACGTACGTTCCGTCGGCGCGCCGCAGGCGGTACTCGCAGTCGAACGGCTCGTCCGCGTCGACGCACCGCGCCATGCCGGTCATCGCCCGCTCGCGGTCCTCGGGGTGCAGCCGGTCGGAGAAGAAGAAGAGCGTCTGGAACTCGGCATTGCCGGGGTAGCCGAGGATCTCCTTGAAGCGGGGTGAGAAATAGGTGGCGCTGTTCGCGATGTCCCAGTCCCATAGCCCGCTCTGCGATGCCTGCGCAGCGAGCTCGAGCCGTTCTTCGCTCTCGCGCAGCGCCGCCTCGGTGCGCTTGCGCTCGGTGATATCCGTGCAGACCACGACCACGCCGAGCTCGGGCTGCGCGGGAATCACGGACTGGCCGGACACGTCGCACCACACGGTCGACCCGTCCTTGCGCCGCAGCTCGATCTCGCTGCGGTAGCGGCCGCCCTCGAGCACCGCCCGATAGCTCTCGTCCACCTTCTCGCCCCACACCAACTGGTCGGGGAAGAGCATGCGCACAGAGTGTCCGAGCAGTTCCGCGCGCGGATACCCGACGATGCGCTCCGCTTCCCGGTTGCAGTCGACAACGCGCAGGTCGCGCATGAACAGGATGCCCACTGTCGCGGCCTCGAACAGGCCGCGCTGCTCGGCGAGGAGGCGCTCGTTGGCCATGCCGTGCTCGATGTTCTGGATCACCGTCCGGTGCAGCTCGATCGACACGCGCCACAGCGCGGCGAGAAATACCGCGACGAGGATCGCCATCGCGGCATAGAGCTCGCCGCCGCCGGCGACGAAGTCCAGGATGAGCGCCCCGAGCATCGGGAACGCGAACCAGAGAAACGCCCGCCGGCTTGCCGCGAAGATTCCCATCGCGGCGACGGCGAGCCCGCCGATCAGCAACGCCAGAAAGAGCTGGTGGGCTTGGGATGCGGGATTCATCGCCAGCACGAGAGCGCCCCACGCCCCTCCCATCGCCGCTGCGCCGGCCACGAAGTAGCTTTCCCAGACCGCGGCCTCCGAGGCGGGTCGATCCGCGCTGCGATACCACCGCACCAGCAGGTACCGCAACCCCGTGACGAGGCTGACTCCTGCGAACCACGCTAGGAGCGGGGTGCGACCGGCGACGTCCCAGAACACCCAGACGCAGGTCGCGGCGACGATCAGCGCCAGCGGCAGGGTGGGCGGCGCCTGGCGATAGAGCAGCGCGATCCGGGCTGCCGCGATCGCGTCCGGCGGTGGTGCGGAGAAGCTGGCGCGGGAATCGGCGTCCATGGGGCAGGCGCGGGGAGGCAAGAGTATAGAGGCGACGACGGTCGGTCTCGCGGCACTAGTTCCTCGGGACGCGGCCGCCCGCGCCCCGAGGCAGGGGCCTACCCCAAGGTTCCGTCCGCAGCCTGCGCCGCGATCTCGCTATGCACGTCGGCCATGTCGACCGCCTTCGCCTTCGCAATGACCTCCTCGAGCAGCGGCGGCGGCAGCGCGCCGGCCTCTGCATAGAGGATCACCTTCTCGCGAAAAAACATCAGCGTCGGGATCGAGCGGATGTTGAACGCGGCGGCGAGCTCCTGTTCGGCCTCGGTGTTGACCTTCGCGAATACGACATCGTCGTGGCGCTCGGACGCCGCCTCGAACGTCGGCGCGAACGCGCGGCACGGCGCGCACCAGGGCGCCCAGAAGTCGACGACGACCATGTCGTGGCCGGTCACGACGCTCTCGAAGTTGTCCTTGGTGAGCTCGACCGTCGCCACGTGCGCCTCTCCGCAATGAATTGTCGCGAGCCAGTATAGCATCGCACTTTCGGCCACTCGCGCGTCCGCCGCGCCCTTCGTCTTGTCATCGTCCCAGCCGCGCTACCGCGGCCGCTTCGCGCCCTCGCCCAGCGGGCCGCTCCACTTCGGATCGCTCGTCGCCGCGCTCGGGAGCTACCTCGATGCGCGCATGCACGCGGGCGAATGGCTCGTGCGGATGGAGGACCTCGACCCGCCGCGCGAAGCTCCGGGCGCGGCCGACGAGATCCTGCGCACGCTCGAGTCGCTCGGGCTGGAGTGGGACGGCGGGGTGATGCGCCAGAGCACCCGGTCGGACGCGTACCGATCGGCGCTCGCGCAGCTCGACAAGACCGGCGCGACCTATCCCTGTGCATGCACGCGCGCCGAGATCAGCGACTCCGCCGTCGGCGGCACCGATGGGAGCCTCGTCTACCCTGGGACCTGCCGGAACGGCCTGCCGGCCGGCCGCACGCGGCGCGCAACGCGCGTGCGCGTCGGGGAGGCGGTGATCGACTTCGAGGATGCCGTGCGAGGACCGCAACGGCAGCCGCTCGCCGACGTGGTCGGCGACTTCGTGCTCCTGCGAGCCGACGGCCTGTTCGCCTACCAGCTTGCGGTCGTGGTCGACGACGCGGCGCAGGGCATCACCGACGTCGTGCGCGGCGCGGACCTGCTCGACTCCACGCCGCGGCAGATCCTGCT
>DATIDG010000036.1:0-57957 GCA_035456405.1 Burkholderiales bacterium | reverse complement strand
ACCGCCTGTTCCTGGAGGTGGCCTGGGAAGCCTTCGAGGCGGCGGGCTACCACCCGGAGACCTACCCCGGCGTCGTCGGCGTGTTCGCCGGCGCCGGCGGAATCGTCACCAACTACCTCGTCGCGCATCCGCACCATCCGGCGCTCGCCGGCGACACGGCCACGCTGCCCTACATCGGCAACGACAAGGACTTCCTCGCGACCCGGGTCTCCTACAAGCTGAATCTGTGCGGCCCGAGCTTGACTGTCCAGACCGCCTGCTCGACCTCGCTGGTCGCAGTCCATCTTGCCTGCCAGTCGCTCCTCTCTGGCGAGAGCGATATGGTGCTGGCGGGCGCGGCGACGGTGCGCGTCCCGCACACGCGCGGATACTTCGCCGAGCGCGGCAACGTGCATTCGCTCGACGGGCGCTGCCGCCCGTTCGATGCGAACGGGCAGGGCGCCATCTTCGGGAGCGGTGTGGCAGCGGTGCTGCTAAAGCGCCTGGACGACGCGCTCGCGGCGCGCGATCACATCCACGCCGTGATCAGGGGCACGTCGATCACCAACGACGGCGCCAGCAAGGCGACCTACACGGCGCCGAGCGCGACCGGTCAGGCCCGCGCGATGACCGAGGCGTTCGCACGGGCCGACGTCGACCCGTCCACGGTCGGGTACGTCGAGTGCCATTCGGCAGGGACGCCGGTGGGCGACCCGCTCGAGATCCAGGCGCTCACGCGCGCCTTCGGTCCCGCCAACTCGCGACGGTGCCCCGTCGGCTCCGTCAAGGGCAACATCGGTCATCCCGAGCAGACCGCCGGCCTCGCGGCGCTCATCAAGACCGCGCTTTCCCTCGAGCACCGGCAGCTTCCGCCGAGCCTCAACTTCGCCGCGCCGAATCCGAACATCGATTTTGCGGGTAGCCCTTTCTTCGTGAACGCGGCGCTGTGCGACTGGGTCACGGACGGGCATCCGCGGCGCGCCGGCGTGAACTCGCTCGGCATCGGCGGGACGAACGCGTTCGCCGTGCTCGAGGAGGCGGCGGAAGCAACTCCGGCGCCGGCGGACGAGCACCGGCCGGTGAGTCTCTTCACGCTGTCCGCAAAGAGCGAGGCGGCGCTCGGTGCCTACGTCGACCGGTTCCGCGCGTTTCTGCGCGAAAACGGCGACGCGAACGTCGCCGATGTCTGCTACACGAGCAACGTCAGCCGCAGCCAGTTCGCGCATCGCCTGGCCGTGCACGCGTCGAGCGTGAGCGAGCTCGCGCAGCGGCTGGATCGCGTGTCGACGAAGCCCGCGTTCCGGTGCGTGGAGCCGAAGCCGCGCCGCGTCGCGTTCCTGTTCACCGGCCAGGGCTCGCAGCACGCGGGAATGGCCGCCGGCCTCTACCGCGCGCATCCGACTTTCCGCGAGGTGCTCGACCGCTGCGACGCGGCGCTGCGCGGGCAGCTGCCGCA
The DNA here is from genome assembly GCA_035456405.1 of Burkholderiales bacterium. GTDB lineage: Bacteria > Pseudomonadota > Gammaproteobacteria > Burkholderiales > SG8-39 > JAGVSZ01. The sequence continues at coordinate 56,522 of DATIDG010000036.1, read as the reverse complement.
CCCGCTGCTCGAAGTGCTGTTCGCGGCGGAGGGCGAGCCGTCTGCGCTTCTCGACCGGACCGCGTACACGCAGCCGGCGCTCTTCGCGCTGGAGTACGGCCTGGCGCAGCTGTGGCAGTCGTGGGGCGTCGCGCCGTCGGCGGTGATCGGGCACAGCCTCGGCGAAGTCGTCGCAGCGTGCGTGGCGGGTGCGACGAGCTTCGACGACGCGGTGCGATTCGTGTGCGCCCGCGGCCGGCTGATGCAGGAGCTGCCCGAGCGCGGCACGATGGCCGCGGTGTTCGCGTCCGAGGACACCGTGCGGCAGGCGCTCCCGCCCGGCGACGCAGTGGTCGTCGCCGCGGCGAACGGCCCGCAGAACACCGTGGTGTCGGGCGAGCGGGCGGCCGTGGGCGAGGTCGTCGCCCGGCTCGCCGCCGCAGGCATCGAGTCGCGGCCGCTCGCGCTCGCGAACGGCTTCCATTCGCCGCTCGTGGAGCCGATGCTGGACGGCCTTGAGGCGGCGGCGCGCGACGCGACCTGGGTGGAGCCGCGGATCCCGTTCGTCTCCAATCTGACCGGCCAGCCGATCGCGTCGCTCGATGCGCGCTACTGGCGCGACCACGCGCGGTTCGCCGTCCGCTTCGCCGACGGCGTGCGCGCGTGCGACGCCCTCGGCTGCGACGTGTTCCTCGAGGTCGGTCCGGGCAGCACGCTGCTCGGCGTCGCGAGCCAGGTGCTCGCGCCGGCGGGGCGGGTCTTCGTGCCCTCGCTCTCGCGCCAGAAGCCCGATTGGCAGGCGCTGCTGGAAGCGCTGCACACCCTGTACCTCGAAGGGCTGCCGATCGACTGGGAAGCGGTCCACCGCGGGTCGGAGCGGCGGCGCTGCCCGCTCCCCACGTATCCGTTCCAGCGCAAGCGGTTCTGGGTCGAAGACGTGCACGTCGAGAGCATCGCGTCGTCGCCCGCGCGCGAGGTGCGGCGCGAAGCCGTTCGGCTCACCGCCGCCGATCTCGTCGAGCGGCGCCCGCACGGTGCGCTGGCCGTACTGCGGCGCGAGCAGCCCGACGCAGAAGCGCTGCCGGTCGCGCATCAGGCCAGGGCCGCGCCGCGGAGCGAGACCCGGACCGAGTGGCTGTATCGCGTTCAATGGGAGGAGTGCCCGCGCGAGCAGACGGCGCCCGCGGCCACTGCGCGAAGCTGGCTCGTGTTCGGCGACGGGTCCGGCGTGGGCGAGGCGCTTGCCGGCACGTTCGCCGCACTGGGCGATCAGTGCCACCTCGTGCACGCGGGCAACGAGTTCGGGCGCTCCCCCGCCGGCGGCTGGACGATCGATCCCACCCGCCTGGATCACTTCCAGCGGCTGATCCGGGTCGCCGGCGCAGCGTCGTCGGCGCCGCTCGGCGGCGCCGCGTACCTCTGGGCGCTCGACACGCCGGCGCTCGCGGCCATGTCGCCGGATCTACTGCGCGCGGCGCAGGCCCGCACCGCTGGTGCTGCACTGATGCTCGCGCGCGCACTCGGCGAGGCGCGCAGCGCCGGTTCGTTCGCGGGCCGCTTGCACTTCGTGACGCGCAACGCGCAGCGCGTCGAGCCTGCCGACCCGCCGACGGAGGCGCTGCAGGGGATGCTCTGGGGATTCGGGCGCACCCTGGCGCTGGAGCGCCGTGACATCTGGGGCGGACTCATCGATCTGCCGGCGGACGGCGCGGCCGGGCGGCACGAGATCGATGACTTGGCTCGCGCGCTGCGCGAACCCGGAGACGAGGATCAAATCGCGTTCCGCGCCGGTCGCCGCTTCGGCGCCCGGCTCGTGCCGTTCGCGCCGGGGCCGGCGCCCGGCGGCGGCGCGACCGTGTTCCGCGACGACGCCACTTACCTGATCACCGGCGGGCTCGGCATGATCGGCCTGAGGACGGCGCGATGGCTCGTCGAGCGCGAGGGCGTGCGCTCGCTCGTGCTCGCCGGACGGAGCGGCGCGCAGGGCGCGGCGGCGGAGGTCGTGGAGCAGCTGCGCCATCGCGGCGCGCGGGTCCAGGCCGTCGCCGCCGATATCGGCCGGGAGGCCGACATGGGGCGGCTCATCGACGGGATGAGCGGGCTGCCGCCGTTGCGTGGCGTCATCCACGCCGCGGGCGTGCTCGACAACGCGGTCGTCGGCCAGATGGACTGGGAGCGATTCGAGCGCGTGGCCCTGCCGAAGGTCGCCGGCGCGTGGCTGATCCATCGCCACACGCTTGGGCTCGAGCTCGACTTCTTCGTGCTGCACTCCACGGTGCTCAGCCTGATCGGCTCGGCCGGGCAGAGCAACTACACAGCTGCGAACGCGTTCCTCGACGGTCTCGCCGGCCATCGCCGCGCGCTCGGGCTGCCGGCGACGGTGATCAACTGGACGGCGTGGGCCGAGGCGGGGCTCGCGACGACCGCCGGCCGGCGCAACGAGGACGCGTGGCGCGCGATGGGCCTCTCGTACCTTCCGCCCGACGACGGCATCGCTCTCTTCGGCAGACTCATGCATCCGCCCGTCGACCAGGCCGCGGTGGCGATCGCCGACTGGACGCGGTACGCGCGCCAGTTCGGCCGGCGGCCGCCGTTCTACGCGCGGGTCGCGGACGACACGCCGCCGTCTGCCCAACCGAGGGCGGAAGCAGGCGATGCGCAACCGCATTCGCGGCGTTCCGACGTTCACCATCGCCGCATCGAGTTCGTCGAGCGCGTGCGGCAGCAGGTGTCCGAGCAGATGGGGTTCGACGAGCCGATCGACAGCCGCCGGCCGCTGAGCGAGCTGGGGCTCGACTCGCTCATGTCCGTGAACGTCGCGAGCCGGCTCGAGGCCGCGCTTGGCATCCCGGTGCCGGTCGCCAAGCTGATCCGCGGGCCGAGCATCGAGCGCCTGGTAGACGATCTCGCGCCGGAGCTCATCGAGCGGGAGGAGGCCGTCGCCGACGCGCGCAGCACCGCAGCCGAAGCCGTGGTCCAGGTCGGCACCTCGAAGGTCGAGGGCGACGGATGGCTCGTGTTTCCGCAGCCGAACCCGCTGGCGAAGGTGCGCCTCATCTGCTTCCCCTATGCCGGGGGGAACGCGGCCGTCTACCGCCCGTGGGTCGAGTCGCTGCGGCCGGACATCGAGCTGGTCGCGGTCGATCCACCGGGCCGCGCAGCGCGCGTGCACGAGCGCCCGATCGACGACTTCGATGCGTTCTTCGATGCGCTCCTGCCGGCGATGGCGCAGCTCACCGACCGGCCGATGGCGTTCTACGGCCATTGCCTCGGCGGGATCACGCTCTATGAGGCGGCGCGGCGGCTGCGGGCGCAGCGCGGGTTCGAGCTGCGCCATCTCTTTGTATCGAGCTCGCGCGCGCCGCGCAGGCTGCTCCGGGTCGGGAAGTTCGAGGAGGATCTCCTCGGGCGCCTGCTGACGCTGCCGCGCTACGACCCGTTTATCCCGGCGCACGCCCAGAAGGACGAGGTATTTGCCGAGCTGATTCGGCGCTTCAACATTGGAGCGAGCGAGGAGTTCCTCGCCAATGATGAGCTGAAGAGCCTGCTGATGCCGGCGATCCGCGCGGAGTTCCGCATGGCTTCGCGCTACCGCTTCCGCGCGGATGCGGCGTGGGATGCACCGATCACGTGCTTCGTGGGCGCCGAAGATCCGTACGTGACGCGCGAGGACGCACTCGCATGGAGCGAGCACACGCGGAGCTCGTTCAAGCTGCACCTGCGCGAGGGCGATCACTTCCTGGTGGTCGACGACCGCGAGTTCATCATCGAGACCATCAACCGCGAGCTCGCGCTCTAGCGGAAGCGTGTCCGAAACTAAGGCGAGAGGAGGGTTCCGAAATGAACGAGACCGGCGGAAAGCCCGCGACCTACAACGAGTCCGAAGACACTCGGATGATCGAAACGGTAGTGATGAGCGGGGGGGCCCCGCAGTCGCCACTGATGGCCGGATTCCTTCACGCACTCTGGACAGAGAAAAAGACCTTCCTGAAATTTCATACGTCGGGAGCGGGGGCGTTGATGGCGCTCCTGTTCATTTCGCCGAAAGGCAAGGATCCGGGCGAGGCGCTCAGCAGCTGGGTCGAAGCCGGCGTCGCGGACGAGATCTATCGGACGCTTCCCCAGAACTTCAAGCTGTTTCACAAGCCCGGTCCGTTCGCGCCGATCTACGCGCGGCTCGCCGAACGGTTCAAGGTTCCCGTGGGGGGGCCGGAGACACCCGAAAGTCATGATCCAATCCGCGATTTCATGGCGGAATTGCTCGTGTCCCTCAGGAGCTACAGCTCTCCGGCGACGTCCTCATTGCGCAAAGACCCGGTCGAGCAGGTTCGGGATGTCTGGATGGCAATGTGGGGCGACGGCATGCTCGCCCGCCTCGATCCGATCAGGCGGCTCCGGGAGAAGTGGCTGACAAGCTGGCTCCCAAAGGACGAGGACCGACGCCTCTACAATGACATGGTCGACCTGTGGTTCTCCGCGCTTACCCCCTCAACTCTGAGCTCCAAGAGCTTGGGCATGGCTGCACCGCTCCCTTTCCTCGAAAAGCTGGTTGACTTTCGTTCGCTGGACTGCAGGATCACGGATCTGGAAAAAAACGTAGAGGATAAGAGGAAGCATGCGCACTTATGCGTCAACGCCTACAACATGACCAGAGACGCGAGAGAGAGGCCCGACCGAAGGAAGAAGCGCCATGGCGCCGGCGAACAGTCGCCGGCCCCGGCACAAGCAGGGGCGCCTGGTCAGGGCGCAGGACGACTAAGGAGGAAATGCGAGCACGAGGATGACATGGAGAAGGTGATCGAGTACTTCGTCGCCCCGTCTGACCGTCTCCGCGAAGGCCACCAATCCGACACGTCCCCGCTACCTGATCACATCGTATTCCATGCGCTTGATGCGAAGGGAATCCGCGCCGCATTTAGCATGCCGTTCATCTATCCGCCGGCTCAGATCAAGGATGACTACTATTCGGAAGGAGCCGATCACCAGCCGATCAATTTCAACAGAATTGACAAGGTCGGGGAGTTTCCATTCGCACTCATCGACGTGCTGGCACAGCTCGAGGACCATCTCGTTCGGAGACCGCGTGACCTGTGGGATTCGTATGTCATTTCGATCATGACGCCGGTCGTCGCGCTGGCCAAGGCGCAGATCGAGGAATTCAAGGAAGACAATCCGAAGTGCGACGAATGTAGCGACCAGTGGACTGGGGACATGCTGACCGCTAAGTGGAATGTACCCCCGGAGGCGCAGCCGTTCGTCATGGACTGGAGCTACTCGAATCTGACGACCCTATTCAGGGTTGGGCAAGAGACCGGGCGTAAATTCGTGGAGAAATACAAGAACCGGTTGTACGACCGCACTTGGGTGGATAGAAGCGGGGGGAGCTAGGCAGTCTCAAACAAGGCGCGAACTCGCCAGCCGGATCCCTCTGCAGCTAGGGCGCCGACATAGTCTTCTGTCGGCCTGACTCGCCGCAGCCCCCACCGCTCCTCGTCCCGCGGCCGATCGCGCACCGCGAGCAATCGCGGCTGCGCGTCGCCGACCGTCACGTCGAACGCATCGAGCTCGCGCAGCAACCCGTCGCCGCAGCCCTTGAAATATGCCTCCTTGAGCGTCCAGGTCTCGAAGAACGCGCGCAAGCGATCGCCCGCGGGAACGCGCGAAAGCGCCGCCCGCTCGTGCGGTGACAGATAGCGCGTGATAAGCCCATCGAGGTCGTCGAGCGGCCGCACGCGCTCGACATCCACGCCGACTTCCCGCTCCAGGCTCACCGCGACCAAGGCGATCTCTCCAGAGTGGCTGAGGCTGAACCGATGCGATCGGCCGGGTGCCGGTGCGTCGAGGAAGGGTTTGCCGTACGTGCCCTCGCCGAAGACGAGCGAGTCTGGCGCCACGTCGAGATACGACGCCAGAATCTCGCGGAGTGCCGCGTGCGAGGCGACGAAGCGCTCGCGATCGGCATCGAAGCGGAATCGGGCGGCGCGCGCCCGTTCCGCATCCGAAAGCGCCGCGATCGAACCGGTTGACGCGTGCCCGCCGATGTCGGCCCGCCAGACGTGGACCTCGTCCGGCCGCAATTCGACGCGCCCGGGCTGCGCTGCCCACCAGTCGGCGGGATCCCCGGGTGACGGGGGCTGGGTGCGTTGCGGTGGGCGGTCCACGGGCTGATCCGGCAGGGGCGGATCGAGGATACGCGACCGGCGTCCCGGCGGGCGCCGCGCCACACATCCGCGCGGACTCTGCTCTAATTCGAGTGCGAGGCCTTGGGGGACGGAACCGGGAATCATTCATTCCCGTCTTCCGCCCGTCATAGCGACAACAACACGGGAGCCTGCAGTTGCAGTGCATGACCTGCGGTGCGGAGAATCGCGCTGGCCGGCGCTTTTGCGGCCAGTGCGGAGGGGCGTTGCCGAGCGGATGCCCGGCCTGCGCATTCCTGAACGATCCCGGCGAGAAGTTCTGCGGCGGCTGTGGCGCCCCGCTCGCAGCCGCCCCGGCCCCCGCTGCCGCTGCGCCGACCCCCGCACGCGAACCCGAGCCCTCACGCAAGACCGAGACGGCACCCGAATCGACCGAAGCTACCCGTCGTCAGCTCACGGTCATGTTCTGCGACCTCGTCGGCTCGACCGCGCTCTCCGAGCGGCTCGACCCGGAGGAGCTGGCCGATCTGCTGGCTGCGTACCAGGACACCTGCGCACGGGTGATCAGCCGATACGACGGGCACATCGGCCGCTACGTCGGCGACGCCCTGCTGGTCTACTTCGGCTACCCGGTCGCGCACGAGGACGACGCCCAGCGCGCGGTGCGCACCGCGCTCGGGATCGTCGATGCGATCAACGCGCTGAATGCCGAGCGCGGACGGCCGGACGTGGAGCTCGCGGTGCGCATCGGGATCGCGACCGGGCTCGTCGTCGTCGGCGACATCGGCGCCGGGGAGCGGCGCGAGATCGCGGCGATCGTCGGCGAGACCCCCAACCTCGCGGCGCGCCTGCAGGGCATCGCGGAGCCCAACGCGATCGTCATCGCCGCCACGACCGAACGGCTCGTCGACGGCCTGTTCGTCTGCGACGACCTCGGCGCCCAGACCCTCAAGGGAATCTCGCACACGGTCGTCGCCTACCGGGTGCGCGGCGCCTCGGACGCGCGCAGCCGCTTCGAGGCGAAGGCGCGGCAAGGGCTGGCTGCACTCGTCGGTCGGGAGGAGGAGAGCGCGCTGCTCGCCAAGCGCTGGCAGCAGGCGGCCGATGGCGAAGGGCAGATCGTGCTGATCTCCGGGGAGGCCGGCCTCGGCAAGTCGCGGATCACGCAGAGCCTCAAGGAGCGCGAAGGCGACGAGATCCGCAACCGGATCCTGTACTACTGCTCGCCGTACCACCGCGACACGCCTTTCCATCCGGCGATCGAGCAGCTCGAGCGCGTGCTGCGGTTCGACCGGCGCGACGGCGTGGACGACAAGCTCGACAAGCTCGAGGCTGTGCTCGTCCAGCTCGGGCAGGCGGTGCGCAGCATCGCGCCGCTGTTCGCGGCCTTTCTCTCGCTGCGCGGCGACGCGCGCTACGGGCCGCTCGCCTGGAGCCCGGAGGACATCAAGAAGCGGACGCTCGAAGCGCTGGTCGTGGTGATCGAGGCGATGGCGTCCCAGCAGCCGGTACTGATGATCGTCGAGGACCTGCACTGGATCGACCCGTCCACGCTCGAGATGTTGAACCTGCTGATCGAGCGGATACCGCGCATGCGGCTCCTGCTCGTCGCGACGTCGCGGCCCGAGTTCGAGCCGCCGTGGGGCGACCGGCCGCACCTCAGCCACATCCGGCTGCGGCGGATGAACCGCAAGGAGAGCGCCGCGCTCGTCGCCCAGGTGGTCGGCGGCAAGACGCTTTCTGACGAGATGATCGAGCAGATCGTCGCGCGCACCGACGGGGTACCGCTCTTCATCGAGGAGCTCACGAAGACCGCGCTGGAATCCGGCGCGCTCGCGGCCCCGGGCGGCCGGCGGACGACGTCGGGGCCGGGATCCGCGATCGCCATTCCCGCCTCGCTGCAGGAATCGCTCATGGCGCGCCTCGACCGCCTGGCGCCGGTCAAGGAGGTCGCGCAGATCGCGGCCGCGCTCGGACGGTCGTTCACGCGCGATCTGCTGGCGCAGGTGTCGCGCATCGCCGAATCGGCCCTCGAGGGCGCGCTGGACCGGCTCGTGGACGCGGAACTCATCTACCGGCGCGGCATCCCGCCCGACTCGGTCTACGAGTTCAAGCACGCGCTGGTGCAGGACGTGGCATACAACAGCCTCCTGCGCAACAAGCGCCAGCAGCTGCACTCCGAGATCGCGGGCGCGCTGGTGAGGCAGTACCCGGACATGGCGGAGACTCACCCGGAGCTCCTCGCGCATCACTATCGCGAGGCAGCGCTGCCTGCGCACGCCATCCCCTATGCGACTCGTGCGGGCGACCTGGCTGCGGCCCGCTTCGCGCGCGCCGAGGCCACCGCGCACTACGAGTCGGCGCTCGCGATGGCGCGCGCGCTTCCGCCTTCTGACGACGCGGCGAGGGCGCAGATCCGCGCGATCCTCAAGCTCGCGGGCGTTGCGTCGAACCGCCGCCAGTTCGAGCGCGACCTCGAGAACCTCGCGCAGGCCCGCGCGCTGGCGGAGCAGATTCGCGACGAGGAGCTGTTGTGCCAGGTCCTCTACTGGATCGGCCGGGTGAACTACGTCTTCGGTCGTTTCGATGCCGGCATCGACTATGCCGAACAGTCGCTCCGCATCGCCGACGCGCTTGGCGGCAGCGACCAGGTCACCGCCGAGCCGGTGAACCTGCTCGCGCGGATTCATTGCCTCACCGGCGAGCCGAAGCAGGCGATCCGGTACGCCGAACGCAGCGTCGAGCAGATGGCGCGCCTCGGCAACCGCATCGAGGAGGCTGCGGTCGCCGGCGTCCTCTCGTTCGCGTACGGGCTGCACGGCCGGTTCGCGCAGGCCGTCGAGGCGGCGGAGCGCGGCGTGATCGTCGCGCGAGCGACGGAGCACCTGCCGACCCTCGCTGCCTGCCTCATGTTCCGCGCGATCGTGCGGGGATGGCACGGCGAGCTCGAGCCCGCCGACGCGGACTTCGAGGAAGCCATCGACGTGAGCGCTCGCTCGGGCGACCTCTTCCGCAGGTATCTCTGCCACGGCTTCCGCGGAGAGGCGTACCTGGTTGCGGGCGAGCCGGCCCGCGCCGAGCCCGACCTCAACCAGTGCCTCGCGCTCGGCGCGCAGATCGGCACGTCCTTCCACCTCGCGGCCTTCAAGGCCTTCCTCGCGGAGGTCCAGCTCGAGAAGGGCGATCCGCAGACCGCCCTGCGGCTCGCCGAGGAAGCGCTCGGGGTGAGCACCGAGAAGGCGCACGACTGGAGCCGCTCGATCGCCCAGCGCGTGCACGGTGAAGCGCTCCTCGCGGCGAAGCCACCGGCCCTCGCCAAGGCCGCGGAATCGATCCGCGTGGCGATCGCCATCCAGGAGAGTCGCGAGTGCCGGTGCGATCTCGCCTGGTCGCGCCTCGCGCTGGCGCGTCTGGCGACGTTGCAGGGCGAAAGGGATGGCGCGCGCGAAGCGGCGGCAGCGGCCGAGCGGCTGTTCCGCGAGATGGGTATCGCGCGTGGTCTGCAGCGCGCACAGGCCGCGCTTGCCGCGATCGAAGGCGCCCTTGACACCGGCGCGCGCGCGGCCTGAAGTCCACCCCGAGAGGCTAGTGCATGGCGTTCCTGCGAACCTTCCTTGCGCCCCGCCCGCGGCTGCTCCTCGCGGCGTTGGCCGTGCTCTCGGCCGCGAGCGGGGCGGCGGTCGCGCAGGTCGACGCCGGCCCGTACGTCCCGAGCCCGAGCGTGATCGTCGACGAGATGCTCAAGCTCGGGGCGATCCGCGCGGACGACTATTTGATCGATCTCGGCTCGGGCGACGGTCGCATTCCGATCACCGCCGCCCAGCGCTTCGGCGCGCGCGGGTACGGCGTCGACATCAAGCCGGAGCTCGTCAAGCTCGCGAACGAGAACGCCGCGAAAGCGGGCGTAGCGGACAGGGTGCGCTTCGAGCGCCGCGACCTGTTCGAGACGAGTCTCTCCGATGCGACGGTGGTGACGCTCTACCTGCTGCCGGGGATCGTCACCAAGCTCGTGCCGAAGATCCTCGCCGAGATGAAGCCCGGCGCGCGCGTCGTCTCGCACGATTACCCGCTCGCGCCCTGGGCGTACGACCGCTTCGTACAGTTCGATGCGCCCGAGAAGGAGGCGATCAGCGGGACGACGCGCACGGTGCTCTATCTCTACACCGTGCCCGCACGCGTGGCGGGCGCGTGGCGGCTCGAGCTGCCCGCGACGGTGACGAGGCTGCCGGCGCGACTCGCGATCGAGCAGCACCCGGTCGGGGCGAAGGGCTCGGTCACGATCGGAAGCCGCGTCGTGGCGCTCGAAGACCTCAAGATCACCGGCGAGGCCGTGCGGTTCTCGATTCCCGGCGCGGGCGGCGCGGGCAAGGCGCTTGTCCTCGAGGGCAGCGCCCGCGGGAACGTGATCGAGGGAATGGTGAAGGCGCCGGGCGCGCCGGCGCCTTGGCGCGCGACGCGGCTCTAACGGCGGATAGCCGGCCCGGGCAGCGCGTTCGGCAGGATCGGGGAACCCTTCAGCACCCTATTGCCGCCGCCGAGTGTGGTGCGGTTCCCGCCGACCGCGGGCGGCGCTCGCGGCAGCCCCGCCCAATGCGGCCGCGCCGGCACCGGCGCGGCCGTTTTGGCATCCGGGGCCGAAACCCTCCTCTACATGCCAGGGGATCCGGAGTAGATTAAGTCCTAAGAGGCGGATCCCCGGGTGGCCCATTGAATCGGCCCGCGGTGGACCCAATTTCAAAGGATAGTGATGCCGACCCGTCCATGAGCAGCGTCCGCCCCGCCGCAGTCGCCGGCCTGTTCTACCCGGGCAACCAGGTCGAGCTGGCGCGCGACGTCCTGGGCATGCTCGAGCAGACGCGCGACGCGCCGCTCGCGCCTGGCTTCCCGAAGGCGCTGATCGTCCCGCACGCGGGCTACATCTACTCCGGTCACGTGGCGGCGCACGCGTACGCGCTGCTGCGCCCCGCCGCGGGGATCGTGAGGCGGGTGGTGCTGCTCGGGCCGTGCCACCGCGTGGGAGTGCGCGGGCTCGCGCTGCCGGGGGCGGCGGCGTTCGAGACGCCGCTCGGCAAGATCCCGATCGACGAGGACGCGGTCCGCGCGATCGCGGACCTGCCGCAGGTCGTGAACTTCCCGGCGACGCACGCCCGCGAGCACTCGCTCGAGGTGCAGCTGCCGTTCCTGCAGCAGCTCCTGCGCGAGTTCAGGCTGCTGCCGCTGGTGGTCGGATCCGCGACCGCGGAGGAGGTCGCCGCCGTGGTCGAGCGGCTGTGGGGCGGGCCCGAGACGCTGTTCGTCATCAGCTCGGACCTGTCGCACTACCGGACCTACGCGGCGGCACGCGAGATCGACGGCCGGACGGTGGAGGCGATCCTCGACTTCCGCACCGACATCGACCACGACCAGGCCTGCGGGGCGACGCCGGTCACCGGGTTCCTGCTCGCCGCGAAGCGCCGCGGGCTGAAGATCGAGCTCCTCGATGCCCGCAACTCGGGCGACACCGCCGGCGGCAAGGACCGCGTGGTCGGCTACGCCTCGTTCGCGCTCTGGAGCGGCAGGCGCGGCTACGAAGAGGCGCACGGCCGCACGCTTCTCGGTCTAGCGCGCGCCGCCGTGGGTGAAGCGCTGGGCAAAGGCGCGGTCGCCATCCCTGACGAGCCGTGGCTGAAGGAGAGGCGCGCAACTTTCGTGACGCTCAACCAGGACGGCAAGCTCCGCGGGTGCATCGGCAGCCTCCAGCCGACGCGCGCCCTCGGCGAGGACGTGGCCGCCAATGCCGCCAACGCGGCGCTCGCCGACCGGCGCTTCTCCCCGCTGAAGCCCGATGAGCTGCCGGGCATCGAGATGGAGGTGTCGCTGCTCTCGGCACCGACGCTGGTCCAGTTCGCGGACGCAACAGAGCTCGTCGCGCAGCTGCGGCCCGGCACCGACGGCGTGATCCTCGCCGCGGACGGGAAGCGCGGGACCTACCTGCCCCAGGTGTGGGAGCAGCTTCCCGATCCGGTCCAGTTCCTCGCGAGCCTGAAGCAGAAGGCCGGTATTCCGGCGGACACGCGCCTCGCCCGGTGCCAGGTGTGGCGGTATCAGGTCTGCAAGTGGACGGAGTCCCGGCTGCGGGTGCAGTGATGGGCCCAGTCCCCGAATCGAAGTACCCCGGCCGCTGGTGGCACAAGCTCGACGACGGGCGCATCGCGTGCGATCTGTGCCCGCGCGACTGCAAGCTGCACGAGGGGCAGCGCGGCATGTGCTTCGTGCGCATGCGCGAAGGCGACCAGATGGTCCTGACGACCTACGGGCGTTCGTCCGGGTTTTGTGTCGACCCGATCGAGAAGAAGCCGCTCAACCACTACTACCCCGGCAGCTCGATCCTGTCGTTCGGCACCGCCGGCTGCAACCTCGCCTGCAAGTTCTGCCAGAACTGGGACATCTCGAAGTCGCGGGAGATGGACACGCTGATGGACTCGGCCTCGCCCGACACGATCGCGCGCGCGGCAGAGGAGCTCGGGTGCAAGTCCGTCGCGTTCACCTACAACGACCCGGTCATCTTCGCCGAGTATGCGATGGACGTCGCCGACGCGTGCCATGCGCGCGGGATCAAGACCGTCGCCGTCACGGCGGGCTACATCTCTCCGGGCGCGCGCGAAGAGTTCTACGCCAAGATGGACGCGGCGAACGTCGACCTGAAAGGGTTCACCGACGAGTTCTATGTCAAGCTCTGCGGGGCGCGCCTGCAGCCGGTGCTCGACACGCTGGCCTACCTCAAGCGCAAGACGGACGTCTGGTTCGAGATCACGACGCTCCTCATCCCCGGCAAGAACGACTCGTCCGAGGAGATCGAGGCCGAGTGCAAGTGGATCATGAAGGAACTCGGCCCCGACGTGCCGGTGCACTTCACCGCGTTCCATCCCGACTACAAGATGGACGACCTCCCGCCGACGCCCCCGGCGACGCTGACGCGGGCGCGCGGGATCGCGGAGCGGATCGGGCTGCGCTACGTCTACACCGGCAACGTGCACGACACGGAAGGCGGCACCACGCGCTGCCCGGGCTGCGGCAACGCGGTGATCGTCCGAGACTGGCACCGCATCTTGAACTACCGGGTCACCGACGACGGGAAGTGCAAGGAGTGCGGGACGCCGATCGCCGGCCACTTCGAGAAGTTCGGCAGGCCGTTCGGCCAGCGCCGCATTCCGGTGCGGCTCGCCAATTTTCACGCGGCCTGAGGACCGCGTCCGCGCTCTCAGTAGGCGCAGATCGAGCGCAGCCGGCGCAGCGCCTCGTTCGACGCCGGGAGATTGGCCGGATTCTCGCCCGCGAAGTACCGCCCGCCCTGCGTCAACTCCGCGCTGCCGACCGACGGCCAGCTGCGCACCGCCACGACGCCCGGCATCAGGTTCGATGCATTGAGCTTTCCGCTGTCGATGTCGCGCTGACAGACGAGCAGGACGCCGCCGGCCGCGATCACGCGGTCGCGCACCGCGGCGGGCGCGCCGGTGGCCGTCGACGCGAGCGCGTTCGTCTCCGGCGGCAGCGACAGGAGGAAGAATCGCCTTCCGCCCGGATTCTGCGCGATCCCGTGGCTGGCCGCCTGCTGGAAGGTAAACCCGTCGCCGGCGATGTAGAGCCCGCGTTCGGATTGCGCTGACATCGCCGGCGGGATCCCCGCTGCGCCGGCGGCAGCCGCGCCCGCGATCAGCTTTGCGCGAAACGAGGCCCGTGTCGGCCGGGCCATGGACAGTGTCCTCGGCTTCCATTATCCGACGGGCAACGAGATCCGCATCACGGATCGGCCCGGCTGGAGGTCATCGTCATCGATCGTCTCGATCTTCACGGTGCGCGTCGCGCACCAGGCCGGTGCGGTGACGCAAGTGGACGGCGCAACGCATGCGGTGATACATTCGCGCCTCCCGCGGTAGCGCCGGTCACGGCGCGCGAGTATACCGTCGAGCGACACGCGTCCCTCTACGAGTGCCGTCCCCCGTCTTCCGGAATTGCGAGGCCTCATGTCTGTCCCCAAGAACGAGCGTGGACGCGGCGCGAACGACGCGCCGGTGCTGGTCGATTTCGGCCTGCAGGGCGGGGGCGCGCACGGCGCTTTCACCTGGGGCGTACTCGACCGCGCCCTGGAGGAGCCGAGGATGCGGATCGAGGGTATCTCCGGCACCTCGGCCGGGGCGATGAATGCAGCCGTCCTCGCCGATGGCTATTTCGAGGGCGGGGCGGAGGGCGCGCGCGCGGCGCTGGAGCGTTTCTGGCGCCGGGTGTCCGACGCGGCGCTCCTCAGCCCGTTGCGTCGCGGGCCGCTCGACATCCTCCTGGGGCACTGGACCCTGGACAACTCTCCACTCTACGTCGCGATGGACCTCGCGTCGCGGCTGTTCTCGCCGTACGACCTCGGCATGTTCGCGCAGAACCCGCTGGGCGACATCCTGGCGAAGAGCATCGACTTCGAGCGCCTGCGGGAGTCGCCGATCAAGGTCTTCGTGACCGCAACCAACGTGCGCACCGGCCGCGGCCGGCTGTTCCGCAATGCCGAGCTCACGCCGGAGGCGTTGCTCGCCTCGGGCTGCCTGCCGACGCTGTTCCAGGCGGTGGAGATCGACGGCGAGCCGTACTGGGACGGCGGCTATTCCGGGAATCCCACGATCACGCCGCTCGTGCGCGAGTGCAACGCGAGCGACACCATCCTCGTCCAGATCAACCCGGTGGAGCGGCCCGGCACGCCGCGCTCGGCGCGCGACATCCTCAACCGCCTCAACGAGATCTCGTTCAATTCGCCGCTCCTCAAGGAGCTGCGGATGATCGCGCTGCTGCGCCAGGCCGCCGATCCGGGCCACGCGGAAGGCGCGCTCTGGGCGCGCATGCGCATCCATCGCATCGCGAGCGAAACGATGGTCGACCTGGGCGTTTCGTCCAAGCTGAACGCGGAGTGGCCTTTCCTCTGCATGCTGCGGGACGAAGGCCGGCGGTGCGCGGAGGCCTTCATCGCGGCGCACGGCGCCGACGTGGGCAAGCGCTCGACCTTCGACCTCGACGAACTGCTGGTGGGGAACTGACCATGGGCCTCGCCGGCATCCTGCTCGCGCTCGCGCTCCTCATCGGCTTCGCATATCGCGGCTGGAGCATTCTTCTCCTCGCCCCCGCAGCCGCCCTCGTCGCCGCTCTCGCCGCGGGCGAGCCGCTGCTCGCGCACTGGACCCAGACGTTCATGGGCAGCGGGGCGGGGTTCTTCGCGCAGTTCTTTCCGATCTTCCTGCTGGGCGCCCTCTTTGGCAAGCTCATGGACGACAGCGGGTCGGTGCAGTCGATCTCCCGGTTCATCGGCGCGAAGCTGGGCGCGCGCCGCGCGGTGCTGGCGGTGGTGATCGCGGGCGCACTGGTCACCTACGGCGGCGTCAGCCTGTTCGTCGCGTTCTTCGTGCTCGCCCCGATGGCGCAGGCGCTGTTCCGCGAGGCCGACATCCCGCACCGGCTGATGCCGGCGGCGATCGTGCTCGGCACGTCCACCTTCACCATGTCCGCGCTGCCGGGAACGCCGGCGATCCAGAACGCGATCCCGATGCCGTTCTTCGGCACGACGCCGTTTGCGGCGCCCGGTCTCGGCATCGTCGCCTCGGCGGTCATGCTGGCCTTCGGCCTGTGGTGGCTCAGCTTCCGGGAAGCCGCTGCGCGGCGGAGCGGCGTCGGATATGGCGCCGACTTGCCCATTGCCCCCGACGCCGCCGCCGCCGATGCCCTGGTTCGCGAGCGGGCCACCGTCGCCCGCGAGTTCGACCCGGCGGAGATCCATCACGGCAACCGCAGCGATCGGCTGCCGCCGATCTTCGTTGCGGTGCTGCCGCTGGTCGTGGTGGTGGCGGTGAACCTGCTGATGAGCGCGGTGGTGCTGCCGCGGCTGGATCTCGGGTTTCTCGGCGAAAGCCGCTGGGGCCCAACTAGCCTCGCCGCGGTCGGCGGAGTGTGGTCGGTGATCGTGGCGCTCGCGGTTGCGATCGTGGTGCTCGTCGTGCTCAACCGGGGCCGGCTGCCGAAGCTGCGCGACAGCATGGACGCGGGCGCGAACGCGTCGGTGCTGCCGGCGGTCAGCGTGGCGAGCCTGGTGGGGTTCGGGGCCGTCGTCGCCGCGCTGCCCGCCTTCGCCGTGGTGCGCGACTGGGTGCTCTCGATCGAAGGGGGACCGCTCGTATCGCTGGCGGTGTCCACGAACGTGCTCGCCGCGCTCACCGGCTCGGCATCGGGCGGACTCACCATCGCCCTGGAGGCACTCGGCGGGACCTACGTCCAGCTCGCCGCGGAGCTCGGCATCGACCCGGCGCTGATGCACCGCGTAGCGGTGATCGGCGCCGGCACCCTGGACAGCCTGCCCCACAACGGCGCCGTCGTGACCCTGCTCGCCGTGTGCGGCTCGACGCACGGCAAGAGCTACTTCGACATCGTCATGGCCGGGATCGTCGGACCGATCGTCGCCCTCGTCGCGGTCATCGTGCTGGGGACGATGTTCGGGTCGTTCTGACGCGCGAGCGGTCCGGCGCGCACGCTCAAGGGTCGGCGAGCGGTTGCGGGACGTATTCCGGCGGCTCCTTGGCGGCCGCCCCAATCGGCTTCTGCACGGGCGCCGGTCGCGCCGGTGCCGACGCGCCGCGCTCGCGCCGCTTCGCCGGCTGATCGATGCCGTCCTCGATCCGCGCAAGCAGGTAGGGGAAGAACGGGTTGGACGCCATGCGCGACAGGAAGTCCTGATCGACGATGAGCGCGTTGCGCTCGCCGCGCGCCGCGATCGTGCCGAGGGTGACACCGTACTGCTCCTTCGCGCCCGGATCGGGCGTCATCCCGTAGAGCGGGTCGTTCATCGGGAACGGGATCGCGACGTGCGACAGCGAGAACACCTCGGGCGGATAGATCAGCCCGATCTCGCGCACGCGCTCCTCGGTCGCGCCGGCCTCGATGGTGCGCGCGACGGCCGCGGCGCTGTCCGGCCCGGCGTTGCCGATCACCGTTATGCGAAAGGGCTGCGGCGGCGCGGGCAGGAGCCGCGCGACCGCGGTGTCGGACGCCGACCGCAGCAGCGGGCCGAACTTCACCGTGCGGTTCACGTCGAACAGCACCAGCTCGCTGCCGTTGTCGGGCACATGGGCGTAGAGCGCAGTCAGGATCGCCGGCGTGCTCACGGTGAAGTCCAGGACCGACTGGAAAGTGAGGATGGGCGGCAGGTCCGCGAACCGGCCTTCCCGGGCGAGGCGCGCGATCTGCTCCTGAAGGGCGGCGGTGAGCCGCCACGACTGTCGCCCGCCGTTTACCGGGAACGAGTTGTACTTGAACGGATTGAACTCGGGCACCACCGCGAGCCAGGACGCCTTCGCGAACGGCGGCAGCAGCGCCGGCAGGCCGGCGAGCCCCGCGAGGCGCGCGAAGCGCGTGATGCCGATCATCGGCGAGATCAGCACCAGCCGGTCGGGCCGCGCGAGCGGCTTGTCCTCGAGCGCGTCGAGCGCATACTTGAGCGCGAGCGCGCCGCCATTCGAGAAACCGACGATGTGCAGCGGGGCTGCGGGACCGGCCCGCCTGCGCGCTTCACGGACGGCGAGCCGCGTCGCCGCCATCCAGTCTTCCCACTCGACCCGCGTCAGCGCGGCCGGGACGGTGCCGTGCGCAGGCAGCCGCGGCGCGACGGTGACGAAACCCCGATCGCGGTAGCGCTTCGCAATGTGGCGCAGGCTGTACGGCGTGTCGGTCAGGCCGTGCAGGAACACGGCGGCGCCGACCGGCTTGCCGTCGGGCTCCAGCAGATACGAGCGGTTCCAGTCCTGCGCGAACTTCGCCGGGTAGATCGGGCTGCCCTCGAAGTACCGGTTGGCCGGCACCTTCGTGTCCGGCTCGAGCTTCTGCGTGACCTCGGCGCGGATGCCGTCGAAGATCGCCGCCTCGGCCTTCAGGTACCGGTCCCAGTCGCCGCCGTCGAGCGCCTTCACGCTCAACTCGGTCGGCACGTAGCGGTGCCACAGCTCGAGCGGCGGAAAGCGCAGGGAGTCGTAGGCGCGCACGCCGAGCAGGGTGAGGCCGGCGACCGCGATCACGACGAGCGCGCGCTTGAATCCCCGAATCACTTTCGCATGCATGTTCGAGCCTTGGATGGAGGGTCGCGAGCGAGCGCGATTCTATCGTGGCGGCCGGCCCCTGGGCCCGCCGGCACGCTCGCGGCGCGGTGCGAGCCGCGGGTTCAATGGTGAGACGGCGATCATGGTCGAGCGACGCGATTTGACCCGCAGGGAAGGACTCATGGACAATGGCGCGCCTGCGTGCATCGAGAAATGGGCGCGCCCGGCGAGCGTCGGCCTCCTCACGTGATCAAGCGCAGCGTCAAGTCCATCGCGACGACGTGGCTCGCCGGCCTCCTGGTGCTGCTGCCGCTCGCACTGACGCTTGCGGTCCTCGCGTGGCTGTTCAGCGTCGTGAACCGCCTCGTCGGACCGGGCACGCTCGTCGGCAGGCTCTTCGCGGCTCTCGGCGATCCGTTCTCGAACCATCCCGGGCTCGCGTATTTGATCGGCACGCTGCTGCTCCTCGGCGCGATCTACCTGCTCGGCCTGCTCGTGCAGCTCGGCCTCAAGCAGCCGCTCAAGGCGCTTGCCGACCGCACCGTGCGTCGCATCCCGGTCATCGGCGGCCTGTACAACGTCGCCGACCGCTTCGTCGGGATGATCAATCAGGACCAGCAGACGGACATCCGCGGGATGAGCCCGGTCTGGTGCATCTTCGGCGGCGACGGCGCGGCAGTGCTCGCGCTCGCGCCCAGCCCGCAGCCGATCGACATCGCCGGACGGCGCTACGTCGCGGTGCTGGTGCCCACGGCACCGGTGCCGTTCGGCGGCGCGCTGCTCTACGTGCCGTCCGACTGGGTGCGCCCTGCCGACATCGGCGTCGACAGGCTCACCGCGACCTACGTCTCGATGGGCATCACGCCGCCGCAGGCGGCGAGTCGAGCCGAGTGATCCGGGCACGGATTCGCAACCCTGATTTTCAACGCTGGAGAGCCTGAAATGCCGAAAGCCATGTTCTGGGCAAGAGCGGTCGGACTGGCCGCGTTCGCATGCGCCTGGAGCGCCGCATGGGCGCAGACGAGCGTCAACTACGGCCGCATCACGGCGGTCAACCTGGTGACGGAGCAGAACAGGGCCGCGCAGACCGGAGGAGCGATCCTCGGGGGGGCACTCGGCGCCGCCTCGGGATCGAACCGGTCGAGCGGCACGCGGGCGCTGCGTGCCGGCGCGGGTGTGTTCGCCGGACAGCAGCTCGGACGGGTCGCGACCCAGCGCCAGACGTTCGAATACACGATCCTCATCGACGGCGCCTCGACCGTGAGGATGGTCACCGACGAGGCGGGACTGCGCGTCGGCGACTGCGTCGCCGTCGAGCGGGGCGGGTTCAACAACCTGCGGCTCGTCGACGACAGCCGCTGCACGCCGCGGGCCGCGCAAGGCGCGAAAGCGGCCGCACCGGCGAAGGCGACGGCGGCGGACGTACGCCAGGCGGACGCCTGTATCCAGGCGAAGGACCGGCTGCTCGACGCCGAGACCGAGGATGACTTCGAGCGCGCGTATCGCAGGGTGCGGCTGCTCTGCGTGGACTGACACCCACCAGCTCGGCGCGGCGCCGCCGACGGTTCGCCGCGTCGCAATCGTCCCGTACCGCACGCGCCATGCTGAAGCAGCTCGCGCTCGCCGGCCTGATCGCGGCCGTCACCGGGTGCGGCTTCCTGCCGCGCAACGCGGTGCCGCCCGAGCTCGTGGGGCAGGCGGCGATCCCGAGCCTCCCCGACGTCCGGGCGTGGGCCGGGCGCCCGAGCGCGGCAATGGAGCGCGACCTCGCGGCGTCGTTCGACCAGGAGTCATCCGACGATTTTCCGAAAGCGGCCGACGGCGTCGTCCACTACGCGCATCTCGCGCTCTCCGGCGGCGGTCCGAACGGCGCATTTGGTGCGGGATTCCTCAACGGCTGGACAGCCACCGGCAAGCGGCCGGTGTTCAAGATCGTCACCGGAGTGTCCACCGGCGCGCTGATGGCGCCGTTCGCGTTCATCGGCCCGTCGTACGACGCTGCGCTGCGCGAGTTCTACACGACCACTGCCACGCGCAACATCTTCCGGCTGCTCTCGCTCATTCCGCAACTCGTGGCGGGGGAGTCGCTCGCCGACTCGGGGCCGCTCGCGTCGCTCATCGAGCAGCATGTGGACGCTGCATTGCTCGCGCAGGTTGCGGGCGCGCACGCCCGCGGCCGGCGCCTCTACGTCGGCACCGTGGACCTCGACGCGCAGCGGTTCGTCGTGTGGAACATGGGTCTCATCGCGACGAGCGGACGACCGGAGACGCTAGCGCTCTTCCGCAAGGTGATGCTCGCATCCGCCTCGGTGCCGATCGCGTTCCCGCCGGTCTTCTTCGACGTGGAGGCGGGCGGGAGGCCGTACGACGAGATGCACGTCGACGGGGCCGTCGCGGCCCGCGCCTTCTACAGCGGCGGCGTATTCAGTCCCGCCCTCATCCGCGGCCGCGCGGGCCGCGGGGAAGGTCGCGAGCACATCTACGTGATCCACAACGGCCAGCTGCTGCCGGTCGCCCAGCAGATCCCGCGATCGCTGAGAGGCATCGCGCTGCGGGTGCTGGAATCCTCGGGGCGGGCCGGGATCGTCGGCGACCTCTTTCGCATCCACGGGTTCGCCCGCGAGGCGCAGGCGAACTTCTACTGGATCACGATCCCGGAGGGCGTCGAGATCGAGGGGAACGAGGTCTTCGACCCGGTCGTGATGAGGCGGCTCTACGACGTCGGGAACGAGACGACGAGGAAGGGTCCCGTGTGGGTCACCCGTCCGCCGGGATTCCTGTTCGACGTCGCGCCCTGAGCGTCGGTCTGCCTGGAGCTACGAATGCCGCTGCGCCGCGCCCTGGCCTCGACCTCTTCGTCGACGACACGCTGCCCCTGCCGCGCTGGCTCGCGATCCACGATCTCGACGACCTCAAAGTCAACCTGGTGAGCGCCGTGATTGCCGTGCTCGCAGTCCTGTTCCTCCGCGAGGCGGTGGCGTGGGACGGGGACCGCGACCTCCTCGCGTTCAGGGCGGCGCTGGCCGTCGTCATCGCGGCCCTCACCTTCTTCCTCACGGTCACGAAGAAGGGTGGGCCGAAGGAGTAATTCCGCTGCGAGGAGCGGGTCTCTAGAGTGCGTCGTTGATCGCGATGCCGGCGCCGATCGTGTTCTGGTTCCAGTTGTAGTCGATCATGCTCTCGCCGTAGCCGGCGAAGGCCTGTACGTAGGCGCGGAGCGGACCGAGCAGCCGGGGCGACATCCACGTGAGCTCCGCTGCGCCTTTGCCCTTGCTGACGTTGCCGCGGCCCATCAGCGAGAAGCTGTGGTCGCGCCACTTGTAGATCGCGGTGAGGCTGCCGTAGCCGTAGTAGTCGGTGATGTCCGGGTTGTCGTCCTTGTCCGCGTCCTCCTCGATGCGGTACCACACCTTGGCGAGCAGCGCGAGGTTGCCGCGCTCGACGCCGAACTCGGCGAAGAGCCGGTTCCAGCTGCGCGACAGGACGTCGGTCCGGCCATTCGACTGGTGGTTGACGCCGAAGTTGAGGAGATTCCAGTGGAAGCCGCCGAACTCGAGGCCCGGCCGGTAGCTCGCGAACAGCTCCGGCATGTAGTTAGTCTCCCGGAAGGGGCGCGAGATGTCGCTGTTGTAGACCTGCCACTGGTTCTGCTGCGTGTAAGCCGCCCACACCCCCCACTTCCGGTCGTCGGTCGTCCACAGCCGCATCTTGAAGCTGATCTGGAACTTCGCCTCGGTGTCGTCGAGGGTCTCCTGCTGGTCGGCCGCCTGGAACAGCGATTGGTAGGGCGCGGCGTTGAGGTTGTCGGTGTAGCGCGCGAACAGAAGGTAGTTCTGACGGTACAGATCGATGACGTATCTGTCGGAGTCCGGGGTGAACCCCCATGCGGTGTCGATCAGCGACGCAGGTGCACGCAACGCGCCGGCGGCGGGCTGCGCGATGGCGACCGCTGGTGGGGTCGCTGCCGCCGGCTTGTCGGAAGCCGGGGGCGCGGCGGACCGCCCGCTGGCGCGGTCGTAGCAGGCGAGGCGCTCGCTGTCCGCGTTGATCGACGTGCACTCGGCGACTGCAGGCGTCGCCTGGGCGAAGACTGCGCTCGGCGTGCCGATGGCGGTCAGCAGAAGGGCGCCGGCCAATGGGTGCGAATACCTGGTCATCCGATTTCCTCAGTTGTTCTGCGCGTCCGCGCGGACAACCTGCACGCGCATCGCGCTCAGCCGGTCGAAGAGCCGAGCCTCGCCGAGGATCGGCCACCAGTCGTAGAGAAAGATCTCCATCGGTCGCCACAGCGCGACCCAGGCCCCGATCACGATGCTCTCGTGCAGAAACCGGCCGTAGTTGTACCGGCCGATAAGGTCCGCCACCAGGTCGCCGATGAGATTCGCTGCGGCGACGAACACCAAGCCGATCAGGAGGGTCCAGCGGCCGGTGCGGAACAGCCGCCGGAGCTGCGAGCGGCTTGCGGCGGCGCTGTGGGCGAAGTATTCGCGCACCGCGTCCTGCAGCGCGGCGACGTCCTCGGGCGTGGCGGCCTGCCGGGACACGCGCACGACGAGGGCGAGCGGTGCATCGCGATGCAGCTCGCGGGCCGAGTCGACGATGAATTCCTCGGCCTTGGGGTCGAGGTCCCGCTCGCGGAACGGCGCGGGATCCATGGCGTTGTACATCTGCCTCAGCTCGCCGACGTGAACCTCGATCCGCTCGCCGCGCGGTGGCAGGGACTCGTCGGTCCCGGGGTATGCCGCGGTCACGTCGAGCTCCTGTTCCCGCGCCCGCTCACGCCGGCACGGGCGCGGGCGCCTTCGCGGCCGGGGCCGCGTCCGGCCTGCCTCCGAACACGGTCACGTAGAGCGTGGGAAGGAACACGAGCATCAACAGCGTCCCGATCATCAGGCCGCCCATGATCGCGAAGGCCATCGGCCCCCAGAACACCGTGGGCGCGATCGGAATGAGGCCGAGCACGGTCGAGAACGCCGTGAGCGTCAGCGGCCGGAGCCGCGAGCTCGCCGCGGCGATGACCGCGTCCCAGACGTTCTTGCCCTCCGCGCGGTCCGCCTCGATCTGCACGACGAGGATCACCGCGTTCTTCGCGATCATGCCGATCAGCGCGAGGATGCCGAGAATGGCGACGAAGCCGAGCGGCCGGTTGAAGACGAGTAGCGCGAGCACGACCCCGATGATGCTGAGCGGCAGCACCGCGAGCACGACGAAGAGCGTCCTGAACTTCTGGAGCTGGAACATGAGCACGGTGAGCATCAGCAGCACCATCACCGGCACGACCGCGAACACCGACGCCTGCGAGATCGCGCTCTCCTCCGCGATGCCGCCCAGATCGATGCGATAGCCCTTCGGCAGGGTCTTCGCCAGCTCGGCGATCGGCGCCTCGAGCGCGGCGACGACCGGGTCCGCCAGCGCGCCGGGAATCGTGTCCGCGCGCACCGTGAGCGTCGGCACCCGGTCGCGGCGCCAGACGAGCGGATACTCCTCTCCGGATTCGAAGCTCGCGAACTGGCTGAGCGGCACCATGCGCCCGCCGGGAATCGGGACCTGCAGCGAGCGCAAGGTCGTCACCGCCGCGCGCTCCTCGCCCGTTGCGCGCGCGACGACGTTGACGAGGTAGATGTCGTCGCGGACCTGCGTCACCGTCGAGCCGGTGATCGCGGCGTTCAGGACCGCGGCGATGCTCGCCGAGCTGACGCCGAGGCTGCGGGCCTGGTCCTGGTCGATCTTGAGGCGGAGCTGCCGCGCGGGCTCCATCCAGTCGAAGTTGACGTGGCGCGCCTCGGGGTTGGCCGCGATGACCTGCGCGAGCCGCTGCGCGATCTGCGTGACCTCGTCCTTGTCCGGCCCGCTCACGCGGTACTGGATCGGCCACCCGACGGGCGGCCCCAGCTCGAGCGGCGATACGCGCGACACCACGTCGGGAAACTCCTCGGCGAGCAGCTTCTCGAGGCGATCGTGCACGCGCTTGCGTTCCTCGAATCCCTTGGCGACGATCACGACCTGGGCGAAGAACGGATTGGCGAGCTGCACGTTGAGCGGCAGGTAGAAGCGGATCGCGCCGCGGCCGACGTAGGTGCTCCAATGATCGATGTCCTCGTCCTTCGCAAGCGCCGCCTCGAGCTTCTTGGCGACGTCCTCAGAGGCATAGATCGATGCGTTCTGCCGCAGCGTCAGGTCGACGACGAGCTCGGGGCGGTCGGAGGCGGGGAAGAACTGCTCCGGCACGAACCTGAGGAGGTAGATCGCCCCGACGAACGCGACGAGCGTGACCGCGATGGTCAGCCACTTCGCCTGCATCGCGCCGACGAGTAGGCCGCGGTAGGCACGCATGAGCGCTCCGGGCTTCTCCTCGCCGCCGCCGGACGCCACCTTCGGGGCCTTGAGGATGGCGATGCCGATCACCGGCGCGAAGGTGACCGCCACGAGCCAGGACGTGATAAGCGCGATCGCGACCACGGCGAAGATCGAGAAGGTGTACTCGCCCGCCGAGCTTCGCGCGAAGCCGATGGGGACGAAGCCCGCGATCGTGATCAGCGTGCCGCTCAGCATCGGGGCGGCGAGCGTCTTGTAGGCGAAGGTGGCCGCGGTCTCCTTCGAGTCCCCGGCGGCGAGCCGCCGGATCATCGCGTCGACGGTGGTCATCGCGTCGTCGACCAGCAGCGTGAGCGCGATGATCAGCGCCCCGAGCGAGATGCGCTGCAGGTCGATGCCCACGATCTCCATCACCGCGAACACGATCGCGAGGGTCAGTGGGATGGCCAGTGCGACAACCGAGCCCGGACGGACGCCGAGGCTCAGGAAGCTCGCGGCGAGGATGATGACGATCGCCTGCCAGAGCGAGGTCATGAAATCGTTGATGGCGAGGTCGACGGTGACTGCCTGGTCGGAGACGAGGAACGGCTCGATGCCGAGCGGGAGGTTCGCCCGGATGTCCGCCATCTCCTTCTTGAGGTTGGCGCCGAGCGCGAGGATGTCGCCGCCGTCGCGCATTGCGATCGCGAGACCAATCGCCGGCTTGCCGTTCACGTGGAAGAGCGGCAGAGGGGGGTCCGAGTACCCGCGTCGCACCTCGGCGATGTCGCGCAGGGGCACGAGACGCTCGCCCACGACGAGGTTGACCGCCTTGATGTCGTCCTCGGACTCGAACGCGCCGGACACGCGCAGGAAAATCCGCTCGTCGCCGGTCTGCAGGACGCCGGTGGGACGGACGATGTTCTGCGCCTGCAGCTGGGCGAGCAGGGCCGAATACGTGAGGCCCATGCCCGCCAGCCGGGCGGTGGAGAACTCGAGGAAGATCTGCTCGTCCTGGGGGCCCAGGAGCTCGATCTTCGAGACGTCCGGCACCGCGAGCAGCCGCGAGCGCGTGTATTCGACGTAGTTGCGCAGCTCGCGGTGCGTGAACCCGTCGGCGGTGAAGCCGTAGATGATGCCGTACGTGTCACCGAAGTCGTCGTTGAATCCGGGGCCAATAACGCCCTGGGGCAGGGTGCCGCGGATGTCGCCGATGTTCTTGCGTACCTGATACCAGACGTCGGGCACCTCCTGCGGCGGCGTCGACTGCTTCAGGTCGACGAACATCGTCGTCACGCCGGCCGTGGTGTAGCTGCGCACGCGGTCGAGGTGGCGCGTCTCCTGGAGCTTGCGCTCGATTCGCTCGGTGACCTGGTCGAGCGTCTCCTCGATCGAGGCGCCGGGCCAGGCCGCGAAGACGATCATGGTCCGGAAGGTGAAGAGTGGGTCCTCGGCGCGGCCGAGCCGGACGAACGAGATCGTTCCCGCGATCACCGCGGCGATCATGAAGTAGACGATGAGCGACCGGCGCGTGATCGCCCATTCCGACAGGTTCGGGCCGATCACTTCGCGGCTCCGAGGAGGCGCACCTTCTGGCCGGGATGGAGGGCTTGAACGCCTGCGGTCACGATGACGTCACCGGAGTTGAGGCCTCCGGCGACGACGACGCGGCCGGCGTCGTGGCTCGCGACGTCGATCGGCCGCATCGAGACGGTTTCGGTCTTGGGATCCACGATCCACACCGCGGTCTGCGCGCCCTGGCGCACCACGGCGGATCCCGGTATCTCGGTGGCAGCGGCGGTGTCCACCCGCATGCGGCCGGTCACCGTCGATCCGAGCCGCAGGCCCGCAGGCGGGTCGATCAGCCCGACGCGCACCTGGAACGTTCCGGTCACCGGGTCGGCGCGCGGCGACACTTCCCGGACGCGGCCCTTGGCGGAGACCTTGGGATCCGTGGTCAGCGCGACCGTGATCTCCGGATTCCTGGGCGCGGTGTCCTTGATCTGGGCCGGCACGTTAAAGACGGCGTCGCGTCCGCCCGCGCGCGCGATCTGCACCACCATGCGGCCGGCCGGCACGACCTCGCCCGGCTCGGCGCCGACTTTCGTCACCGCTCCGCCCGCGTCGGCGACGAGGCGCGTGTAGCTCTGCCGGTTTGAAGCGAGGTCGACCTGCGACTGGGCGGATTTCACCTGCGACTCCGCGCTCTGGAGGTTCGCCGTGATCTGATCGAAGGCGGCCTGCGAGATGAACCGCTGCGCGAGCAACTCCTTCTGCCGGTTGTAGTTGTTCCGCTGCTCAACCGCCTGCGCGCGCGCGGCGGCGAGCTGCGCCCGGGCCGATGCGAGGCTCGCATCCTCGTTCGAGGGATCGAGACGGGCAAGCGTCTGTCCCGGCTTGACGGCGTCGCCGACGTTCACGCTGCGGTCGATCATCCGGCCGTCGATGCGGAACGAGAAGTTGACCTCGGTCTGCGCCTGCACGGTGCCAGTGAGCGAGACGACGTCGCCGGCCGCGCGCTGCTCGACGCTCATGACGCGGACCGGGCGGATCTCCGGCGGGGGCGGCTCCTCGGCGCGCCTGCAGCCTCCCAGCACCGCGGGTACCGCAAGAGCGCACAGGAGCAGCGTGCAGACGGGACGATTCTTCAGTGGGGCTTGACGGAGTTCAGGCACAGGACGACTCCCCAAGAGGATTCCGCAGCGAGCGATCACCGATGAGAACTGCAAGGTATGCTGCGGCGCGAATATTATAGGTTTCGCATTCGCTTCGGAAGCCGAGCGCGCGAATGCGGAGGGCTGGATGGGTTTCATATGTGAGACCGGGTGCAACAGGCGAAGCGGCGTCGATAGCGCCGCGCGACACTCACCGGAGAAAGCGCGCATGTTCCACTGGTCCGTGGTCGTTCCGCTGATCGGCGTGGCGCTGCTCGCCGCGGCGCTGAATCTGCCATTCGGAGTGCTGCTCGGTACCGCCTGCGGCATCGCGCTGGTGGGCGTGGTCGTGGCCGCGGTGCACCACGCGGAGGTCGTTGCGCACCGGGTCGGCGAGCCGTTCGGCACCCTCGTCCTCGCGCTGGCGGTGACAGCGATCGAGTCGTCGCTGATCGTGTCGGTGATGCTCGCCGGCGGCGACGACAAGGCCGCGCTCGCGCGCGACACGATGTACGCGACGGTCATGATCATCGCCAACGGCGTGGTGGGCGCCTGCGTGCTGCTCGGCGCGCTGCGCCACCGCGAGCAGGCGTTCCGGATCGAGGGCGCCGGTCCGGGGCTGGCAGCGCTCGCCACGCTCGCGACGCTGGTGTTGGTGATGCCGGCATTCACGGTCAGTGCGGAGGGTCCGCGCTACACGCCGTCGCAGCTCGGTTTCGTCGCCGTGTCGTCGCTCACGGTGTGGTGCGCTTTCGTGTTCTTCCAGACCGTACGCCATCGCGACTACTTCCTGCCGCCGCGCGGTGCCGCCGACGAGACGGTCCACGCAGCGCCGCCGACCGCTTGGCAGGCCTGGGCGAGCTTCGCGCTGCTGCTGGTCGCGCTGGTCGCCGTGGTCGGGCTGGCGAAGGTGCTGTCGCCGTCGATCGAGTCCGCGGTCCGCAACGCCGGGGCGCCGCCGGCGGTCGTCGGCATCGTGATCGCGTTGCTGGTCCTCATGCCCGAGTCGATCGCGGCGATCCGCTCCGCCCTCGCCGACCGCCTGCAGACGAGCATGAACCTCGCCTTGGGCTCGGCGCTCGCGACCATCGGCCTCACCGTGCCGGTCGTGGTGGGGGTGTGCATCCTTCTCGATATTCCGCTCGTCCTCGGTCTGGACCCGAAGGAGATCGCGCTGCTCGCATTGACCTTCCTCGTGTGCACGATCGGGTTCGGCTCGGGAGGTCGGACCAGCATGATGCTGGGCGTGGTGCAACTCGTGATCTTCGCGGCGTTCCTGTTTCTCGCCGTCGTGCCTTGAAAGGGGATGGCGCGGCGCGCGCTATCGCCCGGTAAGTATCGCCGCACCGAACGCGATCGCCACCGCGATCAGCGCGAGTCCCGCCACCGGCCACTGCCGCAGCATGCCATCGGTCCACGCGAGCATCCCGCCCGCCGCGAGCATCGCGCGACGGAGCGGGCGCCCGAGCGCGACCACGGCGTCGCCGACGGCCAGGGGCGGAAGCCGGTGCCCGAGGGCAGCCGCCAGCGCGCCGCCGCCGACGACGAGCAGGATCGCCGACCACAGGTCCGAGAGTGTCAGCGCGCTCGACAACGCGTCGAGCGAAATCGCGCCATCCGCCACGAAGCCGAGTAGCAACGAGCAGAGTGCCAGCGCGAGCGCAGCGCCTTCCGCCATCCGCGACACGGGCTTCCGCGGCTCGATCGGATCAGCGGCCGGGCACAGTGCGTGGGCGAGCACGAGCACCACGTAGCTCGCCGTCAGCAGCCCGCCCACGTCGAGGACCAGTTCCCACCACCATTGCCCCGATCCGGCCGCGGCATCGAAGAACAGCTTCTTCGCCACATAGGCGCCACTCGGCGGCAGGCCCATCAGCGCCGCGCCAGCGAGCGCAAAAGTCAGCACGCTCACCGGCAGCGCCCGGGCGACGCCCGCAAGCCCCGCGATGCGATCGTGACCGAGCGCCAGGTAGATCAGGCCGGCCGCCATGAACATCGCGGCCTTCGCCGTGGCGTGAGAGATCGCCTGCAGCATGCCGCCCGTCAAGGCGTCGCTCGCATCCAGCCCGGCGGCGGCACCGAACGCGAGCGGAAACATCAGGAAGAGATAGCCGATCTGCGCGACCGTCGAGTACGCGACCAGCAGCTTGAGCCGCTCCTGCCGCAGCGCGACCACGTTGCCGACCAGGATCGCGCCGGCGCCCAGCGCCGCGAGCAGCTGCGCCGACTGCAGGTTCACGACACCTGGAAACACGTTGAACCAGAGCCGCACGACGAGAAACCACGAGCCCTTGATCACCAGCCCGGACAGCACTGCGCTCGCTGCGGCGGGCGCGCCGGCGTGCGCCGGCGGCAGCCAAAGGTGCAGCGGAAAGAGCGCGGTCTTGGCGAGCAGACCCGCCGTCATCAGCGCTGCCGCCGCCAGCGTCGCGGGCTCGGGGACGATCCGCTGGGACAGCAGCTGAATGTCCAGCGTACCGTACGCACCGTAGAGCAGCACCGCGCCGAGGAGATAGAAAACCGAGCCGAGCAGCGCGTACAGCAGATAGCGGAGCGCGGCGCGCAGCGTGTCGGCCTTGCCGTCGAGCGAGACGAGCGGGACAGCGGCGAAAGTCAGGAGCTCGAGGGCGACGTACAGCGTGAAGAGATCGCCGCTCACGAAGACGAGGTTCAACGAACCCCAGATCGCGAGCAGCAGCGTCCAGAACACGAGCGGCGCGCGCGCCTCCCGCACCGCGGCGGGCGTCCCGAAATCGGCGCGCGCGTACACCCCGATGCCGAGGATCACCACCGCGACGGCGAGCATCATGACGAGCGCCAGGCCGTCCGCGCGCAGGGCGATGCCGAGCGGCGGCGCCCAGCCGCCGAGCAGGTACACGAGCGCATCGCCGGATCGCGCCATCGCCGCCGCGATGGCGATCGCGACGCCGGCCCCCGCGAGGATCGTGAGGGTCGCGACCCGCTGGGCGTTGCGTCCGCCTAGGGCGAAGCCGGCGAGCACGCCCACGAACGGCACCAGCACCGCGAGCACGAGCAGGAGCCCGCCGGGCGTCGTCGTCATCGAGTGCCGCCCCTAGGCTTCGCCGGCATCGGCGTCCGGCTTGGCGGGCGCATCGGACGCCAGCGTGGCCGAGCCCGTCTCGTCGAACAACCGCAGCAGCAGGGCGACCGCGAGCGCGGTCGCGGAGAACGCGACGACGATGCCGGTGATCAGCAGCGCCTGCGGCACGGGGTCGCCGCCCCAGCCGAGCGCCCCGCCGCCGTACGCGACGGCGCCAAACAGCACGAACACGCCGTTGCCGACGACGTTGAACGCGAGGATCTTGCGCAGCGGCTGCGGGTTCACGATCAAGGCGTAGACGCCGAGGCCGACGAGCCCCGCCGCGCACAGCCCGAACAGCGTCGCCGCGTCCGTCATCGCGCCGGCCTTTCCGGCGCACCGGCGAGGATCAAGGCGAGCGTCAAGGCGAGCGAAGGGAGCAGCGCCCACTCGATGACCTTGATCAGCGGCTTCGCGAGGCCGTCGGGATACGCGAGGAACGCGCCGGCGGTCGCCACGCCGGCGGCGCCGATGGCGATGAACACCACCGGGCCGGCGACGAGCGCAAGGCGCAGCCAGGTCCGGCTGACCGGCGGGGCGTCCGTGAGGCCGGCCATCACCACGAGCAGCCACATCGCCGCGAGGATGCTCGCGCCCTGGAACTTGCCCCCTGGGAGGGCGGCGCCGATCCAGAAGATGTACACCGCGACGACGATCCCGATCGGCGGCAGCACGCGCGCGAGGTAGGCGAGGATCCCGTCGGGATCGGCGCGGTGCAGCCGTCCCGGCCGTCCGCCCCAGGCGCGGTCCGGCGCGAGCGACCACACGCCGATCATCGCGAACAGCACCACGATCGCCTCGAGCAGCGTGTCCATCGCGCGAAACGCGAGCAGCACGCCGGTGATCGGGTTGCCGACGCCGGTCGCGGCCATGTTGGCGGCCGTCTCGTGCGCGAGCGTGGGCGCGGGATCGGGCAGCGCGAGGACGGCGACGGCGAGCGCCGCCGTCACGCAGGCGGCGACGAGCGCGGCGGCGAGCCGCGTCGCCACGCCGGGACATTCGGCGCGCACCGCGGCTTCCGTGCGTCGCAGCCGGGCCGACGCACCGATCAGCATCGCGCCCGTGAGCCCGCCCCCGATCGCCCCCTCGATCAGCGCGACGTCGACGCCCCGCAGCTGCACCCAGACCAGCGTAAGCAGCATTCCGTACGCCACGAAGCCGATTGCTGCGGCGAACGTATCGCGCGCGACGACCGTCCAGACCGCGAGCGCCAGGACGAGGAGCGCGAGCCCGATGTTGAGCGTCTCGATCATGCGCGCGGACCGGTGCGCCGCGCCGCGCGCGCGATGAGCTGGGAGACCGCTCCGCTGGCGAGGAGCGCGAGAAGCCAGATCGCCACCAGCTTGAGGCCGCCGAGCACGCCGTCGACGTGCGGCAAGAGGCCGAGCACCACCAACCCGAGCCCCAGGTTATCGGCCTTGGTGAGCGCATGCAGCCGCGTGAGTGCGTCGGGAA
This sequence comes from Burkholderiales bacterium, assembly GCA_035456405.1. Classification (GTDB taxonomy): domain Bacteria; phylum Pseudomonadota; class Gammaproteobacteria; order Burkholderiales; family SG8-39; genus JAGVSZ01. The sequence continues at coordinate 24,805 of DATIDG010000036.1, read as the reverse complement.
AACGCAGCAACCCGACGGTGCCGGCGAGAAAGAAGAACGCGCCGGCGGAAACGGCGACGATGGTGAAAAGATCGAGGAAGCTCATCCGCGATCGCCCGCCTCGTCCGCCGGCGTGTCGGTCGCGCTCTTGAAGAACGCGACCGAGGCGAAGGCCGCAAGCAGCGCGAGCGTCAGGGCCACGTCCACGGTCGAGCCCACGCCGGTTGCCGCGCCGAGCAGAAGCAGCACCGCGATGCCACCGGTGCCGAAAAGCTGCGCCGCCATCATGCGGTCTGCGTCGCCAGGTCCGCGGAGGATACGGACGAGCCCGAGCGCGACCATCAGGAGCACGAAGCCGGCTGCGGCGAGCAGGAACTCAGCCATGACCCTTCCCCGGCACCAGGGCCGTGGCGTACGCCCGCTCTTCGGTCGCGAGCTGCTCCGCGACCGGCTGGGACGTGTCCAGGCAGTGGTACAGGATGCCGGCGTCGTCGTCCTCGGCGGGCACCGTGCCCGGCAGGAGGCTCGTGATTGTCGCGAACGCGTTGCGCGCCTGGCCGCGCGGCAAGCCGGTGCGATAGGTCACGTAGCCGGTGCGCAGCGACATCCGCGGGGCGAGCGCGCGGCGCGCGACGTCGATCCCCGCCAGCACCGACTGCCACAGGAAGCGCGGCAGACGCGCCGCCAGCGCCGCGAACTTCACGCGTCCCGCATCGGGCGGGACGAGACGCAGGCTCGCCCACGTCGCGACGACCGCGGTAAGCGCGCCGACCGCGAGATCGGCCGGCTGCACGCTGTGAATGAGCACGATCCAGAGCCCGAACAGGCCCAGGAAGCGCACCAGCGCGGTGCGCACCGGGAAGCTCGTTCCGGTCGCCGGCATTCTTGTTCTCCTGCGCTCCCGATCGTTCAATGGCGCCGCGGACAAGACGATTCCGTCCCGGCGCTGGCGGAGCCTACCGCCCGCAACGCCGGAGCGTCAACAATCGAGTCCTACCTGTCGCTTTGTGCCGGAGCAACGCTCGAGCCGCGGTCCCGCGCTTCGTCTGCGGGCTTCGTGCGCGACTGGATGGCGATGATGACCGGCACGAGAACGGCGGCGACGATGCCGGCGGCGAAGCCGTTGTTGTACAGGTTGAGGCCGGCATGCAACGGCCCCACCGTCAGCGCGGCGGACGAATGCACGAAGCCGGCCACGACGCCCCAGTGCCACCCGAAGCGCCCCGCGATCGGCGCCAGCGTCGTTCCGAACAGTGCCGCGAGCAGGATCGATGGATCGTCCGCGTTCCACGGTTTGGCCAGCGACCCGAGAAACACGCCGACCATGATCGGAACGATGTTCCGCGGGTGCTTGCCGAACGCCGCGAAGCCGACGATCGTGAAGATCGCGCCGATCACGGGCCCGTTCAGCTCACCGCCGACGCTCAGGATGTAGGCCATGCCGATCGCGCCGCTCACGCCCATGTTGGCGAGCGTCGGGCCGAACCCGGCGAGCGTGATGAAATCGGTGGGCGACTGGCCTGAGGCGCCCATCACTTTCCTCATTCCGGACAGGACGCCCCGGTCGAAATAGAACCCGACGACGATCATCGACGCGAACACGACAGACAGGAAGGTGCCGAGCAGGACATTGTTGCCGGTCGTCCAGATGAACACCGGGTCGGGCACGAAGCCGTACGACTTGTACAGCGCGACGACCAGCGTTCCCACGAGGCCCGCGGTGAAGCCCATGTTGTACAGGCTGAATCCCATGTGCGCCTTGAAGAGCTGCGCCGCGGCGGGCGCCAGGATGAACCCGATGACGAGGCCGGTGGCGACGGCGAGCGGCAGGCTGAGCCCCAGCGGGATGGTCGTGCTGAACAGGATCTCCGAGAAGATCGGCGCGAGCGCCACGCCGAAGAACGCCGTGTTGATGTTCGTCGCGAACGTCTCACCCTTGAAACGGGAGTAGAGCGCGACGCCGATGACGATCGGCCAGACGTTCAGCAGATTCTTGCCGAACAGCGCGAAGCCGAGCACCAAAAAGAGGCATGCAACCGCGGCGCCGGTCATCTTGGCGCCCGCCTTGTAGTAGACGAAACATGCACACAGGGTGAGGAACCCGGCGTTCACGCAGCCGGCGCCGATCCCCCCGATGCCGAAATAGTCGGTGAGGAGCGTATCCCGCGATGTCGTGATGGAGATGAGGCCGCGCGCGATGTCGGCGGGTCTGTCGACGAGGAACCCGAAGACGACAAATGCTGCGGCGTACGCGGCGACGATCAGCAGGATCGCCCTGTCCGAAACCTGCGCCGACCTCGCATCGCGGTGCACCGGGTCGTCGGTCATCTGTTCACGCCTCGTTTCATCGATGAGACCGGCCGCGCGCGGAACCTTGACCGGGCAAAACCGCCTCGGTACAGTGGCCCGCCGGCCGGCGGCTCAAGCAGGGGGAACGAATGCAGCTCACACCGCGCGAGTTCGACAAGCTCCTCATCTACATGCTGGCCGAGGTGGCGCTGAAGCGCAAGGCGAAGGGGATCAAGCTCAACTACCCGGAAGCCGTCGCCATCATCTCCGCCGCCGCCCTCGACGGCGCGCGCGCCGGCAAGACGATCGAGGAGGTGACCAAGGAGGCGCGCACCGCGCTCACCAAGGCCGACGTCATGGACGGCGTCGCCGATCTGATCCCGATGGTGCAGATCGAGGCCGTGTTCACCGACGGCAGCCGCCTCGTGACCGTGCACACCCCGATCCAGTGACGGCCGCGAAAGGAGCGTAGCGATGGCGAGCGTCAAGTCATACCCCAGCATTGCCGCCGATGTCGACCCGGCCACTGCCGACGTGCCGGTGGGCGGGTACGTGTGCCGGAAGGAGCCGGTCGCATTCCACGACGACCTCCCGGTGACCGTGCTCGCCGTGCGCAACACCGGCGACCGCCCGGTGCAGGTGGGCTCGCACTTCCACTTCTTCGAAGTCAATCGAGCGCTGGAGTTCGACCGCGCCGCGGCGTTCGGGCAGCACCTCCACATACCGGCGTCCACCGCACTGCGGTTCGAGCCGGGCGACGAGCGCGAGGTCAAGCTGGTGCCCTACGGCGGGAAGCGTGCCGTGTACGGCTTCAACAACCTGGTCGACGGCGCCACCGCCGGCAAGACCGCCGATCCCCGGAAAGCCAAGGCGGTGGCGCTCGCCGGGAAGCGCGGGTTCCGCTCCTCCGCGGCGAAGAAGACCGGCAAGCGTTAGCCGCACCGCCCAACACGCGAGGCACTCGATGGCATCCATCTCACGCAACGAATACGTCGGTCTCTTCGGTCCCACCGTCGGCGACCGCATCCGGCTGGGCGACACCGGCCTCTTCGTCGAGATCGAGCGCGATCTCCGCGGGGCGCCCGGCGACGAGATCGTCTTCGGCGGCGGCAAGAGCCTGCGCGAGGGCATGGGCATGGACAACCGGATCACGCGCGCGGGCGGCGCGCCCGACCTCGTGATCACCAACGTGACGATCATCGACGCGGTGCTCGGGGTGGTGAAGGCCGACGTCGGCATCAAGGACGGCCGCATCTGCGCCATCGGCAAGGCCGGCAATCCGCAGACGATGAGCGGGATCACGCCGGGCCTGGAGTGCGGCCTCGCCACCGACGCGATCTCGGGCGCGCACCTGATCCTGACCGCCGCCGGCATCGACACGCACATCCATTACATCTCGCCGCAGCAGGCGTACGCGGCGCTGTCCAACGGCACGACGACCTTGATCGGCGGGGGCACCGGCCCGTCGGACGGCTCCAACGCGACGACCGTCACCTCGGGGCCGGGGAACATCCGGACGATGCTGCGCGCCTTCGAGGGCTGGCCGATCAACGTGGGCATCCTCGGCAAGGGCCACGGGCACGGCAAGGCGGCGCTGGTCGAGCAGATCGAGGCCGGCGCGGTCGGCTTCAAGTGCCACGAGGACTGGGGCACCACTCCGGCGGTGCTGCGCTCCGCGCTCACGGTCGCGGACGAGATGGACGTGCAGGTGTGCATCCACACCGACACGCTCAACGAGTCCGGCTTCGTCGAGGACACGATCGCGGCGTTCGAGGGGCGCACCGTCCACTCGTTCCACACCGAGGGCTCCGGCGGCGGCCACGCGCCGGACATCATCAAGGTGTCGGGGCTGCCGAACGTGCTGCCGTCCTCGACCAATCCCACGCTTCCCTACGGCATCAACTCGCAGGCGGAGCTCTACGACATGATCATGGTGTGCCACCACCTCAGTCCCGACATCCCGTCGGACGTGGCGTTCACCGAGAGCCGCATCCGCGCGGAGACGATCGCCGCCGAGAACGTGCTGCACGACCTCGGCGTGATTTCGATGTTCTCGAGCGACTCTCAGGCGATGGGCCGGATCGGGGAGTGCTGGCTGCGCACCATCCAGACCGCCGACGCGATGAAGACCGGGCGCGGAAAGCTGCCGGAGGACGCCAAGGGCAACGACAATTTCCGCGTCCTGCGCTACGTGGCGAAGATCACGATCAACCCGGCGATCGCGCATGGAATCTCCCACGTGCTCGGCTCGGTCGAGGTCGGCAAGATCGCCGACCTGGCGCTTTGGGAGCCGGCGTTCTTCGGCGCCAAGCCCAAGCTCGTGCTCAAGAACGGCGTCATCAGCTGGGCGGTGATGGGCGACCCGAACGCGTCGCTCCCGACGCCGCAGCCGGTCTACTACCGGCCGATGTTCGGGGCATTCGGCCAGGCGCTGTCCGACACCTGCATCACCTTCGTCTCGGCGGCTGCGCATGCGGCGGGCATTAAGAAGAAGCTGGGACTGAACCGGCAGGTCATGGCGATCCGCAACACCCGCAAGATCGGCAAGCACGACATGGTGCGCAATTCCGGCACCCCGAAGATCGAGGTCAACCCGGAGACGTTCGCGGTCACGGTCGATGGCAAGCACGCCACCGTGGCGCCGCTGAAGACGGTCGCGCTCAACCAGAAGTACTTCTTCAGCTGACCGCGCCGTGATCCTCGTCGAAGGCGTCCTCGGCAACGCCGGCGAGCCGGAGTGGGCGGCGCGCCTGGCCGCCGCGTCCGTGGACGCATTGGAGCTCGATCACTGGGAGGCGCAGAAGAACCGCTTCCGCAAGAAGACCGCGGGCGGCGTCGAGATCGCCGTGTCGCTCGATCGCGGCACGTTCATGCGCGACGGCGACGTGCTGCTCTGGGACGCCCCCCGCGCGCGCGCCGTGGTCGCGCGGATCAGCCTGCGCGACGTGATGATCATCCACCTGGACGAGCTGGAGCGTGTTGCGCCCGAGATCGCCCTGCGCACCTGTGTCGAGGTGGGGCACGCGCTCGGCAACCAGCACTGGCCCGCCTTGGTCAAGGGCGGCCGCGTGTACGTGCCGCTCACCGTGGACCGCAAGGTGATGAGTTCGGTGATGAACACGCACCGCTTCGAGGGCATCCGCTACGAGTTCGTGCCGGGCGGCGAGATCGTGCCCTACCTCGCCCCGCACGAGTCGCGGCGCCTCTTCGGCGGCGCGGAGGGCCCGGTGCATACCCACACGCACGAGCGCTACGTCGCGGTCGACGACGAAACCGGACACACGTACCCACGTCCGCCGGTGCGGGCGCACACCCATTCGCATCCTCAGCCGCATCCCCATTCGCACGCCGGCGCCGGTCCGGACGATCCGCCGCGCACCAAATGACGACGAACGACTACGGCGAAGCGGTGCCGGGCACCGCATCGCCGCTTGCCCGCGCGCTGCAGTTCGGCGACTCGATGTTCCCGATCGGCGGGTTCGCGTTCTCGGGCGGGCTCGAATCGGCGCTCCAGAAGCGCGTGGTGACCGACGCCGACACGCTGCAGGCGTACGCGCGCACCGCGGTCGAGCAGGCCGCGCTGGGCGACGGCATCGCGGTGATCTGGGCACATCGCGCCGCGGCGGCGGGCGACGTCGCGGAGATGGTCCGGATCGACGAACGGGTGTACGCACGCAAGCTCTCCGGCGAGACGCGGACGATGTCGGTGCGCATGGGCAAGAAGTTCACCGAGATGGGCGCCGAGGTGATCGGCGCGCCGCTGCTGAAGACGTGGCGCGTGCACATCGACGCCGGCGCCACCCCCGGGTGCTATCCGGTGGCGCTGGCGGCGAACTTCGCCGCGCAGGGGCTGCCCGCGCGCGATGCGTTCGTCGTGCATCAGTACGGCGTGGCGGCCATGGTCCTGAGCGCCGCGCTGCGGTTGATGAAGATCAGTCACGTGGACACGCAGCGGATGCTCTATCGGCTCAACGCCGCTGCGGACGCCGCCTACGAGAACGCAGCGGCGGCACGCCTGTCGGACATGGCGGGCTTCGCGCCGCTGACGGAGATCCTGGCGGCGGTCCACGTCAAGGCGCACGTGCGCCTGTTCATGAATTGAAAGGGCAGAGAAGGTGGCGAAGAAGATCACGCGCATCGGCGTCGGCGGTCCGGTCGGGTCGGGCAAGACCGCGATCGTGGAGGCGATCACGCCGCGCCTGCTCGAGATGGGCATCAAGGTGCTGATCATCACCAACGACGTGGTGACGACCGAGGACGCCAAGCACGTGCAGCGCACGCTCAAGGGGATCCTGCTCGAAGAGCGCATCCTCGGCGTGGAGACCGGCGCCTGCCCGCACACGGCCGTCCGAGAGGACCCGAGCATGAACCTCGCCGCGGTCGAAGACATGGAGGCGCGCTTTCCCGACGGCGACGTGGTGCTGATCGAAAGCGGCGGTGACAACCTCACGCTCACGTTCTCACCGGCGCTGGTCGACTTCTTCATCTATGTCATCGACGTCGCCGCCGGCGACAAGATCCCGCGCAAGAACGGCCCCGGGATCACGCAGTCGGACATCCTGGTCATCAACAAGACCGACCTCGCGCCGCACGTGGGCGCGAGCCTCGCCGTCATGGAGCACGACTCGCGCCTGATGCGCGGCGACAAGCCGTTCCTGTTCACGAACTGCAAGACCGGCGAGGGCATTCCGCGGCTCGTCGAGCTGATCCGCAGCGATCTCCTCTTCGACCTGAAGCTGCCCGCCCGGCAGCCTGCGTGACGGGCGTCACCGCGCCGTCGCCGGGCCTCGCGCCGTGGGCCGTCGCCGAGACGCTGGGCGCGACGGCGCCGGAGCTGGCGGCGTTCCAGGACGAGCCGCCGCAGATGGCGAGCGGCGTGGTCGGCAAGACGGGGTTCCTCCGGCTCGGCTTCGAACGGCGCGGCGACCGGACGATCCTCGCCGACCTCGACCGCCGCGCGCCTTACATAGCGCAGCGCGCGCTCTACCCGGACCCGGCGATGCCGGACCTCGCCTGGCTCTTCATGATCACCACGTCGGGCTGCGTGCTGCAGGGCGACCGGCTCGCGCTCGACGTGACGCTCGCACCGCGCGCGCGAGCGCACGTCACGACGCAGTCGGCGACCAAGGTGCACTCGATGGACGCGAACTACGCGGTGCAGACGCAAGTCCTCTCGCTCGCCGACGGCGCCTACCTCGAGTTCCTGCCGGAGCCGCTGATCCCGCACCGGCGCGCCCGGTTCGTGAGCGACACGCGGATCTCGATCGCGCCGACGGCCACGCTGCTCTACGCGGAGATCGTCCAGTCGGGACGCAAGCACCATCACCCGGACGAGAGCTTCGGCGCCACCCTGCTGTCGCTGTCGGTCGGCGCGGAGCGCCCCGACGGAGGGACGCTTTTCACCGAGAAGCTCGTGATCGATCCGGTGCGACGCCCCGTGCGACAGACCGGCGTGATGGGTTCGTTCGACGTGCTGGCGAACGTGATCCTGCTCACGCCGAAGGAGGGTGCCGATCGCATCCACGCGCGGGCCGACGCCGACGTCGATCTCGCCAACGGCGTGGCCTTCGGCGCGTGCCACCTGCCGAACGAAGCCGGCCTGATCTTCAAGGTGCTCGGCCGCGAGACCGCGCAGGTCAAGGCCAAGGTGCGCGAGTTCTGGGGCATCGCGCGCGAAGAGATCACAGGCACCGGCATTCCCCCGCCCTTCTTCTGGCGCTAGAGCGCCGATCGTCAACGACAACTGTTTCGGGAGGCGGCGATGAAAGGACTGCTGGCGTGGTGGGAGCGCCTGTGCACTGGCTCGAAGCTCCTCCGCTTCGTGGATTTCAACCTGCGTGGCATCGGGCAGGTGATGTTCCAGGACAATCCCCTCACCGGGCTCCTCTTCTTCGTCGCCATCGGCTGGGGGTCGTACGCCGCCGGCATGCCGCAGGTGGCGATCGGCGGGCTCGTGGCGGTCGTCGCGGCGACGCTGACCGCGCAGTGGCTGCACGTCGACGCGGCCGGGCTCGCCGCCGGCCTGTACGGCTACAACGCCTACCTCGTCGGGCTCGCGCTGGGCACGTTCCTCGCCGTCTCGCCGCTGCTGTGGGTTTACGTCGCGCTCGGCGGCGCCGTGTCGGTGGTGGCCACCCTCGGGACCGCCAACGTGTTCAAGACCTGGAGCGTGGCCGCGCTCACCGCGCCGTTCGTGCTCGTGGCGTGGCTGCTGCTGCTCGCCACCTACGCGTTCTCCGCGATCGAGGGCAGCGGACTGCCGATGAGCACCGAGATCACGCCGATCGATCCGGCCGCGGCGAACCCGCTGCAGTTCGCCGACTTCGTCCAGGGGATCCTGAAGAGCATCACGCAGGTGTTCCTGAAGGGCGACCTCCTCGCCGCCCTGCTGCTGCTCGCCGGGCTGGCGGTGAACTCGCTCGCCGCCGCGGCATTCGCCCTCGGCGGCGCGATCGTGGCGGTGGTCACCGCGCACCTCCTCGGCGCCGAGAGCGACCTCATCACCGGCGGCCTAATGGGCTTCAGCCCGGTGCTCACCGCCGTCGCGCTCGGCGCGGTGTTCTACAAGCCGAGCGCGCGCGTGGTGGTCTACGCGCTGGTGGGCACGGCGTTCACGGTCATCGTCCAGGGCGCGATGAACGTGGCCCTGACGCCGTTCGGCATTCCCACGTTAACCGCACCGTTCGTTCTGGCTTCCTGGCTCTTCCTGCTGCCGCGCCAGAATCTCGAGTAGGTCGCCTGCGATGCCGCCAGGCGCGGCGGCAGTTCCCCCGCCGTCGCCCTCAGAAGCGCGCGGTGAACGTCGCGGCAACGAACGGCGCGGGGTCGTACTCGACCTTGCGCAGCAGGTTGCCGGACGGGTCCTCGACGCGGAGCTCGCCGGCGGTCACGACGCCGGCGTAAAGGTGAAGCGTCATCTGCGCGCCGAGATTGCGCGTGGCGCGCAGAAATACCGGCAACCCGCGCTCTTCGCCGACACCGTTCGGCACCGGCCCGCTCTCGCTGAGGCGAAAGCGCGTGCGGCGCCACGCCCCGCCGATGCCGAGCGTCCAGTTGTCGTCGAACCGGTAGTCGAGCTCGAGTCCGGCGGGCCCGGTCGGTCCGGCAGCGAGCGGATTGATGAGGCGCCACCGGTCGCTGAAGCGCCAATCGACGATCAGGAAAGGGAACGCGCTCGTCTTCTCGATGCGGTCGTACACCCCGACGCCGAGGCCGAGCCGGTTGCCGTCGGCGAAGCGCTTGGTCGCCGACACGATGCCGCCCCAGGCGATCGAGTCGCCGGAATCGGCGCCGTTCTCCCGAAACCAGTCGACCGATGGGATGACGCCGACGCTCCAGCCATCGCGCAGCGCGAACGAGAGCGGGATCGCCACGCCGTACCTTTGCACGACGTTCCACGGCGCCACGCCGCCGAAGTCGACCGGATTCGAGAACGAGTAGTCGGAGTAGTCGTAGTTCAGAGTCACGCCGGCGCTGTTGCCGCCGCCGAGATCCCCCGCCACCCCCCCGCGCACGTACGCGCGCCACACGCTGAAATCGCCGCCCTGGTTCAGATCGCCCTTGCCCTCGTAGACGGGCGTGACGGAAACGAACGGCCGCCAGCGCGTTTCCTGGGCCCGTGCCGGACCGACCGCTGGGAGCACGGCGGCCAGAACCACTGCCACCGCGAGATTCCTTGCGTCGAGCTTCATCGCATCGCGTCCCTCAGCGTGAGATTCTGCGTCGATCCGTTGCTCATCGCGCCCTCCTTCGCATCGCCAGTCCGAAGCCCGCCACTAATGGAGCACACCCGCCACACTGCAGTAGGCGAGGCCACGCACGTACGCGTTTGCCGCCAATCGACGCTATGTATAGCGCGGCCTGAACCCGGCGTGACGAACGCCCCGGTGCTTGTTGGCTGATTCGTTGAGTCGGTTCCTCACGCGGCGCGCCATCTATCTTCCCCGCGGGCGGCCGCGCGGACGATGGCGCGACTCGGCGGCAGGCGCCGCACCATAGGCTGCCGTTCCCTCGCCGAGGGACAAGGTGAACGGGCTGCGCACGGTCACCCCGCCGTAGACCGCACCGTCCTGCAGGTCCTCGGTGAGGAGCAGCGTGCAACCCTGCACCTGCGCGGCGGCGACCACGAGGCCGTCCCACCAGCTCAGCCCGTATCGGCTGCATACAGTCCGGCCGCGCTGCAGGAGCGCGCCGTCGATCGGCTGTGGCTCCCAGGCGAGCAAAGCGTGCACGTCGTCCCACGCCTCGTCGGGCGGGAGCCCTGGCGCGAGCTTCCTGGTCACGTTGACGTAGTACTCGGACAGCACCTGCGTGCTCGTGCGCCCGGACTGCTCGCGCCAGAGCTGCTCGAGCCACGCCGCCGCGCGCGCCTGTTTGGCGGGATGTCTGTTGTCGCGCCAGTAGAGCAGGACGTTCGTATCAACGAAGGCGGGTGCGGTCATGCGCCTCTCCGCGCGTGGCGTAACGCTGCCCGGGTCGCCCCAGCTTGACCGGCCGTTTGGCGAGGAAGCGGCGCATCGCTTCGTCGTACTCGCGGACCTCCTGCATCCGCCGGCGCAGCATCTCTCCGATCATGCGCGACACGCTGATGTCGCGCTGCGCGGCGTAAACGCGCGCCCATGCAGCGGTCTGTTCATCGAGGGTGATCGTAACGTTCTTCATGGCCGGATCTGGTTCCGTGCATTGGGCACGAGATCAGTGTAACACGGGATCCGTGTAATTAGCGCCGACCGCGCCGGCCTTTTCCCTTACCCGCGATCCAGGAGCCCTTCGTCGCGCGCGAGGTGCGCCGCCTCGTGCCGCGTGCTCGCGCCGAGCTTTGCGAGGATGGCCGAGACGTGGTGACCGATCGTCTTCACCGAGCGGTGCATGTGGCGGGAGATCTGCGCGGTGGGCCTCCCTAACCGAGCAGGCGCAGGATCTCATTTCGCGCTCGGTGGGGCTTATCGGGTTGGCCGTGATCGCGGCCGTTAACGCTCAGGACCTCGCGTAGAGGGCGTTCGCCTCCTCGAAGATCCGCATGGTTCTCGTCATGTCGTAGGGGCCTTCGCCCAGCGTGTCGGGATCCCACTGGCTGCGGTGCGACAGGTCGAAAAAGTCCCCGCCGTAGACGTGAATCGCGCCGGTGAAGCGCGGGATCGGGTTGGTGACCGAGTGGATGATGTCGCGCCCGAGCGGGATGGCGTCGCGCTCCGACATCGCCTTTGCGCCGGCCGCTTCGATCCGGCCCTCCGGCGCGTCCGCGATGCGCCGCCAGAAGATGTTGTCCTCGCGGCCGGTGTAGATGCCGATGATCGCCCACATGTGGTGGTTGTGCGGCAGGATCGTCATCCACGGCGTCCAGATCACGTTCAGGATCGTAAGCTCGTTGGATCGATGCAGCTTCTGGACTTCGCCACGCTTCGGCTCGCCGAGCGCTTTGAGCACTGCCGCCGGCTCGGCCACGGCACGCGCCAGCACCTCGCAAACCGCCTTGTGGCTCGGATCCTCGGCCACTGCGGCGCGGCAATCCTCGATGAACCGATCCAGCTCGAACATGGCGTCCTCCTCCCGGTGGCCCGTGGCGCGTGCGGTCACTCCGCATCTTTATAGGCTTCCCGCGTCCGCAGGGCAAGTGCAGCTCGGGCGCGACCCGCGCACTCGAAGGGGCGGGTCCCACCTCGCCCGCGAGGATCCGCGGCGGGCGCTTCACTCCGGCGCAGTCGCGTTGTATCGTCCCGTTGCCAGGAAGGAACGCCTATGGCCTCGGACGATGGAGACTACGTTTTCGAGAAGACGCGGATCGAGGCGCTCACCGACGGCATCTTCGCGGTCACGATGACGTTCCTCGTGCTCGAGCTCAAGCTGCCCGAGCGCCCCCTGGGCCACCCGCCGATCGAGTGGGAGGCGATCCTCGACTTTCTCGAGCCGCGCGCCTCGGCCTACGTGGTCAGCTTTTTCGTGCTGTGCGTGTTCTGGATGGGCCACGTGCGCCTCATGCGCCTGGTCCGTCACGTCGATCACCGCTTCCTGTGGCTGAGCCTCGCCTTCATCCTGCGACGACGTTCGTGCCTTTCAGCACGTCGCTCCTCAGCACGCACTACCGGTTGCAGACCGTCGCGATCATCTACGGCGCGAACATCGCGCTGATCCTTCTCGCACAGTTCCTGCTATGGCGCGAGATGCTCGGCAAACCCCGATTGCGCTCGGACGAGGCGTCGCCCGAACTGGCGAGGGTCGTCCATCAGCGCTATGGACTCGCGTTAGGCGTGGTCCTGCTCGCGTTCGCGCTGTCGTTCACTCACCCGCGGGCGAGTACGACGGCGTTCGTGCTGCTGCTCCTGATGGGCGTCTTCCGGCCCAAGCCGCCGCGCTCGTGGCATGGCTGACGCTGCGCCCGCGGCGCCGCTGCTAGACTACGGCTCGCCTTGTCGGGGCGGCGCCCCGCGGCGCCTTCCACGTCCGTCCGCCCACCGCACATGTCCACGATCCTCGTCACCGGCGGCGCGGGCTACGTCGGAAGCCACGCCTGCAAGGCGCTCGCCGCGGCGGGGCACACGCCGGTCGTGTACGACAATCTGAGCCGGGGACACCGCGAGTTCGCCCGCTGGGGACCGCTCGAGGTCGGTGACATCGGCGACGCGGCCCGACTCGACGCGGTGTTCGCACGCCACCGGGTCGACGCCGTCATGCACTTCGCGGCGCTCGCGTACGTGGGCGAGTCGGTTAGCGAGCCGGCGCTCTACTACCGCAACAACGTCGGCGGGACGCTCGAGCTGCTGGAGGCGATGCGGCGCGCCGGGGTACGTCGGCTGGTTTTCTCGAGCACCTGCGCGACTTACGGCGTGCCCGAGCGCATGCCGATCACCGAGGATCTGCCGCAGCAGCCGATCAACCCCTACGGAATGAGCAAGCTGGTCGTCGAGCGCATGCTGCGGGACTACGACGCGGCATACGGCCTGCGCTCGGTCAGCCTGCGCTATTTCAATGCGGCCGGCTGCGATCCCGACGGGGAGGTCGGTGAGGACCACGACCCCGAAACGCACCTGATTCCGCGCGTGCTGATGGCGGCCGACGGCGCACTGCCGCACGTCGAGATCTTCGGGACCGACTATTCGACGCCGGACGGCACCTGCCTGCGCGACTACGTGCACGTGGCCGATCTTGCCGAGGGCCACGTGCAGGCGCTCGGCTACCTCGAGCGCGGCGGCGCGACCACCGCGATCAACCTCGGCACCGGGCGCGCGTTCTCGGTGCGCGAGGTCATCGCCGCGGCGGAACGCGTGACCGGTCGGCGGGTTCCCGTGCGCGAGGCGGCGCGGCGCGCCGGCGATCCGCCGGTGCTGGTCGCCGACGCGGCGCGCGCCCGTGCGGTGCTCGGCTTCGCGCCGCGCTTCACCGAGATCGAGCCGATCGTTGAGACGGCGTGGCGATGGCACAAGCGCAAGGTGCGGCGATGAGCGCCCGCAAGGTGCTGCTGTCGGTGGTCGTGCCGTGCTTCAACGAGGAGGCGGTGATCGCGCTCACGCACCGGCGCCTGCTGGAGAGCCTCGGCGGCGACCCGTCGTTCGACCTGGAGATCGTGTACGTCAACGACGGCAGCCGCGACCGGACCGAGGAAATGCTCTTCGATCTCGCCGACCGCGATGCGCGCGTCAAGGTCGTGTCGTTCACGCGCAACTTCGGCCACCAGCCCGCGGTATCCGCGGGGCTCCGCTATGCGAGCGGCGACGCCGTGGCGGTGATCGACGCCGACCTGCAGGACCCGCCGGAGGTTGTCCTGCGGCTGATGGAGAAGTGGCGCGAAGGCTTCGACGTCGTCAACGCGGTGCGCGAAAGCCGCAAGGAGGGCGTCGCCAAGCGCTTCGCCTACGCGCTCTTCTACAGGACGTACCGCTGGCTCGCGAGCATCGACGTGCCGCTCGACAGCGGCGACTTTGCGCTCATGGACCGGCGGGTCGTCGAGGTGATGAACGCGCTGCCGGAGAAGAACCGGTTCGTGCGGGGCCTGCGCTCATGGTCCGGATTCCGGCAGACGGGGGTCGCGTACGAACGGCAGTCGCGCGCGGCCGGGGAGACCAAGTACAGCTTCCGCAAGCTCGTCCGGCTCGCGTTCGACGGGATCGTCAACTTCTCCACCGCGCCGCTCAGCCTGATCTTCGGGCTGGGCGTGGCCACCGCGGCGCTTGCGCTCGTCGCCGCGGTGGCCTACCTCGTGTGGCGCATCACCGACATTCCCATCCTGGGCTACGCCCCCGGCCAGGCGCCGGGCTTCACCACCCTCATCCTGGTGATCCTGTTCTTCAGCGGCGTCCAGCTCATCTCGATCGGGATCCTCGGCGAATACCTCGGGCGCATCTACCAGGAAACGAAGATGCGGCCGACTTACGTGGTGAAGGAGGTGCGCGGCGGGTCGCAGGGGCCGGTGAGTGGGACGATGCTGGCCGGGCGGGAGCGCTCCGTGCTGCGCGCTTAGGCGTCTACCGGCCTGCGGGCGAGTCTCCCTTCTTCCGCGGCGGGCGCTTCTGCGTCTTGGCCGCGCGCTTCTTCCGGGCCTCGTAGGCCTTAACCTGCTTGAGCATCCGCTCGGCTTCGGCCAGGTCCTCGCTGCTGATGCCGAGCGCCCGGGCGACCGCGATGCGGAACTCCGCCCGCGTGAGATTGGGCGACTCCTTGAGGAGGTCGTGCAGGACCTCGCGCAGCTCGGCCTCGGCCTTCCGGCGCGCGGTCGCGTCCTTGGCCCGCCCCATCAGCGTGTAGAGCAGGTCGAGGACGGGCTTGATCATCACTTCCCAGGACATCGGCGGCCTCCGTCGAGCACCGGCCACGATAACCCGGCCGGTGGCTCAAGGCGTGCGCCCGGCCGGATTGCATCGCGGGTCAGAAGGCTGTATAAAGACACAGACTGCTGGCTAAACGAACAGCTGGCGGGCTGGACGCGGGGCACGGGAATTGCGGGCTCACGCCCTGAGCCACCGGGGCCCGCACAATGTGCGCATGCCGCTGGAGCGGCCGTCTATGGGAGAATCGCCGTGAGCAACGAGAGCAACGTCGTCCGCCTAATGGAAGAGAACAAATCCAAGGCCCTTCAGGCCGCACTCGCCCAGATCGAGAAGCAGTTCGGCAAGGGGTCCATCATGCGCATGGACTCGCAGGCCGCGCCCGACGTCCAGGTCGTCTCGACCGGGTCGCTCGGCCTCGACATCGCGCTCGGCGTCGGGGGGCTGCCGCGCGGCCGCGTGGTGGAGGTCTACGGACCGGAGTCCTCCGGCAAGACGACGCTCACGCTCCAGGTCGTCGCCGAAGTGCAGAAGATGGGCGGAGTCGCGGCCTTCATCGATGCGGAGAACGCGCTCGACCCCCAGTACGCGGCCAAGCTGGGCGTGAATATCCAGGACCTGCTCATCTCGCAGCCGGACACCGGCGAGCAGGGGCTCGAGATCGCCGACATGCTCGTGCGCTCGGGGTCGGTGGACGTCGTGGTGATCGACTCGGTGGCCGCCCTCGTGCCCAAGGCCGAGATCGAGGGCGAGATGGGCGACCAGCTTCCCGGCTTGCAGGCGCGCCTCATGAGCCAGGCGCTGCGCAAGCTGACCGGCAACATCAAGCGCACCAACACGCTCGTCATCTTCATCAACCAGATCCGGATGAAGATCGGCGTGATGTTCGGCAATCCCGAGACGACCACCGGCGGCAACGCGCTCAAGTTTTACGCCTCGGTGCGGCTCGACATCCGGCGGATCGGCACGATCAAGAAGGGCGACGAGGCGATCGGCAACGAGACCCGCGTCAAAGTGGTGAAGAACAAGGTCGCTCCGCCGTTCCGGGAGGCGCTGTTCGACATCCTCTACGGCGAGGGCATCTCGCGCGAGGGCGAGATCCTCGAGCTCGGCGTGCAGCACGGCATCGTCGACAAGTCGGGCGCGTGGTTCGCGTACAAGAAGGACCGCATCGGCCAGGGCAAGGACAACGCGCGCGAGTACCTCAAGGAGCACCCCGAGCTCGCTGCCGAGATCGAGGCGAGGATCCGCGAGAAGGCCGGCGTCGCGGCGCCGCAGCCGCTGGCCGCCGCGGCCGCGGAGGCCTGATCTGAAGAAGGATCTCTCGCTGCGCGAGCGCGCGGTCGCGTTCCTCGCGCGGCGGGAGCACACCCGGGCCGAGCTGGCCCGCAGGCTCGCGCCCCACGCCGACGATCTCGACCAGATCGAGCCGCTCCTCGACGATCTCGTTCGCCGCAAGCTCCTGTCCGACGACCGTTACGCCGAGGCGCGCGCACACACGCTTGCGCGGAAGTTCGGCACAGCCCGCATCGAACACGAGCTGCGCGCGAAGGGCGTCAGCGGACCCGAGATCGCGAAGGTCGCGACGGCGGCGCGCGCCACCGAGCTCGAGCGCGCGCGCGAGGCTTGGAAGAAGCGCTTCGGCGCGCCGCCCGCGAGCGCGGCGGAGCGCGCCAAGCAGATGCGCTTCCTGCAGGGACGCGGCTTCTCGTTCGACGTGATCCGCCGCGTGGTCGCCGGTGCGGAGGAAGACTGAATGCAGCGCGGCCGCGTCTGGCTCGTGCTGCTCGTCGTCCTCGCGCTTGCCGGCGGGGCGTGGTACTTCTTCCGCCCGGACGTCGAGAAGGCGGTCGCGGGAGTCGGGAAGGCGCTCGAGCCCGGGCCGACGATCACGCCGATCCGCGACATCGTCGCCGCCCCGTCCCGCTTCGCCGGCAAGGAAGTGACGGTCCAGGGGGCCGTCACTTCGACCAGCGAGGTCGTGACCTCGGGCGGCTGGGCGTCGCGCTTCTATACGCTGAAGGGGCAGGGCGGCGAGATCCTCGTGGTGGTGCGTCAGAGCCTGCCGCCCCGCGGCCACAGCCTCACGGTCACCGGCATCGTGGCGGAAGGGCCCAAGGGCAAGGGGCTCGCGCCGCGGCTGACCGAGACGCGGCGCGAGCGAGGTCCCGAGCGCTGACCAGTCCGGGCGGCGGGCGCCGCGCACTTTTCCCCGCACGCGGGGGAAAAGTCGCCGAAGGAAGGCCAACGCGCACACCAGGCCGCGCCACATTGCGCGACACTATCGATGGCCGTGACCGGCCTTGGAGGCGAGCATGAGCGATCCCCGCATCCCGCTGCATCCGCCCACCGAAGTCCTGACGCGCGGGTTCGATCCGACGCTTTCCGTCGGCTCCGCGCGCCCGGCGGTGTTCCGCAGCTCGACTTACGTCTTTCCCAGCCCGGAGGCAGCGGAACGCGCTTTCGACCTGATGGCAGGGCGCGCGAAACCCCGACCGGACGAGGGGGTGGCGCTGGTCTACTCGCGCTTCAACCATCCGAACGCCGAGATCCTCGAGGACCAGATCGTCCCGCTCGAGCCCGGCGCCGCCGCCGCGCTCGTCTTCAACTCGGGGATGTCGGCGATCGTTACCGCACTCTTCGCCCACCTCAAGCCGGGCCGCGCCGTGGTCTACACCGTGCCGATTTACGGCGGGACGCAGAAGTTCATCCAGGGGGTGCTCGAGCCTTGGGGCGTGCCCGGAGTCGCGGTGCGCGCCGGCGATTCTGCCGCGCTGGAGCACGCGATCCGCGACACTCCGGACGTGGGCGTGGTGCTCGTCGAGACGCCGGCCAATCCGACGCTCACCATGACCGACCTCCGGCACGCCACCGAGTGCGCGGCGCGCCGTCCGGGCCGGCCCCTGGTGATGGTCGACAACACGCTGCTCGGGCCGGTGTTCCAGCATCCGTTCAAGCACGGGGCGGACGTCGTGCTCTACTCGGCGACGAAGTATCTCTCCGGGTTCTCCGACCTGATCGGCGGCGTCGCGCTCGCCCGCGACCCGGCCGTGGCGGCGCCGATCCGCGGGCTGCGCGGGCTCTTCGGCACGATCCTGCAGCCCGACGAGTGCTGGATCCTGAACGGCCGGCTCCCGACGGTGGGATTGCGCATGCGGCAGGCGACGAAGAACGCGCGGATGATCGTGGACGCGCTCGCGCGGCATCCGAAGATCGCGCGCATCCACTTTCCGACGCACTTCGACGACCCCGAGCAGCTCCGCATCCGCGACGCACAGTGCCAGGGGTCCGGCGCGATGTTCTCCGCCGAGCTGAAGGGCGGCAAGCGCGCCGCGTTCGACTTCCTGCGGCACGTCCGGATCGCCCGCGACGCGGTCTCGCTCGGCGGGGTCGAGACGCTCGTCTGCCATCCGCGCTCGACCACGCACTCCGGCTTCACCGACGAGGAGTTCGCGCAGGCCGGCGTCACCGAGGGGCTCGTGCGCTTTTCGATCGGCGTGGAAGACTGGCGCGACCTGCTCGCCGACTTCGAAGGCGCGTTGGAGCACGCCTAGACCGTGATAATCCGGAGGTGCGATGAAGCCGACGGTCCGGCGATGCTCGCGATCATTAGCGACGCTGCACAGGCATACCGCGGCATCATTCCCGGCGACCGCTGGCACGAACCCTACATGCCCGAGCACGAGCTGCGCGCCGAGATCGCTGCCGGCGTCGTGTTCTGGGGTGCGGAGCAGGACGGACGGCTCGTCGGCGTGATGGGGCTCCAGGACGTCCGCGACGTCGCTCTGATCCGGCATGCGTACGTCACCACCGCCAGGCGCGGCAGCGGGATCGGCAGCCGGCTGCTGCAGCACCTCGTGGCACAGACCGATCGCCCGATCCTCGTGGGGACCTGGGCCGACGCGACGTGGGCGACCCGCTTCTATGTGAAGCACGGCTTCACGCTCCTCTCGCCCGCCGAGACCGAGCCGGTGCTGCGCCGATACTGGTCGATTCCCGATCGTCAGATCGCAACCTCGGTGGTGCTCGCCGACGCCCGCTGGCGCGCGCGCGGCTGAGAGGCGCGGCGGTCGGTTACCATCTGCCCCCGATTCGTCCGAGGGGGCCCCGCTTGACTGCCGCAGCAGCGGCCGACGCGCTCGCCGGCTGGGCCGACGAGATGCGCTCGGCGTATCTCTACCGCATCGTCGCCGACGCGGAGCGCGGCACGCCGCGCGAAAAGCTCTTCCGCGGGCTCGCAGCCGAGGCCGAAAGCCAGGCTGCCATCTGGGCCGAGTCCGCGCGCAGGCAGGGCGCGACCGTGCCGCCGCGCTACGTTCCGGACGCGCGCGCGCGGATCGTCGCGAGCCTGGTGCGCCGCTACGGCCCGCGCGCGGTGCGGGCGGTGCTCGCGGCGATGAAGGTCCGTGGCCTCTCCGTCTACACTCACGCCCAGCCGGGGCATCCGCGGCCGACCTCGATCGAGGACATGCAGGCGCGGCACCGCAACGTCGGGACCGGCGGCAACCTGCGCGCCGCGGTGTTCGGCGTGAACGACGGGCTCGTCTCGAACTGCAGCCTCATCCTCGGCGTCGCCGGCGCTGCGGCGTCGGGCAGCGTCATCGTGCTCTCGGGCGTCGCCGGCCTCCTTGCCGGCGCATTCTCGATGGCGGCCGGCGAGTGGGTCTCGGTGCGCTCGCAGCGCGAGATGTTCGAGTACCAGATCGGCCTCGAGCGCAAGGAGCTCGCGGAGTACCCGGCCGAGGAGGCGCAGGAGCTCGCCCTGATCTACCAGGCGCGCGGCCTGCCCGCCGACGAGGCTGCGGCGCTCGCCACGTCGACCGTCGCCGACCCGGCGCGCGCGCTCGACACGCTCGCCCGCGAGGAGCTGGGCCTCAACCCGGACGAGCTCGGTTCGCCGTGGAGCGCGGCGATCTCGTCGTTCCTCTCGTTTGCGGTCGGCGCGCTGATCCCGCTCATGCCGTTCCTGCTGCTCAAGGGCGACGCGGCGCTCGGCACGACGATCGCGGTCACTGCGGTCGCGCTCTTCGCGGTCGGCGCGGCGATCAGTCTCTTCACCGGCCGCAGCGCGCTGCGCGACGGGCTGCGGATGCTGCTGATCGGCGGCGGCGCCGGCGCACTGACCTACACGATCGGCAGGCTGCTCGGCGTGGGTCTCGCGTAGATGGACGTCGCGCTCGCCGCGCAGAGCGCGTTCGGCTTCCTGGTACTGCACGGCCTCGCGTGGGCGGTTTCGGAGAACCGCCGCGGCGTGGCGTGGCGGCCGGTGGTCGCAGGCATGGGTCTGACCCTCGTGCTCGCGGCCCTGTTCCTGAAGGTGCCGCTATTCACCGACGCGTTCCTCGTCCTCAACCGCGCGGTCGAGGCGCTCGAGCGCGCGACGCAGGCCGGCACGTCGTTCGTGTTCGGCTATCTCGGCGGCGCGCCGCTGCCCTACGAGGAGAAGCCCGCAACGAGCTCGTTCGTCCTCGCTTTCCGCGCGCTGCCGCTTGTGATCGTCGTCAGCGCGCTGTCGTCGCTGCTCTTCTACTGGCGCGTGCTGCCCTGGATCGTGCGGCTCTTCGCACGGCTGCTCGAACGCACGATGGGCGTGGGCGGCGCAGTCGGCCTGTCCGCCGCGGCCAACGTGTTCGTCGGTATGGTCGAGGCGCCGCTCGTCGTGCGGCCTTACATCGCACGCATGTCGCGCTCGGAGCTGTTCGTGATGATGAGCTGCGGCATGGCCACGATCGCCGGGACGGTGATGGTCCTGTACGCGAGCTTCATCGGGAAGGTGGTGTCCGGCGCGCTCGGCCACATCCTGATCGCGTCCATTATCGCGACGCCCGCGGCGATCGCCGTCGCGCTTCTGATGGTGCCGCCGGCGCCGCACGAGCGGGCGACCGGCGGGTCGGCGGCGGATCTCGAGCCGTCCGCAGCAACGGGCAGCATGGATGCGATCACGCGTGGCGCCCTCGACGGCGCGACCCTGCTCATCAACATCGTGGCGATGCTGCTCGTCCTGGTGGCGCTGGTGCATCTCGCCAACGCCGTCCTCGGCCTTGCGCCGGAGGTCGGTGGCGCGCCGGTGACACTGCAGCGCATGCTCGGTCTCGCGATGGCGCCGCTCGCGTGGCTCGCCGGGGTGCCGTGGGCCGAAGCGCCCGACGCAGGCCAGCTGCTCGGCACCAAGACGATCCTCAACGAGCTGCTCGCGTACATCGACCTGGCGAAGACCGGCGACGCGCTATCGCCGCGCTCGCGGCTGATCATGACTTATGCGCTATGCGGCTTCGCGAACCTCGCGAGCCTCGGGATCATGATCGGCGGCCTCGCGACGATGGCGCCGGAGCGGCGCGGCGAGATCGTCGCGCTCGGCGCGCGCACGCTCGTGTCCGGGACGCTCGCGACGCTGATCGCCGGCGCGGCGGTGGGCATTCTCTATTGAGCGGGAGGCGCGGTGGAAACGGCAGAGCTCGCGGCCGCGCATCTCGCCGACCCCGCGAGCACCTGGAGCATCGGTGCGAGCGGCCTGCTCGCCGAGTTCGCGCGCGACCCGGAAGAAGCGTGCGAGCGCGACGGGCTCCAGGCCGTGACGGCGCAGGGGGCGATCCGCGTGGAGCGGGCGCCGGCGTTGGGTGCGCTGGCGTATGAAGTGCTGAGCGCGCAGCCCGCGCTATGGCATCACGGCGTTGTGTTCCACCTGCCTGCGGCGGCGGGAACAATGCCCGCACGGATCGTCGTGACCGAGCTGGGGCCCGACCGAAAAGCGGCCCGTGCGGCGGATCGCGAGGCGTGCCTCTTCGATCTCGGCCTCGGATCGGCTGCTTTCGCCTTCTGCGTCCGCACCCGGGATGCCGCGCTGCTGCAGGCCCTGCGCCGTGCGGCGGGGAAGGTCTTTCTCGAGGCGGGGCGCGAGCTCGGGGCAGCGCTCGTCGCGGCGAGCCCGCACCGCGTGGCGGTCTCCCGCGTCGGGCGCATCGAGGTGTACCAGCCGATCGCGCCGGAAGGCGGCTCGACGCCGAGCGGCCCGCACACGCATTTCATTCCGCGGCTGATCCGCGCGCAGCGCGCGGCGTCGTCGAACATCCCGCTCGCGCCGGGGCGCGTGCCCGGTCTCACGCTCTATCCGCCGCACCCGGCGAAGGACGCTGCGGGGAGACCGAAGGCGTTCTCGCACGCGGAGCACGCGGCGTTCCAGCGCCTGCTCGCGCAGTTCGGCGATCCGTCCGCGCTCGCGGCCAAGGCTGAGCTGCTGGCCAAGGTCGAGCGCGGCGATTCGCCCGACGGCTGGCGCGCGCCGGCCACGCGCAACGCTCGTCAGGCGTGCCGGATCGCAATCCGCCAGCTACGCCGCTCGGGCGCGGCGCTAGAGGCGTATGCCTCGTGGGAAGGGGCGATCGACCGCCGGCGCCCCGGCTGAGCCGCGGCCCGCGCCATTGCGCGCCTGACCGATTCGGGCGAAAATCGTGGTTGTTCAGTTATTTGGCTCCGAAACGGCGACCGCGGTCGCCGTTTCTTTTCGGCGCGCATAGCCATGAGATCCTCCGAGATTCGATCGAAGTTCCTCGAGTTCTTCGAAGAGCGCGGCCACGCGATCGTCGCGTCGAGCTCGCTCGTGCCGGGCAACGACCCGACGCTGCTCTTCACCAACTCGGGGATGGTGCAGTTCAAGGACGTGTTCCTCGGCAAGGAGGCGCGGCCCTACAAGCGCGCGACGACGTCCCAGCGGTCGGTGCGCGCCGGTGGCAAGCACAACGACCTCGAGAACGTGGGCTACACCGCTCGGCACCACACGTTCTTCGAGATGCTCGGCAACTTCAGCTTCGGCGATTACTTCAAGCGCGACGCGATCCACTACGCCTGGGATCTGCTCACCAAGGTGTACGGCCTGCCCAAGGAGCGGCTCTGGGTCACCGTCTACCAGACCGATGACGAGGCCTACAGCGTCTGGCGCAAGGAGATCGGCGTCCCCGAGAGCCGCATCACGCGCATCGGCGACAAACCGGGCGGGCAACCGTTCCAGAGCGACAACTTCTGGCAGATGGGCGACACCGGACCGTGCGGCCCGTGCTCGGAGATCTTCTACGACCACGGTCCGGAGGTCGCGGGCGGCCCGCCCGGGACGTCCGAGGCCGACGGCGACCGCTACATCGAGATCTGGAATCTCGTGTTCATGCAGTTCAACCGCGACGAGAACGGCAAGCTGCATCCGCTGCCGAGGCCGTCGGTGGACACCGGCATGGGGCTCGAGCGCATCGCCGCGGTGCTGCAGGGCGTGCACTCGAACTACGAGATCGACCTCTTCCAGGACCTGATCAAGGCCGCGGCGCGCGAGACCGGCACCGAGTACCTGTCGTCGAACTCGCTGAAGGTGATCGCCGACCACATCCGCGCGTGCTCGTTCCTGATCGTCGACGGGGTGATCCCCGGCAACGAGGGCCGCGGCTACGTGCTGCGCCGGATCATCCGCCGCGCGATCCGCCACGGCTACAAGCTCGGGCAGAAGCACCCGTTCTTCCACCGGCTCGTCGACGACCTCGCGAAGACGATGGGCGACGCCTATCCCGAGCTGCCGAAGAACGCCGAGCGGGTGAAGCAGGTGCTCAGGACCGAGGAGGAGCGCTTCGCTGAGACGCTCGAGAACGGCATGCGGGTGCTGGAGGGCGCGCTCACCCGCGAGGACCGGATGCTCGACGGCGAGACGGTGTTCCAGCTCTACGACACCTACGGCTTCCCGGTCGATCTCACCGCCGACATCGCGCGCGAGCGCGGCGTGCGCGTCGACTATGCCGGCTTCGAGGCCGCGATGGAGCGGCAGCGCGAGCGCGCCCGCGCGGCGTCGAAGTTCCGCATGGAGGCGAGCGTCGACTACTCGGGCAAGCCGACCGAGTTCCACGGCTACGACACCCTCACGCTCGAAGGCACGGTGGTTGCGATCTACAAGGAAGGCGCGCAGGTCCAGGAGATCGGCGCGGGCGAGTCGGCGGTGGTAGTGCTCGACCGCACGCCGTTCTACCCGGAGTCGGGCGGCCAGGTCGGCGACCGGGGCGAGCTCGCCGGCGCGAACGGCACGTTCCTTGTCGAGGACACGCAGAAGATCCAGCCCGAGGTGTTCGGCCACAAGGGTGGGATGAAGGCAGGCAGGCTGCGCGTCGGGGACAGGGTGATGGCCGGCGTCGACGGGATCGCCCGCGCGCGCGCGGCGTGGAACCACTCGGCGACGCACCTGATGCACGCGGCGCTGCGCAAGGTGCTCGGGCCGCACGTGCAGCAGAAGGGCTCGCTCGTCGACCCGGACAAGACGCGCTTCGACTTCTCGCACAACGAGCCGATGACCGAGGACCAGATCCGCCAGGTCGAGGCGCTCGTGAACCGCGAGATCCGCCGCAACGTCGAGGTCGCGGCGCGGATCATGAAGTACGACGACGCGATCAAGGCGGGCGCGATGGCGCTCTTCGGCGAGAAGTACGGCGACGAGGTGCGCGTCCTGAGCATGGGGGACTTCTCGACGGAGCTGTGCGGCGGCACGCACGTGCGGCGCACCGGCGACATCGGCTTCTTCAAGATCGTCGCGGAGACCGGCGTCGCGGCCGGCGTGCGCCGCGTCGAGGCGGTGACGGGCGAGGGCGCGCTCGCGTGGGTGCAGGAGCGCGAGGCGAAGCTCGCGGAGGCGGCTGCGGCCCTGCGCACCAGCCCCGACGACGTGACTCAGAAGATCGCGCAGGTCCAGGACAACGTGCGCCAGCTCGAGCGCGAGCTGGCGCGGCTCAAGTCGAAGCTCGCCTCCAGCCAGGGCG
>DATIDG010000035.1:0-27392 GCA_035456405.1 Burkholderiales bacterium | reverse complement strand
TATATATTAGATCCGCGGAAGGGTGACGCCCTTCTGCCCTTGATACTTCCCGCCGCGGTCGCGGTACGAGGTCTCGCAGACCTCGTCGGACTCGATGAATATGACCTGCGCCACGCCTTCGTTTGCGTAGATCCGCGCGGGCAGCGGGGTCGTGTTCGAGAACTCGAGCGTGACGTGCCCTTCCCACTCCGGCTCGAGCGGCGTCACGTTCACGATAATCCCGCAGCGTGCATAGGTCGACTTGCCGAGGCAGATCGTGAGCACGTTGCGCGGGATGCGGAAGTACTCGACCGTGCGCGCCAATGCGAACGAGTTGGGCGGGATGATGCAGGAGTCGCCCTTCACGTCGACGAAGCTCTTCTCGTCGAAGTTCTTCGGATCGACGATCGTCGAGTTGAGGTTCGTGAAGAGCTTGAATTCGTTCGAGCACCGGATATCGTATCCGTAGCTCGACGTGCCGAACGACACCACGCGCTTGCCGTCGACCTCGCGCACGAGGTCCGGCTCGAACGGCTCGATCATGCCGTGCTCGCGCGCCATGCGGCGGATCCACTTGTCGGACTTGATGGACATGGGAATTAGGGGATGAGAAGTGGCCGCGAGTGTACCTCCGGCGCCTGGATGGGGAGTACGAGCTGGATCAAGAACGACTCTCCGAGGAGACATTGAGGCCCCGGATCCGTGACTCGGCGCGCTGGCCAGGATTGAGCGTCGCGGCCTGCCGCGACGCTCCAATCAGGCCCCGAAGAACGCTCGCCTTAAGTGTTTTGGACGACGATGCTCGGAAACTTCCCCGACATGTCTTTCTGGAGCTCGCCGATCTTCACCGCCACGCGCCGCGCGATCTGGCGATAGATCTCGGCGATTCGGCTGTCGGGATCGGCCACCACCGTGGGCTTGCCGCTGTCGGCCTGCTCGCGGATGTGGATGTCGAGCGGCAGCGCGCCGAGGAACTCCGTCCCGTAATCCTTGCACATCCGCTCCGCGCCGCCGGCCCCGAAGATGTGCTCCTCGTGGCCGCACTTCGAGCAGATGTGCAGCGACATGTTCTCGACGATGCCGAGGATCGGGATGCCGACCTTCTCGAACATCTTCAGGCCCTTGCGGGCGTCGATGAGCGCGATGTCCTGCGGCGTCGTGACGATGATCGCGCCGGTCACCGGAACCTTCTGCGCGAGCGTGAGCTGGATGTCGCCGGTGCCGGGCGGCAGGTCTACCACGAGGTAGTCGAGGTCGCGCCAGCGCGTGTCCTTGAGCAGCTGCTCCAACGCCTGCGTGACCATCGGCCCGCGCCACACCATCGGCGTGTCGACATCGATAAGGAAGCCGATCGAGCTCGCCTGGATGCCGTGCCCGGTCATCGGCTCGAGCGACTTGCCGTCCTTCGACTCGGGCCGCCCGGTGATGCCGAGCATCGTCGGCTGCGAGGGCCCGTAGATGTCCGCATCGAGCATGCCGACCGTCGCCCCCTCCGCCGCGAGCGCTAGCGCGAGGTTTACCGCCGTTGTCGACTTGCCCACGCCGCCCTTGCCGGAGGCGACCGCGATGATGTTCTTGACGCCCGGGACGAGCTTCACGCCGCGCTGCGTCACGTGCGTCGCGATCTTGGCTGCGACGTTGACGGTCACGCGGCCGACGCCTGGCAGCGCACGCAGCCGCGCCGCCACCTGCTTCCGCATCGGCTCGATCTGCGTCTTCGCCGGGTAGGCGAGCTCGATGTCGACCGACACGTCGTTGCCCGAGACGCCGACCTTCTTCGCCGACTTCGTGGCGATGAGGTCCTTGCCGGTGTTGGCATCGACGATCTCGGCCAGCGCGACCTTGACGTCCTGTTCGGTGACGGGCATTTCGGGCTCCTCGGCGGAGGCGCGAGAACCGCGCCCGCGATGACAAGATTGGAAGTTTAGCAAACCGACCCGGGCGCCGTAACCCCGCTAAAATCATGGCTTTAGAAAAAATCCTCGCCGATGCCCCGCCGCCTGTTCGTCACCACCGCCCTGCCGTATGCGAACGGCTCGTTCCACATCGGCCACATCATGGAGTACATCCAGGCTGACACCTGGGTGCGGTTCCAGCGCATGCAGGGCCACGAGGTGCACTTCGTCGGCGCCGACGACGCGCATGGCGCGCCGATCATGCTCAAGGCGGAGGCCGAGGGCGTGACGCCGCAGGCGCTGATCGCGCGCATCGCGGCGGAGCGCCCGAAGTACCTGGAAGGCTTCCACATCTCCTTCGACAACTGGCATTCCACCGACTCGCCGGAGAACGTCGAGCTCTCGCAGGACATCTATCGCCGGCTCAATCAGGCCGGGCTCGTGTACACGCGCACGATCGAGCAGTTCTACGACCCGGTGAAGGGGATGTTCCTCGCCGACCGCTACATCAAGGGCGAGTGCCCGAATTGCGGCGCGCCCGACCAGTACGGGGACGCGTGTGAGAACTGCAGCACGGTGTATTCGCCCACCGACCTCAGGAACCCCTATTCGACCCTCTCCGGCGCGCGCCCGGTGCTGAAGAGCTCGGAGCACTTCTTCTTCCGGCTCTCGGATCCGAAATGCATCGCCTTCCTGAAGGAATGGACGCAGGAAGGCCGCCTCCAGCCCCAGGTCGCGAACAAGGCCCGGGAATGGCTCGAGGGCGAAGGCGACAGGGCGCTCGCCGACTGGGACATCTCGCGCGACGCGCCCTACTTCGGAATCCCGATCCCGGACGCGCCGGGCAAGTACTTCTACGTCTGGCTCGACGCGCCGATCGGCTATCTCGCGTCGCTGAAGAACTACTTCGACGCCGGGAAGGCGCGCGCGCGGGCCGAGACGCGTAGCTTCACGGAGTTCCTCGCCGCCCGCGACACCGAGCAGATCCACTTCATCGGCAAGGACATCATCTACTTCCACACGCTGTTCTGGCCGGCGATGCTCAAGTTCGCGGGCCACCCGTACCGCGTGCCGGACAACATCTACGTCCACGGCTTCATCACCGTGTCGGGCGAGAAGATGTCCAAATCGCGCGGCACCGGGATCAGCCCGCTCCGCTACCTCGAGATCGGGATGGACGCCGAATGGCTGCGCTACTACATCGCCGCGAAGCTGAGCGCGAACGTCGAGGACGTGGACTTCAACCCCGACGACTTCGTGGCGCGGGTGAACGCCGATCTCGTCGGCAAGTACGTGAACATCGCCGCGCGCACGGCAGGCTTCCTGACCAAGCGATTCGAGGGCCGCCTCCGCGACGCCGGTCGCAGCCAGGGCGGGCAGCTCGGGCCGTTCCAGGCGGCCGCGGACCGGATCGCGCAGCACTACGAAGGACGCGAGTTCGGCAAGGCGCTGCGGGAGGTCATGATGCTCGCCGACCTCGCCAACCAGTATGTCGACGGCAACCGGCCGTGGATTGTGGCGAAGGACGCGGCGCGCAGCGACGAGCTCCACGAATCCTGCTCGGTCGCGCTCAACATGTTCCGGCTGCTGACGATCTACCTGAAGCCGGTGCTGCCGAAGCTCGCCGCCGACGTGGAGTCGTTCCTCGGCGTGCCGCCCCTCAGGTGGCACGATGCCGGGACGCGCCTGCCGGCCGGCCACAAGATCAATCCGTACCGCCACCTCATGACCCGAATCGATCCGAAGCAGGTGGAGGCGCTGCTCGACGCGGAGAGCGCTCCTCCCGCGCCGGCCGCGCCGCAGAAGCACGCCGAGCGCCAGGAGCACGCGGCAGCAAAGGCGCCAGGCGCACCGCAGGCGCCGACCGTCTCGATCGAGGATTTCGCGAAGCTCGACCTCCGCGTCGCGAAGATCGTCGCCGCCGACCACGTCGAGGGCGCCGACAAGCTGCTCAGGCTCACGCTCGACGTGGGCGGGGAATCGCGCACGGTGTTCGCCGGCATCAGGTCCGCCTACGACCCGGCGACGCTCGTCGGCCGCCACGCCGTCGTCGTCGCGAACCTCGCCCCGCGCAAGATGCGGTTCGGCACCTCGGAGGGCATGATCCTCGCCGCCTCCGGCGACGGCCCGGGCATCTTCCTCTTGACGCCCGACTCCGGCGCCGAGCCGGGCATGCGCGTCAAGTGACGCGGCGCGGCCGGTGCCGCCCATGTCCGCGTCCGCCGGCAGCACCGCCACAACCAGCGTCGTCTTCTTCGCGCTCGCCGACTTCGCGCAACGCCCCGTCGCCGAGCAGGCGCGCCTCAAGCAGCGCCTCGAGGCGCTGATCGCGCGCGCAATCGAGCCGCTCGCGGCCGCGGATCGGATCGTCGCGGACACCGCCGACGGCGCGGCGCTGGTCGTGATCGCTCCACCCGTGGATGCGCTCCTGCTTGCACGACGCGCGCGCCGCGCCGCCCGGGAGGCAGGCGAGCCGCTCCCGGTCCGCATGGGAATCAGTCACGGGCCGATCGGCGTGGCGACCGATCCGGCCGGCGAGATGCTGCTGTGCGGCGACGGGATCGCCGCCGGCGCGAGCATCGCGCCGTTCGCGGACGCGGGCCAGGTGATCGCTTCACGCGCATTTCGCGACGCGCTTGCAGGCACCGACGAGGCCGGGCCGGAGCCGCTGCGGCCCGCCGGGACGATCACCGATGCGAACCTGCGCGCGCACGAGCTGTTCGCGCTCGACGCCGGGCCCGGCGGTGGGGGTACCGATGCGGTGCCGGTGCCGCGGCGCCGGCGATTTCTCCTCGTCGCAGGCCTGAGCGTGGCCGGGATTCTCGCCGCGGGCGTCGCCGTGCGTGGCGTGCGCCGTACGGCCGCGCGCGCGAAGCGCCCGGGAACGATCGCGCTCGCGATCACGCCGTGGGGCGAGGTCAGGGTCGACGGCGAGATGAAGGGCCGGAGCCCCCCGCTCAAGCGCATCGAGGTGACCCCGGGAAAGCACACGATCGAGCTCAGGCATCCGCAGAACACCCCGCTCACGCTGCGGGTCGATCTCTCGCCCGGCGAGGAGTTCACGGTGCAGCATGCGTTCTCGACGCCGCGCCCCGCTCCGCCCCCCGCGCCTGCGCCGGCGCAGGAGACGCGCAAGTTCCCGAAGCCTGCGGAGATCTGGCGCGACTTCCGCAGGCAGACCGGCCTTTGAGCGAGTCCGCTCGCACCCTCGGGCGGTACCGGATCCTCGGCGAGCTCGGCCGCGGCGCGATGGGCGTCGTGTACAAGGCCGAGGACCCGATGCTGAGCCGGACGGTCGCGATCAAGACCATCAACATGGTCGCCGACCCGCAGGAGCGTGCGGAATACGAAAAGCGGTTCTATCAGGAGGCGAAGGCGGCCGGCGGGCTGAGCCACCCGAACGTCGTCATGATCTACGACATCGGCCACGCTGGCGACGTCGTCTACATGGCGATGGAGTATGTCGAGGGCACCGAGTTCCGCGACCTGCTCCTGCGCGGGCGGCCCGAGCTCGGTGCAGCGATCGACATCGCTGCGCAGGTGGCCGAGGGGCTCGCATACGCGCACGCGCGCGGCGTGGTGCACCGGGACGTGAAGCCCGCGAACATCATGGTGCCGCGCGACGGCCCGGCAAAGATCATGGACTTCGGCATCGCGCGCATGCGCGCTTCCGACGTCAAGACGCAGACCGGCATGCTGCTCGGCTCGCCGAAGTACATGGCGCCGGAGCAGCTGCTCGGCGGAACGGTCGACCAGCGCTGCGACATCTTTGCCCTCGGCGTGGTGCTATACGAGGCGCTCGTCGGCGCGCCGCCGTTCTCCGGCAGCGACATCACGCAGATCATGTACCAGATCGTGCACGCCACGCCGCCGCCGCCGAGCGCGGTGAGCCGCCGGGTGCCGCCGATGCTCGACCTGATCGTCGCGAAAACGCTCGCAAAGGATCCGGCGGCGCGCTACCAGGACGCGCGCGAGCTCGCGGCCGATCTGCGCGCCTGCCGCGCCGCGCTGACGGAGGCGGCGCCGGACGACGACGAGGAGACGATCACGCTCCCGCCCGCGTGCACGAGTCCGGCGGCGGCCGACACCGCGCCCACGCTGCGCCTCGACGCCGCGCAGGGCGTGACATCGGCGGCGCCGCAACGCGTCGAGCCCGGGCTCCGGCTGCGCATCTCGCGGCGCTTCGACTCCCAGGAGGCGACGCGCCGGCTCGCTTCCATGACGGGTGCCGGGGCCGCGACCGGCGGGTTCGCGAAGACGATGAAGCTCGACCTCGTCGCCGCCGGCGCGGACCGCGCGAGCACCTCGCCGTCCGCGGTCGATCGCGCCATCGATCCGGCGGCCGCTCGCCCGCCCACCCGGGCGCGCGAGCGCTGGATCCTGGTCGCGAGTGTTACCATCGCGGCTCTGATCGCCCTTGCAATCGCTCTCGGTTGACCTCGTGAGCCTCCAAGACGCCAAATGAGCGTCACGCCCCTCGCCGTCGCGCTCGCGCTTGCGGCGGCCTGGCTCGTGATCGCGGCGATCGGCGTCTTCACGCCGCACGCGCTGCGTTTCGTTGCGAAGATCCTGTACCCGCTCGGCGCGGTCGTCGGGCTCGCGCTCGCGGCGACCGCGCTCGCCGCGATCGCGCAGCCGCCGGACGAGCTGGTGCTGCCGCTCGGACTTCCGGACCTGCCGTTCCATTTCCGGCTCGACGCGCTCTCGGCGTTCTTCCTGCTCATCCTCGGCGCGGTCGCAGCCGGGGTGTCCGTGTTCGCGGCCGGATACCTGCGGCCCGGCGAGGGCACGCAGCCGGGCGTGCAGTGCCTCTGGTACCACCTATTCCTCGCGAGCATGGCGCTCGTCCTGCTCGCCGACGACGGGTACGCGTTCATGGTGACGTGGGAAACGATGGCCCTCTCGTCGTACTTCCTCGTGACGAGCGACCACCGCATCGCCGAGATCAGGCGCGCCGGCTACCTCTACCTGTTGATCGCGCACGTCGGCGCGATCGCGATCCTGATGTGCTTCGGCGTCCTGCAAGGGTTCGGCGACTACACCTTCGCCAGCATGCGCCAGGTCCAACTCGCGCCGTTCTGGGCGACCGTCGCTTTCCTTCTCGCGCTGTTCGGCTTCGGCGCCAAGGCCGGCATCCTCCCGCTGCACGTCTGGCTGCCCGAGGCGCACCCGGCGGCGCCCTCCCCGGTGTCCGCGCTGATGAGCGCGGTGATGCTGAAGACCGCGATCTACGGACTGCTGCGGGTGACGTTCGATCTGCTGCACGTCCAGGTGTGGTGGTGGGGCGTGCTCGCCCTTGCGATCGGGCTCCTCACCGCGATCTACGGCGTCGTGTTCAGCGCGGTGCAATCGGACATGAAGCGGCTGCTCGCTTATTCCTCGATCGAGAACATCGGGTTCATCCTGGTCGGGTTCGGGCTGGGCGTCACGTTCGCCGCGTACCGCATGTACGGCCTCGCGGCGCTCGCCCTGACAGCAATGCTCTACCACTGCCTCAACCACGCCTACTTCAAGAGCCTGCTCTTCCTCGCCACCGGCTCGGTGCTGCACGCGACGAAGGAGCGCGCGCTCGGCAAGCTCGGCGGCCTCATCCACCGCATGCCCTGGGTCGCCTGGCTCGCCCTCGTCGGCGCGCTCGCGATCGCAGGAATGCCGCCGCTGAACGGCTTCGTGTCCGAGTGGCTGCTGCTCCAGGCCTTCCTCTTCACGCCCGGCCTGCCGGACACCTACCTCAACCTGCTGGTGCCGGTGGCGGCCGCCGCGATCGCGCTTGCTGCGGCGCTGTCCGCCTATGTCATGGTGAAGTTCTACGGCATCGTCTTCCTCGGCCAGCCGCGCGAGGAGAAGCTCGCCGACGCGCACGACGCCGGCCCCTGGGAACGCGTCGCGCTCGTCTGGCTCGCCGCGGGCTGCGTGGTGCTCGGCGTGCTGCCGGTGCAGGTCATCTCGCTCATCGATTTCGTGACCGGGCCGATGCTGGGGACGAACCTGTCCAAGGCGACCGGCGCCGCGCACTGGCTGTTCCTCGCGCCGATCAACCCCGACCGCGCGAGCTACTCGCCGCTGCTCGTCCTCGTCGGGCTCGCGATCGCGACTGCGGCCGCGTGGCTCGCGGTGCGGCGCTTCTATCACGGCCGCATCCGGCGCGCGCCGCCGTGGGACTGCGGGTTCCCGCTGCAGAACGCGCGCATGCAGGACACCGCCGAGGGCTTCGGCCAGCCGGTGCGGCAGGTCTTCGAGCCTTTCTTCCGCATGGAGCGCGAGTTGCCCGCCCCGTTCGACGCGGCGCCGCGCTACCGGGTGACGGTCGAGGATCAGCTCTGGTACTGGTGCTACCTGCCCGTCGCGCGCGCCGTCGAGCGCCTGACCGCGCTCGTGACCGTCCTGCAGCGCGGCCGCATCTCCGTGTACCTGCTGTATAGCTTCGGCACGCT
Source organism: Burkholderiales bacterium (assembly GCA_035456405.1). Taxonomy (GTDB): domain Bacteria; phylum Pseudomonadota; class Gammaproteobacteria; order Burkholderiales; family SG8-39; genus JAGVSZ01. Next base: position 19,084 of record DATIDG010000035.1, on the reverse strand, counting down.
GCTCGTGCTGCTCTTCCTCGTCAGATGAGGGCGCGATGGTGACCGAGTTCTCGTGGGTCGGGGCGTCCGCCCAAATCACCGAGATCCTGCTCGCGATCCTGCTCGCGCCGCTCCTGCTCGGCTGGGTGAACCAGTGCCGCGCCTGGCTGCAGAACAAGAGCGGGCCGGGCGTGCTGCGCCCGTACCTGATGCTGCGCAAGCTAATGGAGAAGGATGCGGTCGTGGCGCACAACGCCTCGGCGCTGTTCCGCACCGCGCCGTACATCATTTTCGGATGCATGATCCTGGCGGCCGCCATCGTCCCGACGATCGGCACGGACATGCCGTATGCGCCTGCCGCCGACGCAATCGCGCTCGTCGGCATCCTCGCGCTCGCGCGCGTGTTCATCTCGCTCGCGGCAATGGACATCGGCACGGCGTTCGGCTCGCTCGGCGCGCGGCGCGAGATGATGATCGGGTTCCTCGCCGAGCCCGCGCTGCTGATCGTGCTGTTCACCGCGTCGCTCATCAGCCAGTCGACTTCGCTCGCGACGACGGTGGAGTCACTCTCGCAGCGCGAGCTCGCGATCTACCCGAGCCTCGCCTTCGCCGGGGTCGCGTTCACGATGGTCTCGCTCGCCGAGAACGCGCGCATCCCGGTCGACAACCCGTCGACGCACCTCGAGCTGACCATGATCCACGAGGCAATGGTCCTCGAGTACTCGGGACGGCACCTCGCCCTGGTCGAGTGGGCGGCGAGCCTGAAGCTCTTCGTCTACTCGTGCATCGGCATCGCGCTGTTCTTCCCCTTCGGCATCGCCGAGGGCGGCGACGCGACGGGGCTCATCTTCGCGCTGCCCGCGCTCGTCCTCAAGCTCGCCGTCGGCGGCTTCCTGCTTGCGCTGATCGAGACGGTATCGGCCAAGATGCGGATCTTCCGCGCCCCCGAGTTTCTCGGCACCGCCTTCATGCTCGCGGTGCTCGCGCTGCTCATCCACGCGTTGCTCGAGACATGACCCGGGTTTGCCACCTGGCTAGATCGGCGCGACGCCTTAGGGGATTTACAAGGGGGCTTGCCCACTTGTTCGAACATGGGGGATATGCAAGGGGGGTCTCCCCTTGTTCGCACGAAAGCATTTTCGTTCGACGCATCTCCGCGCCGGCAAGATGACGGATTTCCTCACCCCGGCGATAACCGGCCAGATCATCAACCTGCTCGCGGCGGTGCTGCTGCTGCTCTCGTTCGCGATGCTGGCGCAGCGCCGCATCCTGTCGCTCATCGATCTGTTCGCCGCGCAGGGTCTGGTGCTGACGCTGTCCACCGGATTCGTGGCGTATGCCACCGGCCAGGCGCACCTCTGGTGGTCCGCCGGCATCACCCTCGCCCTCAAGGTGCTGCTCCTGCCCTGGATCCTGCACCGCCTCATCCGGCGGCTGAACGTGAAGTGGGACGTCGAGACGCTGATCAACATTCCGACGACGATGCTCGTCGGCCTGCTGCTCGTGATCCTCGCCTTCAACGTCGCGCAGCCGGTCTCGGCGCTCGCCGGGACCATCACGAAGGGCACGCTCGGCATCGCGCTCGCCGCGGTGCTGCTCTCGTTCCTGATGATGATCACGCGCTCGAAGGCGGTGCCGCAGGTGATCGGCTTCCTCGCCATGGAGAACGGGCTGTTCTTCGCCGCGACCGCGGCGACCTACGGCATGCCGATGGTGGTCGAGCTGGGGATCGCGCTCGACGTGCTGGTCGGGGTGGTCATCCTCGGCGTGTTCTTCTTCCAGATCCGCGAGCGCTTCGACTCGCTCGACATCCGTCATCTCGAGAAGCTGAAAGAAGACTAGGACGCGTAAGGGCAGATGAACTGGGAGATCGTCTCCGTCCTCGGCATCCCGCTCGCCGGCGGCGCGCTGCTCGCGGCGCTCGGGCACCTGCGCCGGGCCGCCGATCTCAACGTCGCGCTGTCGATCGGCACCTTCGTCGCGGCCGGGGCGCTGACGGCGCGCGTCATCCGCGACGGGCCGCTGTTTGCATTCGGCGAGCAATTCTTCGTCGACTCGCTGAACGTCTTCCTCGTCGCGCTCACCGCGCTCGTATCGATGACCACCGCGATGTTCTCGCGACCGTACATGCGCATCGAGGAGGAGCACGGCAAGCTCACGCGCGCGCGCCTGCGGCTCTATCACAGCATGTACCAGCTGTTCGTGTTCACGATGCTGCTCGTGCTGCTCACCAACAACCTCGGCCTGCTGTGGGTCGCCACCGAGGCGGCGACGCTGACCACCGTGCTTCTAGTGAGCCTGTACCGCACGCCGGCGAGCCTCGAGGCCGCGTGGAAGTACTTCATCCTGTGCGGCGTCGGCATCGCGCAGGCGCTGTTCGGCACGATCCTGCTCTACATGGCCTCGCAGAGGCTGCTCGGGAGCGGCATCGATGCGCTGCTCTGGACGCACCTCGTGGGGGTGCGCTCGCAGCTCGAGCCGACGGTCCTGTCGATCGCTTTCGTGTTCCTCCTCGTCGGCTACGGGACGAAGGTCGGGCTCGTGCCGCTCCACAACTGGCTGCCGGACGCCCACGCGGAAGGCCCGACACCCGTATCGGCAGTGCTCTCGGGGCTCCTCCTCAACGTGGCGCTCTACGCGCTCGTCCGCTGCAAGGTGCTTGCCGACGGCGCGCTCGGCCCCGGCTTTGCCGGGGACCTGCTGATGGGCTTCGGTCTGCTCTCGGTCGTGGTCGCGGCGTTCTTCCTCTCCCGCCAGCGCGACATCAAGCGCATGTTCGCGTACTCGTCCATCGAGCACATGGGGCTCGTCACCTTCGCCTTCGGGATGGGCGGGCCGATCGCCAGCTTCGCCGGCCTGCTGCACATGACGGTCCACTCGCTCACCAAGAGCGCGATCTTCTTCGCCGTCGGGCACGCCGCGCAGAAGACCGGCACCCAGGTCATGGACGACATCCGCGGGCTGATGCGCATCAGCCCGACGATCGGGTGGGGCCTGATGCTCGGCACGGTGGCGATCCTCGGCATCCCGCCGTTCGGCGTGTTCGCGAGCGAGTTCCTCATCCTCACCAGCGCGATGCGCCAGCAGCCCTGGGCCACGCCGATCCTGCTGATCTCGCTCGGCGTCGCATTCGCAGCCGTGTTCCGGAAAGTGCAGCCGATGGTGTTCGGCGACACGACCGCGAAGCCCTTGCCGCACCGGCCCGCGCTCATCCCGGTGTTCGTGCACCTGGGGCTCGCGCTGCTGCTGGGATTGTACGTGCCGCCGTACCTCGCCAACTGGTACCGGGAAGCGGCGCGGCTCATCGGATGAGCCGGGAAACGCGCAACGGAAAGCGGAAAGCGTGACCGCGATGCCATTCGACGGATTGGGGTTCGACGCCGCGCCGCTCGCCTCGGCGGTGCCGGCGTGGCAGGCACGCCTCGAGCCGGCGCGGCTGCGGGAGGCCTGCATCGGCGTCGCGGCGCGGGACGGACGTCTCGTCGGACTGTGGGGCGCGGACGAACGTGATCGTGACGGCGGGTTCGCGCTCCACCTCACTCTCGCGCTGGACGGGTCGATGCTGTGGCTCACCGCCCCGCTGCCGGCCGAAGCGCCGCGGTATCCGGACGTTTCCGACGTGTTCCTCTGCGCCAACCGGATGCAGCGTGCCGCGCACGATCTGCTCGGGATCCGCGCCACCGTCCCAGACCGGCGACCGTGGCTGCGGCACGCCGCCTGGCCCGCCGACGTGTTCCCGCTGCGCCGCGACATCCCCATTGCGCGCACGTACGCGAACGGCATCGATGATTACGCATTCGTCCCGGTCGCCGGCGACGGCGTCCACGAGATCCCCGTCGGGCCGGTGCATGCCGGGACGATCGAGCCCGGCCATTTCCGTTTCTCGATCGTCGGCGAGAAGGTGCTGCGGCTCGAGGAGCGGCTCGGCTACAAGCACAAGGCCATCGACAAGCTCTTCGAAGGACGCGACCTCCTCGCCGGCGCCCGGCTGGCGGGGCGCGTTTCCGGAGACAGCACCGTCGCCTTCGCCTGGGCGTACGCGATGGCGGTAGAGGGCATCGCGCGCATCACGCCGCCCCCGCGGGGGCTCGGGCTGCGCGCCGCCGCCCTGGAGCGGGAGCGCATCGCGAACCACCTCGGCGATCTCGGCTATCTCGGCAACGACGGCGGGCTCGCGTTCGGCCTGGCGCAGTTCATGCGGCTCAAGGAGGACGTCCTGCGGCTGAACGCCGAGGTCTTCGGCCACCGCTACCTTATGGACTACATCGTTCCCGGTGGCGTCGCGCGCAACATCGGGCGCCACGGCTGCGACCTGCTCCTCGAGCAGTGCGACGCCCTCGCGCGCGAAGTGCAGGTGATCAAGGACATCTACGACGACCACGCCGGGCTCCAGGACCGGTTCCAGAGCTGCGGCTACCTCGCGCCCGAGCTCGCGAAGCAGCTCGGCGTTCTGGGTTTCGCCGCGCGCGCGAGCGGCCAGGCGCTCGACCTGCGCGCGCAGGCCGGCTTCGAGCCTTACGACCGGCTCGGGGTCGAAGCGCGCTCCCAGACGGGCGGCGACGTCGCGGCGCGAGTCGCGGTGCGCTTCGACGAGGTGTTCGAATCGCTGCGGCTCGTGCGCACGGTCGTGGAACACCTGCCGGGCGGGGAGATCGCGGCGCCGTTCGAGACGTTTTCGGGGGGCGCGCGCGGGCTCGGGCGCGTGGAAGGCTGGCGCGGCGAGGCGATGGTCGCCATCGAGGCCGCGGACGGGATCATCCGCCGCTGCCACGCGCACGACCCGTCGTGGCAGAACTGGCCGGCGCTCGAGCACGCGATCATCGGGAACATCGTCCCGGACTTCCCGCTGATCAACAAGTCGTTCAACCTCTCGTACTCGGGGCAGGACCTCTGAGATCTCGGGCATGCTGAAGCTCCTGAAGCAGATTGCCGTCGTCGGCATCCGGACCGAGGCGCCGCCGCGCCCGGACGCGGCACTGCGCGCGACCGACGCGCGGCTCGCCGACGAGATCCTGCGGATCTTCGGCGGCGCGCTCGCGATCCGGCACGTCGACGCGGGCTCGTGCAACGGCTGCGAGCTCGAGATCCACATGCTCACCACCCCCTACTACAATCTCGAAGGGCTCGGCATCAAGTTCGTCGCGAGCCCGCGCCACGCGGACATGCTGCTCGTCACCGGGCCGGTCTCGCGCAACATGGAGACGGCGCTGCGCCGGACGTACGACGCGGTTCCCGACCCCAAGCTGGTCGTCGCGGTCGGCGACTGCGGCTGCACCGGCGGCGTGTTCGGCGAGAGCTATGCGAGCTGCGGGCGCGTTGCGAACGTGATCCCCGTGGACGTCGCGGTGCCGGGCTGCCCGCCGACGCCCGTCGCGCTCATGCAGGGCATCCTCACCGCCATCGCGACGAAGCGCCCTGCCTGACGGGGGTCCGCGTGGAATCGCTGCCTCTCGCGCTCGTCGGCTGGATCTTCACGTTGCTCAGCGCGGCCGCACTGATCCTCGGCGCGATGATGATCGTCGCGCTGCATCGGGCTGGCGAGCTGCAACGCCGGTTCCTCGCGAAGACGGCGTGGAACGACATCGCGCTCTTCGCCATCTGGATCCTCGGCCTCGCCGGCGGGTTGGGCGTGATCGAGCTGCGGCCGTGGGGCCGCCCCATCCTCGAGTTCTTCTGCTGGACGCTGATCGCCCTGATGGGGCTCTCGGCCGCAACGCGCCTGTACGCCGCGGGCCGCGCGCCGCTCAAGGAGCGCGGCAGCTGGGTCGGGGCGATCGCCGGCGTGACGCTCGTCGCCGTCCCGATCCTGGCGCTCTGCATCGCCACCCTCCACACCCTCCGCAGCGACGCGGCGCGGCAGGCGTTCGGCGGTTAGCCCCCGTCTCCGGCGGTGCGCCCGGGGGGATCGCCGGCTGATCCTTTCGGCGGCAGCCGGCCGCTTCCGCCCGGGCGCCCGCCAGCATTCGCGGCATCTCTTCACCCCGGAGACCGCCGTGGCCGCGCCACTCGCGCATCCGTTCACCGTCGTCGACGACGCGCACTCGTCGCTGAACCCCACGCTTGTCGCGGGTGTCGTGCACGTCCGCTCCGTGGCGGACATCCGCCGTGCCGTGCTTGCGGCTGCCGCATCGGGGAGCGCCGTCTCGATCTGCGGTGCCCGCCATGCGATGGGCGGGCAGCAGTTCGGCACTGGCAGCGTGCTGCTCGACACATCCGGATTCCAACGCGTGCTCGCGTTCGATCCGGCGCGTGGACTGATCGAGGTCGAGGCCGGCATCCGCTGGCCGGCGCTCCACGACTGGCTGCGCGGCGCGCAGCGCGTCGGCGCGCCCGCGTGGTCGTTTCGCCAGAAGCAGACCGGCGCCGACGCGCTGTCGCTGGGCGGCTGTCTTTCGGCGAATGTCCACGGCCGCGGTCTCGACCTGCCGCCGTTCGTGAGCGAAGTGGAGTCGTTCACGCTCGTCGACGCCGCCGGCGAGCTGCACCGCTGCAGCCGCGCCGAGAACGCCGACCTGTTCCGGCTCGCGATCGGCGGGTACGGGCTGTTCGGGGCGATCGCGACGCTCACGCTGCGGCTCGTCCGGCGCCACAAGGTCCGCCGCATCGTCGAGATCCTCGACGTCGACACGCTGATCGGGGCGTTCGGCGCCCGCATCGCCGCCGGCTTCGCGTACGGCGACTTCCAGTTCTCGATCGATCCGGCGAGCGCCGGCTTCCTCCGCCGGGGCGTCTTCTCCTGCTACGAGCCCGTGCCAGTCGCGACCCCGGTCCCCGGCGACCAGCGCACGCTCTCGCCCGACGATTGGAAGCGGCTCGTGACCCTGGCGCACACCGACAAGGCCGCGGCGTTCGCGCACTACGCCCGCCACTACCTGGCCACCTCCGGACAGGTCTACTGGTCCGACACGCACCAGATGAGCGTCTATCTCGACGACTACCATCGCGACGTCGACCGCGCGCTCGGTCACCGCGGGTCGGAGGCGATCACCGAGATCTACGTGCCGCGCGCGCGCCTCGCCGACTTCATGACCGAGGCGGCCGCCGATTTCCGGAAGGAGCGGGTGGATGCGATCTACGGCACGGTGCGGCTGATCCGTCGCGACGACGAGACGTTCCTGGCCTGGGCACGCGACGACTACGCCTGTGTGATCTTCAACCTGCACGTCCGCCACGATGCGGCCGGCAAGGCGCACGCGGCAGACGCGTTCCGGCGCCTCATCGACATGGCGCTCGCGCGCGGCGGCAGCTACTACCTCACCTACCACCGCCACGCGACCCGCGCGCAGGTCGAGGCCTGCCACCCGCGTTTCGGCGAATTCCTTGCGCTAAAGCGCCGCCACGACCCCGGGGAGCGGTTCCAGAGCGACTGGTACCGCCACTACCGCGACATCTTCGCTACGGCCTGAGGTACGCGTAGCCTTCGCGCTGCTGCTTTTTGGTGATTTCCGCGACCCCCGAGGGCACGTAGCTCACCTCCTCGATGAACTGCGCCTTGGTGAGCTTGCGGTTGCGCAGCGTGATCTCGCACACCTCGAAAGTCACGCCGCGCGCCTTGAGGTCCTCGACCGCGACGTTGTAGGGGTTGCCGTTCTTGTCGCGGGCGTCCTTCATCAGGAAGTCGACGCCGCGCGCGTGCGACACGACGACGATCTTCGCCTTGGGATTGACCTCGAGGTGGTTGTTGATGTTGCGCAGCCCGTTCGATGCCTGCTCGAGGCCATCGCTGAAGTGGTACACGACCTTGTCCTCGGCGACGGTGCCGCCGCCGGTCGAAGCGCAGCCGGCCAGCGTCGCGAGCGCGATCGCGGCGAGCAGGGCAGCAATCCTGTTCATTGTCTCCTCCGTTCTCCTAGTTGGAATAAGCGCAGGTCGCCTGCGCGCGACTACAAGCTTGCTATCATCGGCGCCCGGCCCGCAAGTAGGTCCTCTGATCCGTCGATCAGTTTCCTCCATGCCCAAGCACCTGATCATCCGCGGGCGCGTGCAGGGCGTCGGCTTCCGCGAGTCGATGCGCTGGGAGGCCGAGAAGCTGCGGATCACCGGCTGGGTGCGCAATCGGCGCGACGGCACCGTGGAGGCCGTGGTCGACGGCAGTCCCTCTGCGGTTGCGCAAATCGTCCAGTGGGCCCATCGCGGACCGCCTGCGGCGAAGGTGACGCAGGTCGACGTGTCGGAGACGGACGGAACGTTCGCCGCGTTCGAGTGGCGACCGACGGCCTGAACGGCGGCCGTCAACCGTAGACGATTTCGACGTTTTCAGGCTTCAGCCAGTCGCTCAGCGAGGCGATCAGGCCGTCGTCGGGCGTGACGCGCCAGTCGTCGCCGAGGCGCACGTCCGCGATCGCCGTCCCGCTGCTGTAGCGCACGCTGACCGGGCACGGGCCGTTGCGGTACGGGGCGAGGAGCTCCCGCAGCTTCTTCGCCGCGGCGGTGCTCGCCGCGGAGGCCTCGCCGTTGAGCGACAAGCGGAGGCCGCGCGCGAACTTCGCCCGCGCCGCGGCCAGGTCATAGAGCCGGTCGGCGATCACCCGGAAACCGCCGGTGAACTCGTCCTTCGACACTTTGCCCTGCACCACGAGCGGCCGGTCCTCCTTCACCAGGTCGCGGTTCGCTTCCCACACCTCGTTGTAGACGGACACCTCGAGCTGCGCCGCGCCGTCGTCGAGCAGGACGATCAGCATCTTGCCGCGCCGGGTCATCGCGGTGCGCGCGGAGAGGACCATGCCCGCGATGAGCTGCGGCTCGTTCCGGGGCTGGAGCTCGGCGAGCGTCCCGCGGACGAAAGGTGCGAACTCGCGCCGGAACGCGGTAAACGGATGGCCGGAAAGGTAGAACCCGAGCGCGAGCTTCTCCTCGGCGAGCCGCCGCTGCTCGTCCCACCGCGGCGCATCGACGAGCGCCGGCCGGTGGCGCGACGCGCCGTCGCCCTCCCCGAACAGGCTGACCTGCCGCGCGTCCCGGCTGCGCTGCTCCGCGGCCTCCAGCGCGATCCCGACGGAGGCGAGCATGCGCGCGCGGTGATCGTCGACGGCGTCGAACGCGCCCGCGCGCACCAGCGCCTCGACTGCGCGGCGGTTGACGATCCGCTTGTCGACGCGCTCGCAGAAGTCGAAAAGGTCCCGGAACGGACCGCCCTCCTCGCGCGCCTTGACGATCGCGCCGATCGCCGACTCGCCCGTACCCTTGATCGCGCCGAGACCGTAGCGGATCGTGCGCGCGTCCACGGGCACGAACCGGTGCTCGCCCGCGTTCACGTCCGGTGGCTGCACCCTGAGGCCGTTCACCACAGCGTCGGCGTGGAACTGCTGCACCTTGTCGGTGTCGGTCATGACGGCCGACATGTTCGCCGCCATGAACGCGGCGGGGTGATGCGCCTTCATGTATGCCGTCTGGTAGGCGACCAGCGCGTACGCCGCGGCGTGCGACTTGTTGAACCCGTAGCCGGCGAACTTCTCCATCAGGTCGAAGAGTTCGTTTGCGCGCCCTTTCGGGACGCCGTTCTGCTCCGCGCCGGCGACGAACATCCCGCGGTGCGTGGCCATCTCCTCGGGCAGCTTCTTGCCCATCGCGCGCCGCAGGAGGTCGGCGCCCCCGAGCGAGTACCCGCCGATCGCCTGGGCGATCTGCATCACCTGCTCCTGGTAAACCATGATCCCGTAGGTGGGCGCGAGGATCGGCTCGAGGCGCGGGTCGAGATACTCGACCCGCTGGCGGCCGTGCTTGCGGTCGATATAGTCGGGAATGAGGTCCATCGGCCCCGGCCGGAACAGCGCCACGAGCGCGATGATGTCCTCGAAGCGGTCGGGGCGCGCGCGCTTGAGGAGATCGCGCATGCCGCGCGATTCGAACTGGAACACCGCAGTCGAGTTCGCCGCCGCGAACAGCTTGTAGGTTTCCCGATCGTCGAGCGGGATGGTCTCGAGCGAGAGCGTCGACGACGGGTCGAGCCGCTTCACGTGTCGCACCGTCCAGTCCAGGATCGTGAGCGTCGTGAGCCCGAGGAAGTCGAACTTGACCAGCCCGATCGCCTCGACGCCCTTCATGTCGAGCTGCGAGACCATCGCCTCGGATCCCTGCGCCACGTACAGGGGGCAGAAGTCGGTGAGCTTGCCGGGCGCGATGAGGACGCCGCCGGCGTGCATGCCGACGTTGCGCGTCAGGCCCTCGAGCTGCGCGCCGAGCGCGAGGAGCTCCCTCGTCTCCTCCTCGGTCTCCTCGCGCTCCTTGAGGCGCGGCTCCATTTCGCGCGCCATCGCGAGCGTGATCAGCTTGCCGGGCTGGAACGGGATCAGCTTCGCCAGCTCGTCGGCGCGCGTGTAGCTCCACTCGAGCACCCGGCCGACGTCGCGCACCACGGCCTTCGCCGCCATGGTGCCGAAGGTGGCGATCTGCGACACCGAATCCGCCCCGTACTTGCGCTTCACGTAGTCGATGACGCGGTCGCGGCCGTCCTGGCAGAAGTCGATGTCGAAATCGGGCATCGACACCCGCTCGGGGTTGAGGAAGCGCTCGAACAGCAGGTCGTAGCGGAGCGGGTCGAGATCGGTGATGCCGAGCGAGTAGGCAATGAGCGACCCGGCGCCGGAGCCGCGCCCCGGGCCGACCGGGACGCCGTTCGTCTTCGCCCAGTTGATGAAGTCGGCGACGATCAGAAAGTATCCGGCGAAGCCCATCTGGATGATGGTTTTCGCCTCGAAGGCGAGCCGCTCGCCGTAGCGCGGCGCCTGCCGAGCGCGCTCGGCCGGATCGGGATAGAGCTGCACAAGCCGCCCCGCGAGCCCCGCCTCCGCGGATCGGACGAGGTGCTCCTCGAGCGTCACCCCTTCAGGCGTGGGGAACTTCGGCAGCTTGGACTTGCCAAGCTCGAGCTCGAGGTTGCACCGCCGCGCGATCTCGACCGAGTTCTCGAGCGCCTCGGGCAGGTCCGCGAACGCCGCGGCCATCTCCCTTTGGGTCTTGAAGTAGCTCTCCGGCGTGAAGGCGCGCGGCCGGCGCTGATCGGCGAGCACGTATCCCTCGGCGATGCAGACTCGCGCCTCGTGCGCCTTGAATTCCTCGGGGGCGAGGAATTGCACCGGGTGCGTCGCCACCACCGGCAGGCCGGTCCGGCCCGCGAGCTCCAGCGCGTTCGCGATGTAGGTCTCCGTGTGCGGCGCGCCCGCGCGCTGCAGCTCGAGGTAATAGGCCCCCGGGAACGCCGCGGCCCAATCTCGGGCGAGCTTCTCGGCGACCGGGAGATTCCCCTGCAACAGTGCCGCGCCCACGTCCCCGGCAAGCGCGCCCGAGAGGGCGATGAGCCCGACAGCGCCCCCGTTCGCGAGCCACTCGCGGCGCAGCTCCGCGCGACTGCGGTGCTGATTCTCGCGGTACGCGCGGGTGAGAAGATCGCTCAAGCGCAGGTAGCCTTCGCGCGAGCGCACCAGCAGGAGGAGGCGGTGCGGCTTGTCGCGCTCGGCGTCGTTCGTGATCCAGACGTCGCAGCCGACGATCGGCTTTACGCCGGCCTTCCGCGCGGCCTTGTAGAAATCGACCATGCCGAAGACGTTGGCGAGGTCGGTGAGCGCGAGCGCGCCCATCCCGTCGGCGGCGGCGCGCGCGACGGCGTCGTCCAGCCGCACGATCCCGTCGACGACCGAGAACTCGCTGTGAAGGCGGAGATGGACGAACGACGGCTGCGGCATGGTCGAACGGGGAGCGGCGGAATTCTAGCGCGGTGGACGCGTCGGCGAGTGCCGGTTTTTGCCGCGCTGCCGTTGCTTCGTCACGGCGCGTCGTGTACAAACGGGTGTCGCAGGCAATTCTCAGGGCGTTTCCGATGCGCGCGTTCAGGCTCCTGCTCATCGCACTTCTCGTGGTCGCCACCGGCGCTGCGCTCGCACAGCGGATCGGCCGCTACGTCTTTCCCGACGGGCGCGTCGTCTACTCCGACCGCCCGGTGCCCGGCGCCCGGCTCGTCGACGAGGTCGCGCCGCCTCCGCCGCCCGATAGCCCGCCGCCTGCCGCCTCGCGCGAGAGCAGTGAGGGCAGGCCCGCCGAGACGCCCGGCGCCGCGCGGCTGCGCACTCTGGCCGAGGCGGATGCGGAAGTGCGCGCCGCCACCGAAGCGCTCGAGCGCGCGCGTGCCCAGCTCGAGTCGGGCATCGAGCCGCTGCCCGGCGAACGCACCGGCACCGCGGGCGGCTTCAGCCGGCTCAACGAGGCCTATCAGCAGCGGCAGGAGGCGAACCAGAAAGCGGTCGCCGACGCCGAGGTGCGCCTACAGCAAGCAGTCGCCGCGCGCAACGCGGCGCGCTGAACCGGACCGCCGCCCGGCGTTCCTCCAATGAGCGCGCCCGCGGAAACGGCGCGCGACGCTGGCGCCGCGAAGACGATCGCGCTTGCCGCCCTTCTTCTCGGTGCGTGCTCGATCGCCTTCGCGCCGATCTTCGTCCGCCTCTCCGAGACGGGCCCTACCGCGAGCGCGTTCTGGCGCACCGCGCTCGCCGTCCCGTTCCTGTGGGCGTGGGCCGCCGCTACGCCGCGCGCGGAAGGTGACCGCGCCAATCCGCTCGCTGCGCCGATGCTCCTCGCGGGGCTCTTCTTTGCCGGCGACCTGGCGGTCTGGCACTTCTCCATCCTCTTCACCTCAGTCGCCAACTCCACCCTGCTCGCGAACCTCGCGCCGATCTTCGTCACCGTCGGCGGGTGGCTCCTCTTCCGGCAACGCGTGACCGGGACGTTTCTCGCGGGAATGACGATCGCGATGGCCGGCGCGTTCGTGCTGGTGGGGCCGAGCTTCGGGCTGGGCGGAAAGCAGCTGCTCGGCGACGCGCTCGGCGTCGTGACCGCGATGTTCTACGGGGCTTACATGCTGGCGGTGAAGTACCTGCGCGAGGCGCGCTCCACGGCGCGCGTGATGGCAGTGAGCACGACGGTCAGCGCGATCGCGCTGGCGCCGCTTGCGCTCGCGTCCGGGGAGATCATGCTGCCCGCGACCGGCGCCGGGTGGCTGACTCTCTTCGGGCTTGCTCTCGTCTGCCAAGCTGCGGGCCAGAGCCTCATCGCGTATGCGATGGCCCACCTCCCGGCTTCGTTCTCTTCGGTCAGCCTGCTGCTGCAGCCCGCGATGGCGACGCTCTACGCGTGGGCGCTCCTCGGCGAGCGCGCGGGGCTTGCGCAACTCGCGGGCGGCGCAGTAATCCTGTTCGGGATCTGGCTGGCGCGGAAAGGCAGCTGAATCGCTAGAAGCAGCGGCTCAGCACGCGGCGCCCGCCGGCGCGCTCGATCGCGAGGCAGTCCACGCCGGCGCCTCTGGCGCGCGCGGCGCGACCTCGCGATCTGCGTCCGCGCTACGTTGCGTCGCGGTGATCAGCGCGTTGTCGGCTGGCGAGAAGTTGGTTTTCTTGTTCATCCCGGTGGTAGCGGCGCAGATGCAACCGCCCTCAACGCGCCGGACAAGCAAACGACGCACCGCGCTCGCGCGCGGGCGGAACTTTCTCACATGGGAATGCGCGCGACCGAGGGGAAACCCGGGGAATGGCGGCCTGAGGCCGACGAATGGCGCCGGCTAGCGCACGACAGTGGCAGCGCCGCCAGCAGGGCGCGGCTCGATCACCCCGATCCGGTAGACGGTTTCCCCAGCGGAACCGAGCAGCGACGCCGCGTGATCAGCGTCGCCCGGAGCCACCACCACCACCATGCCGATCCCGCAGTTGAAGACACGGTGCATCTCGGCCTCCGCAACGTTGCCCTGCTCCTGGAGCCACCGGAAGAGCGGCGGCAGCGACCAGGCGGACTTGTCCAGGACCGCGCGGACCGCGTCGGGCAGGACGCGCGGCACGTTCTCGACCAGCCCGCCGCCGGTGATGTGGACCAGGCCCTTGACCTTCACATCCGTGAGCAGCTTCAGCACCGGTTTCACGTAGATCCGGGTTGGCTCGATGAGGGCATCGGCGAGCGGCCGGCCGTGAAAATCGGCCGTGAAGTCGGGCTTCGAGCGCTCGAGGATGCGGCGGACCAGCGAATAGCCGTTGGAGTGCGCGCCGCTCGACGCGAGGCCGAGCACGACATCTCCAGGAACGATCCCGTGCCCGTCGATCACGCCGTCCTTCTCGACGACCCCGACGCAGAACCCGGCGAGGTCGTACTCGCCGTCCGGATACATACCGGGCATCTCGGCGGTCTCGCCGCCGATCAGCGCGCAGCCGGCCGCCTCGCAGCCGCGCGCGATGCCCTTGATCACTTCGGCGGCGACGGCGACGTCGAGCCTGCCGCACGCGAAGTAGTCGAGGAAGAACAGCGGCTCGGCGCCCTGCACCAGCACGTCGTTCACGCTCATGGCGACGAGGTCGATGCCGACCGTGTCGTGGCGGTTCAGCATGAAGGCGAGCTTGAGCTTCGTGCCCACGCCGTCGGTGCCCGAGACGAGCACCGGGTTGCGGTAGCGCTTTGGCAGCTCGACGAGCGCCCCGAAGCCGCCGATGCCGGCGAGCACTTCCGGCCGCATCGTGCGCTTCGCGAACGGCTTGATGCGCTCCACGAGCGCGTCGCCCGCGTCGATGTCGACACCCGCATCGCGGTACGAGAGGGAATCGGGCGGGCGGGACACTCTTCGGCTCGGGAGGAGCGGCGGTTGCCGCTAGAATTGCGCGTTCTTGCGCGACCGATTCTACCCCACGTGACCAGCCAGCTGATCCTCGAGCTCGCTCCGCCCGCGCCGCCGACCTTCGACAACTTCGTCGCTGGCGCGAACGGCGCGGCGGTTGCCGCCGTGCGCGCGGCAGCGCTGGGCGAAGGCGAGCGGGTGGTGTTTCTCTGGGGCGATGCGGGCAGCGGCCGCAGCCATCTGCTCGCGGCCGCAGCACGAGCGACGAGGACCGTCACGTGCGATGACGTCCATGTCCTCGATGCCGCCGGCCAGATCGAGGCATTCGATGCGTTCAACCGCGCGCGCGCGGCCGGGATCGCGTTCGTCGCCGCCGGCGATTCGCCGCCGGCGCAGCTCGCGGTGCGCGAGGACCTCCGCACCCGGCTCGGCTCGGGGCTCGTGTTCCAGCTCCACCCGCTCGGCGACGACGCGAAGGCGCGCGCACTGCGGGCGCAGGCCGCGAGCCGCGGCATGGCGTTGCCCGACGAGATCGCCGACTACCTGCTGCGCCGACTCCCGCGCAGCCTCGGGACGCAGCTCGCGGTGCTCGACGCACTCGACCGCTACTCGCTCGCGCAGAAGCGCGCGCTGACGCTGCCTCTTGTGCGCGAGGCGATCGACGCGCTGGGGCTCGACTAGCGCAGCCGATGGACCTCGTCCTCTTCGATCTCGACAACACGCTCCTCGCCGGCGACTCGGACTACGAGTGGGCGCAGTTCCTGGTCGACCGCGGCGTCCTGGACCGCGCGACGTACGAGGCTGCGAACGACCGCTTCTACGAGCAGTACAAGGCCGGCGCGCTCGACATCTACGAGTTCCTCGACTTCCAGCTCGCGCCGCTCGCGCGGCACCCGCGCGCGCAGCTCGACGCCTGGCTCGCCGAGTTCATGGACGCGAAGATCCGGCCGATGATCGGGCGCCCCGCGCGCGATCTCGTGGCCGGGCATCTCGCCGCCGGCAGCCTGTGCGCGATCGTGACTGCGACGAACTCGTTCGTCACCGGGCCGATCGCACGCGAGTTCGGCGTCGCGCACCTCATCGCCACCGAGCCGGAGGCGCGCGACGGCGCCTTCACCGGCAAGGTTGCCGGCGTCCCCTCGTTCCGCGCGGGCAAGGTCACGCGCCTCGAGCAGTGGCTGAGCGCGATGGGCCAGGCGCTCGAGCGCTTCGACGCGACCTGGTTCTACAGTGACTCGCACAACGACCTCCCGCTGCTCGAGCTGGTCGAGCGCCCCATCGCGGTGGACCCGGACGACCGGCTCCGCAACCTCGCCGCAGCGCGGGGATGGCCGATCATCTCGCTGCGCGCTTAGGGCACGCATTGCGACGCCTTGCCGCGACGGCGGTCATCCTCGCAGCGCCGCTCTCGCTCGCGGCGGGGCTGTGGTTCGGCAGCGTGCACGTGCCCGCCGCCGACTGGTTCGCTGCGCTTGCCGGCGGCGGCAGTGAGGCGGGCCGCGAGATCGTCTGGTCGCTGCGCGCGCCGCGCACCGCAAGCGCGTTTGCGTGCGGCGCGCTGCTCGCGCTCGCCGGCGCGCTCCTGCAGGTACTTCTGCGCAACCCGCTCGCCGACCCGTCGATCCTCGGCGTGTCGGGCGGGGCGTCGGTGGGCGCGCTCACCGCGATCCTCCTCGGGCTGCCGGCATGGGCGGTGCCCGGCCTCGCCTTCGGCGGCGCGTGCGCAGCCGCGGGCGTGCTGCTCGTGCTCGCGGTGCGCCTGACGGGCTGGAACGTCCATCGCGTGCTCCTCACCGGCGTCGCGATCGGCGCGGGCTGCGGCGCGGTCGTCAGCATGCTGCTCGCGCTGGCGTCGGCGGGGCAGATCCAGGGCATGCTTTTCTGGCTGCTCGGCGATCTGTCGGGTGCCACGCGCCCGGCCGCGCCGTGGATCGCGCTCGTCGCGGTTGCCGTGGCGGCACAGCCCCTCGCGCTGCGCCTGGACGCGCTGACGCTCGGTCCGGTCAAGGCACGCTCGCTCGGCGTCGCCGTCGGCGCGACGCAGGCGCTCGCATTCCTCGCGGCGACCGTCGCAACCGTCGCCGCGGTGATGGTCGCGGGGCCGATCGGCTTCGTCGGACTCGTGGTGCCGCACGCGCTGCGGCTCGCCGGCTTCAGCGATCACGCGCGCCTGCTGCCGCTCGCCGGGCTCGGCGGCGGGGCGCTCGTCGCCGCCGCCGACACGCTCGCGCGTTCGGCCGCCGCGCCGCTCGAGTTTCCCGTCGGCGCGGTGACCGCGCTCGTTGGAGTGCCCGTGCTGCTCGCCCTGCTCGCAAGGACTCGATGATGCTCGCCGCGCGAGGACTCAGGCTCACGGTGCCCGGGCGCACGCTCGTCGAGGGCCTCGACGTCGCGCTCGCGCCGGGCCAGTGCTGGGCGTTGCTCGGGCCGAACGGCGCGGGCAAGACGAGCCTGCTCCACGCGCTCGCCGGCCTCCGCGATCCCGACGCCGGCGCAGTGACTCTGGACGACGCCCCGCTTGCGGGACTCGCGCGGCGCGCGGTGGCGCGGCACGTCGGCATCCTGCTTCAGGACGAGAGCGAGAGCTTCTGGGGCTCGACGCTCGAGTACGCGATGCTCGGCCGGTACGCGCATCAAGCCGGGATGTTCGCACCCGACGCCGCGGCCGAGAGCGCGGCGCGCGCCGCGCTCGCCGAGGTCGATCTCGCACCGCACGCAGCGCAGCCCTACCGCACGCTCTCCGGCGGCGAGCGGCAGCGCGCGCGGCTCGCGCAGCTCCTCGTGCAGTCGCCGGAATGGTGGCTCCTCGACGAGCCGCTCGCGCACCTCGACCTCGGGCACCAGCTCGCGGCGATGGAGCTGGTCGCCCGCCTGGCGCGCTCGGGCCGCGGCGTGATCATGGCGCTCCACGAGCCGCTCTGGGCCGCGCGGTACTGTGGCCACGCGCTCCTGTTGTATGATTCCGGCCGCTTTCGCCACGGGCCCGCACAGGAAGTGCTCACGCAGGATCATCTCGAGGCCCTCTACGGCTGTCGGCTCGCACCGGCGGCGGAGTCCGCGGCGCCCCTCTTCATCCCGATCCGTTGATCAAGCGCTTCATCCGCAAAGTTCTCCGCATCGGCCCGCGCCACGAGCCGGAGGTCTATCCCGCCGCGGAGCACGGCATCCGCCGCGAGTCGATCAGCTACGGCGCGCGCAAGGTGTGCGAGGTGCTGGCGAGCCACGGCCACAAGGCCTACGTCGTCGGCGGCGCGGTGCGCGACCTGATGGTCGGCGTCCAACCGAAGGATTTCGACGTCGCCACCGACGCCTTCCCCGAGGACGTCCACAAGCACATGCGCCGGTCCCGGCTCATCGGGCGGCGCTTCAAGCTCGTGCACGCAGTCTTCCACAACGAGGTCGTGGAAGTGTCGACCTTCCGCGCCGCGGCGCCGGGCGAGGTCGACGAGGAGACGGGGCGCGTCCTGCGCGACAACGTGTACGGCACGCGCGAGCAGGACGCGGCGCGTCGCGACTTCACGATGAACGCGCTGTACTACGACCCGGCGACCGAGACGGTGCTCGACTGGCACCAGGGCGTGCGCGACCTGCGCAAGCGCCGCGTGCGCGTCATCGGCGATCCGCGGGTCCGGTTCCGCGAGGATCCGATACGGATGCTGCGCGCGGTGCGGCTCGCGGCGAAGGTCGACTTCCAGATCGATCCGAAGACGCGCGCGCCGATCCGCGAGATGGCGAAGCTGATCGAGAACGTCCCGCCGGCGCGCGTGTTCGACGAGATGCTGAAGCTGCTTCTTTCCGGCCACGCCGCCGAGTCAGTGAAGCGGCTGCGCACCGAGGGGCTGCATCACGGCGTCCTGCCGCTGCTCGACGTGATCCTGGAGCAGCCGCTCGGCGAGAAGTTCGTGAGCCTCGCCCTAGCGCAGACCGACCAGCGCATCCGCACGGACCGGCCGGTGTCTCCGGCGTTCCTGTTCGCTGCGCTTCTCTGGCACGAGGTTCTCGCCGCATGGAAGGCGCGCCAGAGCCGCGGCGACCGCCCGATCCCGGCGCTGTACGCCGCGATGGACGACGTGCTCGACAAGCAGACCGACAAGCTCGCCATCCCGCGCCGCCTCACCGCGACGATGAAGGAGATCTGGTCGCTGCAGCCGCGCTTCGACAGCCGCGCGGGCAAGCGGCCGTTCGCGCTGCTCGAGCATCCGCGCCTGCGCGCGGCCTACGACTTCCTCCTGCTGCGCGCGGAGAGCGGCGAAGCGCCGGGCGAGCTCGCCGACTGGTGGCGCCGCTTCATCGAGGGCACGCCGGAGGAGCGCACGGAGCTGCTGCTGCCCGCGGCGCCCGGCGAGCAGAAGCGGCGGCGGCGGCGCCGCGGCGGCGGGAGACGCACGCCGGACCAGGGGCCGCCGCCCGTTCTGGCGGACTAGGATGTCGCGCGCGGTGATCGGCCTCGGCGCCAATCTGGGCGATCCGGCGGCGCAGCTGCGCACGGCGATCGCCGCAATCGGCGGCATCGCGGAGACC
>DATIDG010000034.1:0-90634 GCA_035456405.1 Burkholderiales bacterium | reverse complement strand
ATCCGTCGAAGCGGCTGGCCGAGCGTCAGCCTGCCGGCCGGCGGGCGCGAAGCGAGATCCAAACGACCAGGCTAAGCATGTAGTCCTGACTGCGGAGGACTTTCGGACGCGGGTTCGATTCCCGCCGCCTCCACCAAAATGTCAACGGCCCCACTCGGGGCCGTTCGCATTTTGGTCGCGCGCGGGAAGAGAACCTGCAGAGTTCGACAGTCCGCAGTCCGGTGGACTGCGGACTGGACGCCGGCGCGCTTCAGTTGATGGCGGTCCTGAGGCGTGACTTAACGTCACGCCGAAGGATGGCCAGACCGCGGATGCAACGCGGGCTGGACACATTCCCGCCGCCTCCACCAAAGTGTCAACGGCCCCACTCGGGACCGTTCGCATTTGGTCGCGCGCGGAAAGTGCTGCACTATGGCGCCCGCACCTCGATCCCCCGGTCCTTGAACGCGCTGTCCAGCGCCTGCGCGAACCTAACCGCACCCGGCTGATCGCTATGGAGGCAGAGGGTTCCTGGCGCAACCGGCACCTCGACGCCGGAGAGCGACCGGACCTTCCCCTGCTCCACCATCATCAGCACCTGCGCGACCGATGCGGCCTCGTCGGTGATCATCGCACCGCGTTGTCCGTGGGGCGTGAGCGTGCCGTCGGGCTGATACGACCTGTCTCCGAACACCTCGCCGACCGCCCGGACGCCGTGCCGCACCGCGGCGTCCATCATTGCGCTGCCGGAAAGCGCATAAAGGATCGTCCCGCCGCCGAGGTCCTTCGTCGCGCGCGATCGCGTCGGCGAGCTCGGCATCCTTCGCGGCCATGTTGTAGAGCATCCCGTGGATCTTCACGTGATGCAGGCGGGTTCCCGCGGCGCGCGCAAACGCCTCGACCGCGCCCGACTGGTACAGCGCGAGGTCGTAGCACTCCTGCGCGCAGATCTTCGTCGCGCGCCGGCCCGAAGCCTTGGAGATCGGGCAGCGAAGGGTGGGCGCCCACGGCGACGCCGTGGTCGACGGCGAGGCGCACCGTCGCACGAATGGTCGAGGGGTCGCCGGCGTGGTAGCCGCACGCGACGTTGGCCGACGAGATGAGGGGCATGAGTCCCCGGTCGTCGCCCATCTGCCAGGCGCCGTAGCCTTCCCCCATGTCACAGTTGAGATCGATCGTCTTCATCGCCGAACTCCCAGAGAATGCGCTCGACGAGCTCGCTCACGCGCCGGGCGATCGACTCGCGCGCGGCATCGGCATCGTCGAGCTTCACCGGCGCGAACCGCACGGACCGGCCGGGCGGCACCTGTGCCAGCGCCGGCACGTCCGCGACGATCACTTCCGCGATCTTAGGATAGCCGCCGGTTGTCTGGTGGTCCGCCATGAGCACGATCGGCTGGCCGCTCGCCGGCACCTGAACGGTGCCGAGGCACGTGGCCTGCGAAACGATCTCGGTCGGCGCGACCAGCTCGAGAACTGGCCCGACGAGCCGATAGCCCATGCGGTTCGAGTCGGGGGCGATGCGCCACGGCTCGGCGTAGAACGCTGCGCGCGCCGCATCGGTGAAGAGGGCCGCGTGCAAGCCTTCGACTGCGCGCGCCACCACGGGCTCGGTCGCAGGCATCGTGAGCGACGGCGCCAGCCAGCGGACGGTACGGCCGGCGCCGCGCGCGAGGTCGACGGCCCGTTGTCTGCGGGTCCCGCGCTCGAAGCGCCGAGCCGAAAGCGCCTCCACGTCGGCGCCGAGCGGCAGCACCGTGCCCGAGGACAGCCGCCGCCCATCGAGTCCGCCGAATTCCCCGGGCAGATAGGTGCTGCGGCTTCCAAGGACGATTGCCGCGTCGAATCCTCCGGCCACTGCGACGTAGCCGAAGCACCCCGCGGTCGCGCGGCCGAACCGGAGCCGCGCACCGGCGCGAACGAGCACCGGTCGCGATCCGGGCAGGGGCGCGCCGTCAATCCACGCCTCGAACTGCGCGCCGGCGAGCGCCACGAGCGCCGTGCGCTCGAAGAGCAGCTCCGGCCCCGACATCGCCATCTCCAGCGTCGCCGCATCGTCGCGATTGCCAGCCAGCGCGTTCGCGATGCGATGCGAAACCGGGTCCATCGCACCGCCGGGGACGATGCCGAGGTGCTGCATGCCGCCGCGCCCGAGGTCCTGCAGCGTCGCGAGGGTCCCGGGCCGCAGCACCCTCAACGTCATCGCCTGCGGCCCTCGGCGAGCCGCTCGAACTCGACGCCCGAGATCGGCTCGAACTCCACCGCGTCGCCTGGCTCGAGCAGGCTCGGCGGATCGCGGTCCGGCAGGAAGAGCGCGAGCGGCGTCCGTCCGATGACGCTCCAGCCGCCGGGTGTGCTGCAGGGGTATATCGCGGTCTGGGCGTTGGCGATTGCGACCGAGCCTCGTTCCAGTCGCGGACGGGGCGTCGCGCGGCGCGGCACGGCGAGCCGCGCATCGAGCCCGCCGATGTACGGCTGGCCCGGCACGAAGCCGATCATCAGCACGCGGTGCGAGGACTCGACGTGGGCACGCACGAGCTCTGCAGCGGATAGCCCGGTCAGCGACGCGACTTCGTCGAGATCGGGTGCGTACGGCGGCTCGTAGCAGACCGGAATCTCCACCGTCCGGCCCGGCGGCACGTCCTCAGCGCCGGATTCCCGCTCGATCGCCTCTAGGAGCAGCCGGGTCGCTCCGTTACGACGAGCGGAGGCGTCGGTTGCGGTGGCGGCTGCGAAGTGCACCGTCACGGTGACGATTGCCGGGACCACGTCCACCACCCACTCGGGCGCGTTCCTGCGCACGTGTGCGGCGATGCGCCGGGCCGCCGCATTCGCATCGAGGTCCAGCGTGTCCGCGAGTTCCGCCATCACCGCGCCGTCGCCGAGCGGGACGACGCGCGGCGAAAAACGCGGCTTCGTACTTCCGCCAATGCGCGCCCGAGAGCTCACGACGGCGATCTTGCCACGTCCCGTGCCGCGGCATCGGCGCCGAACAGCCGCGCTGGAAGTTGCCACCGGTTCTTGCTAATCTGTCCTTCTTACGCCTGCAGTTCCTCAGTGCCCGGGACCCGAACCGTGCAAGCCGTCGTGTCCTCTACCGCCCAGCGCGTCGCCGGGTTCGCAAAGACTCCGCGCGCCCGCAAGATCCTGTGGTGGATCGTCGGGCTCGTCGTCGCGTTCGCGCTTATTGGCTTTCTCGTCGTACCGCCGATCGCGAAGTGGAAGCTCGAGGAGGAGCTCTCCAAGGCGCTCCACCGGCAGGTGACGGTCGAGTCGGTGCGGGTCAACCCGTTCGCGCCATCGGCTACCGTGCGCGGCTTCGCCGTCCGCGAGCGCTCGGGAGACGGGCTCTTCGTCACGTTCGATGAGCTGTACGTCAACGCCGCCTGGACCTCGATCTTCCGGCTCGCCCCGGTGATCGACGCCGTCAGGCTCACCAAGCCGCACTTGCGCGTCGTCAGGAACAACGACCGCACCTACAATTTCCAGGATCTCGTCGACGAGGTCATTGCCCGGCCGAAGAGCGCCGGGCCAACGCCGAAGTTCGCGGTGTTCAACATCCAGCTCGTCGACGGCCGGATCGACGTCGACGACCGCGCTGAGGACGAAAAGCACGAGATCGCGGATCTGCGCGTCGGCATTCCGTTCGTCTCGAGCCTTCCCTCGCACGTCGAGGTGACGGTCGTTCCCGAGCTCGGCGCGCGCATCAATGGTTCGCCGCTCGGGGTGAAAGGTGAGACTCGACCGTTCCACGAGACACGCCACACCGCTCTGAACGTCGATCTCGACGACTTCGACCTCACCCGCCTAGTCGACTACCTACCCTTCAAGCTGCGCGGCAAGGTCAAGTCGGCCCTGCTCGACACGCGACTCGTCGTCGCATTCGAGCAGCCCGACGGCAGGTCGCCGCAGGTCAAGGTGCACGGCGCGACGGCGGTGAAGCGGGTGAACGTGCTCGACCTCGAGGACCGGCCGATGATTGCCTGGCAGCGCCTCGGCATGGAAATTAACGAGGTGAACGCACTCGCGCCGGCGGTGGACTTGAAGAGTGTCGAACTCGAGGTGCCGGAAGTGCACGTGCGGCGCGACAAGTCGCGCTCGATCAACCTCGAGCGGGTCGCCGACGTCGCCGCCGCGGGCGCGGAGCGACAGCGCGAGGCGCGAAAGGAAACCGGGGCAGTCGCGCTGCCAATCAAGGTCGGACTGCTTGCGCTGAGGTCGGGAAAGGCGCGGTTCACCGATGAGACGACCACCCCGGCATTCGAGACCGCGATCGACGAGCTCCAATTCGAAGCGAAGGATTTCGACAACGCGAAGGGCAAGCGGAATGAAGTCGCGGTCCAGGCGCGTACCGACGCCGGCGAAATGGTGAAGCTCGCCGCCGGCGTGGTGGCCGATCCACCCGGTGCCGACGGACGCGTGGAGATCGCCGGCCTGGCGCTCAAGCGCTACCAGCCTTATGTCAGGCAGGCGGCGGACCTCGAGATCGACGACGGCCAGCTCGACCTGGGTGTCGCCTTCAAGTGGGCCTCCGACCTGGCGCTCGAGAAGCACGATCTCAAGGTAACGGACCTGACCCTGGAGCTGAAGAGTCTGCGGGCGCGCCTGCCGAACGAGAAAGAGCCTCTCGTTCGCATCGCGTCGATCGAGGTCAAGGGCGCCGGGGCCGACCTTCTTGCGCAGACCGCGTACCTCGGCGAGATCGCCGTGCGCGAGGCCGCGGCGACTCTGCGCCGCGAGAAGGACGGCAGGCTCAACGTGGAACGCATCACGCGGGCCGGGAAGGCGGGCGCCCCGGAGAACCCCGAACGCACACCTACCGCCGCCACGCAGGCGTCGCCGTCCTGGCGCATCGACCTGGGTCAGCTTTCAGTCGAGCGTGCGTCGGTGGCGTTCGAGGATCTGGCCGTAGGCGAGCCGCTCAAGGTCAACATCGCGCCGATCCAGCTGAAAGCCGAGAAGCTTTCGACCGCCAAAGGCCAACGCGGCAACATCAGTCTCCGGGCCACGATCGACAAGACCGGCTCGCTCGCCGCGAGCGGGCCGCTCGCGCTCGACCCGTTGTCGGGCAGCCTGCGAATCGATGCCCGGACGATCGGCATCACGCCGGCGCAGCGGTACATCGACGACCAGGTGAACCTCGCCATTACCTCCGGTGCCCTCTCGGCCCGGGGCAACGCATCGTTCGCGATGCCACCGGGCGGCACGGTCAAGGCCTCCTACAAGGGGGACTTCAGCCTCACCGACTTCGCCTCGGTGGACAAGCCGACGTCGACGGACCTCCTTAATTGGAAGTCCCTGTCGCTCGGCGCAATCGACTTCAACCTCGAGCCGCTGAACGTCGCGGTCGACGAGATCGCGCTCGCCGACTTCTACGCCCGCATCATCCTCTCTGCGGAAGGGCGGCTGAACCTGCAGGACCTCAGGAAGTCGCCGGGCGACGCGTCCGCGGCGAAACCCGAGCCGCCGCCGGCCGAGAAGCCCGCCTCACCCGCGCCAAAACCCGCCGCCGAAGCATCCAGGCCGTCGCCCGCCGCGCCCATGGCAGCGCTGCCGGCGAACATCCGCATCGGCCGGGTCACGCTGCAGGGTGGCAACGTCAACTTCAGCGACTTCTTCATCAAGCCGAACTACAGTGCGAACCTCACCGGCGTCGGCGGGGCAGTGACCGAGATCACGCCCGAAAAGGCGGGCGACGTGGAGCTGCGCGCCAAGATCGACAACGCGGCGCCGGTCGAGATCCTCGGGCGCGTGAACCCGCTCGCGACCGATCTCTTCCTCGACATCAAGGCGAGCGCGAGAGACATCGAGCTGCCTCCGATGTCGCCCTACTCCGTCAAGTACGCTGGCTACGGCATCGAGCGCGGCAAGCTCTCGGTCAACGTGAAGTACCACATCGAGAACCGCAAGCTCGCGGCGGAGAACAACATCTACCTCGACCAGCTCACCTTCGGCGAGAAGGTCGACAGCCCCACCGCAACGAAGCTACCGGTGACGCTCGCCGTCGCGCTGCTCAAGGACCGCAACGGCGTGATCGACGTGAACTTGCCGATCTCCGGATCGCTCGACGACCCGAAGTTCAGCGTCATCGGGATCGTCTTCCAGGTCATCGGCAACCTCATCGTCAAGGCGGTCACCGCGCCGTTCGCGCTGCTCGGCGCAGCGTTCGGCGGCGGCGAGGAGCTGGCGTACCTCGAGTTCGCCCCGGGCTCGGCGGCGCTCGACGGCGAGGACGTCGGGAAGCTGAAGAACCTCACCAAAGCACTGACAGAGCGTCCCGGGCTCAAGCTCGACGTCGCGGGCCGCATCGATCCCGTGGCCGATCGCGAGGGACTGAAGCACGCGTCGATCGAGCGCAAGGTCAAGGTGGAGAAGTTCAACGACCTGCGGCGCGAGGGCAAGGCACCGCCATCCGCCGACGCGGTGACGGTCGAGAAAGCGGAGTACGAGAAGTATCTGCGCCGCGCCTACGGCGACGAAAAGTTTCCGAAGCCGCGCAACATCATCGGTCTCGCGAAGGTCCTGCCGGTGCCCGAGATGGAGACCCTGATGCTCACGCACGCACAGGTCACGGAGGAGGACCTCCGCATGCTCGCCAACGCTCGCGCGCAGTCCGCCAAGGACTGGCTGGTGACCGAAGGCAAGGTCCCGGCCGACCGCGTCTTCATCGTCGCGTCAAAGCTGACGGCCAATGGCGTCAAGGACAAGGGCAAGCCGACGCGCGCGGATTTCTCGTTGAAATGAGCAACGCCTAGCGCACCCGCCTTGCCGCCG
Source organism: Burkholderiales bacterium (assembly GCA_035456405.1). Lineage (GTDB taxonomy): Bacteria > Pseudomonadota > Gammaproteobacteria > Burkholderiales > SG8-39 > JAGVSZ01. Next base: position 83,881 of record DATIDG010000034.1, on the reverse strand, counting down.
AGATGCCAAAACCGGCCAAGGGAAAAGCGCAAAGCGGCCACAGAGGAGCACAGAGCTTCCAGAGAAATCAAGACTCTGGTTTCTTTCTGTCCCCTCTGGGGCCTGCCTTGCTTTTCTTGGCGGTATAGGTGCCTAGCGCTGCGCGAGTTCGCGCAGCTTCGCCTTGAGCATCTTCCCCGTCGCCGACGCCGGCAGCGCGGGTAATCGTCCCGCGGCAGCTCGCGACCGTCGGGCGCCACGATGCGCATCCCGCCGTCGGGAAGAGCGTGCGCCGCGTCGTGCAGTGCCCGGCGATGGCGTCGATCTCCCGGGCGGAGAGCCGGGCGTTCACCAGTACCGGCCAGGCCGCGATTCGGGTGGTCGCGAGCGCGAGGACGGGCGCCGCAGCGGAGTTCTCGTTGACGATGAGGACGCGGTCTCCGTCGCGCACGCCGAGACCCGCGAGCGTGCCGGCTGCGGTGTCTACTGCGCGCGCAAGTGCGAGGTAGGTCAGCGCCGTCCGGCGCAATCACCGCCGGCGCGTCGGGCTGCCGCGCGGCCCAGCGCGCAGCAAGCTCCCCCACCCACAACGGCGGCTCGGGCGGCCGCGCGAACCCGACGTCCGCGCTCAGGACCCCATCGCGACGAGGACGCTGCAGGGCGCGTAGTCGAGGAGCGTCGCCCCCACCGAGCCGCGCCACCAGCGCGCGGCGAACGACTGCTTCTGTTTGTGCCCGACCACGATCAGGTTGCACTTCAGCTCGGCCGCGAGCCGGCAGATCTCCTCGACCGGCTCGCCGACGGCGAGGTGCCCCTGGACCGAGTAGCCGCGCTCCTTGAGTGTCGCGAGGCCCTCGTTGAGGACGTCCTGCATGCGCTTCTTCTCCTCCTCGATGAGCTCCTCGGGCAGGAACCCCTCGGTGAGGAACATGCTCGACGGCATGCTCGCGACCGCGAGCAAGTGAGTCTCGGCCTCCGCGAACGCGGTGATCTCCGTGCAAGCGAGCAGCGCCGCCTTGCCCTCGCGCGTGCCGTTGTACGCCATGAGTATGCGCTTGTACATCGGTCGCCCTCCTGTGGACGCAATTACCACTTCCGCGCCGGTTCTGGACGCGCCGCACGAGGCGGCGCACCGGGCCGTCGGGCGGCCTCTCCCGTCCGGCGCGTACTCCGAGTAGAGATTGCCCCAAAACCTTAAGAGGCGTCAATCTCGCGGCCAGTGCACGGGGCTACAATCGCCGGGCAAATCGCGACCATCAAAGCCCGCGCATGGCCCTCGACCCGCAGCGACAGGATCTCGCCATCGGCATCGTCGGGACCGGCGTGATGGGACGCGGCATCGCGCAGATTGCCGCGCAGGCGGGCATCCGGGTCCTGCTCTACGACACGCGCGCCGACGCCGCACCCGACGCGCGGGACTACGTCAGCGGGTCGCTCGCGAAGCTCGTCGAGAAGGGCCGGCTGCCCGCCGACGCGGCGACGCGCGCCGCCGGGCTGCTTGAGATTGCAAACGTGCTCAGCCATCTCTCCGGCAGCCAGGTCGTGGTCGAGGCGATCGCCGAGAACCTCGACGCGAAGCGCGAGCTCTTCCAGCACCTCGAGGGCATCGTCGCGCCCGATTGCGTTCTGGCGACCAACACGTCGTCATTACAGGTGACCGCGATAGCCGCGGCGTGCAAGCGACCCGAGCGGGTCGCCGGATTCCATTTCTTCAACCCGGTGCCGCTGATGAAGGTCGTCGAGGTGGTCGACGGCCTCTTGACGGCACCGTGGGTCGGCGACGCGCTCACCGCGCTCGCGCGGCGCATGGGGCACACGCCGGTGCGCGCCCAGGACACGCCCGGGTTCATCGTTAACCATGCGGGCCGCGGATTCGGCACCGAGGCCCTCGCGTGCCTGCGCGAAGGCGTCTCGGAATTCTGGGAGATCGACCGGATCCTCCGCGATCAGGCGGGCTTCCGGATGGGCCCGTTCGAGCTGATGGACCTCACCGGGCTCGACGTGTCGCACCCGGTGATGGAGTCGATCTACGACCAGTACTACCAGGAGCCGCGCTACCGGCCCTCGCCGCTTACCGGGCAGCGCGTGGTCGCGGGGCTGCTCGGCCGCAAGTCGGGCAACCGCGGGTTCTACGAGTACGCCGACGGCCAGGCAAAGCCGAGGCCCGTCGCGCCGGTGCCCGACGCGGCTGTGCCGAAGGTCTGGATTGCGCGCCACGGACTGCACGACCAGCTCGCGGCCGCCGTTGCAAAGCTTGGCGTCCATGCCGACCACGGCGACAGGCCGGGACCCGATTCGCTGTGCCTCGTCGCTCCACTGGGGCTCGACGCGACGAGCGCGGCCGTCGCGGAGCGGATCGACCCGACTCGCACCGTGGCGGTCGACTGCCTGTTCGGGCTGGCGAAGCGCCGCACGATGATGACGACGCCCGCGACCGCACTGGCGATGCGTGACGCGGCACACGCCCTCCTCGCCCGCGACGGCGTCCCCGTCTCGGTGATTCGCGACAGCGCGGGCTTCGTTGCGCAGCGCGTCGTGGCGCACATCGTGAATATCGGCTGCGACATCGCGCAGCAGCGCATCTGCTCGCCGCAGGACCTCGACCTCGCCGTGACGCTCGGCCTCGGCTACCCGAAGGGCCCGCTCGCGTGGGGCGACGCCATCGGCCCGGCGCGCGTGCTGGAGGTCCTGGAGCGCCTGCAATCGTTCTACGGCGACCCGCGCTACCGCCCCAGCCCGTGGCTGAAGCGCCGGGCGCTGCTTGGACTATCATTGCTCACGCCCGAAGACTGACCGTCCCGCACGGAGACGCCGCATGAACGCCCCGCTCAAAGCCACTGTCGGCAAGGCCCAGTTCGTCTGGGACGACCCGCTGCTGCTGAACGACCAGCTCACCGAGGACGAGCGCATGGTGCGCGACGCGGCCGCCGCGTACTGCCAGGAGCGGCTGGCACCGCGGATCCTCGAGGCCTTCCGCCACGAGAAGACCGACCCGGCGATCTTCCGCGAGATGGGCGCGCTCGGCCTGCTCGGCCCCACGATCCCTGCCGAGTACGGCGGGCCCGGCCTCGGTTATGTGCCGTACGGCCTGATCGCGCGGGAGGTCGAGCGCGTCGACTCCGGCTACCGGTCGATGATGAGCGTGCAGAGCTCGCTCGTGATGGTGCCCATCTACGAGTTCGGCACGGCGGCGCTGCGCCAGAAGTACCTGCCGAAGCTGGCGACGGGCGAGTGGATCGGCTGTTTCGGCCTCACCGAGCCCAACCACGGCTCCGATCCCGGGAGCATGGTGACGCGGGCGAAGAAGGTCCCCGGCGGGTACAGCCTGACCGGCGCGAAAATGTGGATCTCGAACTCGCCGATCGCCGACGTGTTCGTCGTCTGGGCGAAGGACGATGCGGGCGAGATCCGCGGCTTCGTGCTCGACAAGGGTGCGAAGGGCCTGTCGGCGCCCGCGATCCACGGCAAGGTCGGCCTGCGCGCCTCGATCACCGGCGAGGTCGTCATGGACGAGGTCTTCTGCCCGGAGGAGAACGCTTTCCCCGAGGTGCGCGGCCTCAAGGGCCCGTTCACGTGCCTCAACTCCGCGCGCTACGGGATCGCCTGGGGCGCGCTCGGTGCCGCCGAGGACTGCTGGCACCGCGCACGCCAGTACGTGCTCGACCGCAAGCAGTTCGGCCGGCCGCTCGCCGCCAACCAGCTCGTCCAGAAGAAGCTCGCCGACATGCAGACCGAGATCACGCTCGGCCTGCAGGGGTGCCTGCGCCTCGGCCGGATGAAGGACGAGGGCACCGCCGCGGTGGAGATCACCTCGATCATGAAGCGCAACTCCTGCGGGAAGGCGCTCGACGTGGCGCGCCTCGCACGCGACATGCTGGGCGGGAACGGGATCTCGGACGAGTTCGGGGTGGCACGCCACCTCGTGAACCTCGAAGTGGTGAACACCTACGAGGGCACCCACGACATCCACGCCCTGATCCTGGGGCGGGCGCAGACCGGGATCCAGGCGTTCTCCTGATGCCGGACCGGCGCCCGGCCGATGCAGGGCCGGACGGGCTGAAGCGCTGCGCCTGGTGTCTCGGGAGCGAGATCTACGTCCGCTACCACGATGAGGAGTGGGGCGTGCCCGTTCACGACGACCGCACGCTCCTCGAGTTCCTCATCCTGGAGGGCGCCCAGGCCGGCCTGTCCTGGTCGACGATCCTGAACAAGCGCGCAAACTACCGGCGTGCGTTCGACGGCTTCGATGCGGAACGAATCGCCCGGTACAGCCCGCGGAAGGTGGCCGCCCTCCTCGCCGACCCTGGGATCGTCCGTAACCGGCTGAAAGTCGACGCTGCGGTCCAGAACGCGCGGGCCGCGCTGGCCGTGCGCGAGCGGCACGGCAGCCTGGACTCCTTCCTTTGGCGGTTCGTGGACGGCCGCCCCATCCGGAACCGCTGGCGGCGCGTAGATCAGGTACCGGCCAGCACCCCGATCTCCGTGACCATGTCAAAAGACCTCCGGCGCGCAGGTTTTCGCTTCGTCGGCTCCACAATTTGCTACGCTTTCATGCAGGCAGTAGGGATGGCAAACGATCACCTGGTGAGTTGTTTTCGCCATGCCGCCGTGGCCTCGCTAGAATAGGGTCGGTGACGCAACGTTTCCTGAGGATGATGAGATGACAGTCTGCCTTCGCCTGCTCGCCGCCGCGCTGGTCGCCGTCGCCGCCTCGACGGCCTGGGCGCAGGGGCAGACCCCCTCGACCGACGGTGCCGTCTTCCTCGTCGCCGCACCCGCATTCCGCGATCCGGAGTACCGCCACACCGTGCTCATCGCCTCGCCCACCGCCAACGGCGGCCACATCGGCGTGATCATCAACCGCCCGCTGCGCCAGACGCTGTCGCGCCTCTTTCCCGACCACGAGCCGTCCAAGAAAGTGATCGAGCCGGTGTTCTTCGGCGGCCCGTTCTCGACGAGCGCGCTGGTCGCCGTCGTGCGGGGGGACGCGAGCCCTGGGCAGGGCTCGCTCCTGATGATGCCGAGCCTGTACCTGGCGATCAACGTGAACACGATCGACCGGATCATCGAGGAGCGGCCGAACGACGCCCGCTACTACGTCGGGTACGTGGGCTGGCGCCCGGGCGAGCTGCGGCGCGAGATCGACCGCGGGCTCTGGCATGTCCTCAACCCGGACATCAACACGATCTTCCGCAAGGACACCGACGTGATCTGGGAAGAAATGCTGCGGATGGCGCGGCAGATCAGCGCATCGGTGCCGGCGGAGCACGCGATCGATTGAAGCAGTGAAGGCGATCGGGGCCCGCGCCGCGCTGCGGCTGCTGGTCGCAGTCTTTCTCGCGCTCGCCGTCCACGCTGCGGTCGCGCAGCAGGCCGAGCGCGGCTTCTTCCTGGTCGCCAAGCCTACGATCCTCGACCCGAACTTCCAGCGCACCGTCGTCCTTGTCGCCAACGCGCCGGACGGTGCGACGCTCGGCGTGATCATCAACCGCCCGATGAAGCAGTCGCTGGCGAACATCCTACCCGGCAATCCGACGCTCGCGAAGTTCACCGAGCCGCTCTACTTCGGCGGGCCGGTCGAACCCGTGGGGCTGTTCGCGGTGTTCCGCGCGCAGGAGGTGCCGGGCCAGACGTTCCCGGTGGTCGGTGACCTGCATCTCGCGCTCCTTCCGCCCACGGTCGAGCAGCTGCTGCTCAATCCGCCCGAGCAGGTGCGGTTCTTCAACGGCTACTCGGGCTGGGCGCCCGGGCAGCTCGCAAACGAGCTGCAGCGCGGGGACTGGTGGGTGTTCGACGCGGACCCCGACACCGTCTTCCGCAAGGACACCTCCACGCTCTGGGAAGAGCTCTCGCGCCGCGCGCGGTCGATCACCGCGCAGGCGGCGCCGCAGGTTCAATAGACGACGACGCTCCGGATCGACCTGCCTTCGTGCATCAGGTCGAAGGCCTCGTTGATGCGCTCGAGGGGCATGGTGTGCGTGATCAGATCGTCGATGTTGATCCTGCCGTCCATGTACCAGTCGACGATCTTCGGGACATCGGTCCGCCCTCTCGCGCCGCCGAACGCGGTCCCTTTCCACACCCGCCCGGTCACGAGCTGGAACGGGCGCGTCCTGATCTCCTGGCCGGCGCCGGCGACGCCAATGATCACCGACACGCCCCACCCGCGGTGGCAGCACTCCAGCGCCTGGCGCATCAGATCGACGTTCCCTACGCATTCGAAACTGTAGTCCGCCCCGCCGCCGGTGAGCTCCACCAGGTGCGCGACGAGGTCGCCCTGGACGTCCTGCGGATTCACGAAGTGGGTCAGTCCGAATTTGCGCGCGAGCGGCTCGCGCGCCGCGTTGAGGTCCACGCCGACGATCATGTTCGCGCCGACCAGCCGCGCGCCCTGCACGACGTTCAGCCCGATGCCGCCCAGCCCGAACACGACGACGTTCGCGCCGGCCTCGACCTTCGCGGTGTTGATGACCGCACCGATGCCGGTGGTCACGCCGCAGCCGATGTAGCAGACCTTGTCGAAGGGGGCGTCCGCGCGGATCTTTGCCAGCGCGATCTCGGGCAGCACGGTGTAGTTCGCGAACGTCGAGCAGCCCATGTAGTGGTGGATCATCTTCCCGCCGATCGAAAATCGGCTGGTGCCGTCGGGCATCACGCCCTTGCCCTGCGTACCGCGAATCGCGGTGCAGAGATTCGTCTTTCGCGACAGGCAGCTCTTGCACTGCCGGCACTCGGGCGTGTAGAGCGGGATGACGTGATCGCCCTTCCCGAGCGACGTGACCCCCGGCCCCACGTCGACCACCACGCCGGCCCCCTCGTGACCGAAGATCGCCGGGAACAGCCCCTCGGGATCGGCGCCCGAGCGCGTGAACTCGTCGGTGTGGCACACGCCGGTCGCGCGGATCTCGACCAGCACTTCGCCGGTTTTCGGGCCCTCGAGGTCCACGGTTTCGATCGCGAGCGGCTGGCCGGGGGCATAGGCGACTGCGGCTCTGACTTTCATGTTCGGCGCGCTCCGTGCGTGTAGTCTCGTGCGACTCCGAGCCCGATCTTACCGAGCGCGCGACCCGGCTGTCCCCTTGACAGATCCCGGTCGATCACCTAAAAAGCCCGGGACGTGGGTAGAAGCGGTCGGCCGGGCCGCGTGCGGTGCAACGCCGCATCCGCCCGGTGGGAGATTGCTCACAGGCGAGGTGATTTCCGCCGGCGCATTCCCGACCGCGAGCCTGCCCGCGCCGCTCCCCGATCAGGGCGCACGAGACGCACAGGACCCCGCCCGGGAACTCCGGCTCGAACCGCCTTCGCGTCGCCAAACGATCACCGAAGGAGCGCCTGCATGATCATCGACATGAGCTGTTACCCGACGAAGGTGGTCGACACGGCTTGGCGGCACGACGGCGAGCCCTTCACCGGCGAGCATCTGATCCGGATGATGGACGGGCCCTACACGGTGAACGGCAAGCCGCGCCGCGTCGACATGGCGCTTATCCAGCCGCCGCAGGGCAACACGATCTACAACTGGACCGACGGCAACCGGACCGGACGGGAAGCCATCCAGCACTACATGGCCTATACCGTCGAGCTGGCGCAGCGCTATCCCGAGCGTCTCCTCGGCTGCTTCGTCTACAACCCGCGCTACGGCATCGACAACGGCGTCGCGGAGCTCGAGCGCCACGCGAAGCAGTTCGGTTTCAAGATGGTGCAGCTCCAGGCCAACATGCACGCCTACCGCCCGGACCGCGCCAAGGACTGGATCCGTCCCGCACTGAGGAAGTGCGCGGACCTCGGGTTGCTCGTCAAGCTCCACACCGGTGACGGCCCTTACAGCATCCCGACCGAGTGGGTGCCGATCATCAAGGAGTTCCCGACGGTGAACTTCGTGATGGCGCACTTCGGCGTGCAGACCGGCGGCGTGTACTGCTTCGAGCCGTTCCAGTGGGCGATGGAGCTTCCCAACGTCTACTGCGAGTCCGGGTGGTGCCTGCAGTCCCGGATCGTCGAGTTCGCCAAGGACCTGCCGAAGCACAAGATCATGTTCGGCTCCGACACGCCGCCGAACGAGCCGGGGATGTGGATCCGCCTCCTCGAGGTGCTCTGCATGGAGCCGCCGCACGGCCTGAACCTCGACGAGGACACCCTCGAGGACTATCTCGGCAACAACCTGGCGCGCATGATCGGCGTTGCGCCCACCGCGCCCCCGCGCACGGCCGAGGAAGCGCAAGCGCGCCTCGCGTCTAAGAAGCCCGTGGCCGCCTAGTCAAGCTCGGAGAGCGCGATGATCATCGACACCCATCTGCATCCGACCAACGTCGTCGACGAGGCGTGGCGGCACACCGGTACGCCTTTCAACGGCGAGCGCATGCTCAAGCTGATGGACGGCCCGTACATGATCAACGGCAAGCAGCGGCGCATCGACATGGGCTTCATCCAGCCGCCCCCGGGCAACACGGTGTACCGCGAGGGCAATCGCACCGGCCGCCCGGGGATCCGCGACTACATGGCCTACTGCGCGGAGCTCTGCCGGAAGTACCCGGACCGGTTCATCGGCAACTTCAGCTTCAACCCGCGCTGGGGCCCGGAGGAAGGCGCCGCCGAGCTTGAGTTTCACGTCAAGGAGTACGGCTTCAAGATGCTGAAGCTCCACTCCAACATGCACAACTACCGCCCCGATCGGGCGCTCGACTGGCTGCGCCCGGCGATGAAGATGTGCGCGAAGCACAACGTGGTCGTCCTGATCCACACCGGCGACGGCCCGTTCAGCATCCCGACCCAGTTCTACCCGGTGATCCGCGAGTTCCCGATGGTCAACTTCATCATCGGCCACTTCGGCATCCAGACCGGCGGCAACTACTCGTTCGAGGCGTTCTGGATGGCGATGGACACGCCGAACGTGGTCTGCGAGTCGGGCTGGACCTTCCAGGCGCGCATCGTCGAGTTCGCCAAGGAGCTGCCGCGGCACAAGATCGTGTTCGGCACCGACTCACCGCCGAACGAGCCCGGCATGTGGCTGCGCGAGCTCGAGGTGCTGTGCGGCCCGCCGCCCCAGGGCATGAACCTCGACGAGGATGGGCTCGAGGACTACCTGGGCAACAACATCGCGCGCCTGTGCGGCATCCGGACCACGCCGCCGCCGCGCACGATGGAGGAAGCGCAGGCGCGACTGAAGGACAGCTACGCCGGCGTGAAGTGACCGCCTCGCGCCGGGCGATTCGCCACATGACGCACCCGTCTCCGCCCGGCGCGCAGGATTTCCGCAGCTTCCTCGAGGGCTATCGCGCCGCGCATCCGGACGACGTCCTCGGCGTGAGCGACGAGGTCTCGCCCGACCAGGACATCACCGCGGTGCTCTGGCGGCTCGCGGCCGCCGCACGCCAGCCGGTGCTCGTCTTCGAGCGCGTGACGGGTCTCGGCGCGAGGGTCGTGACGAACGTCTTCGGCTCGCGTACTCGCATCGCCCGTCTCCTCGGCGCCGAGCCTGGGCGCCTGCACGAAACCTACCAGGCACGCACGCGCGGGGCCTGCGATTTCCGGGTGATCGAGTCCGGTCCGGTGCTCGACACCGTCGAGACGCGCGCACTCGATCTCGCGACGCTCCCGCTGCTCAAGCACTTCGAGACCGACCGCGCGCCGTACCTGACGAGCGGCATCGTCGTCGCGGAGCACCCGGACACCGGCGCGGGCAACCTCAGTTACCACCGCGCGATGCTGCACTCCAAGAGCGAGTTCGCGACGAGCCTGCATTCGCGCGGGCACCTGTGGCGCCTGCTGCAGCTCTACGCCGAGCGCGGTCGCCCGATGCCGGTCGCGATGGTGATCGGCGCGCATCCGCTGTTCATGCTCGCCGCCTCGGCGCGGGTCGGCTTCGGCGTCGACGAGCGGCGCATCGCCGGCGGACTGCTCGGCGCGCCGCTGGAGGTGGTTCGCACGCCCGCGCACGGCATCGCGGTGCCCGCCGCCGCCGAGTTGGTCCTCGAGGGCACCATCGATGCGAAAGCTCACGCCGAGGAGGGGCCGTTCGGTGAGTTCACCGGCTACTCGTCGAGCCGTTCGACGAACAACCTCCTCAAGGTGGATGCGATCCTGCGGCGGCGCGATGCGTGGCTGGTCGACGTCGCGGGCGGCAATTCCGCCGAGCACCTCAATCTGGCGCGCGTCCCGCGCGAATCCGAGATGGTCGAGAAGCTGAAGGAGCGGTTCCCGGGCGTCACCGCCGTTCACTATCCGACCTCCGGCACGCATTTCCACGCGTACGTCGCGCTGAAGCAGCTTCGCCCCGGCGAGGCGCGCCAGGTGATGATGGGGCTCCTCGGGTGGGACCCCTACCTCAAGACCGTGATCGCGGTCGACCCCGACGTGGACATCGCCAACGACTCGGAGGTGCTGTGGGCGCTCGCGACGCACTTCCAGCCGCATCGCGACGTCCTCATCGTCGACGGGCTGCCCGGCAGCGCGCTCGACCCCTCCGCCTCGGGCACCGGCACGACGTCGCGGATGGGCCTCGATGCGACGCGGAAGGCGGGATTCGAGGGCATCCGGGCGAAGATTTCCGAGCGGGCGCTCTCGCGCGCGGCACAGATCTTGGCGCGCATACAGTCCTAGCCTCATGCGCATCCACGACCTGCGCAGCTACCTCGAGGTTGTCCGCAAGGCGGGCGAGCTGCACGAGATCCGCCGCACCGTCGACCCGGTGCGCGAGCTCGGTGCGGTGCTCAATGCCTGCGAGCGCGCCGGCAAGGCAGCCTACTTCCACCAGGTGAACGGCTTCGACGTGCCGGTCGTCGGTGGGTTGCTGAGCTCGCCGCGCCGGATCGCGCTCGCGCTCGGCTGCGAGGTGGCCGAAGTCGGCGCACGCATGGCGGTGGCCACCGAGAGGCCGCTCGCCGCGCAGGCCGTCGAGGGCCAGGCGCCGTGTCAGCAAATGGTGATCGACAAGCCCGACCTCGGGCGCTGGCCGATCCCGACCCATTCCCCGCTCGATGCGGGGGCGTTCATCACCGCCGGTGTGGTGATCGCACGCGACCCGCAGTCCGGGCGACACAACCTGTCCTACAACCGCATGCAGATCTTCGGCGCCGACCGCACCGGAATCAGCATGAACACCTGGCGCCACATCAAGGCATTCTTCGACAAGATCGAGCCGCAAGGGAATAACCTGCCCTTCTGCGTCGCGATCGGCCCCGACCCGGTCGTGATGATGGCGGCAGCGTTTCGCTACGACGCCGACGAGTACGAGATCGCCGGCGCGCTGCGCGGGGCGGCGATCCCGGTCGTGCGCGCACTCACCTGCGACGTGATGGTGCCGGCCTCGGCCGAGATCGTGCTGGAGGGGGAGGTCCTCGCGGGCGTGAGGCAGATGGAGGGCCCGATGGCCGAGTTCACCGGTCACTACTCGGGCGCCGACCCCAAGCACGTAGCGCGCATCACGCGCATCACCCACCGCAGGAACCCGATCTTCCAGACGATGAACGGCGGCGGCTACGAGCACGTCAGCGTCGGGAACATGATCACACGCGAGCCGCTGCTCGCCCGGTTCGTGCGTCACATCACGCCGCGGCTGAAGGCCGTGCATCTGCCGCCTTACGCGGCGGGATTCACGGCGATCATCAGCCTGGACAAGCCCGAGCCCGGCGAGGCGCGCAACGTCGCGCTCGCCGCCATGGCGGCGCACGTCAACTTCAAGACGGTGATCGTCGTCGACGGCGACGTCGACATCCGCGATCCGGCCGACGTCATGTGGGCGCTCGGCACGCGCGTGCGCTGGCACGAGGACGTCATCCCGATCCCGGGCGCGCACGGCAACGAGCTGGATCCCTCGTCCGACGCGCACGGCGTGGTGGCGAAGGCGATCATCGACGCGACGCTGTCGCGCGAGCGGCACGAACGCTACGTCAAGGTCGTGTATCCGCCGGTGGATCTCGAGCGCTATCTCGGGGCGGTCCCGCCGGGCGAAAGCGCGAGCGGTGCGGCAACCGATCCGACGCCCTAAGGACCGACGCGGAATCCCGCCGACGATGCGACATCCATAGGGAGGGTCGAATGATGAGACTGTTTGGGGCAGCATGCGTTGCAGTGTCGCTCGCGCTGGCGCCGGCGTGCGCATCGGCGCAGGCCGCAGGCGAGCAGGCGGGCGGCTATCCGTCGCGCACGGTTCGCATGATCGTGCCCTATGGGGCCGGCGGGGTGTCCGACATCATCGGTCGGGTGCTCGCACAGAAGCTGTCGGAAGTGCTCGGGCAGCCCGTGGTCGTGGAGAACCGTGGCGGCGCCGGCGGCATGCTCGGGACCGGCATCGTGGCCAAGGCGGCTCCCGACGGCTATACCGTTGTGCTCTCGAGCCTGAGCGCGTACGCGATCGGCCCGAGGCTCGTCCAGACGAGCCCGTACGACCCGGTGAACGACTTCACTGCGATCGGCGGCGTCGCGCTCACCCCGACCATCCTCACGGTGAATCTGGCGATGGCGCCCCGGACCGTCAAAGAGCTGGTCGCCCATGCCAAGGCGAACCCGGGAAGGCTGAACTACGGCTCCTCGGGCGTGGGCAGCATCGGTCACATCTCGGCCGAGCTGCTGCGGGCTGCGGCCGGCGTCGACCTCGTGCACATCCCGTACAAGAGCGCGGCGTTCGCCTATCCGGACATGATTTCCGGCAGCGTCACCATGATCTTCGATGCACTGCCGTCGGCGATCCAGTACATCCGCACGGGCAAGGTCCGGCCGGTCGCGATGATGTCGGACCAGCGTACCCCGCTCCTGCCCGACGTGCCGACGTTCGCCGAGTCCGGCTACCCGGGGGTGACGCTGCGCCTGTGGGTCGGCCTGCACGGCCCGGCTGGACTGCCGCCCGCGATCGTGCAGCGGCTCAACGACGCGCTCGCGAAGGCGCTCGTCGCGCCGGACCTCCGCGAGCGCTACGCGTCGGTCGGCGCGGACCCGCTGCCCATGCCGGCGCGGGAGTTCGGCGCCATGGTCCGCGACGACGTCGCGACGCTCGCGAAAACGATCGAGTCGGCCGGGATCAAGCCCGAGTAAGGCGGCACTCCGCCGGCGCGACGCTCCCGCAGCAGTCCGCGCCTCTCGCGCTCAGGCGGCAAGGCAGTTCTTCAGGCCAGCCTCGATCGCCGCGCGGTCGAGGTTGCGGCCGATGAACACGATCTTGCTCGATGGCGCCTCCGCACCCCAGGGGTTCGCGGGACGCAGTTCCATGATCCGGTGCACCGCCTGGAGGACGCAGCGGCGATGGTCGCCGGCGAGCGCGACGATCCCTTTCACGCGGAAGATGTCGTCGCCGCGCTGATCGAGTAGTCGCTCGAGGAAGCCGGCCAACCGCACGCGGTCGAAGCGCGCGTCGTAGACCGCGGCGATCGACTCGACCGCCGGGTCGTGCTGGTGGGAATGATGGCGGTGGTCGAGAAAGTCCGGCTCGATCGCCATCGTCTGCGACAGGTCGAACGCGCCCAGCCCGAGGATGCGGTCGAGCGCCACTTTCGCGTAGCTCGACCGGAGGATCTCCGCGGTCGCGTTGAGGCCGCGCACTCGTGCCTCGACCGCCGCGGCCTCGGCCTCGTCGACCAGGTCGACCTTGTTCACGATGATGCGGTCGGCGGTGACGATCTGGTCGACCGCCTGGTTGTCGTGCCCGTGCAGGCTGGGGTCGTCGAGGTGCCGGCCGATGTGCTTCGCGTCCACCAGCGTGACGATCCCGTCGAGCGCGACCTGGCGCGCCACCTCGTCGTCGACGAAGAAGGTCGCCGCAACTGGCTGAGGGTCGGCGAGCCCGCTGGTCTCGACCAGGATGTGGTCGAACTTCTCGCGGCGGCTCATCAACTGTTTCAGGATCCTGACGAGGTCGCTGCGCACCGCGCCGACGCAGCAGATGCAGCCGTTCGTGAACTCGTAGATGCGCTCCTCGGACGTCAGGACGAGACCGGAATCGATGTTCACTTCGCCGAACTCGTTCTCGATGACGGCGATGCGGTGCCCGTGGCGCTCGGTGAGGATGTAATTGAGCAGCGTCGTTTTCCCGGCGCCGAGGAAGCCGGTAAGGATCGTGACGGGGACCGGCGGCGCTGCCGCGGCGTCAGGCATCTGCATTCGTCTTGTCCTTCAGCGCGGCGAGGACCTGCTCTGGCGTAATCGGGAAGTGGCGGAAACGCACGCCGACCGCGTCGTATATCGCGTTGGCGATTGCCGGACCGATGGCGATGATCGGATCCTCGCCGATGCCCTTCGCGCCGTATGGGCCGCCCGGGTCGGGCGCAGTCTCCAGGATGATAGTCCTGATCGGCGGCATGTCCATCGACAGCGGCATCTTGTAGTCGACGAATCCGGCGTTCAGCGAGCGGCCGTTCGTGAGATCGACGATGTAGTCCTCCGTCAGGGTGTGACCGATGCCCTGCTGGATGCCGCCCTCGATCTGCCCGGCGGCCGCGACCGGATGCACGACCTTGCCGACCTCGTGCACCGGCACCACCTGCAGCACGTCGATCTGGCCTGTTCCGGTGTCCACCTGCACCTCGACGAAGTGCGCGGCGAACGAGTAGGACTTGGTCGGCGTGTACGTGCCGTTGCCCACCAGGTTCGCCGCCGGGATGCCGGGCTTCGGGCCCATCGCCTCGCGCACGGTCATGCGCTTTGCGGCGACGCCGCGCACCGCGATCACGCTGTCGCGGACCTCGAGATCCTCGGGAGCCACCTCGATCTGCTCGCCCACGCGCTGGAGCAGCTGCCTCTTCACCTCGCTCGCCGCCATCTGTGCCGCGCGCCCGACCATGAACGTCGTGTGGCTCGCGAACGCCCCGATGTCCCACGGCACGATGTCGGTGTCGCCGTGCACCACCGCCACGTCGTCGAACCGCAAACCCAGCTCCTCGGCGACGATCTGCGCGAGCGCGGTGTGTGCGCCCGTGCCGAGCCCGGCCGCGCCGGTCAGCAGGACCGCCGTGCCGTCCTCGTTCATCTTGACGATCGCGTTGCCCTGCTCCTTGATGCCGGGGTAGGCGCTGGAGCCGTGCATCTCGCATCCCATGCCCCAGCCGCGGCGGAACGTGCCGTCCGGCTCGTGCGGTCGACGACGGAGCTGCTCCCAGCCGGCCTCCTGCGCGCCGCGCCGGATGCAGTCCTCCAAGCCGTGGCCGACGATCGGGTGCCCGGACGGCGCGAGGTCGCCCTCGCGCACCGCGTTCCTGAGCTTCAGCTCGACGGGGTCCATGCCGAGCCGTGCGGCGGCCTCGTCCATCTGTATGTCGAGCGCATAGTAGGTCTGCACCACACCGTAGCCGCGGTAGGCGCCGGCGATCGGCGTGTTGGTATACACGCACCGTCCCTCGAGATGGACGTTCTCGCAGCGGTAGAGCGAGGTGAGCGCGCTCGTCCCGACGATCGTGACGCCGGGGCCGTGCGAGCCGTACGCCCCGCTGTTGTAGGTCATGCGCGCCTCGCGCGCGACGACCGTGCCGTCCTTCCTGAAGCCCTGCCTGAGCCAGATCTTGCACGGGTGGCGCGAACGCCCGCCGACGAAGGTCTCGCCGCGCGTGTACTCCATCCGCACCGGATGGCGCGTCTCCTTGGCGAGCAGCGCGCACAGGAACTCGTGCTGAAAGAGATCCTGCTTGGCCCCGAAGCCGCCGCCCATGTGATCCACGAGGACCCGCACCTTGTGGAGCGGCAGGCCGAGCACCTCGGCGAGGATCCCGCGCACCATGAACGCGGTCTGGGTCGATACCCACACCGTGAGCTTACCGGTGTTGTCCCATTGGCAGACGCAGACGTTGGGCTCCATGTACGCGGGCGTCGGACGTCCGGTCTCGTACTCGCCCTCGATGATCAGGTCGGCCTGCGCGAAGCCCTTCGCGACGTCGCCGCGCGTCACCACGACGGGCTTGAACAGCAGGTTGTTGGCATACCCCGTTTCGTGGATCACCGGGGCGCCGGACGCCTGCGCCGCCTCGACCGTGAACACGCCGGGCAGCGGCTCGTATTCGACGTCGATGAGGTCGAGCACCTCCTCGGCGATCTCCTCGCTCACCGCCGCGACGGCGGCCACCCCTTCGCCCCAGTAGCGCACTTTCCGGTCGAGGATGTACTGGTCGCACGTCACCGACGCCGAGCGCGGATGCGGCGAGCCGTAGTGCAGCACGCGCGGGACGTTCTCGTGCGTAAGCACGGCCTTCACGCCCGGGAATGCGACCGCTCGGCTGATGTCGATGCGCTTGATGTTGGCGTGCGCGACCGTGCTGCGCTTGATCTTCCCGTGCAGCATCCCCGCGAGCTTCACGTCGCCCGCGTACTGTGCGGTGCCGGTGACCTTCCCGATGATGTCGGTGCGCTTGACGCTCGTGCCGACGACGTTCACGCGGGGCTCCTTCCCTCGCTCAGCTCTTTTGCGGCCTCCTGGATCGCCGTCACGATCCTCGTGTAGCCGGTGCAGCGGCAGATGTTGCCCGCGATGCCGAAGCGGATCTCCTCCTCGGTCGGGTTGGGGTTCTCATCGAGAAGCGCCTTGGCCATCATGACGAAGCCCGGCGTGCAGAAGCCGCACTGCGCACCGCCGTGCTTCATGAAGCTCTCCTGCAGCGGGTGCAGGCGCTCCGGGTCGGGCTGCAGACCCTCGATCGTCACGATGTCGCAGCCGGCGACCTCGACGCCCAGCACCAGGCAGGAGTTGACCGGCTTCCCGTCGAGCAGCACGGTGCACGCGCCACAATCGCCGACGTCGCAGCCCTTCTTCGTCCCGGTCAGGCCGACCTCGTTGCGCAGCACGTCGAGCAGACTGCGGTAAGGCTCGAGCGCGAGCTCGTGGCGCTCGCCGTTGATCGTGACCTCGACGACCCGCTTCATCGCACCGCCTCCATCGCCTGCCGGATCGCGCGCTGCGTGAGCACGCCGACCATATCGCGCCGGTACTCCGCGCTCCCCCGCACGTTGCTGATCGGCCGGCACTCGTCCATTGCGATCCGCGCCGCCGCCTCGATCCCCGCGCCGTCGAGCGCGCGCCCACGCAGCGCGTCCTCGGCATTCCGCGCCCGGATCGGCGTGGGCGCGACCGCGCCGAGCGCGATCCGGATCTCGCGGCACGCCCCGCCGTCGAGCGTGAGCGTCACACCGACCCCGACGGTCGCGAGCTCCATTGCCTTGCGGCGGCCGTGCTTGATGTAGTGCTTGCCGGTGCGCGGCGGCGGGGGCGGCACAGCGATCTCCGTCACCAGCTCACCGGGTCCGAGCAGGGTCGTGCCGGGACCGGTGAAGAACGCCTCGAGCGCGACCGTGCGCTCGCCGGCAGGTCCGTAGACCTTCACCGTCGCGCCGTCGGCGATCAGCGGCGGCAGCGTGTCCGCAGAGGGTGACGCGCGGCAGACGTTGCCGACGATCGTCGCGCGATTGCGGACCTGGATCGAGCCGAGCTCGCGCGCCGCCTGCGCAAGCCCGGGGTACTTCTCGAGCACCACGGGCGAGGTCTCGATCTCGCGCGCGGTGACAAGCGCGCCGAAGCGCAGGCCGGCCCGCTCGTCGTAGCCGAGCGCGGCGATGCCCTGGATCTTCTTGATGTTGACGACCTGCCGCGGCCAGTGTACGTGTTCCCTGATCTCGACCAGCAGATCCGTGCCGCCCGCGAGTAGGCTCGCCTCGTCCCCGAAGCGCCCCAGCAGCGCGACGGCCTCGTCGAGCGTGGCAGGCTCGTGGTACTCGAAGCGTCGCATGATCAGGTGCGAACGACACGAGGGGGCAAAGCCGCTGCGCGTCGCCCCCTCGTGCGCCCCGAAGTCGGGGAAAGCGATGCCTGCGGCATCGGTTTCATCTCAGCCATCCGAGAGCTTCCGCACGGCCTCGCGCGCGCGGGCGAGCAACCGCGGCAGGTCCTGACCGGGAATCGCGTCGTTCTCGACCACCACGCGCCCCTGCACGGTGAGCAGTCGCAGACGCGGCCTGCCGCTGCTCGCGACCGGACCAATCGCCGGGTCGTGCAGACCCGCATAACGCGGCTGGTCGAGCGAGTACACGGCGAGGTCCGCGGCGCGGCCGACCTCGAGCGTGCCGATGTTGTCGATGCCGAGCACGCGTGCACCGCCGCGCGTGCCCCAGTGGATCACGTCCTCGACGGTCACCGCGGCGGCGCCCTTCACCGCGCGATGGGTGTACCAGCAGATGTGCGCTTCGGAAATGAAGTCGGCGGATTCGTTCGACGCGGCGCCGTCCACGCCGATCGACACGGGTGCGCCGGCGCGGGCAAGCTCCGGCACCGGGGCGACGCCGCTTCCGAGCCGGCAGTTCGAGGCGGGGCAGTGCGCGATCCCGGTGCCGGTCTCAGCGACGAGCCGGACCTCGGACTCGGAGAGATGCACCATGTGCGCGAACCAGACGTCGGCTCCGAGCCATTCGTGCTCGGCCATGAACTCGACTGGCCTCCGGGCGTGCTGCTCGCGGCAGAATGCGACGTAGTCGGCGGTCTCCGACAGGTGGCTGTGCGTGCGGATCCCAAGCCTGCGCGCCGCGCGCACCGCGGGCTTCAGCTCTTCCGGGCGCAGCGACCAGGTCGGGGTCGCCGGCGCGAGCACGATGCGGCGCATCGCCTCGGGACCGGGATCGTGGTAGGCGCCGACGAGCCGCTCGACGTCGCCGACGATCGCGTCGAGCGTCTCGGGCTGGAGCGCGTTCGGGTCGTCCGACTCGAACGCCCGCTTCACGGTCGCGCCGCCGCGACACAGAACGAACCGGATTCCCAGCCGCGCCGTGAGGTCGAAGTACAGCTGCGCCGGGTCGTAGGCCATACCGGGCCAGTAGACGTAATGGTGATCCGCCGTCGTCGTGCAACCCGACAGCATGAGCTCGGTGAGCCCGACCTCCGCCGCGATCGCGAGCAGCTCCGCGTCGAAGCGGTGGCGATAGCGGTACGGCACGGCATCGAGCCAGCCGAGCAGCGGCAGGTTGATGCCCGCCGGCACGCCCTTGAGGACCGACTGTGCGAGGTGGTGATGCGTGTTGACCCAGCCCGGGTACACGACGCAATCGGTCGCATCGACCACCTGCTCGCCCGCCCCCGGCGCGAGCATGCCGATCGCCTCGATGCGGCCGTTCGGGTCGATGCGCAGGTCGCGCCCCGCCGCGCGGGCTTCGTCCCCGGGGAGGCCGGTCATGATCGCGGTGGCGTTCCGGAGGAGCATCTAGGTTTCGTGGACCACTTCCGATTCGTGCCAGCTCGCGAGCGCAAGCTTGGACAGGAACACCATCAGCAGGAACAGGGCCACGCCGGTCACCGTGATCATGAGCAGCGCGGCGAACAGACGCGGGATGTTGATCTGGTAGCCCGCTTGCAGGATCTGGTAGGCGAGCCCTGCACCGGTGCCGCCCGTGCCGGCGACGAACTCGGCCACGACTGCGCCGATCAAGGCGAGGCCAGACGAGATGCGCAGACCGCCGAAGAAGTACGGCGCGGCCGACGGAATGCGCAGCTGGGTGAGCGTCTGCCAGCGGGTGGCCTTGTTCATGCGGAACAGGTTGACCAGGCCGGGGTTCACGCTGCGCAGGCCCAGTATCGTGTTGGAGATGATCGGGAACAGAGCGACGATCGTGGCGCAGACGATGAGCGCCAGGGTCGGCTCCTTGACCCAGATGATGATGAGCGGCGCGATCGCCACGATCGGGGTCACCTGGAGCAGCACTGCGTAGGGGAAGAGGCTCATCTCGACCCAGCGGCTCTGGACGAACAGGAACGCGACCGTCGTGCCGATCACCACCGCAAGGAAGAACGCGCCGAAGGTGATCTTGAGCGTGACCAGGAGCGAGTTGAAGAGGAGGCTCCAGTCCGCGACCAGCGTCTGCAGCACCACGAGCGGTCCTGGGACGAGGAACTTCGGTACGTCGAAGACTTTCACCAGCACGTGCCAGAGGACCAGCACGAGGACGCCCACGGCGAGCGGCGCGAACCACTTCATGAGGCGTTCGCTCACAGGTCGGTCGTCCCCTTGGCGCTCGCTTCCGCGAGGAGCCCGGACAGGCTCTTCGCGTACGCGGCGAACTTCTGCGTCACCCGGAATGCCTCAGTCCGCGGGTGCGGTTCGTCGATCACCACGTCCTTCAGCACTCGCCCCGGCCGCGCCGCCATCACCACGACGCGCGTCGAGAGGAAGATCGCTTCGTAGATGCTGTGCGTGACGAAGACGACCGTGAGCTTCTTCTTCCACCAGAGCTGGATGAGGTCGGCGTCCAGCCTGTTGCGGGTGATCTCGTCGAGCGCGCCGAACGGCTCGTCCATGAGCAGCAGGTTCGGCTCCGTCACGAGCGCACGCGCGATCGAGACTCTCATCTGCATCCCGCCCGACAGCTGCCGCGGATAGTTCGCCTCGAAGCCGGTCAGGCCGACAAGCGAAAGGGCGTCGGCGACGCGTGCGTCGGCTTCGGCCCGGGACATCCGCGCGAGGTCGAGCGGCAGGCGGACGTTGCGCTGCACGCGCGCCCACGGCATGAGCGTCGCGTCCTGGAACACCATCACCAGCTTCTTGCCGGGCTCGCCGACGTGGTCGAAGCCGCTCCGCCACCAGCTGAGCTGTCCGGACGACGGCGTCAGCAGGTTCGCGATGATCTTGAGCAGCGTCGACTTCCCGCAGCCCGACGGTCCGAGCAGCGTGATGAACTCGCCGCCCCGTATCGTCAGATCGACCGGGCTGAGCGCCCGGGTGCCGTTGGCAAAGACCTTGTCCGCGCCGCGGATGTCGACGACCGGGTCCGCGGCCGACGCGACCCTAGGAGGCATTGCGATGGCTGACATGAAGGATTCCCGGCCCCGCGCTGGAACCCGGGGCGCGGCGGTTCCTGCGCGGCGTTCGCGACGGGGCGGGCGGCGCGCGCGCCGGCCGCCCCGCCCCTCACGGCATGACCTTCAGGTCCTTCACGAACTGCGTCGTATACGCCTGCCGGACGTCGACGTTCGGCGCCAGCAGCCCGGCCGAGACCATGTACTCATGCGTCTTCTTCCAGCGCTCGTCGGTCATCACGCCGATGCCCATCTTCGCCGCGTCGCCGCCGGTAATCAGGTTCTGCTCCTTCAGCTTCGCGAGCGCGTACGCGAGCTGGTCGTCCTTCATGTTCGGGTTGTCCTTCTTGATCAGCTCGTTCGCGGCCGCCGGATCCTGGATGTAGCTCTTCCACCCCTCCATCGAAGCGCGCACGAAGCGCTGCACCACGTCCGGCCGCTCCTTCACGATCTTCTGCGTCGCGACGATGGTCGTGCCGTACGGCGGGAAGCCGTCGCGCGCGAACAGGAAGAACTTCGCCTTGGTGCCGTTCCTCTCTGCCTGGAAAGGCTCGGAGGACATGTACGCCTGCTGCGCGATGTTCCTGTCGGCGAAGAACGGCTGAAGGTTGAACGTGTACGGGCGCGTCTGCTCCTCGGCGTAGCCGTACTTCTGCCTCATCCACGGCCACCACGAGCTCCGGCCGGCCGTCGCGACGAGGATGGTCTTGCCCTTGAGGTCGCCGAGACTCTTGACGTCGTCGTGCGTCATGAGGCCCTGCAGGTCGTGCTGGAACGACGTCGCAACGGTCACCGGCGTCAGGCCCTGCTCGATCGACTTGAGGACCTGGAAGTCATAGCCCATGTGCATGTCGGCCTGGCCCGCCATCATCAACTGCATGCCGTTCACCTGCGGGCCGCCCATCCTGACCGTGACGTCGAGGCCGTGCTGCTTGTAAAGGCCCTTGGCGAGCGCCTGGTAGAACCCGCCGTGCTCGGCCTGTGCGTACCAGCTGGTCAGGAAGGTCACTTTGTCCTGAGCCTGAGCTGCGAACGGCAGCGCGGCCAGGACGAATGCAAGAACCCTGATGAAGCGGTCGAACATGGCTACCCTCCTCGAAGAAAGGTTTGCAGAGCAAATGGAGTTGCAGCGGCAGGCTGCCCGCCGGCACCGGCGGTCCTGCTCGTTCTTGTCTCGGCAGCAGGAGAGATCGCGACATGGGAAGCTCCCGGTCAGGATCGCGCACGGCGCAAGCCTACGCCTGTTAGCAATCTCCGACCGGACCGCCCCGGCATTGCGCCGTCGACGGCCCGGCTGACCGCTTCTACCCACCCACGCTCAAGCCGCGTGTATATGGGATCGCCCGGGTGATGTCAAGCGGCTGGGCGCCGCGTGCAGTCACGCGGCGCGCGCCTGCGGCCCGCCGACCTTCTCGAACGTCATCGCGCCCTTCTTCCAGTCGACGCGGATCGTGTCCTTGGCCGCGAATCGGCCCTCGAGGATCGCCTTCGAGAGCGGGTTCTCGATCGTCTGCTGGATCGCGCGCTTGAGCGGCCGCGCTCCGTAGACCGGATCGAAGCCGGCCTTCGCGAGCTCCGCGAGTGCGGCGTCGGTCACGTCGAGCCCCAGCTCGAGCTTCGCTAGCCGCTCGGCGAGGAAGCGGAGCTGGATCCTCGCGATGCTCAGGATGTGCTTCTCGTCCAGCGCGTGGAACACGACGATCTCGTCGACCCGGTTCACGAACTCGGGCCGGAAGTGCGTCTTGACCTCGGCCATCACCGCGGTCTTGATCAGCCCGGGATCGTCCCCGGCCATCGACTGGATCATCTGCGACCCGAGGTTCGAGGTCATCACGACCACCGTGTTCTTGAAGTCGACGGTGCGGCCCTGCCCGTCGGTCAGGCGCCCGTCGTCGAGCACCTGCAGCAGCACGTTGAAGACGTCGGGGTGCGCCTTTTCGATCTCGTCGAGCAGGATCACCGCATACGGCCGGCGCCGCACCGCCTCGGTGAGGTGGCCGCCTTCCTCGTAGCCGACGTATCCGGGCGGCGCGCCGATCAGCCGCGCCACCGAGTGCTTCTCCATGAACTCGCTCATGTCGACGCGGATCAGGTGCTCCTCCGAATCGAAGAGGAAGCTCGCGAGCGCCTTGCAGAGCTCGGTCTTCCCGACCCCGGTGGGGCCGAGGAAGAGGAACGAGCCGTACGGCCGGTTCGGGTCCGAGAGGCCCGAGCGGGAGCGCCGGATCGCGTCGGCGACGAGGCGCACCGCCTCGTCCTGGCCGACGACGCGTTCGTGGAGCTTCGCTTCCATGAAGAGCAGCTTGTCGCGCTCGCCCTGCATCATCTTGGACACCGGGATGCCGGTCGCGCGCGAGACGACCTCCGCGATCTCCTCCGCGCCGACCTGGGTGCGGAGCAGCTTCGGCTTGTCCTTGCCTGCGCCCGCCTTCTCCGCGGCCTTGAGCTGCGCCTCGAGCTGCGGCAGCTTGCCGTACTGCAGCTCGGCGACCTTGTCGAGCTTGCCCTCGCGCTGCAGCCGGGTGATTTCGGCGCGCACGCGCTCGATCTCCTCCTTGATGTGCGCGGTGCCCTGGACCGCGAGCTTCTCGGCTTTCCAGATCTCCTCTAGGTCCGCGTACTCGCGCTCGAGCTTCGCGATCTCCTCCTCGATCGCGCCCAGCCGCTTCCGCGACGCCTCGTCCTTCTCCTTCTTCACCGCCTCGCGCTCGATCTTGAGCTGGATCAGGCGGCGGTCGAGCCGATCCATCGCCTCGGGCTTCGAGTCGATCTCCATCTTGATGCGCGAGGCCGCCTCGTCGATCAGGTCGATCGCCTTGTCGGGCAGGAACCGGTCGGTGATGTAGCGGTGCGAGAGCTCCGCCGCGGCGACGATCGCCGGGTCGGTGATCTCGACGCCATGGTGCAGCTCGTACTTCTCCTGCAGGCCGCGCAGGATCGCGATCGTCGCCTCGACGCTCGGCTCCTCGACCAGCACCTTCTGGAAGCGGCGCTCGAGCGCGGCGTCCTTCTCGATGTACTTGCGGTACTCGTCGAGAGTGGTTGCGCCGACGCAGTGCAGCTCCCCGCGCGCCAGCGCGGGCTTGAGCATGTTGCCGGCGTCGATCGCGCCCTCGGCCTTGCCCGCGCCGACCATGGTGTGCAGCTCATCGATGAAGACGATCGTGCGCCCCTCGTCCTGCGCGAGCTCCTTCAGCACGGCCTTGAGCCGCTCCTCGAACTCGCCGCGATACTTGGCCCCGGCGAGGAGCCCCGCCATGTCGAGCACGAGCACGCGCTTGTTCTTGAGCGTCTCGGGCACCTCGCCGTTGACGATGCGTTGCGCCAGTCCCTCGACGATCGCGGTCTTGCCGACCCCCGGCTCGCCGATCAGGACCGGGTTGTTCTTCGTCCGGCGCTGGAGGATCTGGATCACCCGCCGGATCTCGTCGTCCCGGCCGATCACCGGGTCGAGCTTGCCGGCCCGCGCGCGATCGGTGAGGTCGAGCGTGTACTTCTCGAGCGCCTTCCGCTGGCCCTCGGCCTCGGCGCTGCCGATCGACTCGCCCCCGCGCACTGCCTTGATCGCCTGTTCGATCGCCTTCCGGCTCCCGCCCGCCTCCTTGAGCAGGCGCCCGGCCTCGCCCTTGTCGTCGGTGAGCGCGAGCACGAAGAGCTCGGAGGCGATGTATTGGTCGCCGCGCTTCTGCGCCTCCTTGTCCGTGAGGTTGAGGACGTTGTTCAGCTCACGGGAGATCTGCACCTCGCCGCCGGTACCGGAGACCCTGGGCAGCCGGTCGATCGCCTTCCTGACGCTGTCCTTGAGGCGCGCGACATTTACCCCGGCGCTCGAAAGCAGCGCCGTCGTGGCTCCGTCCTCCTGGCCGAGCAGCGCCAGCAGCACGTGTGCGGGTTCGATGAACGGATTGTCCGCCCCGACGGCGAGGCTCTGCGCGTCCGAAAGCGCCTGCTGGAACTTCGTCGTCAACCGGTCGAGCCGCATGAGCGAACTCCTCTTGTCGATACTGCTACCAGTTATGTGGACAAGTGCCGGTTTTTTCAAGCCTCGCCGCAAGCGGTCGATGGGCCGGCCGACGCGCTTGGGCTAAACTCGTTGGTCGACGAAAAAATCCTTCGGAATGATGAAGTTCGAGCTCGAATGGCGCATCGGCAAGTACCCGATCGCGCAGGAGATCGGGCGGGGCGCCACCAGCCGCGTCTACCTCGGGCGCGACCCGTTCGCCGACCGCGACGTCGCGATCAAGGTGTTCTTCTTCGAGGAAAGCGTCCGCGAGCAGACCGCGAAGCTGCTGCGCAAGGGCTTTCTCGCCGAGGCCGCCCTCGCCGGGCGGCTCAACCACCCGCACATCGTCGAGATCTACGACGCGGTCAGCGAACCCGAGTACAGCTACATCGTGATGGAGTACGTCAAGGGCACGACGCTCGAGGCGTACAGCGAGATCGACACCCTCCTCCCCCTCTCGAAGGTGGTCGAGGTCATCTTCAAGTGCATCCGGGCGCTCGACTACGCGTTCCAGTTGGGCGTGATCCACCGCGACATCAAGCCCGGCAACATCCTCTACAGCCCCGAGGGCGAGATCAAGGTCAGCGACTTCGGCGCGTCGTTCCAGGAGCAGCTCGCGCAGGACACGACCCAGCTCACCGGGATCGGCTCGCCCGCCTACATGTCGCCCGAGCAGATCCGGCTCGAGGACGCCACGCACCACACCGACATCTACTCGCTGGGCGTGGTGATGTACAAGCTCCTGACCGGGCGCCTGCCGTTCAACGCCTCCAACCAGCTCTCGCTCACCTACGAGATCCTCAACGTCACCCCGCCGCCGCCGTCGCAGCTGCGGCCCGAGCTCCCGGCCCTGCTGGACGAGATCTGCCTCAAGGCGATGCAGAAGAACGCAGCGAACCGCTACCAGAGCTGGATCGACTTCGGCAAGGATCTCTCCAAGGCGTTCGGCGCCCTGCGGCTCGCCGGCGAGTCGATCTCGGATTCGGCCAAGTTCACGGAGCTGAAGAACCTGTCGTTCTTCGAAGACTTCGACGACGCCACGCTGTGGGAGGCGCTGCGTATCAGCCAGTGGCGCGAGATCCCGCGCGGGACGGTGATCATCCGCGAGGGCGACCACGGCGAGAGCTTCTTCCTCCTGATCGAGGGCAAGGTCGACGTGTCGATCGGCGGCACCTCGATCAACACGATCCGCCGCGCCGGCTGCTTCGGCGAGCTGCTCTACTTCAGCGACCGGGTCACGCAGCGGACCACGACCATCACCGCGCTCACCGACATCACGGTGATCGAGATCAAGTCGATCGCGCTCAAGGTGGCGAGCTCTACCTGCCAGGTGAACTTCCAGAAGGCGTTCATGCGGGTGCTGATCGACCGCCTCACCCAGGCCAACGGTAAGCTCGCCAGCCGAGCGTAGGCTCTAGCTTCGCGCCGGACGGCGCGCAGGCGCCGCTACGGGCTCGCGCACGCCCCAGATCTCCCGCAGGACCTCGAGCAGGGCCGCAATCACCGGATCGTCCGCGCGCTCGGCCAGATGGACGAACCAGAGCGGCGTCGCAACGCGGACGTCGCGCCACAGGCACACCTCGCCTGCCGCCTCCTTCTCGCGCGCCAGGTCCTCGCGCATCAGCGCCACCCCGACACCGGACACCACGAGCGTGGCGATCACGGCCTCCTGGTCGGCGACGACGACCTGGGTGGGCGCCACGGCCCGCCCAAGGAACAGCTCGCTCACTAGCTGATTGTGGGTGCTGATCGAGGGGGTCATGATCCATGGCATCGCGGCGAGCTCGGCCCAGTCCGCTTTCGCAAGCCGGTCGCACCACTGTGCCGGAGCGACGACCCGATAGGCGGTCTCGCCGAGCTGCAGGCCGGCGACTGACGGATGCGCGAGCGTGCCGAAGTAGAAACTGGCATCGAGCTCGCCACTCCTCACCTGCTCGAACGCCTCGCCGCTGACCGCCTGATGCAGCTCGATCTGGAGCAGCGGGTAGCGCTCCATCGCAACCGTCAGGAGCTCCCCGACCCGGATGAACTCCGGATCGGACACCGTCCCGATCCTCGCCCGGCCGGCGACCGCCCCTTTCAGCGCCAGCGCCTCGGCGCGCAACGACTGGGCGGCGGCGAGCACCTTCTCGGCCGCCGCGAGCAGCCGCCGGCCGCCGGCGGTCAGGACCATGCCGCTGGAGGAGCGCTCGAACAGCGCCACGCCCAGCTCGTCCTCGAGGGACTTGATCTGGGCGCTCAGCGCCGGCTGGCTGAGGTGCAGCCGCTCGGCCGCCCGGGTCAGGTTTCCGACCTCGGCGACGACCACGAAGCCGCGCAGTTGGTAAAGCTCCACTAGTCCCTGCTCCCCGTCAACCCTTTGATTTCACGGGCGTCGTTGTGCGACGCAGCGTGAATTTGGACACAATATAGCCGGGGCTGATCGGACCGATCCAAACATGCGATTTGAAGCCCTGGTGCAGAGGCTATATCTTGCCATCGTGCAATGCAACAATGCATTGGGATCAAGGAGTTTGAGATGAGATTCGATGCCCCTCTATACGAAGGTGACAGCGTGATCCGGTCCGGACCGGCGTTCGGCCTGGGTGACGTGCCGGATGCCCCTGAGCCCGAGGCGAAGGTGGCGCCGGAGCGGGTCGAGTCCAAGCCCGAAACCGTGTTCGAGCTCAACGTGGCCGAGGTCGAGGCCCGCGCACGAGCGATGCGCGCCGCCTACATTGCCGCCCTGTTCGGTCGGGTGTGGGAGCGCTTCGAGGCCTGGCTCGACAAGGGTCGGCTCGCGCGGGACGAGGCGTACCTCGCCAAGGCCGAGAACCTGGCCGACCTCGAAGCCCGCATGCGCAGGCTCGAGCGCGACGGCTACGTCGCCCGCATCTGACCATTGACCCCGGCCCGCGCGGCGGGCCGGGTGACCCTTTCCCCCCGCGCTGGATCGGGGTCGGCGACCGGCCGGCAATCCTCCTCCCTCCTCCGGTCGGTCCCGGACCGGTCCAGCGCGATCAGGGGAACGCCCTTAGACCGCCCCCTCGGCGCGACTCACACTCTAGAATCGCGCCACGGCGCCGAGTTGGCGCACCGGCAGGAGGAGGCGTAGCCCCGATGAATGCGGCTTTCCGGCGGGTCCCCGTCCAGCCATCGAGGCGCGCTGCCACGACGCTGCACAGACAGGGCCGGTGAATCTCGCCAACCTTCTCGTACGCTCGGCGCGCGTCTTCCCTGATTCGCCCGCGCTGGCGCGCGGCGAGCGCGTCGTCGCCGACTACCGCCACCTGGCCGCCCGCTGCGCCGCCCTGGCCGCAGGACTGCGCGGTCGGCTCGGACTCGCGCCCGGAGACCGGGTCGGGCTGTTCATGGCTAACAGCCCGGAGTACGTGGAGCTCTTCTGGGCGGCATGGTGGGCGGGTCTCGCCGTCGTGCCGATCAACGCGAAGCTGCATCCGAAGGAGGCCGAGTACATCCTCGAGCACTCGGGCACGCGGGTGTGCTTCGTCACTGCCGACCATGCGGCGGCAGTCGGCGCGCTGCGCGGCGCGGTCACCGGGCTGGAGCACGTGATCGCGGTCGAGAGCGACGAGTACCGGCGACTCGTGGGGGATGCCGAGCCCCGGCCGGCGGATGCCGCGCCCGACGACCTCGCCTGGCTCTTCTATACGAGCGGCACCACCGGGCGGCCGAAGGGCGTGATGCTGACGCACCGCAACCTGCTCGCAATGACCCTCTGCTACTTCGCCGATGTGGACAAGATCGCGCCCGGCGACGCGATCGTCCACGCGGCGCCGATGTCGCACGGGTCGGGGATCTACGGCGCGCCGCACGTCGCGGCGGCGGCGGTGCAGGTGATCCCCGAGAGCGGGGGTTTCGATCCACCGGAGATCTTCGCGCTGACGAGCGCCTGGCGCGGCGTTGCGATGTTCGCAGCACCGACGATGGTGAAACGGCTCGTGGATCACGCACGCGCGGCCCGCCCGCCGCTCGACGGACTCAAGAGCGTCGTCTACGGCGGCGGGCCGATGTACCTCGCCGACATCGAGGACGCGCTGGCGGCGATGGGCCAGCGTTTCGTGCAGATCTACGGCCAGGGCGAGAGCCCGATGACGATCACCGCCCTGTCGCGGCACCACCACGCCGATGCGGCCCACCCGCGCCACGCGCATCGGCTCGCGTCGGTCGGTGTCGCGCAGTCGTGCGTCGAGGTCCGAGTCGCGGGCGAGCGGGATCAACCGCTCCCGCCTGATGAGCCTGGCGAGGTCCTGGTGCGCGGCGACGCGGTCATGAAGGGCTACTGGCGCAACCCCGAGGCCACTGCCGCGACGCTGCAGGGCGGCTGGCTGCACACGGGCGACGTCGGCGCGCTCGACCCGGACGGCTTCCTCACGCTGATCGACCGCTCCAAGGACCTCATCATCAGCGGCGGCTCGAATATCTACCCGCGCGAGGTGGAGGAAGTGCTGCTCCGACATCCGGACGTGCGCGAGGTCTGCGTCGTCGGCCGACCGCACCCGGAGTGGGGCGAGGAAGTCGTCGCGTTCGTCGTGCAACGCGCGGGTGGCCATGCAAGCGAGCAGGAGCTCGATGCGCTCTGCCTCGCGAGCATTGCGCGCTTCAAGCGGCCGAAGTCGTACTGCTTCGTCGACAGCCTGCCGAAGAACAATTACGGCAAGGTGCTCAAGACCGAGCTGCGCGCCCTGCTCGCGGCGGAGACCGGGCGCGGCTGACGACGCGTCATCAACCTGTCAGATCGCGGAGCGAAATTTCCCGGCCATGTTCGAGCTCGACGCGTACTCGCCCAAGCAGGTCGCCGAAAAAGGTGGAGACCATCGGCGTCACAAAGGCGCGCCTGCCTGCGCTTGCGGTGTTCATGCTCGCGGTGCTCGCGGGCGGTTTCATCGGGCTCGGGGCGCTCTACTGCGTGATCGTCGCAGCGGACCCGGCGCTCTCCGTGGGCGGCGCAGGGCTCGTCGCCGCGGTCTACTTCGTCATCTACCGCGTCGCCTTGCGCGAAGGCCGAGCGGCTACCCGGCCGCGAGGAACGCCGATACGGCGGCGGCGCCGGCGTGGGCAGACTTGATGCAATCCCCCACCGACACGCCGCCGCGGTAGTTCGAGCGGAAGAAGAGGCCCGGCACGGCGGCCTCGGCCTGCTCGACGGTGGCGATGCGCCCGAGATGTCCGAGCGTGTACTGGGGAATGGCGCGCGGCCACTGGATCACCTCGCGCCACCGGGGCGACGTCGCACCGAGCAGCACCTCAAGCTCCCGCTCCACCTCCTTCGCGATCTCGTCGGGGCCCGACCGAGCGAGCTCCGGCTTGCGGGCCCCACCGACGAACGTGGTCAGCAGCGCGCTGTCCGCGTCCGCGCGGCCGTCGAACATGCTGCTCGAGAAGAGCGTGCCGAGAATCGACCGGCCCTCCTTGCGCGGACACAGGAAGCCGAATCCGTCGAGCGGATGCCGCACGTCTGCCCGGCGGTACACCGAGGCCACGACGGCGACCGGCGCGTACGGGATCGCATCGAGCGCAGCGGCTGCCCCGGGGGCGGCCGGCCGCACGAGGCTCGCGGCCGCATCCGCCGGCACTGCGAGCACCACGGCGCGCGATCGCGCCGCGACGCGCCCACCGCTCCGCTCGCCCTCGACCTCGAACAATCCGTTCTCGTCCTTGCCGAGGCGCGTGACGCGGGTGCCGGTCTCGAGTCCATGCAGCCCGCGTGCGAGCGCATCGGTGAGCGTCTGCATGCCGTCCCGGAACGAGAAGCTCGCCGCGGTGCTCTTCGACCTCTCGCGGTCGCGAGCGCGCTCGCGCGCGCCGAGAATCTGGCCGCGGATGAGGCTGCGGTAGCGCTGCTCTAGGGCATGCAGCCGTGGAAACGCCGCCTGCACCGAGAGCCGCTCCGGGTCGCCCGCGTAAACGCCGGCGACGAACGGCTCGATCGCGTACTCGAGGAACTCGGTGCCGAGCCGCCGACGGACGAACACCGCGACCGACTCCTCGCGTCCCGGCGGGGCCGGCGCGACGAACGGTTCGCGCGCGAGCGCGAGCTTCGCGCGCAGCGAAAAGAGGGGCGTCGCGAGGAATGCGCCGGGCGATGCGGGCAATGCCACGAGCCGCCCCGCGCGCACGACGTAGCGCTTCGCAGCCGCGGCGGTCGCATCGAGACGCTCGGCCGCGACCCCTGCCGCATCGAGCAGCTCGCCGATCAGCGGCGTGGTGTCGAGCGTGCTGTTGGGGCCGGTCTCGTACAGGGCGCCGTCGCGCCGGCGCGAGGCGATGACCCCGCCCGCGCGCGGCGCGGCCTCGAGGATGCGCACCGCGTGGCCGCGACCCTGCAGGTCGAAGGCCGTCGCGAGACCGGACACGCCCGCGCCGACGACGACGACGTCGCAGTCCATGGACGCAGCGGTCGTGGCGCGCTCAGGGAAGCGCGCTGTCGATCACGACCGCAATGCCGCTCGCCCCGACCTTCACCGGCTTCGAAAGCCCCTCGAGGTCGCCGCTCTGCGGCGTCGCGTTGCCCGAACGGGACACGCGGGCGCCGACCACCACGTCGGGAAAGCTGGAGAGCTTCATGTTCGGCGCCATCGCCATCGAGTCGTCGAGCGCGAACTCGAACGGCAGATCCTTGACCTGCCTGCGGAGGATCGCGAGCGGCATCCGCGGTCCCTCGGCCGCGCGCGCGAAGACGAACACGGTGTCGGTCGGCGCGACCTTGCCCTTCAGCCCGGGGCTCAGGTCGACCTTGCCCGCGACGCGGCCCCCGGCCGGGGCGGCGGCGGCCTGCGCGGGAGGCTTTGCCGCGACCTTCATTCCGCCCAGCTCGCGCGCTTCCGCGATGCTCGCGTCGATCGACTGGGCGATCGGCGAGCCTGGCGGCGCGGTCGCCTTCAGCTTCTCCCAGTACTGGATCGCCGACTCGTAGTCCTTGCGATTGAACGCCTCCGTCCCGACCAGCGCGAGGGCCTTCCAGTGCGTCGGATCGGCTGCGAGCGCCCGCCTGGCGAGCTCGAGTGGCTTGCCGCTCAAGTTGCCCCCGGTGGTGACGGCGAGCGTGTCGGCGTAGTCCGCGAGCAGATCCGGATCGTTAGGCACGAGCGTCACGGCGCGCTCGTAGGCTCTTGCGGCGTCGTCGAATCGGTTCATCACGTAATAGGAGCGCGCGAGGACGACCCAGCCATTGACGTTGTCCGGCTCCCGCTCCAGGCGCGCGGCGAGGTCCGCGACCATCTTCTCGACCTGCTCGCGCGTGACCTCGTGGCCGCCCTCCGCGCCGCCGGCCCGCGCCTGCGGGCCGAGCGCGTCCGGCGTGCCGATGAAGAGATAGAGCAGCACGGCGACGACCGGGACCAGGCCGGCGAGCACGGCCGCCGCCCAAGGCGTCCCGCGCTGCACCGTGGCCGCGTCCGGGGCTGCGGACACTTCGTCTAGGACGCGGCGCTCGAGCTCGCGCCTGGCCTGCTCGAACTGCACAGGGCCGATCGCGCCGCGCGCGAGGTCGGCCTGGAGGTCGGCGAGCTGGTCGCGCAGGATCGCCACATTGGAGGCGTCGCGGTCGACGCCGCCGGCGCCGCGGCTCCGCAGCAGCGGGACGAGAATCCACGCCACCGCGACGGCCGCCATGCCGGTGGCGATCAGCGCGAACGCGATCACTTGGGCGGCTCTCCGCCGAGCAGCCGCTCGGCGCGTGCCCGATCGTCCTCGGAGAGCGGCCGCTCCTCTCCGGCGCGCTGGCGGATCCGCAACACGCGCCGCAGCGCCCAGAGGCCAAGCACCAGCAGCACCGCCGGGCCGAGCCACAGGAGCACGGTGCTCGCCTTAAACGGCGGACGGTAGAGCACGAAGTCGCCGTAGCGCTGCACCATGAAGTCCACGATCTCCGCGTCGCTCCTGCCCGAGGCGATCT
Organism: Burkholderiales bacterium; assembly: GCA_035456405.1. Taxonomy (GTDB): domain Bacteria; phylum Pseudomonadota; class Gammaproteobacteria; order Burkholderiales; family SG8-39; genus JAGVSZ01. The sequence continues at coordinate 51,256 of DATIDG010000034.1, read as the reverse complement.
GCTCGTTGATCTGCCGGCGCAGGTCGACGGCCAGCTCCGCGTTCGACTCCGCGATCGACTGGTTCTGGCAGACGAGGCAGCGGAGCTGCTCGGAGAGCGCCACGGCGCGCTTCGCAGCGACCGGGTCCTGCTCGGTCGGCACCGCGTCCTTGGCCGGGGCCAGGAGCGGCGCGGCCGCGACGAGGAGCGCAAGCAGGAATCGCGTCACGATCTCTGGAGGTCCTTCACGAGCGGGAGGATCTTCTTCTCGAGCGCGTCCGGCGTGATCGGGCCGATGTGCTTGTGGCGGATCACCCCGGCCTTGTCGATCACGAACGTCTCGGGCACGCCGTAGACGCCGTAGTCGATGCCGACGCGGCCCTGCAGGTCGCTGATCGAGAGCTGGTACGGGTCGCCGAACTGCTTGAGCCACGCCTTCGCCTCGTCGGGTTTGTCCTTGTAATTGAGCCCGACCAGCGGCACCGTCTTCGCCCTGGCGAGCTGCACGAGCAGCGGATGCTCGTCGCGACAGGAGACGCACCACGACGCCCACACGTTCAGCAGCCAGACCTGGCCCTCCATGTCCTTCTGCGTGAACACGCGCTCTGGCGCGTGCAGCTGCGCGAGCTGGAACGCGGGCGCGGGCTTGCCGATGAGCGGCGACGGCACTTCGCGCGGGTTGAGCCCGAGACCGACGAACAGGAACGCCAGGATGACGACGAAGACGGCCAGCGGGATCGTGAAGCGATTCATGGTGCGGTCCTTCAGCCGGCCTGCGTCGCGGCGCCGCTCGCGAGCCCGGCTTCCTGCGCGGCGCGAATTCGGTAGCGCCGGTCCGTGAGCGCGATGAACCCGCCGAGCGCCATCAAGATGCAGCCGAACCAGATCCAGGTGACGAACGGCTTGTGGTACACGCGCACCGCCCACGAGCCGTCGCCCACCGGGTCGCCGAGCGACACGTAGATGTCGCCGAAGAAGCCCGAGTCGATCGCCGCCTCGGTCATCGGCATCTGCTGCGCGGTGTAGACGCGCTTCTCCGGGTGCAGCGTCTCGATCGACTTGCCCTCCCTGCTCACGTCGACCGCGCCGCGCGAGGCATGGTAGTTCGGGCCGGGTACGTCGCGCACGCCGTCGAAGCGGAACACGTATCCGCCGACCTGTACCGTGTCGCCGACCGCCATGCGCACGTCGCGCTCGGTCTCGTAGCCCTTCACCAGCGTCACGCCGACGATGAACACCGCGATGCCGAGGTGCGCGAGCGTCATGCCCCAGTAGCCGCGGGGCTGGCTGGCGAGCCGCGCCGCGAGCCCGCCGCGGAGGTTGCGGATGCGCTCCTTCACGTTGACGAACGTCGACGCGACGACCCACAGCGCGAGCAGGAGCCCGAAGCTCACGAGCGGCTTCCACGAGCCTGCGACGAGCGGCAGGCACAGCGCCGTCGCCAGGCTGACGCCAAGCGCCCACTTGAGGCGGGTCCACAGGTCGGGCAGGCGCGCCTCCTTCCAGCGCGCGAGCGGACCGACGCCCATCAGGAACACGAGCGCCGTCATGATCGGGACGAACACCGCCTCGAAGTACGGCGGGCCGACCGAGATCTTCGTCGTGCCCCCGCTCAGCGCATCGAGGAAGAGCGGGTACAGCGTCCCGAGCAGCACAGATCCGGCGGCGACGATGAGCAGCACGTTGTTCACCAGCAACATCGATTCGCGCGACACCAGGTCGAACTTCCCGCCCGCGGCGACCTTCGGCGCGCGAGCGGCGAAGAGCGCGAGCGAACCGCCGATGACGACCGCGAGGAACGCGAGGATGAAGACCCCGCGCCGCGGGTCGGTCGCGAACGCGTGCACCGAGGTGAGCACGCCCGAGCGCACGAGGAAGGTGCCGAGCAGCGACAGCGAGAACGCGCAGATCGCGAGCAGGACGGTCCAGGCCTTGAAGCTCCCGCGCTTGTCGGTGACGGCGAGCGAGTGCACCAGCGCGGTCCCGACGAGCCACGGCATGAACGAGGCGTTCTCGACCGGGTCCCAGAACCACCACCCGCCCCAGCCGAGCTCGTAGTACGCCCACCAGCTCCCGATCATGATGCCGAGGGTGAGGAAGCACCAAGCGGCGGTGGTCCATGGCCGCGACCACCGCGCCCACGTGGAGTCGAGCCGGCCGCCCAAAAGCGCCGCGATTGCGAATGCGAACGCCACCGAGAAGCCGACGTAGCCCATGTAGAGCATCGGCGGATGGAACACCATGCCCGGGTCCTGCAGCAGCGGGTTGAGGTCGCGCCCGTCGGCGGCGGCCGGGAAGAGGCGCTCGAACGGGTTCGAGGTCGTGAGCATGAAGAGGAGGAACCCGACGTTGACCAGCCCCATCACGCCGAGCACGCGTGCCACCATCTCCTGCGGCAGGTGGCGGCTGAACCGCGTCACGGCCACCGTCCACACGGTGAGCATCAGGACCCACAGCAGGAGCGACCCCTCGTGCGAGCCCCAGGTTGCGGCGAACCGGTAATGGACCGGCAGCTTCGAGTTCGAATGCGTCGCGACGTTGACGACCGAGAAATCGTTCGTAACGAACGAGTAGGCGAGGCACGCGAACCCAACCGCGACGAAGAGGAACTGCCCCTGCGCCGCCGGGCGGGCGAGCGCCATCCAGCTCGCGACGCCCCGTTGCGCCCCGGCGATCGGCAGCGTGCCCTGCACGAGGGCGAGCAGCAGCGCGAGGATCAGGGCGAACTGGCCGATCTCGGGAATCACGGTCGCAACCTCAATTGGTCCTGATCGTCTTCTGCGCCTTGGCGCCCTGCTCCAGCGCGTGCGCCGCCTCGGGCGGCATGTAGTTCTCGTCGTGCTTCGCGAGCACCTCGGTTGCCTGGAACACGCCGTCGGGCCCGAGCCGTCCCTGCGCGACCACGCCCTTCCCCTCCCTGAAGAGGTCGGGGAGGATGCCGGTGTACTTGACCTGGACGGATTTCGCCGTGTCGGTCACCTTGAACTGCACCGTCAGCCCGTCGCCGCCGCGCTTGAGGCTGCCCGTCTCCACCATGCCGCCGATGCGGAACGGCTTGCCGACCGGCGCCTCGTTCGCCGCCACCTGCGACGGCGTGAAGAAGAACACCAGGTTCTGCTGGAACGCCGTGAGCACGAGCGTCACCGCGCCCGCCAGGATGACGAGCCCGATTCCGATCAGCAACGCACGCTTGTGCCTCGGTTTCATTCCGCTGGTCTCATTCCGCTTTCCCTGCCCCGCTTCCGAATCCGCGCGGCCTCCGCCAGGGCCCGGCGCCACCGCGCCCTGACGAGCCAGATCTCCAAGGCCAGTGCGGCGACCGTCACGCCGTACGAACCCCATACGAATGGCGCATACCCGCCCATCGCCCAGAAATTATCCCAGCCGCCCCAGACCATATCAGGCGCGCTCCGGCAGTTCCTTGATCCAGTCGGAACGGCGTTCGCGCTCGAGGATGATTGCCCGTACCCGCGCCAGGGTGATTGCGATCGAGTACATCCAGAGCCCGAGCGCCATGACCAGCATCCCGGTGAGCATCGTCGAAGCCATGGTCGGCGCCTTGGTGAGGCTCACCGAGGCGCCCTGGTGAAGGGTGTTCCACCATTTGACCGAGAAATAGATGATCGGGACGTTCACCACCCCGACCAGTGCCAACACCGCTCCCGCCTTGTCCGCCCGGCGCGGATCGTCGATCGCGGCCTGGAGCGCAATGAAGCCGAGATACAGGAACAGCAGGATCAGCTCGGAGGTCAGCCGCGCGTCCCACACCCAGTAGGTGCCCCAGGTGGGCCGGCCCCACAGCGCGCCGCTCCACAACGCGACGAAAGTCATGATGGCGCCGGTCGGCGCGATCGCGGTCGCCATCATCGACGACAGCCGGGTGTTGAGCGCGAGGCCGACGCCGGCCCAGAATGCCATGACAAGGTAGAGGAACATTGACATCCATGCCGCCGCCACGTGGATGAAGATGATCCGGTAGGACTCGCCCTGCTGCGCGTCGGTCGGCGCGACGAAGAACCCGATGTAGAGCCCGATGGCGCACAGCGCCGTCGCCGCGATAGCGAACCACGGGATCAGCTTCCCGGCGAGCGGGTAGAACAGGTTCGGCGCGGCGTACTTCCACACGCCGCCGCCGACCACGAGCACCTTCGTCTGCAAGTCAGTTCACTCTACCGAGATGCGCAATGCCGCCGAGACGGCCCAAGGCGTGAGAACCACGGCGAACAGCGCGAGCGCCCCGAGGAGCAGCAGATACGGAGCCGCGCCGAGCCCCGCCGCGACCGCCCCCGCGCCGAGGATCAGCACGGGCACGTACAGGGGCAAAACGAGCAGCGATACTAGCACGCCGCCCCCCCTCAGCCCGAGCGTCAGGGCCGCGCCTACCGCGCCGATCAGCGAAAGGACCGGCGTGCCGAGCGCGAGCGAGGCCATCAGGATCGCCGTGGCCTCGACGCCGAGGTCGAACATGATCCCGAGCACGACCGCGATGACGGTGACCGGCACGCCGGTGACGAGCCAGTGCGCCGCGGTCTTGCCGAGCACGATCAGCGGCAAGGGCTCCGCGGAGATCAGCATCTGCTCCAGCGTGCCGTCTGCGAAGTCCGCGGCGAAGAGGCGGTTGAGCGACAGGATCGCGGCGAGCAGCGCGGCGACCCACACCACGCCCGGCGCGATCGAGCGCAGCAGGTTCGGCTCCGCGCCCACGCCGAGCGGCACCATCGTCACCACCACGACGAAGAAGAGCAGCGTGTTCGCCACGTCCGCGCGCTGCCGGATGGCGAGCAGCAGGTCGCGGCGGACGACCGCGGCAAGGGTCTTCAGCACGACGGCTGCCCCATCCCGCGGCCGAGCTCGATCGTCTCGGTGCGTTCCGCATCGATCGGCACTTCCTGGTGGGTGGTGAAGACTACGATGTTGCCGCCCGCGAGATGGCGCGCGAGCAGCGTCCCCAGCGCCGCGACGCCGCGCGCGTCGAGCGCGGTGAAGGGCTCGTCCAGGATCCAGAGCGGCACGCCGCCGCTCAGGAACAGCCGCGCGAGCGCGATGCGGCGCTTTTGCCCCTGCGACAGAGAACGCGTGAGCGAGTCCTCGAAGCCCGCGAGCCCGACCGCATCGAGCGCTCCGCGCAGCGCGCCTTCGTCGGCCTCGAGTCCGGCGATCCCGGCCGACGCCCGCAGATTCTCGGCTGCGGTCAGGTCGTCCTTGACCCCGTTCAGGTGGCCGACGTACGCGAGCTCGCGCCAGTACTCCTCGCGGAGGGAGCGGACCCCCTCGCCCCGCCAGCGAATCTCGCCGTGCGTCGGCTGCAGCAGCCCGCACAGCAGGCGCAGCAGGCTCGTCTTCCCGGTGCCGTTTGGTCCCGCCACACGCAGCAGCGTGCCCGGCTCGATGCGTACGGCGAGCCCGCTGAACAGCACGCGCTCGCCGCGGGTGCATTCGAGATCGAGGGCTTCGAGCATGAGAAGGGGGCAGCGGCCGGCGCGGCGCCGCAGATTCTTGTTGGCGACGGAGGCGCGAAGGGTAAGCGACCCGGAGGCGGCCCACAAGGGCCCGCGCCCGGAGGCGTAGTCGCCCGAGCCGGATTGTGTACCGGCAAGAGTCGGGCTCAGCGAGCGCACAGCACCGCCACGGGCGCACGCTCCAGGGCCGCGCGCCCATATGCGTTCGCGGCCCTCGCCCCCGAGGGCGAGGTGCGCCCGAAGCCGCAGACCCTCAGCCGTGCTTGAAGCTGAACTTGGTGCTCACCGCCGGCGGGGCCCCGGGCCTCTGGATCCGCACGGTAATCGAGTAGGGATCCTTCCCCGGCATCCGGAAATATTGACCGTAGCTGATCCTGTTCTCGATCGCCATGAGCTCGAGCTTTTTCGTTTCGCCGCCCATGACCGGATCCTCGACTGTCACCTCGACTTGCGCGTCCGCGATCTCGGCCTTCGTCGCGCTGTCGATCAGCGTGAGGTTCACGTGGTAGTAGTCTCTGCCGCGCGGGATGCCCCCGTGCATCAAGGCCTCTGCGTCCGCCTTCGGGTGCTGGGCGCGCAGCGATTCCGCCGCGACGACCCCCAGATACACCTCCACGCCGCCGACCGCCCTCCGATTCGCCGCAGGGACCGCCGGGACCGCCGCCGGACCCTTCGCCGCCGCGCTCACTGGGTTGAACATATAAATCACCGCGCTGCGGACCTCGGCATCAGTGAGATCGGCCAGGCCGCCCCGTGCAGGCATCCCCCCATGTCCCCGGATCGCGGAGCGAACGGCGACATCGAGTCCTTGCCGGAGTCGCGGCGTCCAAGCGGCGCGATCGCCGATCTTGGGCGCGCCGCCCTCGCCCGTTCGGTGGCACTGCGCACACTGCGCCTGCACCACCTGTTCTCCGCTTCGCTCGGCGGATGGGACGGTCTTGTCGATCGGCTCGGCCCACGCGCCGCCCGACTGGTTGACCATATACGTCACGGCGCGCGCGATCTCGAAGTCGGTGACCGATGGATTCCCGCCGTGCGCCGGCATCTGCCGGATGCCGTGGATCGCGTGTTGCGTTAGGGCGCTGAGGCCTTGCGAGGCGCGCGGGCCCCACGCCTGTCTGTCACCGATCTTCGGCGCGCCTTGTGCGCCGGTGCCGTGACAGGCCGCGCACACCGCATCGACCACTTCCTTGCCGCTCCTGGCGCTCGCCTGGGCTTGCGCTTCGTGCTGAACGATAGGCACGACCACGGCAACGATGACCGTCGCAAGCAGCCGCTTCGATATCGTGAGCGCCGAGGATGCCCCCCCAGTAGGCTCACTGTTCATCGTGCACATGGCAGCACCTCCCGCCCAACTTCCGCGAAACGCTTCACGCGAGTGGAGATTAGTAGCTGCCTTTTCTGCGTTTCACGTCTTGACCAGAATCAATGGGGGACGCAGAAGATCGCGACGCGGCGACGCGCCAGCCTTCGTGCATCGCAGCGAATTGCCGAGGTCGGTGCCGGAGTCCTCAACCCCGGGGACCCGGACCACGCCCAGCGCTCCGCACGCCGCGCATGTGTCGATCTCGGGTCCGCTGGTCCCTACTCAGGCGTCAGTTGACCGAGTTCAGGTGACTGACGCTGGAGGTTCGGCTTGCCGACACCGTTGGGATCCGCCACGCGTACCGCGGCTCGACTCCTAGCGCGAGCGTGCCCAACAACGAAAAAGGGGCGGCTCGCGCCGCCCCGTTCGCTCTGCCGTTCACGCGCTTGCGAGCGCCGGCTATTGGAACCTGTATATGTACCGGACGCCGATGAAGTTCGACGTCTGCTTCGGGGCCTGCGTCACCTGGGTGCCGTCGGTCGTCGTGCCGTAGGTGAACGTCGAGCCGTTGGCGAACTGCCAGCTCCAGTCGTCGGTCTTCCACTCCTCCCAGATGTAATCGATAAACAGCTCGGCATTCTTGTGCAGCTCGTACGCCGCGAACAGCTTGAATCGCGTCAACCTGTTTTCGATGTCCTGCAGCGGCGCGACGGTGACGCCGGCCGCGGTCGGGAACACCGCACCGGGACCCGTCAGCGTGATGGTCTCCGGGTACTTGCTGTTCTGCTTGGCGTAGAGCACGTCGGCGCCGACGCGCACCTTGGGCATGACGACGCCGCGCAGACCGAGCCCCAGCGTGTTGCCGGTGTCCTCGAGATCCGAGTCCTTCTCGGCTGCACCCGCCCCGCTGTTTGCGGCCCGCTGCGTGAACTGCTCCGCCTTCTGGTTATCCCAGGAATACCACGCGTTCACTTTCCACAGGTCGCTGATGGCGTACGAGGCATCCAACGAGAAGACCTGTCCGGTGCCCTTCGTGAGCGCGTACGGCCGATCCGAAGTGGTGTCGTACTTGTCTTGCGCGTTCTCGTAGTTGAGCGTAAAGGTCAGCGCCTCGAGCGGCGTCCAGTCGAGCATCACGCGCCACCGGTTGCGATCGCGCTTCGCGATGTGGATCGGGTTAATCTCGTCCGATTCGTTTTCGTTGGTCAGCGTGTAGCCCGACCCGCTACGCCGGCTGTAGAGATAGGCGAGCGACCCGTTGATCGTTTCCGAGAGTCCGCGGCGCACTTGCAGGCGGTAGGTCGTCTCGTCGAGTTGCGACTTGAACGGGACGTAGCGTTGCCGGTCGACGCCGTCGACGCCCACGGTCGCGATGCCCACGGGCACGATGCGGTCCTGGTCGGCGTAATCGATCCCCCCGATCAGGCTGAACCCCATCGGCAGCCGGTAGGTCCCCTCCAGCTTCCCGGACCACGTCTCGAACCCCAGCGGCGTGTTGTCCACGCAGGTGGCCCCGGTCGTCCCGGGCGGGATGTTCGAGGACGACCCGGTTGCGCAGGGCAGCGCGCCAGTCTGCACCCAGCGGTTCTGAGGGGTCTTCTCTTCCGCGTTGTAGTACCGCAGGTTCGCGAGCCAGGAGAAGTTCGGCGTGGGTCTCGATGTGACTCCCAGCTGCGCCAGGGTCGTATTGATCTCGCCATCGAGGCTCTGCGGGGTCCCGGCGAGGGACAGGCCGGGGATACTCTGCGTTGGCAGGTTCTCGTTCTGGGTCGCGTGCGTGTAGGAAAGCTTGAACGTCCCGCGCGTGGTGGGCGTGAAGTTGTAGCCGCCGTTCAGGAAGAACTGCTGCGCCTGATTGTCGAGGGGCAGGGTCAGGAAGAACCGGTTTGCCGCGGTCCCGCCGTTCAGCGTCGTGTCGACGAGGCCGCTGGTGTTCTGGTTCCACCAGGAGCCGTACCAGCCGCCCGAGAGCTGCAGGTTGTCGCGCATGTAGTTCAGCAGCACCTCGGCCTGCTGCGTCGTGGTGTCGATGGGCTCGACCGCGAACTCCGGCGCGCCGCCGCGCCCCCATTGCCGGTTCCCGGTCTTGTCCTCGTGCTTGTAGTTGATCTTGAGGTCGAGACCTGGAATCAGATTCTTGTACCCACCGACGTTCCAGAGGTCGCGACGCGTGCCCAAGTGATAATCGCCAAAAGGCAGCGCGTTGGCGCCTGCGCCGCTTACGACCTGGTTCGTGGTGCCGATGCCGCGCAACCCGGTGTGGAAGGTGTACGGATTGTCGCGCGGCGTCTGGCTGAACTGGACGAAGGCGCCGATGTTCCCCTGGCGCAGCCAGTCGGCGCGGATGTCGCGGGTGTCGAGGCCGACGTTCCGAGCGTCCAGCGAGTACCACGTCCCGGTCGCCTCGTCGCGCTTGTTGATGAATGCATCGAAGAGACCGTACCAGCCCTTCTGGTTCATCCCGTCGTAGATACCTTCCTGCGGGCGGTCGTCCGACCACCACCCCGCGCCGATCGAGAACCAGCTGTTCGGCTTGGTGAGCTGGGTGACGGTTTCGTCCTGGGCCAGAGCAGGCCCGAAGGCGCACGTCAGCGCGGCCGCAAGCGTCGTCAGCCTGAGCGTCTGCTTGTTCGTGAACATGATGGCTGTCCCCCAGTCCCGGTCAGCGACGGAAGCGTCCGGCGGTCGCGCTGTTCTGCGAGCTGTTGCTGCCGTGGATGTTGATGTGGCAGTTCGGGCAGCCCCGCGCGACGGTGCCGAGGAGCGAAGTCGAGGTCGTCCGGCCCGTTGGCAGGCCCGCCGCCTGGCTCGGATGGCTCGTGTGGCTGTGGCACTCCTGGCAGAGGAACGGCGGCCGCGCCTTCAGGAGGTTGGCGATGACCGTGCCGTGCGGCTGGTGGCAGATGGCGCAGTTTTCCTGCACCGGCGCGTGGTTGTGCAGGAACGGCCCGCGCTTCTCCATGTGGCACGTGAAGCAGGTCTCGTTGACGCTGTCCCTCACGAGCTGGGCCGGGTTGTCGCCGTGCACGTTGTGGCACGACGAGCAGGTCATCTTGCCTTCGATGATCGGGTGGTGCACGGGCCGGTTGACCTGCGCGCGCTGCTCCTTGTGGCAGGTGAAGCAGACGTCGGTCTGCGTCCGCACGTCCCGCGCCGAATCGCGGCTCGCCTGGGGTCCGGTGTCCCGCACGGCGTCGCGCGCGCTGTGGATCTTGTGGCAGGAGCTGCAGGCGACGTCGCGGTTCGCGTGCACGCTTGCCTGGAAGGCGATGCGATTGCCGCCCTGGTGGCAGGTGAGGCAGGCCGCGCTGCGCTCGGCCATCGGCGTGGTCGACGACTTGCCGAACGTGCGATCCGGCTGGGGCCGCTCCTTCGCGCCCGACGGCTTCTGGATGTGGTTCTCGCTCTCGCCGTGGCAGTTCGTGCAGGTGGGCGTGCGGCCATCGGCTTTCGTGCCGTGGCGGGTCTGCCCGATGGCGAGGAGCTGGGGCGAGTCCTCCTCGTTGTGGCAACGCGTGCACTTCGCGTCGCCGGTGAGGACCAGGTCCGCTCGCGGCGGTTTCGCATCCGCGGGCTGCTGGGCGAAGGCAAGTTGAGCGCACAACAAGGCCGCGCCGCCCGCGAGCGCGGTGGCGATCGAATGGCTAAAACGCATGGACTCCCCCTATGCCGGAACTGCAGCACCATCGCCCCGAACGGTCGCTGCGGCGCCGGGCCGGAGTCCTTTCCCTCCGTTTCGGCGCAGTTGCGCGGTACCACCGCGCGCCGTTCGCGCAGCCTAGTGATCGCTGCGAGGGTCGCTTGCACGCGATTGCATTCGCGCTGCGACCACTTAATCTTCTACTCGGGCATTACGCCCAACGTGGTTCCTGGCGTCAATAGCCGAGCAACAAAAATGTCGCGTGGGCGCAACACCCGGAACTCCGGCGCCGCGCCGCTGTAACGGTCCCCGTCGCAAAGCTCACTTGCTGCTCCCGACCTTGAGTTCCCTCGGGCCAGGTCCGCCTTCCGGCTCCTTGTGCGCGATGCCGAAATGGCAATCGATGCACGTCAGGCCCTCGGCCTTGCCCTTCGCGTGGCGGGCTTTCGCCTTGTCCGACTGCACGTCGGCGTCCATGGAGTCGTACTTGTGGCAATTGCGGCACTCGAGCGAGTCGGTCTCCTTCATCCGCACCCAGACCCGCCTGGCCAGCTCGTAGCGATGCTGCTCGAACTTCTCCTTGCTGTCGACCACTCCGGTGAAGTGACCCCAGAGCTCGAAGGTCGCCCGCATCTTTCTCAAGACCAGCGGCCCCGGCTCCCGCGGCACGTGGCAGTCGGAGCAGATCGCGCGTACGCCAGTCCGGTTCTTGTCGTGGATCGTGCCCTTGAACTCCGCGTACACGTTGTCGCGCATCTCGTGGCAGCCGATGCAGAAGTTCTCGGTGTTGGTCCACGCGAGCGCGCCCGCGCCAGCGACCATGAACACGGCCCCGAACAGCACCGTCGCCAGGACGATCCCGACCGCGAGCCGGATGCGGGAACAGGTGCGGCACTGACCGCCCAGCCACTCCCACGTCTTCTTGAACACCCTCCCTCCCCCTAGGGCCGTAGCCGGTCAGCGTGTCAGGATCCATCGGGCCACGTTGCGGGCCTCGGCCTCGTTTTTCGTCTTTAGGACATCGTGCTCCTCTTCCTTACCGTCGATCTTGATCTTGGAGCCCGTGGAGACGAAAGCGACGAGCTTCTTCTCGGCGTCCGCCTGACCTTTGTATTTGGCCGCGATCTCTTTGTAGGAGGGAGCGTCCTTCTTCTGCGTCACGGAATGACACTTGAGGCACCCGCTCTTTCTCGCCAGGGCCTCCGCTGCGGCGTCGTCGGCCTGCCCCATCGCGACCGGCGCCAGGCCCATCCAGGTCCCGACCGCGAGCCCCGATACCAGCATCAAGCGAATCGTGTTCATCTCTCTGCCTTCACCGCGTCAGAATCCACTTCACCACGTTGCGCACGTCCGCCTCGTTCTTCGTCTTGAGCGAGTCGTGCTCCTCTTCCTTGCCGTCCACCTTGACCTTCGGATTCGTCGTAAGGTGGGTCATCAGCGCCTTCTCGCCGTCCGGCTTGGCCTTGTACTTGCCCGCGATCTCCTTGTACGGCGGGGCATCCTTCTTCTGACTGACCGAGTGGCACTTGAAGCAGCCGCTCTTCTTCATCAGGGCCTCCGCCGCAGCGGCGTCGACGTCTTGGGCGTACGCGCCGCCGGTCATCCCAAGCGCGACCAGCGCGGCTGGGACTACGACTTTGAGCTTCATCTACCGACTCCTGGTGGTTAGTGCGAGGTGGGTGAGCGCAGCAGGAAGCGCAGGGGCGCGGACAGGCGTTGGTGGCGGCCGCCGGATGCGGCGAGGACGGACTGGCGCCCGATCGACACGAGGTAACCTCGCTGGGTCCATGTAACCAACTGCATCACTCGGTCCTCCCCAATGCCGGTTCCCGCTCCGAGGGAAGCTGCCGCGTCAGACGACCTTCCACTCCGGCTTCGTGCGCTTCTCGTACCGCATCCGGTTCTTATTGCGTGCCACTTTGTAGCGCAGATCTTGTCGCGCGGTCAATACACTGACCGGCCATTCGTAGCGCGGACGCAACTCAATCCGCGAAGCGATTGGAATTGGAGCCCAGGTCACTCGACGCGCCCGGCCCAAAGGCAGTTCGAATCGACCGGTGTAACTCGGGTCGTTACATCGACGCGATCCAGGACGCGATCAGCTTGAGGTCAGCGTCCTTCGTGCCTTTGACCGCGTCGGCGTGATCCTTGCTCGCCTTCATGGCGGCGATCACCTTCTCGGCCGCGCCGGCGTACTTTTTGCCGGTCTCCTTGAGAGACGGCCCGACCTTCTTGCTGTCAATCGCATGGCAGGCCATGCAGCCCGCCTCCTTGGCCGCGGCCTCGCCTTTCTTGGCGTCGACCTGGGCGTGTGCCAGGCTGCCAAGAGCCAACGCGGTAGCAGCGATTGCGGTGGCCAGCATGCGCATCGTGCGGTTCTCCCGCGCGCGGTTCAATGAGTTGGAAGCAAGGCGATCTTAGTGAATCGGCCGGAGCCGTGCGACACTCCGCCGGCGCAACCGGACTAACGGTTTCGTGCCGCGAATGTTGACAACCCGCGGGCCGCGGCCCGCGAGCGGTCGATTTGACCGGTGTCAACCCTGCTCGCGCCCCTCGGGCTCTAATAATGGCGGGGAGGCCGGTCCTTCGCCGCACTGCAAAAGAAGCGATACAGACATGGCGCAGACCAGGGAGGGAGCCCGCAACGACAGCGAAGTCGAGGCCGCGATGGCGCGCGTGCTCGACGCCGAGCGCCGCGCGCGAGCCGAGGTTGCGGCATCGCAGCAAACCGCAGACGGGATCCGCGCCGACGCCCGCGCGCGCGACAAGCGCATCGCGGAGACCGCGGCCGCGCGCATATCCGCAATCCGCGCCAGCACCGCTAAGCGGCGCGCCGCACGGCTCGCCGCAATCGACGCCGAGGCGGTCGGGCCCGACCCCCAGGCGGAACAAGACGAAGCTGCGCGAACGAACCTCGCGAGCGCGGTCGACCGGCTTGCCGACGAGCTGATCGGGGAGGAAGCAGCCGAGTGAGCTACCGAGCGGGGGCCCCGGCGCTTTCTGCCAGGGATGCGAGAACGGCGACCTCGGCTGGCCGTGCGCCGTCGGCCATGGACGACCGGAGGCGGCGGGAATGATCGGCGGACTTCCGCTCGAATACGCGCAGGCACGCCTCCAGTCCCGTTACGGCCAGCGTGGCGATGAGTCGCTGTGGAACCAGCTCCGCAGCGCGCGCAGCCTGGTTGCGGCGCTCGAGACGCTGCGCGCCTCGCCGCTCCGTCGCTGGGTCGCCGCGATTCCCGTCGACGCCGACGCGGACGAGATCGAGCTGCGCCTGAGGACCGAGCTCCGCGGGGCCATCGCCGAAGTCGCCGCATGGGTCTCCGGCGAGTGGCAGCGCGCCCTGGACTGGACGGGGCATCTCGTGGACTTGCCGGCGGTCACCCGGCTCGCGCGCGGCGAGCCGCCGGCCCCCTGGATGCGTCGTGACCCGGTGCTGCAGCAGTACGCGGACGCGGACGCCGACGCACGCCGTGCGGCACTGCGGAACGGACCGCTCGCGCCGGTCGTGCTCGCGATCGAGGCCCAACTCGGCGAGGGGAACGGCCTGCGCGCCGCCACGGCCGATGCGCTCGCGCTCGAGGTCTGGCTCGCGGAGTGGCGCGATCGTTGGCCCGACCGCAGCGGCGACGACGCCGCAGCGCTCGAAGAGCTCGCGGGCCTCGTGCTCCGGCACCTGCCACGGTTCGTCGATGTCGGCTCGGAGGACGCCTGGACGATGCGCCGCGGCCTCGAGGCGCAGATCGCGGCGCGCTTCAGGCGCCATGCGTTCACGCCGGTCGCAGCCTTCGCTTATATCGCCCTGGTGGCGCTCGACATCGAGAAGCTGCGCGCGCAGCTTGTCACGCGCGCGGCGTTCGGGGTGCTGCCGTGATCCGGCCTGAAGCGGCGCGCTGGTTCGAGATCCTCGTCGCGCGCGACGATGCGTTCGTCGCGCTCGAGGCGCTCGCCATGACGGGCGCGGTGGAGATCGAATGGCGGCGCGGCGCGCTCCAGCAGGACGATGCCGCGCAGGTCAACCGTCTCCTCAGGGAGTACGGCGTGCTGTCGCGGCGCTATCGCGCGTACTGGCCGGCCGCGCGCCTGCGCGCGACCACGCGGGTCGCGCCCGCCGACGCGCTCGCGGCCGCGATCGCGACCATCGATGCCTGGTCGGCCGAGGCAGACCGGGTGATCGCGGGACTGCAGGACGCCGAGTCCGAGATCGCGCAGCTCGACACCGTGGCGCGGGTCATGGAGCGCCTGCGCGGCGCACCGATCGATTTCTCGGCGATCGGCGAGCCGGGCGGCCGCGTGGTCGCGTGCGTGTTCGTCTACCCGAAGGGGGCGCGGCTGTCGCTGCCCTCGAGCGTGCTGCTCCATCCGATCGACTTCGAGGAGGAGACATTCCTGTTGGCGGTCGGCGCTCCCGAGACGATCGAGCCGCTCGGCCAGGAGGTCGCGGCGGCGAACGGTCGCCGCGCGCAGGTACCGGAGTGGCTGCGGCCAAGCGCCGAGGAGAATCTCGCGCTGATCGCGGACCGCCGCGCGGTTCGAAGCGGGGACGCTGCGACCGCGCGCGCCGAGCTCGCCGCCCTGGATGAGCGCCACGACGTTCCCACTGCCCTCGGCGACGTCGCGCGGGCGGCGTGGTGCTTCGACAATGTCGGCGCGATCGAAGGCGGCGAGGTGTTCTCGCGCATCACCGGCTGGACGAGCGATGCACCGAGCCTGACGGCGGCGATCGAACGCGCGGACGCGCGCGCGCTCGCGAGCTTCCCGAAGCCGCCGCGGGGCGTGCGCCCGCCACTCCTGCTCCGCAATCCCTGGTGGGCGCGGCCGTTCGAGATCTTCAGCCGGCTCTTCGGCATGCCCGGTGAGTACGGCGCGGACCCGAGCAAGCTGCTCGCGGTCGCGGTGCCGCTCCTCTTCGGCTACATGTTCGGCGACGTCGGCCAGGGGCTGGTGCTCGCGGCCGCCGGCTTCTGGCTGCGCAAGCGCATGCCGGTGCTCGGCCTCCTCATCCCCGCCGGGCTGTCGGCAGCGGTCTTCGGGCTCGCGTTCGGCAGCGTCTTCAGCGTCGAGCATCTGATCCATCCGCTCTGGATCAATCCGCTCGAGGAGCCGCTCGTGGTGCTCGGTGTGCCGCTCCTGGGCGGAGTGGTCTTCCTGGCGATCGGGTTCGTGCTGAGCGCGCTCGAGGCCTGGTGGCGCGGCGAGTTCGGCGAGTGGCTCGCGACCGAGGGCGGGTTCGTGCTCGTCTACTTGGGGCTCCTCGGACTGTTCCTGAGCCCGGCCTCGGCGTTCGTTGCGCTCGCAGGCGCAGTCGTCTTCGCGGTCGGCCACGCACGCGCCGAGGGGCACGCGATCGGGGCGTTGAAAGCGCTCGGGGAACTGGTCGAGCGGGCAATGCAGATCCTGATCAACACGCTCTCGTTCGCGCGTGTGGGCGCGTTCGCGCTCGCGCATGCGGGACTGTCCTCGGCCGTGGTTGCCCTCGCCGACGCGGCCGGCGGAACGTTCGGCTTTCTCGTCGTACTGGCGCTCGGGAATGTCGTCATCCTGGCGCTGGAGGGGCTGGTCGTCTCGATCCAGACGACGCGCCTCGTGCTGTTCGAGTTTTTCGCCCGCTTCTTCCAGGCGGAGGGCCGCGAGTTCCGGCCGCTGCTGCCGCCCCCCGTCGCTCTCACGGAGAAATAACGATGCCAAGAATCAAGTTCGCACTCGCGCTGACCCTGGTCGCCGCCGCGCTGAGCCTCGGCGCCACCGCCCTCCTCTTCTGGGCCGGACCGGCCGCGGCCCAGGCACCCGCCGCCGCGGCGGCGCTCACCGGCGACGCGGCTGGCTGGGGTCTGCTCGCCGCCGCGCTCGCGACGGGCCTCTCCTCGCTCGGCGCGGGCCTCGCGGTCGGCAAGCTCGGCGCCGCTGCGGTCGGCGCGCTGGCCGAGAAGCCCGAGTTGCTCGGTCGCCTGCTGATCTTCGTCGGCCTCGCCGAAGGGATCGCGATCTACGGCGTGATCATCTCGATCCTGATTCTCAACCGGCTGGGCTGACTGGAACGACATCAATCGGAGGCTCCGTAGAGCGGACGCATGACCTCCCCGATCGCATTCGTCGGCGACGCGATCATGGCGAGCGGGTACCGGCTCGCCGGGGTCGCCGTGCACGTCCCGCCGCCCGGCGAGGAAGCGGCGGCGTTCGAGCGCGCCCGCGGCGAGGCGCGCGTCGTGCTGGTCGCGCTGGACACCGCGCTGAAGATCCCGCTCGCGCGGCTCGAGCAGGCGATCGCCGCACAGGCGCCGCTCGTGCTGATCGTGCCGGACCTCGACGGTCGGGCTTCGCCGGTTGACCCTGCGGCGCGGGTGCGACGGCAGCTGGGGCTCGAGGGATGAACACCGAAGAGCGCGCCCGCGCCCTGCTCGCCCTCGTCGACGAGTACCGCGACTCGAAGTCGCGCGAGATCGTCGCGGCGGCCCGTGCCGAGGCACGGGCACTGGTCGCGCAGGCCTTCCGTCTCGCGCGGAGCCGCGTGCACGAGGCGATCGTCGACGAGCGGAAGCGCTACGACGCCGCGGTGGCCGGGGCGGAGGCGCATCTGCGCACGCGCCAGCGCCTCGCGCACCAGGGCCGCGAGGCGGCGATGCTCGCCGAGGGCTGGCGCCTGCTGCCGGCGGCGCTCGCAGCGCGCTGGCGCGATGCGGCGGGCCGCAGGCGCTGGGCAGAGACGCATCTCGGGCGCGCCCTCGCGGCGCTGCCGCGCACCGAGTGGGAGATCGCGCACGCGCCCGGCTGGGCCGCGGACGAGCGCCAGGCGACGGCGGGCTGGCTCGCCGCGCACGGCGGCCCGGATCTCGCGTTTGCGGAAGACGCGACCCTCGCCGCGGGGTTCCGCGTGCGCGCCGGCAATAACACGCTCGACGCGACGCTCGAGGGTTTGCTCGCCGATCGCAAGGCGATCGAGGGGCAGCTGCTGCACCATCTCGAGCAGGGAGCAGGAGACCAAGAGGAGTCATCTCGAAGATGAGTTTGCGCGTCGATCACAACAAACCCTTCGTACGAACAAGGGGAGACTCCCCTTGTATGTCCCCCATGCACAAACAAGGGGCGAGCCCCTTGTATATCCCCTCCCGCGCGGCGGTTCGGGGTTCTTGGGACAACTTCGAATGAGCACGGCGCGGATCAAATGGATCAGCGGCCCGGTGCTGCGCGCGCGCGCCGAGGGGCCCTTCAGGCTGCGCGAGGCGATCCGCGTCGGGCCCCAGGCGCTGCTCGGCGAGGTCATCCGCCTCAACGAGGAAGAGATCGTCGCGCAGGTGTACGAGGACACCACCGGCTTGCGGCCGGGTGTCGAGATCGCGGGCACGGGCGAACTGCTCGGCGTCCGCCTCGGGCCGGCGATGCTCGGCGACATCTTCGACGGGCTGATGCGGCCGCTCGCGGGCGCCACGACGAGCTACGTCGAGCCGGGAATGAGCGCGGGGCGGTCGACGGTGTTCGCCTTCACGCCGCGCGTGAAGCCGGGCGATCGGCTCGAGCCCGGCCACCCCTTCGGGGAGGTCGGCGCGAGCAAGGGCAAGCCGCAGCGCGTGCTCGTTCCGCCGGGGGTCTCCGGCGAAGTCGTCAGCATCGTCGCCGCCGGCGAGCACGCGGACGATGCGCCGATCCTGAAGCTGCGCGGCGCCGACGGGAAGACGCGCGACGTCGCGATGAGTCATTTCTGGGCGGTGCGCGAGCCGCGCCCGGTGCGCGAGCGGCTGCCGTCGGACGAGCCGCTCATGACCGGGCAGCGGATCCTGGACTCGCTCTTCCCCATCGCGCTCGGGGGCAAGGGTGCGATCCCGGGCGGCTTCGGCACTGGTAAGACCGTGCTGCTCGAGGCGCTCGCGAAAGCGTGCAGCGCCGACGTGATCGTCTACCTCGGATGCGGCGAGCGCGGCAACGAGATGGCCGGCGTGCTCGACGAGTTCCCGAAGCTGGAGGACCCGCGCAGCGGCCGCCCGCTGATGGAGCGCACGGTCATCATCGCCAACACCTCGAACATGCCGGTCGCGGCGCGCGAGGCGAGCGTCTACACGGGCGTGACCGTCGCCGAGTACTTCCGCGACCAGGGGCTGCACGTGGCGCTGATGGCCGACTCGACCAGCCGCTGGGCCGAGGCGCTGCGCGAGGTGTCGGGCCGCTTCGGCGAGCTCCCCGGCGAAGGCGGCTATCCGACCTATCTCTCGAGCCGCATCGCGGACTTCTACGAGCGCGCGGCGAAAGTGCGCACGCTGGGCGGCGACGCCGGCTCGGTGACGCTGCTCGGCTCGGTGAGCCCCCCTTCCGGCGATTTCTCCGAGCCGGTGACGAGCCACACCAAGCGTTACGTGCGCTCCTTCTGGGCGCTCGACGCGAAGCGCGCGCAGGCCCGCTTCTACCCCGCGATCAACCCGCTGCAGTCGTACTCGGAGGACGCGCTCCACATGGCCGAGTGGTGGCAGCAAACCTACTCGACGCTCCCGGCCGGCGGCAGTCCCGCCGCGAGCGGCGCGAACGAGTGGCTGGAGCTGCGCCGCCGCTTCCTGACGCTGCTCGACGAGCAGGCGCACCTCGAGCGCATGGCGCGGATCATCGGCAAGGACGCTCTGCCGCCGCGCCAGCAGCTCACCCTGTTCTGCGCCGAGCTGGTCAACGAGGCGTTCCTCCGGCAGTCGGCATTCTCGGAGATCGACCGCTACGCGGGCCCGAGCCGCCAGGCCGCGATGATGCGGCTGCTCGCCTATTTCGTCGACAAGGCGGAGGCGGCACTGCACGCGGGCATCGCCCCGGACCGCATCGCCGCGATGAAGATCCTCCGCCCGCTACAGCGCATGGGCGAGGAGGTCGCGGAAACGGAGCTCGACAAGTTCGCCGCGCTCGAGGCGCGCATGGAGGCGGAGTTCCGGGCACTCGCGCCAGTGAAGGAAGAGGAAAGTGCATCCTAGAGTCATAGTGAGCGACGCAGCGACCCGGCTCGAAGGGCCGCTGCTCTTCCTGCGCCGCACGCTCGACGTCGGGCTGAACGAGGCGGTCGAGGTGCGCGGCGGCGACGGGCGCGCCCGCCTGGGCCGCGTCGCCGCCATCGACGAGACCCATTTAACGATCGAGCTGCTCGAGTCGAGCTCCGGCCTCGCGCTCCAGGGCACCGCCGTGCGCTTCCTCGGCGAGCCGATCTATTTCGGCGTCGGGCCGGCCATGCTCGGGCGGGTGTTCAACGGAATCGGGGAGGCGATCGACGGTGGGCCGCCGATCCCGGTGAAAAAGACGCTGCGCATCGAGGGTCTGCCGATCAACCCGGTGGCGCGCGCCACGCCGCGCGACTTCATCGAGAGCGGCATCACCGCCATCGACCTGATGAACAGCCTGGTGCGCGGCCAGAAGCTGCCGATCTTCTCGGGCGCGGGGCTGCCGCACGACCGGATGGCGGTGGAGGTGGCCTGCAACGCGCGGCTGCGCGGGGCGGGCGCCGGCGGGTTTGCAATCATCTTCGCGGCGATCGGCGTACCGTACGACAGCGCCGAGTACTTCCGGCGCTCGCTGGAGCAGTCGGGTGCGCTCGAGCGCGCGGCGCTGTTCCTCAACCTCGCGAGCGACTCCTCGACGCAGCGCCTGCTCACGCCACGCTTCGCGCTCACCGCCGCGGAGTACCTCGCGTTCGAGGAAGGCAAGCACGTGCTCGTCATCCTCACCGATCTCACGAACTACTGCGAGGCGCTGCGCGAGGTTGCGGGCGCGAAAGGCGAGGTGCCGGGCCGGAAGGGCTACCCGGGCTACATGTACTCGGACCTCGCGACACTCTACGAGCGCGCGGGCTGCTTGCACGGCGCGAAGGGCACGCTAACGCAGTTTCCGATTCTGACCATGCCCTCCGACGACATCGGGCACCCGATTCCCGACCTATCCGGCTACATCACCGAGGGGCAGATCGTGCTGTCGCGCGAGCTCGACCGCGCCGGCGTGTACCCGCCGGTGAACGTGCTGCCGAGCCTGTCGCGGCTGATGAAGGACGGCACCGGCAAGGGGTTCACCCACGCCGACCACCCTGCCCTGTCGAGCCAGCTCTACGCGGCGTATGCGCGGTCGATCCAGGCGCGCGTGCTCGCCAGCGTAGTCGGCGAGGAAGGCCTCTCCGAGACCGATCGCAAGTACCTCGCGTTCGGCTCGCGCTTCGAGCAGGACCTGGTGCGCCATCCCGAAGCGCGCACGCTGGAGGCAAGCATGGACGCCGGCTGGAAGATCCTGCGTGCATTGCCGAAGTCGGAGCTCGCGCGCCTCTCCGACGCGCAAATCGAGCGCTACCTCGACAAGGCGGCATGAGCAGCTCGACCCGCATGCACACCGTATGAGCGACATCACCCCCACCCGCAGCGTCGTCATCGCGCTCAAGGACGAGCGCCGGACGATGCACGAGGGCTACGCATTCCTAGACGAGAAGTGCCTGCTGCTCGCCGGCGCGATGCTGCAGGAGGTGCGCCGCTTCGAGAAGCTGCGTGCCGAGCTGGCGGAGCTGCAGAAAGGGGCGCTCCGCGCGCTTCAGCTCGCGGCCGGCCGCCACGGCCTGCAGGGCGTGCAGTGCTATCCGCCGGCCGACGCCTCGCCGCAGCACGTCCACACGCACCGCAAGTCGCTGCTCGGCGTGGCGCTGCTCGAGGCGCGGCTGGAAGGGGTGGCGAACAAGGCCGAGCCGGCGCCGAACCCGTCGCCGGAGGCCGAGGCCGCACGGGTAGCGTTCGCGAAGCTGCTGCCGAAGCTGGTCGAGATGGCCGCGATGATCGGCAATCTCGAGCGCCTGTACCAGGAGTACCGGCGCACGGTGCGCCGGGTGCGGGCGCTGCAGGACGTGCTCCTCCCCGAGATCGACGCAACGCTGTACGAGGTCGAGACGCGGCTCGAGGAGCTCGAGCAAGACGAAGGCCTCTGGGTGCGCCTCAAGCGCTGACACCTTCCGTACCCGCAGGGGTCCGGAAGTCGCCGGTGTAACGGGATCCGTGCCAGAAGAGGTAGCATATCGGTCGATCGGCCAATGGCCGAACGGCGGGTTGCAGCGTACTTTCTTTCGGACGTGCGAGTGAACTTGGCCGCGCACGCGTTCACAGGGGAATCACCGATGACAAGGACGATGCTGGGTTGGCTGGCCGTTGCGTTGCTCGCGCTGCTCGGCGCGGTGACTGCGGGTTGTGTAACAGGCCCCGGCGGACCGACCGCCGACGGGTTTGTCGGCTCCGAGGCGTGCCAGAAGTGCCACCAGGCCGAGTACCGCACATGGAAGGACACCTACCACTCGAAGATGATCCGCACGCTCAAAGACGGCTTGCTCAAGGGTGCCGGCGACAACTGGGCGAAGGACGCAAAGGGCACGGCCGGACCGACAAGAGGCAACATAGACGGCAAGCCCTACAAGCTCGAGGACGTGCAGCTCGTCGTCGGTTCGTTCTGGAAGCAGCGCTATCTCGTGAAGAATCCGGCGACCGGCAACCTCCAGTTCATGGACAAGCAGTGGAACACGGTGCACAAGCAGTGGGAGAACTACGGCCAGAAGAACGACTGGGAGACGCAGTGCGCGACCTGCCACGCGACCGGCTATCGGCTGCTCTCCTATGACCCGGAGAACCCGGCCGCGCAGAAGGTCGCGATGTCCGAGCATAACACCGGCTGCGAGGCCTGCCACGGCCCGGGCGCCAAGCATGTTCAGTCGGCCAGGGGCGCCGACGTCTTTAACCCCGGGAAAGCCAGCAAGGAGCAAGCCTCGCTCGTCTGCGGCTATTGCCACGTCCGCAAGGAGAACGAGCACTTCAAGACCGCGCAGGGGAACCCGCGGGAGGACCAGCCGCATCCGGTGGTCGGCCAGACGTTCAAGGCGGGCCAGGACGACTGGCGCAAGTGGTATCCGGACAAGATGCTGATCCCGGGTGTGAATCCCGCGCAGCCGGTGAACCAGAACTACCCGAAGACGGACCTCAACAACGCGTTTTGGCTCGACGAGCAGTCGCAGAAAAGCGGCCTGTACGACGCGCGCAAGCACCACCAGGAATATCAGGAGTTCATCCAGTCGAAACACTACAGGGACAAGGAGAACCCGCTGAGCTGCTCGGATTGCCACTCGTCGCATGCGGTGGCCGGCAAGGCGCTGATCGAATCGCGCGCGACGTGCAGGGAATGCCATCGCTCGAAGTACGACGTAGACAAGATCATGCCCGGCACGGCTAGCACCGCCCAGAATCTGTTCGTCGCCACGCACACCTTCAACCCGAACCAAGCGCGTAAGGCGACCCCGCGCGCGACCAGCGCTCCGGAATACTTCTACAAGAAGTAGCGCAGGGGGCACGCGGGCGAAGGGGCGGCTCCGGCCGCCCTTTGTCATCGATGCGCAGGATCGCCGCTCCGGCGCGCGTTTGACGGACTACGAGCCGTCTTGGTATACACCCGGTGCCTCAAACAAGGAGACCAAGAATGGCCGATGCCTCCAGACCCGGGTTCATCAAGCGCACTTGGCGCGCTCTCACCTCCCCGACCGCGCAGTGGTCCGTGCTGTCGCTGGTCGTCGTCGGCATCGTGATCGGCGCCGGCGGCGTGATCGTCACCGACGTGATGGTGAAGAGGACCGGGACGGTCGAGTTCTGCGGCGAAGCCTGCCACTCGATGAAGGCCTTCACGCTGCCCGAGTACAAGGAGAGCACCCACTACGCGAACAAGGCCGGCGTGTCGGCCACGTGCGCCGACTGCCACATCCCGCACAGCTATCCGGCGAAGCTCGTCTACAAGGCAAAGGCCGGGATCAAGGACATCATCGGCGAGGCCAGGGGCGTCATCTCGACGCAGGAGAAGTACGAGAAAGAGCGCTGGCGAATGGCGAACCACGTCTGGGACGAGATGAGGGCGAACGACTCGGCCAACTGCCGTCACTGCCACGACTGGGACCGGATGGCGCTGTCCGAGCAGCGGCCGATGGCGCAGAGCCGCCACGAGAAAGCGCGCAAGAGCGGCGGCAGGATCACGTGCATCGACTGCCACCAGGGCATCGCGCACAAGGAGCCCGAGGAGCCGGAAAAGCCCGCCGACCGGAAGTCCGAGGACGCCGCGAAGGGCGAGAAGGCCGCGGAGAAGTAGCCGCGTCAGACCACGCCGAACTCGACCTCGTACCGGACCACGAAGAGGTCGAGTTTCTCGGCCGCGAGCAGCGCGAGGAAGCGCTCGGCGAGCGCCGGCGTGCTCACGAAGTGCAGGACGACCGGCAGGTCGCCCGCCAGCTCGAAGAAGCGCTCGTGGTGCAGGCCGTGGCGCCCGAACCCCTCGATCGCGCGGAGCGCCGACCCGCCCGGGAGCCCCGTGTCGCGCGCCTTCTCGATGAGCCACTCGTAGAGCAGCCGGCCGTCGTGGCGGCGCTTCTCGGCGACGTACAGGACGAGCGCGACCCCCTTCTCCATCCGACTATCCCTTCAGCCAGCGCACCGCGTACATGCCGGCGATCGTGAGGCTGATCGAGGCGAACAGGTGACTCCCGATGTGCGCCGCGGCCCACGTCCACTGCGCGCGCCCGAGCAGCGCGACGGCCTCGGCCGAGAAGGTCGAGAACGTGGTGAGCGCGCCGAGGAAGCCGGTGATCACGGCGAGCCGCATCTCGGGCGGGACGCCCGGGTGGTCTGCGAAGAGCTGGATCGCGACGCCGATCAGCAGGCCACCCACCGCATTCGCGGCGACCGTGCCGAGCGGCAGGTCCGGGAGCACCGGGTTGAGCCACGCGCCGAGGCCCCAGCGCAGCCACGCGCCGAGCACCGCGCCCACCCCGACCGCAGCCAGGCCGGACGCGGTCGCGCTCACGCCGCGTCTTTCTTCCCCGCGGCCCAGCGCTCCGCCGCGTCGTCGTCGGAGGTGCGCGCCTCGACCCAGCGCGCGCCCTCCGGCGTCTGCTCCTTCTTCCAGAACGGCGCGCGCGTCTTGAGGTAGTCCATGATGAACTCGCACGCGGCGAAGGCGTCGCCGCGGTGCCCGCCGGACACGACGACGAGCACGATCTGGTCGGTCGGCTTCAGCTCGCCGACCCGGTGCACGACGATGACGTCGATGACGCGCCAGCGCGCGATCGCCTCGTCCACGATCTTCGCCAGCGCCTTCTCGGTCATGCCGGGATAGTGCTCGAGCGTCATCGTCGCGACCGCGTCGCCGTCGTTCGTGTCGCGGCAGACGCCGACGAAGCTCGCGACCGCGCCGACCTTCGGGTTGCCGGCGCGGATCTTCGCGATCTCCGCGCCCGCGTCGAAGTCTTCGGTCTGGATCCGGATCGTCGGCACCGTCAGCCCCCGGTGACCGGAGGGAAAAAGGCGACCTCGTCGCCCGCCTTGATCGGCGTCGACGGCTCGGCCATGTCCTGATTGACCGCGACCCGCAGGGCCTTGCCGTTGGCGAGCACGCTCGCCCAGGTGCCCCCGCGCGCGACCAGGTGCGCGCGCAGGCCCGCGACGGTCGTCACGCCCGGGGGCAGCGCCATCTCCTCGATGCCCGTCCCGAGGTCCTCGCGCAGCCGGGCGAAGTAGAGCAGCTTCAGCATCGGTCAGTGCAAGAGTTCGGCAAAGGGCAGGAAACGGACCGTGTCGCCCCGCTTGATCGCGTGCTTCGCCGGGTTGTCGAGCAGCCCGTCGCCCCACACGGTCGAGGTGAGCACGCCCGAGCTCTGGTTCGGAAAGAGATCGAGCCCGCCCTCGCGGTTGAATCTTACGCGCAAGAACTCGCGCCGGGCATCCGGCTTCGGCCAGTCGAAATCGGCGCGCGCGGCGTAGCTCTTCGCCCCGATTTCGACAGCGCCCTGCAGCCGCAGCACGAACGGGCGCACGAACAGCATGAAGGTCACGAAGCTCGACACCGGGTTCCCCGGCAGCCCGATGAAGCTCGCCTCGGCGCCCGCCGCGCGGCGCACGGCGCCATACGCGAGGGGTCGCCCGGGCTTGATCGCGATACGCCAGAGGTCGAGCCGCCCCTCCGCATCGACCGCCGCCTTGACGTGATCCTCGTCGCCGACCGACACCCCGCCCGAGGTGATGATGAGATCGCTGATCCCCGCCGCCTCGCGCAGCGCGGCGCGCGTGGATTCCAGCGCGTCCGGGACGATGCCGAGATCGGCGACCTCGCAGCCGAGCGTCTGCAGCAGCCCGATGAGCGTGAAGCGGTTGGAGTTGTAGATCGCGCCTTCGGGCAGCGGCTCGCCGGGCATGACCAGTTCGTTGCCGGTGGAGAAGAGCGCCACCCTCACCCGCCTGAACACCGGCAGCGACGCGATTCCGACCGACGCGGCCAGCCCGATCTCCTGCGCGCGCAGCCGCGCGCCCGCCTCGAGGATCGTGCTCCCCGCGCGGATGTCCTCGCCGGCGCGGCGGATCCACTCGCCCGGCTTCGGCGCGTGCTTCACGATCACATCGTCGCCGGCCGCCTCGGCCTGCTCCTGCATCACCACCGCGTCGGCGCCGGGCGGGATCGGTGCGCCGGTGAAGATGCGCGCGGCGGTTCCCGGCTCGAGCGGCTTGCCGACCGCGCCGGCCGGGATGCGCTGCGCGACGCGCAGCCGCGCCACGCCCGATGCACAGTCCGCTGCGCGCACCGCGTAGCCGTCCATCGAGGTGTTGTCGAGCGGCGGGACGTTCAGCGACGACGTCTGCGCGCGTGCGAGGACGCGCCCCGTCGCGGCCATCGTGGGCACGGTCTCGACCTCGCCCACGCAGCGCGCGCCTGCCAGCAGCCGCTCGAGCGCCTCCTCGACCGAGAGCGGCGCCTCGCTCATGCGGTCATCGTCCGCGCGAGGCCGAGGTGGACGAGCACGAACTCGGCGATCGCGTCGTAGTCGTTGAGGCCGAACTGGGGCAGACGCGACCCGAACGCCCGATCGGTGGCGATCGCCACGATGTGCGGGTCGTCCGGATGCAGGGGCGGCTTGCCGTTCGCCTCGCGGAAGATCTCGAGCTTCGGCATGGGATAGTGCTTGTAGCCCTCGATCAGCAGCAGGTCGCACGGCGCGATGCGCGCGATCTGCTGCTCGAGCGACGGCTCGAGCGCGCCGCGCAGCTCGTGCATGATGACCCAGCGGTGGTCCGAGGCGATCATCACTTCCTTGCAGCCCGCCTCCCGGTGCCGGTACGAGTCCTTGCCCGGGCGGTCGATGTCGAAATTGTGGTGGGCGTGCTTGATCAGCGAGACCGTCAGCCCGTGCATCACGAAGCGGGGGATGAGCTGCTCGATGAGCGTCGTCTTGCCGCTGCCGGACCAACCGGCGAATCCGAACACTTTCATGGCCTGGGGTGGTCGCACCGACAAGCGCCTGCGCGCGTATCGAAGCCCTTGATTGGATGGGTCGATTCTAGCAGGGCGGGCATGCCGGCCGACCCTGGGCAGATCAGGGTCTCCGGCGCGGTGCTCCCAAGCGTCGCCCGAAATAATTCCGTCACTTCCGCGCTCGATCCTTTCACGTTGGATCCGAGCCCGCCCCGACCGGAGAAACCAATGGACCCCACCGCAATTCAGCGTCCCTCAAACGTCCTCTTCCTCTGCACCGGCAACTCGTCGCGCTCGATCATGGCGGAGGCGATCCTCAATGCGGTCGGCAAGGACCGTTTTCGCGCCTACAGCGCCGGAAGCCACCCGACGGGACAGGTCAATCCCTACGCGCTCGAGCAGTTGCTGCACGCGCGCCTCCCTACAGAGGGCCTGCGCAGCAAGAGCTGGGACGAGTTCGCGGGACCGGGCGCGCCCGAGCTCGACTTCGTGTTCACCGTGTGCGACCAGGCCGCAGGCGAGGTCTGCCCGATGTGGCCGGGCCAGCCGATGACCGCGCACTGGGGCGTGCCCGACCCTGCGGCGGCCGAGGGCGATCGGGACAAGATCCGCCGAGCGTTCTTCGTCGCCTACGACGTTCTCTTCCGGCGCATCGGCCTCTTCACGGGGCTGCGGCTCGAGCGCCTCGAGCGGCTCGCCCTGCAGCGGAAGCTCGACGAGATCGGGGAGGTGTTCGCGAAGGCGGCGAACGACGAAGCTGCCTGAGCGCACGCCGCGGGCGCGCTCGGTCCCGCAGGACGTCCTCCGGTCCGGCGGCGCCCGCCGCATATCCCTCCCCAAACAACTTGCACGAGCTGAAGCACGCTGTCCCGCGCGCGCGGATCCACGCCCACCGCCTGGTGCTCGAGGCTTTCGATCACCTCCAGCGCTGCCCGCGGCGCGGGGGAAGCTGCTGCCAACGGACTACATGAAGCGCTTCGGGCGACAATACGCCGTTGCGGCGTTCGAGCACCGGAGGCGGCACGTGCAAGGGACCTCACGGCGCTCGGCAGCCGACCCCTCGGTTGACTCGAGCTACTCCGATGAACCCCGCCCCCGCTGACCGCCCTGCGCCCGGCCCGACCTCGGCCGAGAGCCTTAATCGAGGCTGCGCCTGCCGCACCCTCGATCCCCAGCGCTTGATCGGCCAGTTGGAAAGCGACCCCGCCCTCGCCGGCCTGCACGATGAGATCGCGCATCGCCGGCCGCATCTGTTCTCCGCGACCGCCGTGTTCATCTCGGAGCGCCAGCTCGAACGCGTGGCGGCCCTCGTCGATGCGATCGAACGCATCGTGGCGCTGCCCGACTATCAGGAGCAGGCGCTCGTCCGCGCTCCGCTCATTGCGCGGCACCGTTTCGGTCCCCGCGCCGTATTCCTGGGCTTCGACTTCCACCTCGGCAAGCACGGCCCTCAGCTCATCGAGATCAATACGAACGCCGGCGGCGCGTTGCTGAACGGCGCTCTCGCGCGCGCCCAGCAGGCCTGCTGCCGGGAGATGGAGTGGGCCTTCCACGCCGCGACTGATCTCGGCTCGCTGGAACCGGCGTTCTTCAACATGTTTGCCGAGGAATGGCGGCTCCAGCGGGGCGATGCGCCGCTCGGCCGGGTCGCGATCGTGGACGACGACCCGGCAAGCCAGTATCTCTTCCCCGAGTTCCAGCACTTCGAGCGCCTGTTCCGTCGACATGGCCTTGCAGCGGTCGTCGCCGACGCGCGCGCTCTAGAGTGGAAGGACGACACGCTGTGCCACGCCGGAGAGCCGGTGGATTTGGTTTACAACCGACTGACAGACTTCTACTTGCAGGCGCCCGAACATGCCGCGTTGCGGGCCGCGTACGAAGCGGGTGCGGCCGTCGTCACGCCCCATCCCCGCGCCCATGCCATTTACGCCGACAAGCGCAACCTCATCACCCTGAGCAGCGAGGAATCGCTGACTGCGCTCGGCGTGCCGCCGCCGGTGCGAGCCATTCTGTTGGCCGGCGTGCCGCGTACCGAGGCGGTTACGGCGGCGCGCGCCGAGGCCCTGTGGGCCGAGCGCCGCAAGCTCTTCTTCAAGCCAGCGTCAGGCTTCGGCAGCAAGGCCGCCTACCGCGGCGACAAGCTCACGCGCCGGGTATGGGAGGAGATCCTCGCCGGCGACTATGTGGCCCAGGCCGTGGCGCCGCCGAGCGAGCGCCTGGTAGAGGTGGACGGCACCGAAAGCGACCTCAAGCTGGACTTGCGGGGCTATGTGTATCAGGGCGCGATCCAGCTCTTGGCCGCGCGCCTATACGCCGGGCAGACCACCAACTTCCGCACACCGGGCGGAGGATTCGCACCGGTGTTCGTCGCACCCGAGAGGGATCGCGATTCCGTGCAAGGAAGCGACGAGGCAGCAACGGCTTCATGCACGGTCGGACCGAAGTGTCTCGATCCTCGGTAACGCCCGTTCGGCCCCCCCCGCGTTTCGCAAGGCCGATAGAGGCCGTACCGAGGCAGCGCTTTCCAGGGGGCTTGATCCATCGCAATTCCGTCGCACCCCGGCCTGTTAACCTCAAAACAGGTTGCATGTATGGACTGGATCGCGGCGGTTTTCCCGTTGGTGCAAGGCGGGTTCGGCAACCTTGCCGCCTACCTGGCGGCGCATGTATTGCTGTGCCTGCTGCCCGCATTCTTTATCGCGGGGGCCATGACCGCGCTCATCCCCAAACAGTCGATCACGCGCTTTCTCGGCCGAAACACGCACAAGACCGTCTCATACCCGGCTGCCGCGGCCGCGGGCTCGCTGCTCGCGGTCTGCTCGTGCACGATTGTCCCGATCTTCGCTGGCATCTACCGCAAGGGCGCAGGCATCGGTCCGGCGATCACGTTCCTCTTCTTCGCGCCGGCCGCAAACATCCTCGCGCTGGTTTACACGGGCGGGATCATCGGCCCGGATCTCGCCTTCGCCCGTTTCTTCCTCTCGCTCGCGTTCGGCATCGGCATTGGGCTCCTGATGGCGATGATCTTCCGCTCCGAGGATGCCGCGCACGATCGCGCGACCGACGCGCTGTTCGCGGCACAGGACGCAAATGGCATGAGCCGCGCAGCGCTTGCCTTCCTCGCGGTGTGGGTGGCCCTGCTGCTCGCCGGCACGCTCAAGCTCGGCTTCCTCACGGACTCGCACTTCTCCCTGCTCGCCCCGCTCGCTGGCGTGGACGGCCTGCAAGCGCGACTCGATGCGCTCGTTCCCTACGATGCAGCGAAAGGCGAAGAAGGCGTCTCGGTACACGGCCTTGCCCTGATCGCGCTGCTCGCCGCGATCGGGCTCGCCGCCTGGCGCGGCCTCGAGCGCATCCACGACGGCTTCAACCGCTGGACCTGGAGCGCCCTCGCGCTGATCGCCCTCACGTTGCTGGTCGCATCGCTCTCGGTGGAGACCTCGCCCGCGGGGCTGCGGATCGGCTTCACGGGCAAGTTCTTCGGCGTGTTCGCCACGCTCGGGCTGATCGCCGCGCTCGGCAGCCGGCTCGCGCTAGACGAACTGCGCGACTGGCTGTGGGAGTCGTGGCGCTTCGTGAAGCAGATCTTCCCGCTGCTCGTCGCCGGGGTCTTCCTGGTTGGGGTGATCCGCGTCCTGATCCGGCCGGAATGGATCCAGGCACTCGCGGGCGAGAATACGATCCTCGCCAACCTCGCCGGCGTCGCCTTCGGCGTCTTCATGTACTTCCCGACCCTCGTCGAGGTCCCGATCGCGAAGATGTTCCTCGACCTCGGGATGCATCGCGGTCCGCTGCTCGCCTACCTGATGGCCGATCCCGAACTCAGCCTGCAGAGCATCCTGATCGTGTCGGCGATCATCGGGAAACTGAGAACCTGGACGTATGTCGGCTGGGTGGCGATCTTCAGCACCATCGCCGGACTCGTCTACGGCGCCTGGGTGGACGGCGCGAGCCTCGCGCTGGTCGCCGCGTACCTCGCGTCCTTCCTCGGACTGCTCGCGGCCGGGCTGTGGTGGGCCGAGCGACGCAATCACGCGCCGGCGGGAATGCCGGCCACGGTTGAGAAATGAATGGAGACCAACCCATGCTGACGATCAAGATCCTCGGACCCGGTTGTGCGAACTGCCGTCGGGTGGAGGAGATTGCGCGCAAGGCCGCGACCGACCTCGGCGTCGAAGCCGAGTTCGTGAAAGTGACGGACTACAACGACATCCTGGCCTACAACGTCCTCTCGACGCCCGGCCTGGTGATCAACGAGAAGCTCGTCTACTCGGGCAAGGTCCCCGCCCCGAGCTGGGTCGTCAAATGGATCAACGAGGCGCGTGCGACCTGAGTTGCGGAAGGGTTCAGCTCGTCGGCGCTGCACCGGCCCTACCCGCCACGTTCGTCGTCGGGGCAGCGCTCGATCGAGGCAAGGTGAGCCTGGCCTCGAGCCCGCCTTCGCGGCGGTTCTCGAGCGTCAGTTCGCCACCGTGCGCCGCAGCGATGCTCCTGGCGATCGCCAGACCGAGACCGGTCCCGCCCGTGTCGCGGCTGCGCGACGCATCCAGGCGGTAGTAGGGTTCGAACACGCGGTCGATGTCGGAAGCCGGGATCCCGGGCCCTTTGTCCTGGATCCGGATCTCAAGCCGGCCATCATCGTCGTCGACCTTCACCGTCGCGCATTTCCCGTACTTGATCGCGTTTTCGAGCAGATTCGCCAGACATCGCTTGAGCGCCGCCGGCTTGCCGGAGTACGGCTTGATCGGCTTGCCTTCGATACTGACTTGCCCTCCCATCTCCGACAGGTCGGCCTGAAGACTTTCCAGCAGCGCCATCATGTCCACCGGCTTCGGCGCTTCGCCTCCCTCGAAGCCGCGTAGAAAATCGAGCGTCGCCTTGACCAGCGCTTCCATCTCCTCGAGATCCCGGGTGAACTTGACCCTGAGATCCGGGTCGGCAAGCAGTTCGGTCCGCAAGCGCAGCCGCGTGATCGGCGTCTTCAGATCGTGCGACATCGCCGCCAGCAGCGCGGTCCGCTCGCGGATGTAGGCCGTCAGGCGCGATTGCATCGTGTTGAAGGCACGCGCCGCGCGAGCAACCTCGATGGGCCCCGTCTCCTCCAGCGGCGGGCGCTCGATGTTCCGTCCCAGGTCTTCGGCCGCGTCGGCGAGCGCGATGAGCGGGCCCGTAGCCCAGCGGACCGCGAGCAGCGACAGCACGATCACGGCCGCCAGCAGCACCCCGAGACTGAGGAGCACCCGGTAGGGCCAGCTCGCAGTCGCCAGGGGCTGTCGGGAGTCGAAAGTGACCAGCGTCCCGTCCTGCAGGCGCACCTGGGAAAGGAACGAGAACCCCGGCTGCATCGCGGCGTGCATCCCCGGCCCGAAGGGGATGTGCATCCCCGCCTTGCCGGGGCCCCCGGGACCGCGCCCCTCTCGCGGGAAGGAGGGCGTCGCCTCGGAAACCGCGACCTCGACCGGCCGGCCGTCCCCCAGGAAGCGGCGGATCATCGTGCCGAACATCGCCGCCCGTGTGCTGTACTCCTGATCCTCGTCGCGGACCGCGAGCGGACCCTGGTCCAGGCTGATGAGCAATGGCGCCGCGCTCAAGACGTTCACGATTCTCCGTCGCTCTGCGGGGCTCAACGGGTCCAGGAGCTTGACGATATCGGCGACGCGTTGCGCCGACTGAACGCCGCTCGCCTGCAGCAAGAGTTCACCACGCTCGTGCATGTGGATCGCAAAGCTCAGGAGCTGTGCGATGACCAGCCCGGAAAGCAGGACGATCACCAGGCGGCTGAAGAGCGAGCGCGGCGCGAGGCGCATCAGCGTTCGCTGTCTACGTGTGCGGTCAGGACGTAACCCTGTCCGCGCACGGTCTTGATGATCGCAGGCTCTTTGGCATCCTCGCCGAGCCGATGCCGCAAGCGGCTGATCTGCACGTCGAGCGCCCGGTCGAACGGGCCGGCATCGCGCGACATCATCAGCTCGACCAGCTGGTCCCGCGTCAGGACGCGGCCCGGGTGGTCCAGCAGGATTCTGAGCAGCTTGAACTCCGTGCCGCTCAACGGAACCACGACCCCGTCGGGCGCGGTCAGGTTTCGGGTGGCGACGTCGAGGGTCCAGCCCGCGAAACGAAAGGCGCGCGCTTCTTCCCGTCGCAGATTCGCGGGCAGCGACTTCGCGCGCCGGAGGACGCTCTTCATCCGCGCCAGCAGCTCGCGCGGGTTGAACGGCTTGGGCACGTAGTCGTCCGCGCCCAGCTCCAGCCCCACGATCCGATCGGTCTCTTCGCCGCGCGCGGTGAGCATGACGATCGGGACCTCGGATTCCGCTCGCAGGGCGCGACAGAGGCTGATTCCGTCGTCCCCGGGGAGCATCAGATCGAGAACGATCAGATCCGGTGAGGTCGTCTTCAGCGCCGCCCACATACCCCTGCCATCGGCCGCCACCGTCACGCGGTAGCCATTCTCCCGCAGGTAGTCGCGCAAGAGGCTACGGATCTCCGCGTCGTCGTCAACGACCAGGACGTGCTCTTGCGGTGTCATCGCGGCCATGTATAGCGATTCGCGCGGCATTCTATGCCAGAGAATTGCAACGCAATCTGTCAACGCGCGCGCTTGCAGGACTGCGACAGAAAACGGCGATGCAGCGACACAACTTCGTTACAAGATGCCGGTTTAATGCATTCACCGAAATCGCTCTGCGCCGTGACGTTCGATGGCGACCGCAAGCGATCGACGTGACGAATCCCAACTCGTGAAAAGGAACCGACCGTGAAACAGTTTCGCAGGATTGCAGTGAGCACCGCCGCGGCATTGGGCCTCGCCCTCGCAGTGGCCAGCGCTTACGCTCATCCGGGCCAGATGGGCGGGGGCATGGGACACCCGATGATGGGTGGCATGAGCCACGGCATGCGGGGCGCCATGGGGCCCGGTGCGATGGGCGGCGGCCCGACTGGCCAGATGCCCGGGCAAGCGCTGATGACACCCGAAGAGCGACAGGCGCTCGCGGAGAGAATGCGCAACGCCGCCACGCCCGAGGAGCGCCGGAAACTCGCCGATGCGACGCGTGCCGAGATGGAGAAGCGCGCCAAAGAGCGGGGGATCCCCTTACCCGAGCCGCACGGTCCGCGCGGCGGGATACGCCCGAATGCCGCCCCGGCAGTCCACGCGCCGGCCACAAACGAGCACGTCCACTAACGGCGAGAGGGCGGGAATCCCGCCCTCGCAGGTATCCCTCGATTCATCTGGAGGTCGATCATGAAGCGCTCGAGCAGGATCGCAGTCGGAGTGGTTGCGACGTTAGGTTTGGGCCTGGCGGTCGCCGTCAGCTTCGCTCATCCCGGCGGCATGGGACCGGGAATGATGCACGGCATGGGGCCCGGCGGCATGGGACCGGGAATGATGCACGGCATGGGACCCGGCCGCGTCGCCGGCGGTCCGATGGGTGGCCCGATGGCCGGGCGCATGCAGCACGATGACGCAGCGTTCTTCCCCGACATGCGCCTGGTCCACGACCTGCTTCAGAGTCATGACCGCATCAAGCGCGAAGTGCACAACCTGCCCAACGGCATCAGGACCGTCACCCAGTCCGCAGACCCGCAAGTGGCGCAAGCGATCAAGGCCCATGTCGCAAGCATGGAGCAACGGCTCAAGGACGGACGGGAGTTCAACATGTTCAGCCCGACGCTCCCGGTTCTCTTCGAGAACAGGGACAAGATCAAGACCGTGGTCGAGGCGACGGAGACGGGTTCCATCGTCACGCAGACCTCGAGCGATTCGACCGTGGTCGCAGCGCTTCAGGCGCACGCCGCGGAGGTCAGCGAGCTCGCGCGCGACGGGATGGTCGCGATGATGCGCAGTGCGCGGGCGAGCATGGGGATGATGCCGCGCGGGCCGCGCGCCGGTGTGCGCCCGAACGTCTCCCCGTCGCCCCAGGCGCCCGGTGGGAATTAGCACACCCGCTGACCGAGGGAGTTCTGCATGACCTCGAAGTCCCTGCTGATCGCGGCTGCGGCGGCGGCACTCGCCGCCCCGGCGTGGTTCGCTATCGCTCAGCACCAACACGACCCCGCTTCGCATAGTCGAAGCGGCGCGGGCAGCCAGTACGCGCCGGCCGCGGATCGCCGTGTGCCGGTGGCGTTTCCACCGGAGCTGCGGGAGCACACGCTCGCCAACATGCGCGATCACCTCCTCGCACTGCAGGAGATCCAGGAAACGCTTGCGAAAGGAAAGTTCGACCAAGCGTCCGAAATCGCTGAACAGCGGCTCGGCATGTCTTCGCTCACCACGCACAGCGCTCATGAGGTCGCGAAATACATGCCCAAGGGCATGCAGGACGCCGGTACGGCCATGCACCGCAGCGCGAGCCGGTTGTCGGTTGCGGCGCTCGACGGGGCGGTCACGAACGACGTCAGGCCTGCGCTGTCGGCGCTGGCCGAGGTGACGGCCAACTGCGTCGCATGCCATGCCGGCTATCGACTGCAATGAGGGACGTAGCGACATGACCGTGTTCTGGCGCTTCGCAACTCTCACCGTGCAACCCGCGAAAAGAGCCAATCGATGAGCGCCCTTTTCCAATTCGGCGAGTCCGTCGACGGTTACGCCGTCAAAGTGTATGCCCGAAGCAATGATCGGAGCACCCGGCCCGTGACCTGCTCCCCACCTCACGACCGTGCCTAGGTTCGCCTCGCGCTGGACGCGGCCAATCCTGCTCACACTGTGTGTGGCAGCAGGCCTCGGCAGCGTCGCGTTCGGGCTCCGGTCCTATCACTCGTTCTTGCTGCTGCGCTCGGCGTACGAGCTTGGCGCACCGAAAATCAGCACCATCCGTCCCTGGATGACACTAGGGTATGTCGCCGCGACATATCGCGTGCCGGGCGCGGCCTTGACCGACGGGCTCGGACTGCCGCCGAACACGGATCCCGACACGAGCCTGCGATCGATTGCGAGCCGAGAAGGCGTCTCCCCGTTCCTCTACGTCCAGCGGGTGCAACGGGCGGTCGCCGCAGCCGAGCCCAGTCCGGCCAGTGCGACCGAGAGCTCGAACTCAACGTGGATCAGCGGCGCCGGACAGGAACTCCTCGCAGCCGTGATCGCATACGGCTATCCCGCATTGGGCCTGATCGCACTATTCGGCGCCATTGGACTGCCGCTGCCGACGGGGCTGGCGACGGTCGTCGCGGGCTCCTTGTCCGCGACGGGTCAACTGTCATGGGCGTGGAGCGCGTCCGTTGCATTGACTGCCTCCGTCTCGGGAGACGCCGTGGGCTACGCGCTCGGCCGCCTGGTGAGTCGGGAGCTGCTCGAACGACGGGCACGTTGGCTCGGCTACACCGCGGCACGGCACGCGCGGGTCGAGTCGCTCTTCAGGCGCTGGGGCGGACTGAGCGTGCTCCTGAGCCGGACCCTGGTCTCGCACTTAAGCGCGTTCGTGAACGTGTTCGCGGGCGGGAGCCGCTATCGGCTGGACCGCTTCCTCGTGCTCGCCGTCATCGGGCGGTTGGTGTGGACGTCCGCCTATCTGGGCCTCGGCTACGCGGCCGGCACCGACCTCGAGGCCGCCTCGGGCTTCCTCGCCAACGTCAGCTTACTGCTGGTTTGCTTGGCCTCGATGTTCGGGACGGGCCTGGTGATCTCGGGACGGTTGACCGCGGCTCCGCGCATGAGTCCCTGAACGCGCCCATGGGACGGCTGAAGCCACGAGGATTCGCGCAAGGTGTGGCTGGCAGCCATCGCGCGCGAGGTTGCGGGAACATCGATCGCGTCGGCACCTCTCCGTAATCCGACGCCGCCGGTTCTGCGGTTGCGGGACTGCTCGAGGCGCGGCGGGCCCCGCGATCGCCGCCACTACGAAGCCTCAGCACCCTCCTCGTACCACCGCTCGGTGCAGTTGACGATCGCGACGACCGACAGCATGACCGGCACCTCGATCAGCACGCCGACGACGGTCGCCAGCGCCGCACCGGAGTTGAAACCGAAGAGGCTGATCGCCGCGGCCACCGCCAGCTCGAAGAAGTTGCTCGCGCCGATCAGCGCGGAGGGGCCGGCAACGCAATGCGCGACGCCGAGCCGCCGGTTCAGTAGATAGGCCAGCCCCGAGTTGAAGTAGACCTGGATCACGATCGGCACCGCGAGCATCGCGATCACGAGCGGTTGCCTCAGGATCTGCTCGCCCTGGAACGCGAAGAGCAGCACCAGAGTCACAAGCAGCGCCGCGACCGAGAACGGCTGGATCCGTTTCAGTGCGGTCTGCAGCCTCGCCTCCCCCCCGGCACGGAGCAGCGCCTTGCGCCAAACCTGCGCCAAAATCACCGGGATCACGATGTAGAGCACGACGGACACGAACAGCGTGTCCCAGGGCACCGTGATCGCCGAGAGCCCGAGCAGCAGCCCGACGATCGGCGCGAACGCGACGATCATGATCGTGTCGTTGAGCGCCACCTGGCTCAGCGTGAAGTATGGGTCGCCCTTCGAGAGCTGGCTCCACACGAACACCATCGCGGTGCACGGCGCGGCGGCGAGCAGGATCAGGCCCGCGATGTAGCTGTCGATCTGGTCGGCGGGCAGGTACGGCGCGAAGACGTGGCGGATGAAGATCCAGCCGAGCAGCGCCATCGAGAACGGTTTCACCGCCCAGTTGACGAACAGCGTGACGCCGATGCCCCGCATGTGCTGCCGCACCTGCCCGATCGCCGCGAAATCGATCCGCAGCAGCATCGGGATGATCATAATCCAGATGAGCAGCCCGACCGGCACGTTGACCCGCGCGACCTCCATTCGCCCCAGGGCCTGGAAGGGCGCTGGCGCGAGCTGCCCGAGCGCGATCCCGGTGACGATGCAAAGGAACACCCACAGCGTCAGCCACCGCTCGAAGAAGCCGATCGCGGACGGCGCCGGCGCTGCGGCGACCGCCGTCGTCACCTGTCGCCCTCCGCGCCGACCTTCCCGATCTCGCGCAGCCGCGAATCGAGCGCGGGCCGGTCGAGCGACTCGAGCCGCAGGCTCGCGAAGATCCGGATGCGGTTGCCGAGGATCTGGAACGCGCTGAGGAACGCGCGGCGCTTCGCCTCCTCGCTCCCCTCGACCGCCGCAGGATCCTCGACGCCCCAGTGCGCGGTAATCGGCTGACACGGCCAGACCGGGCAGACCTCGCCGGCCGCGCTGTCGCAGACCGTGAAGATGAAGTCGAGCGGCGGCGCCTCGGGCCGCGCGAACTCGTCCCAGCTCTTGCTGCGCAGCCCCTCGACCGGCAAGCGGTGCTTCCGCAGCAGCTCGAGCGCGAACAGGTTGGCCCGTCCGGCCGGATGACTGCCCGCGCTATGCGCGCGGAACCGCTCCTGCCCCAGGCTGTTCAGCAGGGCCTCGGCGAGGATGCTCCTCGCCGAGTTGGCGGTGCACAGAAACAGGACTTCGTAGGTGCGCCCCGCCATCGCCCGTCAACAGCAGCTGCTCGCCTTCGCGCGCTCGGCGAACCGCACCGGCTGCGCGGCGGGCGCGCAGCACGCGGACGCCTCGTCCCCTTTCTTCGTGTCCGCGCCGAACACCGGGATCCGGTCGAGCGTATGGAAGGTCTCCCACGCGATGCCCTGCGGGTCGTTGATCCAGTACTTGTCGGACTTGGCGTAGCAGCACGCCGCCTGCGACTGGTCGAACGCGGCGATCTCGGCATTCCCGACTTGCTCACGCAACGCGGCGAGCTCCGCGTCGGAGTCGACCTGGAAGCCGAGGTGGTCGAGGCCGGGCTTCGCGCCGCGGCTCGAGATCGCGAAGTTGACGCGCGGATCGTCGAGCATCCACTTCGCGTAGTCGTCCTTCACGACGGATGGCTGTGTGCCGAAGACGGTCGAGTAGAACCGGATGTTCGCCGCGAGGTCGTCGACGGCGACGTGAACGTGAAAGCGCTTCATGTCTTGATTCCTCTCCGGGTGCGTTGGATGCGGATCGGCTGCGGCCCGCACGCGTTGCCGCCACAGCAGTTCTCGGTGAGGAAACCGACGAGCGCGTTCATCGAGCCGAAGTCGGCCGAGTAGTACACGAACCGGCCTTCCTGGCGCGGGCGGATGAGCCCCGCCCCGGCGAGCTGCGCAAGGTGGAAGGAGAGCGTGGCCGGCGGGATGCCGAGCTTCTCTCCGATCGCCCCAGCGGCCCGACCCTCCGGCCCGGCCTGCACGAGCAGGCGGTAGATGGCCAGCCGCGTTTCCTGGGCGAGCGCGCCGAGCGCCCTGATCGCGTTCGTCGTTTCCATGTTTCTAGAATCTTCGAAACGATGGCGGTTGTCAAGCCCCGACGCTTTGGGACTCTATCGGCCGCCGAGTGACCGCGGCATGCAGACCCGCCGCGCACGCCCGCTTTCGTCGGGGACGGTCTCGATCCTCACCTCCACCCCGTAGACGAGGCGCAAATGCTCGGCGGTGACCGCCCGCTCGGGCGTGTCGGCGCACGGCAGGGTTCCGCGGTGGAAGAGCGCCACACGGTCGGCGCAGAGGAACACCTGGCGCCGTAGTCGAAGATGAGATCCGGCCGGGCGCCGATCACGACCTGACGTTCGCCGTATTGCCGCGCCTGGTGAGCCGTCCGAGCGTCGGCAGGTCTGCGTACCTGGGTGCGACGAAAGGCCGCTCGTAGTCGCGGAACGGCGAGGTCCAGCCGAGCAGCTTGTCCGGGGCGACGGCGAATGCGAGGACGCTCGCCGGAGGCCCGGCCGCGTAGACGCGCTCGACGCGCGCCGGGATCGCCACCTTCCGCCCGGCCCCGTCGACGATCTCGCGCCGCGCCTGAGCCCGCGCGACGGGGGCGAACGGCAGCGCCGCGAGGCCGGCGAGGAAACGACGGCGGGCGCCGCCCACGAGCTCGCCCGGGCCTACTTTCCGACGATCACCTCGGAGGCCTTGATGATCGCGGTTGCGCTGTCGCCGACCTTCAAGGCGAGATCGTCGACGGCCTCGACGGTAACCGCGGAGGTGACCACAATCCCCGGAGCGATCTCGATCTTCACGTGCGCAGTAGTCTGGCCGCGCTCTACGGC
The DNA here is from genome assembly GCA_035456405.1 of Burkholderiales bacterium. Taxonomy (GTDB): domain Bacteria; phylum Pseudomonadota; class Gammaproteobacteria; order Burkholderiales; family SG8-39; genus JAGVSZ01. The sequence goes on along the minus strand of DATIDG010000034.1, from coordinate 11,608 downwards.
AACGACCGTGCCGGGGAAGACGTTCCTTGCCGAGAGCTTCACGGAAGGCCTATTTGTCGCGCGGTGCCGGTCACCGCCCGGCGTTCGGGAAGAAGAGCTGCTGGCCGTCGATCGCGTACTGCCCGATCGCGCGCTGGCCGTCGGGCGACACCACCCAGTCGAGGAACTTCTGGCCGAGTTCCCTTTTCACGTGCGGATGCCTGGCCGGGTTCACGAGCATCACCCCGTACTGGTTGAACAGGCGCTTGTCGCCTTCGACGACGATCGTCAGGTCGCCGCGATTCTTGAACGAGAGCCACGTGCCGCGGTCGGCGAGGATGTACGCGTTCATCGACGAGGCGGTGTTGAGCGCAGGGCCCATTCCGGACCCGGTCTCCTTGTACCAGGGCCCCTTCTGCGCGGCGATGTCGATGCCGGCCTCCTTCCACAACCGCAGCTCGGCGGCATGCGTGCCGCTTCTGTCGCCGCGCGAAACGAACGGCGCCTTGGCGCCCTCGATCTTGTTCAGCGCGGCAGTGATGTCCTTCCCGCCGGCCACCTTCGCCGGGTCGCTCTTCGGGCCGACGAGAACGAAGTCGTTGTACATGACGTCCCGGTGCCCGACACCGTAACCTTCGCTCACGAACTTGCGCTCCGCGGCCGGATCGTGGACGAACACCACGTCGGCATCGCCGCGCCGCCCCATGTCGAGCGCTTGGCCGGTACCGAGCGCGACTACGCGGACCTGGATGCCGGTGCTCTTCTGGAAGATGGGCAAGATGAAGCCGAACAGGCCGGACTGCTCGGTCGAGGTGGTCGAAGCGACGGTGATGAACTTCTCTTGGGCATGGGCAGGCGCTCCGGCCGCCGCAACGGCGGCAAGGAACGCGAGGGCGAGGTGGCGGGTGATCACCACGGCAGTTCTCCTTTGAGGAACGCGGCTGCCTGGGGCGATGCGGGCGCGGTGAAGAATCGGATCGCAGAAGCGCGTTCCGCGACGCGCCCGTTGTGCACGAACAGGATCTCGTCGGCGAGCCGCCGCGCCTGTCCGAGGTTGTGCGTGACCATGACGATCTTAGTTCCGCCGGAGTGGATGGCGGAGATCGAGGCCTCGATCTCGTGCGTCGCGCCCGGGTCGAGGTTGGCGGTCGGCTCGTCGAGGAACAGCACTTCCGGATTGAGCGCCCAGGCGCGAGCTAGCGCGAGCCGTTGCTGCTCTCCGCCGGAGAGCACGCGCGCGGGACGGTCCGCGAGGTGACTCAGCCCGACGCGCTCGAGCGCTGCGCGCGTCCGCGCGTCGCGTTCCATTGCGCCGACTCCCGCGACCTTCAAGCCATAGGCCACGTTGGCAAGCGCCGATCGGCGGAGCATCACCGGCCTCTGGAAGACCATCGCCTGCCGCCGCACGCCACCGGTCCGGTCCGGCGCGCTCCAGACGATCCGGCCGGAAGTGGGCGCGAGCAGCCCGTGACAGAGCCGCAGCAGCACGCTCTTTCCCGCGCCGTTCGGCCCGAGGATCACGGTGCGCGCCCCGGCCTCGATCGCGAGCGAAACGTCGTCGATGATCCGCCGTCCGCCCGCCTCAAAGCACACGCGGTCGAGGGTGAGCGGCAGCAGCGAGGTCGGCGCTCTCATCGCGGCCTCATCCATAGCGGCGCTGCGCCGACTCCTTGACGAGGTAGGCGGCGGCGTTCAGGGTCAGGACGATCGCGACGAGGATCACGCCGAGCCCGAGCGCGAGCGGCAGGTCGCCCTTGCTCGTCTCCAGCGCGATCGCGGTCGTCATCACGCGCGTGACCCCGTCGATGTTCCCCCCGACGATTATCACGGCGCCGACCTCCGCGGCCGCGCGCCCGAAGCCGGCAAGCACCGTCGTGAGCAGCGAGAACTTCGTGTCCCACAGCAGCGTGAGCGCAGACTGCATCGGCCTGCTTCCGAGCGAGTGCAGCTGCTCCTGGTACTCGCGCCACGCATCCTCGACCGCCTGGCGCGCGAGCGCCGCGATGATCGGGGTGATGAGGATCGCCTGCGCGATGATCATCGCCGCGGGCGTGAAGAGGATCCCGAGCGCCCCGAGCGGGCCGGCGCGCGAGAGCATCAGGTAGACGAGCAGCCCGACGACCACCGGCGGCAGTCCCATCAGCGCGTTGAGCACCACGATCAGGGTTTTGCGGCCCGGAAAGTGGGCCACGGCGAGCGCCGCGCCGAGCGGCAGGCCGACGAGCGTGGCGATCACCACGGCGGTGAGGCTCACGCGGAGGCTCAGCAGAACGATCTCGACGAGCTTCGGATCGAGGTGCCCAATCAGCGCGAGCGCTTCCAGAAAGGCGAGCTGGATGGTCTCCATGTCGGCGGTAGGCCTTTCCCCTGCCCGGCCCAATCGGCAAAATTTCGCCGATTAGGCCGTGCAGATTTGGATGCTAGCCCGCTGACTGTTCCGGCCCAATATGCAAAACTGCGCATATGAGCACGCTTCGCGAGCTGATCCCGCAGGTGTCCTGGCGCATGCCCGGGGCCGAGCGGGCGGCGCTCGATCCGCGGATCGTGCCACTGCTCGCCGCGATCAGGCGCGAAGGGACGCTGCGCGCCGCGGTGCGGGCCGCCGGCGTGTCCTATCGCGCCGCTTGGGGCCTGCTCGCTGTCACCGGCGACTCGCTCGGCGCGCCGCTGGCGATCCTGGAGCGCGGCCGCGGCGCGCGGCTGGCGCCGCTCGGCGAACAGCTCCTCGAGAGTGAAGCCGCCGCCCGTGCGGCGCTCGAGCGCGCGGGCGTGACGGTGCAGATCCCGGCGCGCTTGCGACGCGCGGCAACGGCGAGCCCGGAACGCGTCCGCATCGCCGCGAGCCATGACCTCGCGCTCGCGGGGCTGCGCGATCTCTGGCAATCGGACGGCGCGCTCGCGATCGACCTCGACACGCGCGGGAGCATGGAAAGCCTGGCCGCGCTTCGGCGCGGGGACGTGACGCTGGCCGGGTTCCACGTCGCGCCCGACGGGCTCGGCGCGGCCGACGTGCAGCGTCGCCTCGATCCGCGCCGCCATGCGCTGCTGCGGTTCGTCCGCCGCCGCCAGGGGCTCATCGTCCCGCGCGGCAACCCCCGCCGCCTCCGCACCCTCGCCGACGTTGCGAAGCTGCGCCTGCGGTTCGTCAATCGGCAGCGCGGATCGGGGACGCGCGTGCTCGTGGACCAGCTGATGCACGCCCAGGGGGTCGATCCGGGCGCACTGCGCGGGTACGCGACCGAGGAATTCACGCATCTCGCCGTCGCGGCGACGATCGCGGCGGGAAAGGCCGATGCAGGGTTCGGTCTCGAGGCCGCTGCGCGCCAGTTCAGGCTGGGTTTCGTGCCGGTCGCCGAGGAGCGCTATCTGTTCGCGTGCCCGCGGAGCGCCCTCGCACGCCCGGCGGTGCGACGCTTCCGCGAGCTGCTCGCGGGCCCGGCGGCGCGACGCGTCGTGACCGGCCTCGCTGGCTACGCCCTCGACCGGCCGGGCGAGCTCACCGAACCGGCTGCGTTGCTCGCGCCCTAGGCTTGCCCCGCCGGTCCGCCGGGGGCTATAGTGCGAGTCACGCGGGGGTGCGCAGCCTCCCCGGCTCAAGACGGTGTCCCGTCCAAGCGCTGCGGACCTACCCGATTACTCGGAGGACCGCCATGGACACCGTCACCTCTATCTCCGTTTCCGCTCTTCGTTCCGCCCTCGGCACGCCGCGCGCGCCGCTTATCGTCGACGTGCGCAAGCCGCCTGCCTTCGACGCCGATCCGCTCATGATCGCCTCGGCCATCAGGCGCTCGCACGACGCCGTCGCCGGTTGGGCGGCAACCCTGCCGTCCGGACGGGACGTCGTTGCCTACTGCGTGCATGGCCATGAAGTCAGCCAGGGCGCCGCGCGCGCGCTCGCGGAACGCGGCGTGCACGCTCGCTATCTCGAGGGCGGCATCGCGGACTGGCAGGCTGCCGGGGCGCCGACCGTGCGCAGGCTGCCCGACATTGGTCACGGCTTGACTGCGGCCACCCGCTGGGTGACGCGCGAGCGGCCCAAGATCGATCGCGTCGCCTGTCCCTGGCTCGTGCGGCGGTTCATCGACCCCTTTGCCGTCTTCGACTACGTGCCGCCGGACCGGGTGCTCGACGCCGCGCGCGAGAGCAAAGCGGTGCCCTACGACGTCCCCCGCGTGCAGTTCTCCCATCGCGGCGAGCGTTGCAGCTTCGACGCGATCCTCGAGGATTTCGCGCTGCGCGAACCCGCGCTCGACGTGCTGGCGGTCATCGTCCGCGGCGCGGACACCGCGCGCCTCGATCTCGCGCCGCAAGCGGCCGGGCTGCTCGCCGTGTCGCTCGGCCTGTCGCGCAACTTCGCGGACGATGCCGCGATGCTGGAGGCGGCAATGCCGGTCTATGACGCCCTCTACGCCTGGTGCCGCGAGGCGCGCAGCAGGACCGACCCGTCATGAGCGCGGCCGCGCCCGCCGCTACGACTGTGCCCGGGGCCGTGAGCTTCTGGCAGGCGTTCGCGTACTGGCTGAAGCTCGGCTTCATCAGCTTCGGCGGGCCGACCGGGCAGATTGCGATCATGCATCAGGAACTCGTCGAGCGGCGCCGCTGGATCTCTGAAGTCCGCTTCCTGCACGCGCTCAATTACTGCATGCTGCTGCCCGGCCCCGAGGCGCAGCAGCTCGCGACCTACATCGGCTGGCTGATGCATCGCACGTGGGGCGGCATCGTGGCGGGCGCCCTCTTCGTCCTGCCGTCGCTCTTCATCCTGATCGCACTGTCGTGGATCTACATGCGCTTCGGCGACGTGCCGTCCGTCGCCGCCGTGCTCCATGGAATCAAGCCGGCCGTCACGGCGATCGTGCTGTTCGCGGCATACCGGATCGGGTCGCGCGCGCTCCGGTACAAGCCGCTGTGGCTGATCAGCGCCGCGGCATTTGTCGCGATCTTCGCTTTCCACGTGCCCTTCCCCGCGATTATCCTCACCGCCGCGATCATCGGCTTCGTCTGGGGTGGCCTCGCCCCCGCGCACTTCAGCGGCGGCGGGCACGGCGGCGCGGGCAAGTCGCTCGGCCCCGCGCTGATCGACGACGGCATGGTGCTGCCGCATACGCGGTTCAGCCCGGCGAAGGTTATCGGCTTCGCGGTCGCGGGGCTTGCGATCTGGGTCGCCGCGCTCGGCGCGCTCGCGGGCGCCTTCGGCTGGCAGGGCACGCTCACGCAGATGGGCTGGTTCTTCACCAAGGCGGCGCTGCTCACGTTCGGGGGCGCGTATGCGGTCCTGCCGTACGTGTTCCAGGGCGCGGTCGAGCACTACGGCTGGCTCACCGCTCCGCAGATGATCGACGGGCTTGCGCTCGGCGAGACGACGCCCGGCCCGCTGATCATGGTCGTGGCGTTCGTCGGGTTCGTCGGCGCCTGGACTCACGCAGTGTTCGGCGCCGACGCAACGCTCGCCGCCGGTTTCGCGGGCGCTGCGATTGCCACGTTCTTCACGTTCCTGCCGTCGTTCGTGTTCATCCTGGTGGGCGCGCCCCTCGTCGAGTCGACGCATGGCGACATCCGCTTCACCGCGCCGCTCACTGGCATCACCGCCGCCGTGGTCGGCGTCATCGTGAACCTCGCCGTCTTCTTCGCCTACCACGTGTTCTGGCCGAAGGGGCTCGACGGCCCGCTCGACCTGTTCTCAGTTCTGGTCGCGATCGCGGCGCTCGTCGCGCTGTGGCGATTCAAGGCCGGGATCATTCCGGTCATCGCGGCGTGCGGGGCGGCCGGACTGGTGCATCATCTCGCCCTGAGGTTCGCCTGACTGGAGGAAAGAATGCCCGCGTATCTCGTCGCGCTCGGCAACGTGAAGGACCCGGAAGCTTATGAGGAGTACCGCAAGCTCGCCGGGCCGGCGATCAAGCAGTACGACGGGCGCTTTCTCGCGCGCGGCGGGAAGACCGACGTGCTCGAAGGCAGCTTTCCCGGACCGCGCGTCGTGATCGTGGAATTCCCGAGCCTCGAGCGCGCGAAGGAGTGGTTCAACTCACCCGAGTATCAGGCCGCGCGCCAAAAGCGGCTAGCGGTGGCAGACCTCAACCTGATCGTGGTTGAGGGCGCTTAGAGTGGCGGCTTCGTGCCGACGTGGATGCAGGCGATGCCGAACGTGAGGTTGCGATAGCGCACGTCGGCAAAGCCCGCGCGCTCCATGATCGCCTTCATCTCCTCCTGGTCGGGGAAGCGGCGGATCGATTCGATCAGGTAGTGGTACGCCTCGGGCGCGCGCGCGACCCACGCGCCGAGCCGCGGGATCACCGTGAACGAGAACAGGTTGTAGAACGGCCGGATCGGCGCCCAGGCCTTGGAGAACTCCAGGCAGAGGAACCTGCCGCCGGGCTTGAGCACGCGCCGGATCTCGGCAAGCGCCGCCGGCATGTCGGTCACGTTGCGGATGCCGAACGAGATCGTGAGCGTGTCGACGGTGCCGCTCGCGAACGGTAGCCGCTCGCCCGCGCCCGCCAGCCAAGCGAGCGCATCGCGGCCGCGCCCCCGCCCCGCCTCCATCATCCGCAGGCTCGGGTCGCAGACCGCCACGAGCCGGTCCGGGCCCGCCATCAGCGCCGCGATGTCGCCGGTGCCGCCGGCGAGATCGACGATGACCTGGCCGGAACGCGGCGCCGCCATGCGCGCGAGGGCGCGCTTCCAGAGCCGGTGCGTGCCCATGCTCATGAGGTCGTTCATGAGGTCGTAGCGCGGCGCGACCGTGTCGAACACCGCGCGGATGCGCCGCTCGCGCTCCGCGGGCTCGACGTTCTCGTACCCGAAGCTGCGCGAGAGGTCGCTCATCGCGCGACCGGCCGACGGGCTATCGCGCGACGAGCGCGACTGCGAGCAGCAGCCCGAACGCGAGCTGGAGCTGCGCGGTGCGCTTGAGGAAGAGGTTGAGCACCGTCGTGATCGGGGCGCGCCAGAACCCGATCACGAGCGCCGCCGCGAACGGCGCGGCGGCGAGCGGAAGGGCGAGCCACGCCCCCGCGCGCGTGACCGCGCCGAGCAGCGGCAGCAGCGCGAACGCCGCCGCGACGAGCGCGGCGAACTCCACGCGCGTCGCGGCGCGGCCGATGCGGACCGCGAGCGTGTGCTTCCCCGCACGCAGGTCGCTGTCGAGGTCGCGGTAGTTGTTCACCACCAGCACCGCGGCGGCGAGCGCGCCGAGGATCGTGCCGGCCACCACCGCCGCGCCTGAGAAGCGGCCGGCCTGCAGGAAATGGCTTCCCACGGTCGCAACGACGCCGAAGAACACGAACACGAAAAACTCGCCCGAGGCAGTGTAGGCGATCGGGCGCGGGCCGCCGGTGTACGCGATCCCGGCGGCCACGGAGGCGAGCCCGATCGCGAGGATCGGCCAGCCGCCGACGGACACCAGATAGGCCCCGAGCACCATCGCGAGCCCGAAGCTCGTCGCCGCCGCGCGCCGCACGTCGGCGGCGGCGAGCCAGCCCATCGTCGTGGCGCGCGGTGGCCCGAGGCGGTCGGGGGTGTCGGCGCCGCGCTCGTAGTCGCCGACGTCGTTGAAGAGATTCGTGCCGATCTGAATGAGCATCGCCGCGACGAGCGCGACCGCGGCGACGATCCAGTCGATCGCGCCGGCGTCGCTCCAGGCGAGCGCGGTGCCGACGACGACCGGAACGACCGCGATCGAGAGCGTCGCGGGGCGCGCCGCCAGCCACCAGGCGCGGAACGGCGTCGGCGCATCGGCGGCAGCGACACCGGCGGAAGTCGGCGTGCGGTCGGTCATGCGGCTTGCTCGTCGAATGCATTGCCCGGATACTCGCGCACCGCAACCGAGCGTCTGGGGCGATTCCCACTACACGCGAACCCCGATTGACCGAAACGATTCTAGCATCGACTCCCGTGCGCTCCGTGCTCGTGTTCGGGGCGAGCGGCTACGTCGGCTCCAACCTGGTGCCGCGGCTTGCGCGCGACCCGATCTGGGTGCGCGCATGCGCGCGCAGCCGCCAGGTTCTCGAGGCACGCGGCTGGTCCGGCGTCGAGGTGGCGGAGGCCGACGCGCTCGTGCCCGAGACCCTCGCGACGGCGCTCGCGCGTATCGACGTCGCGTACTACCTGGTGCACTCGATGGCCGCCGGCAAGGATTTCGGCCGGCTCGATCTCGAGGCCGCGAACAACTTCGCGGCTGCGGCGGCAAGGGCCGGCGTGAAGCGCATCGTCTATCTCGGCGGCCTGGTCCCGCCGGGCGCCGACTCCGAGCACATCGTCTCCCGGCGCGAGACCGGCGACCGCCTGCGCGCAGGGCCAGTGCCGGTCACCGAGATCCGCGCCGGCATCATCGTCGGCCCGGGCTCTGCCGCGTTCGAGGTTATGCGCGACCTCGTCCTGCACCTCCCCGTGATGGTCACGCCGCTCTGGGTGCGCGCGAAGTCGCCGCCGATCGCGCTCGACAACCTGCTCGAGTATCTCGTGCGGATCGCCTTCGTTCCCGAAGCCGCGGGACGGACCTACGACGCAGGCGGACCCGAGATCCTGTCGTACGAAGACATGATGCGCTGCATCGCCGACGTCGCCGGGCGGCGGCGCCCGCTGATCGTGCCGGTGCCCGTGCTGTCCCCGCGCCTCTCCTCATACTGGCTCGGCCTGATGACAGCGGTTCCGGCGTCGGTCGCCCGCGCGCTGATCGGCGGGCTAAAGCACGACTTCGCTGCGGACGACGCCGAGCTTCGCCGTCTCGTTCCGCAGCATCTCCTCACCTTTCGCGAATCCGTGGAGACGGCGTTTGCCGCCGAGCGCTCGCACGCCGTCGCCGCGCGCTGGACCGAAGGTGCCTTCTCGATGCGCGGCTTCCGCCACGATCACGCCTATTACGCGAAGAAGGCCAGCGGGAGCGCGGTCGCGAACGCGCCCTCTGCAGCGGTACGGCATCAGGTGGCCACGATCGGTGGCGACAACCGCTACTACTTCATGAATGCCCTCTGGTGGCTGCGCGAACTTGCGGACTGGGGCGTCGGCGGTCCGGGATTCACGCGTGGCAGGCGGCACCCGACGGAGCTCCGCATCGGCGACGTCATCGACTACTGGACCGTCGTCGGCCTCGAGCCGGAGCGGCGGCTGACGCTGCACTTCGGCATGAAAGCACCCGGCACTGGCATCCTCGAGTTCGAGCTCGTGCCCGCGGGGCCGCGCACGCGCATCACGATCACCGCCTACTGGCACCCGCAGGGGTTCTGGGGGCTCGCGTACTGGTATGCGCTCGTCCCGGCCCATCTCTTCATCTTCAAGGGCTGGACGCGGGCGATCGCGCGGCGCGCGGAGGGCGGCACGCGCTAGCGGTCGGCGAGCAATGGCCCGATCACGAAGTACGCGAACAGGGTCACGACGAGGATCGCTGACAGGTTGAGCATCAGGCCGGCGCGGACCATCTGGGGGATCTTGACCAGGCCGGTGCCGAAGACGATCGCGTTGGGCGGGGTGCCGACGGGCATCATGAACGCGAGGCTCGCGGCCAGCGTGCACGGGATCAGGAGCAACGCCGGCGCCACGCCGAATCCGGGCGCAGCCGCGGCGAGCAGGGGAAGCATCAGGGCCACCTGCGCGGTGTTCGAGGTGAGCTCCGAGGCAAACACCGTGACGGCCACGATAGCCACGACCACGACGAGCGGCGGCAGGCCGCCGAGGTGTTGGGTGAGGCTCCCGATGAAAGCGGCGACGCCGGTCGCCTCGGTGGCGGCGGCCAGCGAGAGACCGCCACCGAAGAGCAGCAGCACGCCCCAGGGCAGTTGGACCGCGTACGACCAGTCCATCGCCCGCAGCCCGGCCTTCCCGCCGACCGGGATCAGGAACAGCGCCAGCGCGGCGATCATGGCGATCCCGGCGTCGGTGAGCCCGCCGAACGGCTGCACGACGCCGATCTTGATCGCGACCACCCAGGGTCGCGTGATCCAGAGGCAGATCGTCGCCAGGAACACCGCGAGGACCGCGCGCTCGGCGCGCGAAAGCGGCCCGAGCTTGGCGAGCTCGGCGTCGAGGTACTCGCGCCCGCCCTCGATCGGGCCGAGGCGGCTGCGGAAGGCGACGCGGACGAGGATGAACCAGGCCATGGGAAGGAATACGAGCGTCAGCGGCAGGCCGACCGCGAGCCACTTCAGGAACGTCACCTCGACGTCGTAGGTCTGCTGGATGAAACGTGCGGCAATGCCGTTCGGCGGCGATCCGATCAGTGTGGCCACACCGCCGATCGACGCGCCGTAGGCAATGGCGAGCACGAGCGCGGTGGCGAAATTGCGCTCGTCGACGCGGTCCGCGGGGATGCCCTTCTTCGGATCGAAGCCGGCACCCGTCCGCGTCCGCACCACCAGGTCGACCACGGCGATCGCGATCGGAACCATCATCGCCGCCGCTGCCGTGTTCGAGATCCACATGCTGAGAAACGCGCAGGTCGCGAGCATCCCGCCCACCAGCCGGCCCGGGGTGGTGCCCATCAGGCGCAGCGTCAGGAACGCGATGCGGCGGTCGAGGCCGCAGCGCTGGATCGCGAGCGCAAGGACGAATCCACCGAGGAAGAGGTAGACGACGCTGGAGGAGTACGGCGCCGCGGCTTCCTCGATCGACATGATGCCCGCGAGGGGAAAGGCGACGATCGGCAGGAGCGCGGTGACCTCGATGTCGACCGCCTCGGTCATCCACCAGATCGCCATCCAGACAAGCATCGCGAGCGTCGCGCGCCCGGGATGCAGGAACGGCACGACCTTGCCGGTGCCGTCGGCGAACTCGGTTGGGAGGAGGAAGTAGCAGACGAGCGCGAGAACCGGCCCGGCGACGAGGCCGAATCGCCGGACACGCTGGGCGAGGCCGCCCCCGTCCGCCTCTACCGCCGTGTCGCTCACCCGCGCGCCGCGTTCCAGGGCAGGCCGATGACGAGCAGCGCCACGATGTAGATCACGCCGAAGATCGCGCCGAGCTGCCAGAACTTGCCCGACGGGATGTAGCCGCTGCCGTAGTAGACCGGGCTCGGCCCGGTAGCGTACGGGGTGAGGATGCCCATGATCCCCAGAGTGAGCAGGAGCATTCCGGTGAACTGCTGCATCGGCAGTCCTTGGATCGTCGAGCCGACGGCGAGCATCACCGGCAGCAGCGCGGTCACGTGCGCCGTGATGCTGGCGAACATGTAGTGCAGGAAGTAGAACACCAGGACCAGGACGATCATCGCGACCGTCGGGGAGAAGCCAGTCATGTACCCCGCGATGGCGGTTGCGAGCCACTTCACAAACCCGACGCGGTTGAGGCCGTCGGCGAGCGCGACCAGGGTGGCAAACCAGGCGAGCGTGTTCCAGGCCGCCTTGTTCGCCGTGATGTCGTCCCAGGTCACCACCCCAGTCAGAAGCATGAGCGAGATCACGACCAGGGCCGCGGTCGTGGCATCGACGTACTTGCCGCCGAAGATCCACAGCGAGAGCGCAACGAGGACGAGGATCGCAAGGGTGATCTCGCGTTGGGTGATCGGCCCCATCTTCTGGAGCTCCGCGCCGGCCCATCTCGGCACCTCCTCGCCCGACTTCACCTCCGGCGGATACAGGAAGTACACGAGCAGCGGCACGGCGACGAGCAGCAGGATGCCGACCGGAGCGAAGGCGGTGAA
>DATIDG010000033.1:0-51740 GCA_035456405.1 Burkholderiales bacterium | reverse complement strand
GACCGCGATCAGCGCTGCAAGCAGACCGTACTCGACCATCGACACGCCTTCCTCTTCGCGCACAAAGCGCTTGATGCTATTCATCATGATGTGCTCCTATTGCGTTGATGAAAAATCCCGCGCTCAGTTGCGGGCTACTTTTTGCCGAAGGACGTTCGCAGCGGGATTGCCGCGCTCGCCTCCCCGCAAAACCTTGGTTCTCGCATGTCCATCGCTCAGCTCGCCTGGAACGTGCCGCTGTACGCGGGGTGTGCATGGACTCGAAGGATCGCGTCGAGCAACACCTGGGCAGGCTGTTCCTTGAGCACCACGGCACGCGCGCCGAGGCTGACCGCGCGACGGTGCAGCTCTGCGTCGGCGGCGCCGGTTAGTACCAGCACCTTCGCGGCGGTGCTGCTCAGCATGTCGGCCAGGTAGTCGAGGCTGTTGTCTCCGGCGAGAAAGATGTCCAGCAGCACCACGTCCGGTCGACATTCGCGCAACGCGCCGAATGCTTCGGTCACCGTGCGTGCCATGCCGACGACCACCATGGTCGGGCGCTCCGCATCGATCAGTTTTCCGAGGCCCCAAAGCACGTGTTCGCTGTCGTCCACCAGGAGAATCCGAATCGGAGCGGCTTGGGGCATCGGGTGCGAGGGGAAGTGGAGGTTCAATTCGTTTGCGAAGCCTATGGCCCGAACGATACGGACCGAGCCGCGGCCGCACATGACGCAAGCGACTCATTCTTGCGAGGAGCACTGCACTAGGCGGGGTAGTACGGCCGTACCAGGTGATTGCAGCGCTCGCGCGCCGGGCGCCGTCGACGCGCAGCGGACGCCAGCACAGGTCCGGGGTGCTTCGCACGAAGCCGGGCAGAGCGGGCGCGATGGCTCGGAGGTCAGGCAGCGGCTCGGTCGAGCCCGTGCTCTTTGGCGTACATGAACAGCTCGAGCCGGCTGTGTACGTCGAGCTTGCTGTAGATGGAAGCGAGATGGTTCCGAACAGTGTGGCTGCTCAGGCAGAGGGCGCGCGCAATCACTTTGGTGGGCGCGCCCTGGTGCTTGACGATTGCGGCGACGATGTCGCGCTCTTTCTGGGTGAGGGCGGCAATCGGGGAATCCTCGGCGTCGCTGCGTTTCTGTCCGCCGGTGGCGGACAGGGTCGCAATCACCTTCGCGGTGCTCGCCCGATCAAGCCAGATCTCGCCGCGGGAAACGCGCGTAATCGCGTTCAGGATCGTTTCGGCAGATTCCGCCTTGTGCACCATTCCGCGCGCCCCTCTGAGCACGGCCACCTCCCGCACCTCGGGATCGCGCGTCCCCGTGAGGATGAGGACCTTCGTGTCGTTGTCTCGCAGAAGGTGGGGAAGTAGATCCAGTCCGCTCGCGTCGCCGAGGTCGAGATCGAGCAGGATGACATCGGGTTGGTTCAGCTCGGCCGCGCAGAGCGCTTCCTGCCCACTGGCGGCCACGCCTACGACTTGCATCCGCGGTTTTGCGCTATCGATCAGCTTCTCGAGCCCCCAAAGAACGGTCCGGTGGTCGTCGACCAGCAGCACGCGAATAGGCGAGTCCGTTGCAGGATGCATCATTGACCTTCGATCACACGGGGATCTCGACGGCAACCGACGTCCAGCCGTCTGCGCAGCGCTCGACATCGACGCGTCCGCCGAGCTCTTTGGCGCGCTCGTTGAGCGAACGAGGGAAAAAGGGCCGGCAGGCGTGCCCGCCCGGCGGGGCATCGTTGACGAACTGGACCACGAGGCGGCCACCCTGTACGCGCACGCTCACCATCGCGCGCAGGGCGGAGGTGTGGCGCCTGATGTTGGCAAGCCCTTCGCGGACGATATTCGTCACCTCCTGGAAAAGCGGCTCTTTCAGCTGCACATCGCCTTCAGCCACCACTTGCACGGGAATTCCGTAGAACTCGGTGAACTTCTCGGCCTGGCACCGCACGGCCGCGAGCAGCGACTCGCCGCCCGCCTTCGGCCCCTGCGCGCGAAGGCCGGCCACGTAGCGGCGCAGCTCGGTGATGCCCTCCCCCGCCATCCGGGTCAGGTCATCGACTTCGGCGGCAAGCGGCGCACCGTCGGGGATGCCACGCCGCAGCGCTTCGAGGCCCAGCTTCAGTCCGATGTACGGTTGAATCGTTCCGTCATGCAGGTCGCGCGAGATCTTTCTCCGCTCCTGGACCGCGACGTTTGAAGTGAGCCGGTCAAGCAGATCGAAGTTCTCGATCATCGGCGCTGCTTGAGCGACGATCTGCTGCAGAAACCGCAGATCGGACTGCACGTAGCGGAAGCGCCGCGAGGTCGTATACAGCCGTCCGATCGGCCGGTGTCTGCACCACACAGGCATCGTGATGAACGAGCCCGTCTCCAGCAGATTCGCGATCTGCTCCAGCATGGTGCGATCGGCCGGTCGCGGATTGAGCGTCGCGCGGTCGTAGGCACCGATCACCGTGCGCTGCCACAGACAGGGGCGGCTGTACACCATTGCGAGTTCCGGCGATGCACCGAGCAGCGGTTCGACGAGTTCCTTGCTGACGCGCTCGCCGTGCATGCGCGTTTTCTGCGGCTCAACGTTCGTGTCCAGTAGCAGGTAGCCGTCCGACTGCGCATCAGCGATGATCACGATGCAGGCATCGGCACGGTAGTGGGCGCGCACCATCTCGGCGAGCGCCCGCGTTGCGTGGTAAAGGCTGGAGCGCGAGTTCGCGAGGGCGTTGAGATCGTTCAGGAACGCCAGTCGGCGCCACAGCGTATACCCGGCGTTGCCCCAGCGGGCGGCCAACAGCCCCATCAACATCAGGACCGCAACCGGCCAGTGCGAGAGGTCCCAAAAGCGAATTCCGGGATCGGGCCAGGCGCCCAAAGCGCCTGTGCCGGCGAAGAGGAGCGCACACGCGAAGGCAACGATGACTCCGCGGAAGAGTCCCGCCTGCAGTGAGGCGACCAGCACCGGGAACAGCAGAAACAGGAACAGCTTGCTCGTGATCCCGCCACCCAACCCGACCACGAGCAGATAGCACGCCGCATCCACCCAGTGCGCATGCTTCCAGCCGGCGCCAGCGCTTTCGCCGCCTGCCCACAGCACGAGGACAGCGCCGTAGGCCCCGTAAGGCAAGAGAACGCAGAGTTGCGCGTAGGGCGCAGTATTCGACGGGTCGATCAGGATCATCACCATCGCCGCGACGGCGACTCCCAAGCGGGCTTCGCCCAGCAGGCGATGGTTCGCGCCTCTTAGTCGGTGGACTTCTCCGTGCTGAACAGCTGCTTCCTGCTGGGCCAGGTTTCCCATGCCAGGTTGCGGCTGTTTCGACGGCTCTTCACGCGCCGAATCCGATCGCAGGCGGTGGATCACCAATGCGTAAACCTCTCGTTACCCGACTCTTGCTCGTCTCCTTTCTGATGCGCCTGGCTGGCTCTTCTTGAACTCGCCATTGTCCCGCCCGCGCGGTTCCAGCTTCGGGCCTCTGGCAGATAATCGCTCGCATGGCCCTGCGCGGCGAACGCCCGCGGACAGCAGTTGGATAACCTTACCGCTGAGGCCGCGCAGAAAGTAAGTGCGAGACCATGGAGAAGCGGTCGAGCTTCCGGCGTCGTGACAGTTTTTTTCATTCCGACCTCCTCTCCTTTCGTTGCGATTGCATCAGAACGGCTCCCCGTCGCATCGACCCAGGGACGCGGCGCAGCTGACTCGCGTCGGCAACCGGACGCCAGTGTCAGCGCCGCGACACGACGAGGCGCTCCTGAACCGCGCCGCGTCGACAACATCCTCTCGATAGCGGCGGCGGATCGAGTCTTGAGCAATATCCAGACCACGCGCTACCAAACTGCTCCTTAGACAACGCCTCCGTTCATGATCCGCGAGATCATGACGTGCGTGTCAAGCACTCAAGCCGATGATGCAGGCGAAGGAGTCCCCGCAATGTCACCCGCCTTCGATCCGGATTACAACCACCCTCTAGGAAATCCGCCCACGATCGCGGAGAAGAGTAACCACTTCGATTTTCGTGACCACGGCGCGCACTGTCGCGTCGGGGCACGTGACGATGCACGCACTCGGCCACACGTATGCTGCTAGGAGGCAGCCTTAAGGCTGCTTGTGTTGGGAAACGTCGCGGACACGCGACCCGAGGCGCGGCTAAAGGTCGGACTCACGCGCGGTAAATGTCCTTGGACGTAGCGAGAGTTCTACTCGCCGTGTCCATACCGCGATGCTTCGCCACAGTTATTTGATTAGTATCTTCTGCTACACATGAAGCTCGCCACCTGGAATGTCAATTCCCTGAAGGTCCGACTCCCGCACCTGCTGGAGTGGCTGGCGAAGCACGCGCCCGACGTGGTCTGCCTGCAGGAGACCAAGACCGAGGATCCGAACTTCCCGGTCGCCGCGATCGAGGCTGCCGGCTACCGGACCGCCTTCTCCGGCCAGAAGACCTACAACGGCGTCGCGATCGTCTCGCGCGCCCCGCTCGCCGACGTCCAGGCCGGAATCCCCGGTTTCGAGGACGAACAGCGGCGCGTCGTCACCGCCAGCGTGGGCGACGTGCGCGTCGTGTGCGCGTACGTGCCGAACGGCCAGGCGGTCGGCACCGAGAAGTACGAGTACAAGCTCAGATGGCTGCGCGCGTTCGCCGACTGGCTGCGCGGGGAGCTCGCCCGACACCCGAAGCTCGTCGTCCTCGGCGACTACAACGTCGCGCCGGAGGACCGCGACGTGCACGACCCGAAGCTCTGGGCAGGCCAGGTCCTGTGCAGCGAGGAGGAACGTGCGGCGTTTCGCCGCCTGCTCGACCTCGGCCTGAAGGACAGCTTCCGGCTGTTCGATCAGCCCGAGAAGTCGTTCACCTGGTGGGACTACCGGATGAACCAGTTCAAGCGCAACATGGGTCTGCGGATCGACCACATTCTCGCCTCCCCAGACCTCGCGGCCCGGTGCACGAGCTGCACAATCGACCTTGACCCGCGCAGGCTGGAGCGTCCCTCCGACCACGCGCCGGTGCTGGCCGAGATCGCCGCAGGCTGACCCGCCGCATCCGCCGGCCGCACGCGGGAGTACCATCGGCCGGGGGCGGAACATGGACCTCGTGGACAGCATCAGGAAGCGCGGCTTCAAGAAGTGGTACGAGCGGCAGCTCATCGAGAGCCATGTCTATCTCGTCACCTGCTTCCTCTGCATGATCCTCGTCGCTGCGTGCGCGGAAGAGCTCAGCTTTCGCACGCCGGGACTGAAACCGCTGCTCATGATGGGATTCATCGCGGGGGGCGGCCTGGTCGGCCTGCTCTCGTGGCAGCGCTACAGGTCGATCATGACCGTCGCGGAGGCCTACGGCGACCACTCCACGTGCGCGCAATGCCACGCCTACGCGCGATTCGAGGTGATCGACTGGGGCGATGCCCCGCCGGTGGCACCGAGCGGCGCGAGGCCCGCAGCTGCGGCCGGGCCATGGCTGAAGGTGCGCTGCCGGAAGTGCGCCCACATCTGGACCATGCCGTAGAGTTGGTTGACCTGCGCCCTCAGGCAGGGCTTTCCGGCGGACGTGGCCGCTCGGCCTTCGCGTCTTCCGGCGCTTCCGACACCCATGCGTCGAGCAGCGTGTACGCGACCGCGAGGATCACCGGCCCGACGAAGAGTCCGAGCAGGCCGAACGCGAACAGGCCGCCGATGACGCCGGCGAAGATCAGCAGCAGCGGCAGGTCGGCGCCCTTCTTGATCAGGATCGGCCGCAGGACGTTGTCCATGCTGCCAACGATCAGCGTCCAGATGAGCAGCACCACGAACCATCCGGTCTCGCCCTTGAACCACAGCCAGACGAGCGCGCACACGAGCACCGGCACCGCGCCGATCTGCGCCACGGCGAGCATGAACATCACCGCG
The DNA here is from genome assembly GCA_035456405.1 of Burkholderiales bacterium. Lineage (GTDB taxonomy): Bacteria > Pseudomonadota > Gammaproteobacteria > Burkholderiales > SG8-39 > JAGVSZ01. The sequence goes on along the minus strand of DATIDG010000033.1, from coordinate 45,879 downwards.
GTGAGCACCGCGACGAACGGCACGCCGGCAATCGCGAGGCCGATGCCGCCGAGCACCGCCTGGATGAGCGCGGTGAGGACGACGCCAAGGGCGACGCCGCGGATCGCCTGCCCGGCGAGGCGCACGACATTGTCGCCGCGCGCGCCCGCAAGGCGCCGGCCGAAGCGGCGCACCCAGTGCGCGGCATTCTCGCCGGTCGCATACATGATCGCCGAGATCAGCACCGTGAGCATGAACTGGACGGTGACGAGCCCGAAGCTGCCCACCTCGACCACGAACCAGCGTGTGATCCGGCCCGCGTACGGCGCGACGGTCTGCGCGAGCTCTTCCAGGCCTTTCTCGGCGTGCTGGTTCCAGAGTGCGAACATCCTCTCGCCGACGACCGGTATCTGCTCGATCAGCGCGGGCGGCGGCGGGAGCTTCACGCCCGAGAGTTCCTTCACCCAGCCGGCGATTTCGTCGGCGTTCGCCACGATCGTGCCGATCGCGGCCGAGAACGGCGCGACGAAGACTAGCAGCAGCGCGAGCGTCATCACCGCCACCGCCAGCGCGCGCTTGCCCCACAGCCGCGCCTGGATCGCGAGCATGAGCGGCCAGGTCGCGACGACGATCATCGTCGACCAGATGATTGCCGCGACGAACGGCCGCAGGATCCAGAACGAGGCGAATATGAGCCCGCCGATGAACAGCACCGCGAGCACGGTGCGCGTCAGGTCGCGTCTGAGATCCTGTTCCATGGCCGGCCCGAGGACGAGTCGCCGAATGGTACCCGGCGCGGCCGGTGCTTGCCGCACGCGCCACGCCACGGTGCCCGTGCGCTATAGTCTCCGCGACCGCGAATGAACCAGCCGCACTCGCCCGCAGTCCCTCGTCCCGCCGCAACGCTCGTCGTCGTGCGCGACGGGGAGCGCGGGATGGAGGTGCTGCTCATGCACCGGACGAAGGCGATGGACTTCGCCGGTGGCGCGCATGTCTTCCCGGGCGGCGCCGTGGACGCCGCGGACGCCGAACTTGCGGCGGCATGTGCGGGGCTCGACGACGAGGCCGCGAGCCGCCGGCTCGAGATCGCCTCCGGCGGGCTCGCCTACTGGGTCTGCGCCATCCGCGAGTGCTTCGAGGAGGCGGGGCTGCTGTACGCCCGCGCGGGCGAGGAGCTGCTGCACTTCGATTCCCCGGTCGCGCGCGAGGATGCGCCGAGCCTGCGGCGTGCGCTGCAGCAGGGCCGCACGAGCTTTGGCGCGATGATTGCCTCGCTCGGCGTGCGCCTCGCCGCGGATCGCCTGGCGTATCTCTCCCACTGGATCACCCAGGCTGGCCGGCCCCGCCGCTACGACACGCGCTTCTTCGTCGCCGCAGCGCCGGAGCACCAGCGACCGATGCACGACGCCGGCGAGACGGTGGCGCACGAGTGGGTCGTCCCGCGCACCGCCCTCGAGCGGCACGCGCGCGGCGAGCTGCAACTCATGTTCCCGACCATGAAGACGCTCGAGCTGCTCACGCAATTCGGTCGTGTTGCGGACGCGCTGGACTACGCCCACACGCCGCGCGCGATGCCGCCGATGTCGCCGCGGCTCGCGTCCGGGCGCGATGGCCCGAAGCTCCTGGTGCCGGGCGACTACGCCTACGCCGAGGTCGGTAAGCTCGACCCGGAGGGCGAGGGCGCCGCGGCGTACGAGATTCTGCCGGGCGTGCCGGTGCGGATCGCGCCGCGCATCGTGCGCCTTACGGCGCCGAACCCCGGCGTCATGACCGGGCCGGGCACGAACACTTACATGCTCGGTGACGCCGCGACGGGCGTTGCGGTGATCGACCCGGGTCCGGCGGTCGACGCGCACGTCCAGGCGATCGTCGATTCGGCAGCGGGCGAGATTCGCTGGATTCTCTGCACGCACACCCATATCGATCACTCACCCGGTGCGGCGCCGCTCGCGGCGCGGACCGGTGCGCCCGTCCTTGGCATGCGGGCTCGGCACCCCGAGCGTCAGGACGCGACCTTCGCGCCCGCGCGCGAGCTCGTGCACGGCGAGCGGCTCGAGGTCGGCGGATGCACCCTGCGCGTCCTGCACACGCCCGGCCACGCGTCGAACCAGCTCTGCTTCCTCGAAGAGAACGAGCGGCTCCTGTTCACCGGCGATCACCTGATGCAGGGCTCGACAGTGGTGATCAATCCGCCCGACGGCGACATGGCCGTCTACCTCGCGAGCCTGCGGATGCTGCTCGCGGAGGAGATCGAGTTCATCGCGCCCGGCCATGGGTTCCTCATGGGGAAGCCGCACGAGATGGTCGAGCGCGTGCTGGTGCACCGCCTTGCGCGCGAGAACAAAGTGCTTTCGTGCCTCGTCGCGCACGGGCCCGCGACGCTCGATGACCTCGTTCCGCACGTGTACGACGACGTCCCGGCGCGCATGCACCCGGTCGCGAGCCGGTCGCTGTGCGCGCATCTGGTCAAGCTCCAAAACGAACGGCGGGTGACCAAAGCAGGCGGGCGATGGATGGTGGCCGGCGCTTGAGCCGGAATCAGGCTGCCCGCGCGTCCCGCACGACCATGTGGACGAACTGCAGCTTCGCCACCACCGGTCGCGACATCACGAACGGGTAGAAGTCGGGCTGGCCCATGCTGCGCGCCAGCTCGTTCAGCACCGTCGTCATCTCCAGCCACGAGTTCAGCAGATAGAGGAAGCGCTCCGCGTCCGGATCCTCGGGTGCATAGAGATCGGCGCGCGTGAACGGCTCGACCTCGGCTTCCAGGTCATCGGCGTCCAGGCCGAAGCCGAGCGCGGTGCCCAAGCTGTCCACCACATGCAGGTAGTGCGCCCAGGTCTCGGCCCAGTCCTCCCAGGGATGGGTCGATGCGTAGGCGCTGATGAAGCGATCGGCCCAGTCGGCCGGAGGACCGTTGTCGTAGTTCGCCTTCAGCGCCGCCGCGTAATCCGAGCGCTCGTCGCCGAACAGCGCCCGGTACGGTTCGAGCCACTTCGAGCTCCAGATCAGCCGGTCCCAGTAATAGTGGCCGACCTCGTGGCGGAAGTGCCCGAGCAGCGTGCGGTACGGCTCGTGCAGGTCGTGGCGGATCCGCTCGCGCTTCGCGTCGTCGGCCTCCTCGACGTTGAGCGTGATGAGGCCGCCCGCGTGGCCGGTCAAGACCCGCGGGCCCTCGGGAGGCGAGCGCAGGAGGTCGAACATGAGACCGCGCTCGGTGTCCTCGGCGAGCTTGGACCGGACAGGCAGGCCGAGCGCGACGAGCTGCGACACGAGCCTGCGCTTCGCGACCTCGATCGCACGCCAGTAGCGCTGATTGTCTACGTCGGTCAGGTCCGGGATCGTGCGGTTAAGCCGGCATGCGACGCAGTACGGCGACGCGTCCTCGGCCGGCACGAGCCAGTTGCAGCCGGCAGGCGAGTCGAAGTTCGCGCAGCGGCGATACGTGTTGCCATCGCCCTCCCCGGCCAGACGCAGCATGGCGCCGTCCGGCGCAGTGACGAGCGAGCGGATCGCGCCGAGCGTCGGCTCGAAGCCCAGCGCCGAGCCGCATGCCAGGCACTGGCTGTTGCGGAAAAATATCGGGCGGCCGCACTGGCAGCGGAACGAGCGGCCGTAGCGGGGGACGTTGCGCGCCTTCCAGCGCCGTGCTAGCTGCTGCGCGACGTCTTCGAAGAGACTCTTCAATCGGGGACTCCGCGCGTGCGCCGGACGACGCCAGAGCGCGATCGTAGCGGCATTCGCGCGGCGGCGCGGGCCGCCGCGTTCAGGCGAGGAAACCCGCAACCCCCACCGTCGCCCGCCGTTCGGTGCGCCGCTCGATCAGCTTCCGCGCGTCGCCCGCACGGCCGGCCTTGAGATAGGCGGCGAGCAGCGTGTGCTCGACCAGGTCGCGCTGCGCGCGGCTCCCGCCGATGCGCACCGTTTCCGGGAGGGCCTGCTCGAACAGACGGATCGCCGCGTTCCAGTCGTTCTTTGCATACGCGGCGAACCCCTCGCCGATCGTCGGCACGACGGCGCCCGGCGGAAACTTGCCTGCCGCGATCCGATCGCGCATCTCGCCCACCAGCCGCTCGAGCGCCGCATGATCGCCGTTCGCCACGCACGCCACCGCAGTGTGGACGTCGGCGAATGGAACGCCGGCCTTCGGAAACGACTTCAGCGCGTACTCCTGCACCTCGCGCCAAAGCTCCGGCCGGCGCCGCTCGCCCGCGAGCTCCGTTCGCCAGAGGAAGGCCGCGCAGTCGGACACGACGTTGATCGGCGGGCCCCACGAGCCGCCCGGATGGACGCCGGACCGGTACGCCTGCCAGGCACGGTCGAGCTTCCCGAGCGCGAGGGCGGTGAGCGCCACGTGCCACGACAGGTGACAGTGCAGCAAGCTGCGCTTGTCGAGCCCGGGCATCCAGTCCTCGAGGTAATCGAGCACCTGCGCCATCTCGCCCATCTCGTGGAGAACATGCACCTTGCTGTGCGCGCCGTGCGCGTTGCGCGGGTTCGCCGCCATGCTCGGCTCGATCAGGCGCAACGCCTCGTCCAGCCGGCTAGTTTCCGAGGCGGCAAAGGCGTGCACGCACCGGAACCACCAGTCGTCCCCGTAGTGCGGCGCGAGGCCGGTCAGCAGTTCGTACAACTCCGGCTCGCGCGCCTGACGCCCGCTGAAGCCGATGAGGCCGAAAACGCCAGTCGCGGGCGCGAGCACCATCGCGTCGCGCGGCCAGTTCGCGAGGTGCGCGCGGGTGGCCGCGAGGGCATCGACCGGCTTGCCTTCGAGCGCGAGCGCGATCGCATTTGTGTGGCTCTGCTCGCGCGGCGTGGCGGCGTGCGCGAGCCCGCGCGCCCGCGCCGCGGCCTCGCGCGCCGGCTTGACGTCGGCGTCGAGGAATAGCCCCCGGGCGAGTGCGATGTGCGGCAGCGCGAAGGCCGGGTCGGCCTCGATCGCGCGGCCGAGGTGCTCCCGGTACCCGGCGGTCGCGGAGAGGATGCAGTCGGCGCCCGCGACATAGGCGTCGCGCGCCGCCGGCGACGAGGTGGATAGCGGCAGTTCGTAGCGGTCGGCGAGCATGCGTGGCTCCAGTGGCAGCACAAGTATCGCGCAACTGCCCGCCCCAAACGACAACGCCCGCGCAAGGCGGGCGTTGTCGTTGCCGAAGCTTCGGTCTAGTCGATCAGCTCGTACGCCGGGAGGGTGAGGAACTCGACGTAGTCCCCGGTCGTCAGCTTGTCGAAGAGCTTCGCTGCCTCTTCGTACTTGCCGGCCTTCCACCCTTCTTCGCCCAGGTAGGTCTTCACCTTCGGCAACTCCTCCTTGAGCAGCTGGCGGAAGAGTTCCACTGTCACCTTGCGGCCGTCGTCGAGCACGCCCTTCGGCGAACGGATCCACTGCCAGATCTGCGAGCGCGAGATCTCGGCGGTGGCGGCGTCCTCCATCAGGTTGAACACCGGCACACAGCCGTTGCCGGCGAGCCAGGCGCCGAGGTATTGGATGCCGACGCTGATGTTGCCGCGCAGTCCGGCCTCGGTGATCGGCTTCTCGGGCTGGAAGTTCAGCAGGTCCCGCGCGGTGACGCTCACGTCAGGCCGCTGCTTGCCGTACTGGTTCGGCGCCGGCATGTGCTGGTCGAACACCGCTTTCGCGATCGGCACCAGGCCCGGGTGCGCGACCCAGGTGCCGTCGCAGCCGTCGGTCACCTCGCGCAGCTTGTCCGCTCGCACCTTCTCGAGCGCGGCCTCGTTCGCGACCGGGTCGTTCTTGATCGGGATCTGCGCCGCCATGCCGCCCATCGCGGGCGCATTGCGGCGATGGCAGGTCTTCACCAGCGACAGCGCGTACGCCCGCATGAACGGGGCGGTCATCGTCACCTGCGCGCGGTCGGCTAGGCAGAAGTCCTTGTTGACGCGGAACTTCTTGATGCACGAGAAGATGTAGTCCCAGCGCCCGATGTTCAGGCCCGCCGAGTGGTCCTTCAGCTCCCACAGGATCTCGTCCATCTCGAATGCCGCGAGCACGGTCTCGACGAGCGCGGTCGCCCGGACCGAGCCGTGCGGTACGCCGAGCTCCTTCTGCGCCATCGTGAAGATGTCGTTCCAGAGGCGCGCCTCGAGATGGCTCTCCATCTTCGGCAGGTAGAAGTACGGGCCCGAGCCGCGCGCGAGCAGCTCCTTCGCGTTGTGGAAGAAGAACAGGCCGAAGTCGAAGATGCCGCCGGAGATAGGCTTGCCGTCGATGAGGACGTGCTTCTCGTCGAGGTGCCAGCCGCGCGGCCGCGGGATCAGCACTGCCATTTTGTCGTTCAGCCGGTACTGCTTGCCGCCCTGCTCGAAGGAGATGGTGCGACGGACCGCGTCGCGCAGGTTGACCTGCCCGTCGACCATGTTGTCCCAGGTCGGGCAGTTCGCGTCCTCGAAGTCCGCCATGAAGGTGGACGCGCCCGAGTTGAGCGCGTTGATGACCATCTTGCGGTCGGTCGGGCCGGTGATCTCGACGCGGCGGTCGAGCATGTCCTTCGGCTGGCCGGCGATCTTCCACTCGGATTCGCGGACCGATTTCGTCTCGGGGAGGAAGTCGGGCAGCTTGCCTGCGTCGAACTCCTTTTGCCGTGCAGCACGGCGGGCGAGCAGGTCCTGCCGGCGCGACTCGAACGCGCGGTGCAGCGTGGCGACGAATGTCATCGCCTCGGGAGTGAGGATCTGCGCGTACTCGGGAGCGACGCGGCCGTGGACTTCGATGCCGCCGGGGTACTTGTCGGTCATAGGGAGGCTCGCTCGAGGAAATGGGCGAAAGGCCGCTAGTGTACCGTTGCTGCAGCACGGAATCTTTGATTTCGCCGCCTATTCCGGATAGTGGAACAAGCCGCCCTGTGCGCGGGCTGGCCTAGCCTTCCCCGACCGGCGGGCACGTGCAGAACAGGTGCCGGTCCCCGTAGACGTTGTCGACCCGCCCCACCGGCGACCAGTACTTCGCGTGCTTCAGCGCCGGCACCGGATATGCGGCGAGCGAGCGCGGGTACGGGTGCTTCCAGTCGTCGGCGCCGACCGCGCGCGCGGTGTGCGGCGCGTGCTTCAGCGGGTTGTCGTCGGCTGGCCAGCGCCCGTCCGCGATCGAATCGATCTCCGCGCGGATCGCGACCATCGCCTCGATGAAGCGGTCGAGCTCGGCCTTGGGTTCGCTCTCCGTCGGCTCGAACATCAGCGTGCCCGCGACCGGAAACGACATCGTCGGCGCGTGGATGCCGAAGTCGATCAGCCGTTTCGCGATGTCCTCGGCGGTGACGCCGGTCGTCTCCTTGAGCGGGCGCGGGTCGAGAATGCACTCGTGCGCGACGCCGCCGCTCTCCCCCGTATAGAGGACCGCGAAGTGCGGCGCGAGGCGTTTCGCCACGTAGTTCGCGCTCAGCACCGCGACGCGCGCAGCCTCGGTCAGCCCGCGACCGCCCATGAGCGCGATGAACGCCCACGAGATCGGCAGGATGCCCGCGCTGCCGTGCGGCGCGGCCGAGACCGGGCCGACGGCGCCCGGAGCGCTCGCGTCCAGCGGATGCCCCGGCAGGAACGGCGCGAGATGCGCCTTGACCGCGACCGGCCCGACGCCCGGCCCGCCACCGCCGTGCGGAATGCAGAAGGTCTTGTGCAGGTTGAGGTGCGAGACGTCGGCGCCGAAGCGGCCGGGCGAGGCGCTGCCCATTAACGCATTCAGGTTCGCCCCGTCCAGGTACACCTGCCCGCCGTGCGCGTGCACGATGTCGCAGACTTCGCGGATGTTCGGCTCGAACACGCCGTGTGTCGACGGGTACGTCACCATGATCGCGGCGAGATCCTGCGCGTGCTGCGCGGCCTTCGCGGCGAGGTCGTCGAGATCGACGTTCCCCACGTGGTCGGTCGCCACCACGACGACCTCGCACCCGGCCATGTGCGCCGATGCCGGGTTCGTCCCGTGCGCGGAGCCGGGCACGAGCACGACGTGGCGATGGCCCTCGCCGCGGCTCGCGTGATATGCGCGAATCGCGACCAGGCCCGCGAACTCGCCCTGCGCGCCCGAGTTGGGCTGGAGCGAGCAGGCGTCGTAACCGGTGATCGCGCACAGCCAGCGCTCGAGGCCGTCGACCAGCTCCCGGTAGCCCTGCGCCTGGTCCGCGGGCGCGAACGGATGCAGGCTCGCGAACTCGGGCCAGGTGATCGCGAGCATCTCGGTCGTCGCGTTCAGCTTCATCGTGCACGAGCCGAGCGGGATCATCGTGCGGTCGAGCGCGAGATCCTTGTCGGCCAGCGCGCGCAGGTAGCGCAGCATCGCCGTCTCCGAGCGGTGCCGGTGGAACACCGGGTGCGTCAGGAACGCGCTCGTGCGCTCCATGGCAGCGGGCAGGCGCCCGGATGCGGCAGCTTCGAGGAGGGCGTAGGAGGGCGCCGGCTGCCCGCGCAGCGCGAAAACGTGCAACAGCGATTCCATTTCGGCTGCGGTCGCGGGTTCGTCGAGCGAGATCCCGATCGAGTGCCCGTCGACGTGCCGCAGATTGAAGCCCGCCGCGATCGAGCGCGCATGGATCGCGGCGGTGTCGGCGCCGGTGCGCACGACGATGGTGTCGAAGAACTCGCGCGGCCCGACGCTCCAGCCGAGCTGGGCGAGCCCGTGCGCGAGGACCGCCGCGTGCCTGTGAACGCGGCGGGCGATGGCCTTCAGGCCCTCGGGTCCGTGATAGATCGCGTACATCGCCGCCATCACCGCGAGCAGCACCTGCGAGGTGCAGATGTTGCTCGTCGCCTTCTCGCGCCGGATGTGCTGCTCGCGCGTCTGGAGCGCGAGGCGATAGGCGGTGTCGCCGTGGCTGTCCACGGTCGCGCCGACGAGGCGGCCGGGGAGGCTGCGCTTGAGCGCATCGGTGCAGGCGAGGAACGCAGCGTGCGGACCGCCGTACCCCATCGGCACGCCGAAGCGCTGCGTGGTTCCGACCGCGATGTCGGCACCGAGCTCGCCCGGCGGGACGAGCAGCGTGAGCGCGAGGACGTCCGCCGCCATCGCGACGCGCACCTTGCGCGCGTGCAGCTTCCCGATCAGGTCGCGATGATCGATGATCGCGCCGGTCGTGCCGGGGTACTGCAGCAGCACGCCGAAGTAGTCCCCGGCGAGCGCTTCGTCCGCCGCACCGACCACGACGGCCACGCCGATCGCCGCCGCGCGCGTGCGGACGACCGCAATCGTCTGCGGATGACAGTCGGCGGCCACGAAGAACCCGTGGCTCGGCGACGCGGCGCTCCGCAGGCAGAGCGCCATCGCCTCCGCAGCCGCGGTGCCCTCGTCGAGCAGCGAGGCGTTCGCGACCGGGAGCGCGGTGAGGTCGGTGATCACAGTCTGGAAGTTCAGCAGCGCTTCCAGCCGCCCTTGCGAGATCTCCGGCTGATACGGCGTGTACGCGGTGTACCAGGCCGGGTTCTCCAGCACGTTCCGCAGGATGACCGTCGGCGTGTGCGTGCCGTGGTAGCCCATGCCGATGAACGATCGCAGCACCTTGTTCTTCGCTGCGAGGCGCTTCAACGCGGCGAGGACCTCGGCCTCGTCGCCAACGGCGGGGAACGCAAGCGGCTCGCGGTCGCGGATCGCCTCCGGGACGAGTCGCTCGACCATCTCGTCGAGCGACGCGAATCCCAGCTCGGCGAGCATCGCCTCCTGCTCGGCGGCGCTGGGGCCGATGTGCCGGGCGGCGAACGCGGGCAGCTCGCCGGCAGTGAGGGCGGGACGCGCCGTCATTTCGACTCCTCCGCGGTGGCGGCGTACCCGGCGGCGTCGAGCAGGGCCTTCAGCTCGTCGCGATTCGACGGTTTCAGCTTGTAGAGCCACGCCGCAAACGCGTCCTTGTTGATCTCCTCCCAATGGTCGGGAATCTTGTCGTTGATCGCCACGACCTCGCCCGACACCGGCGCATAGATGTCGGAGGCCGCCTTCACCGACTCGACCACGCCGACCGCGTCGCCCGCTTTCACCGTGGCGCCGACTTTGGGGAACTCGACGAACACGATGTCGCCGAGCGCCTCCTGCGCGAAGTCGGTGATGCCGACCGCGAGCGTGTTGTCGCCTTCAGTGCGCGCCCACTCGTGGGTCCTCGTGTACTTGAGCTCCTGCGGCGTCTTGATCATTGCTACCTCTCGGAAGGGTCGATCAGGAATCGGTCGATGCGGCTCTTGCCGTCGCGGACGAACGGCGGGGCGACGGCGACGGCGCGCAGCCACTTCCCGCGGATCTCGACCTCGAGCACCTCGCCCGGTCGCACCGCCGCCGGGACGCGCGCGAGCGCGATGGAGCGGCCGAGCGTCGGCGCGAACGAGCCGCTCGTGGTTAGACCTTCGCCGTGCGGCGTGCGCACCTTCTGGTGCGAGCGCAGCACGCCCTGGTCGAGCAGCACGATGCCCAGGAGCGCGCTGCCGGTGGTCGTTGCATCGAGCGCGGCATGGCCCACGAAGTCGCGCCCTGCCTTCAGGTCCACGGTCCAGGCGAGCCCCGACTCGAGCGGCGTCGTCGTTTCGTCCATGTCCTGGCCGTACAGGTTCATGCCGGCTTCGAGGCGCAGCGTGTCGCGCGCGCCGAGCCCGCACGGTTTCACGTTCGCGCCGGCAAGCGCCTGCCATGCCCCCGGCGCGAGCAGCGCCGGCAGCATCATCTCGAAGCCGTCCTCACCGGTATAGCCGGTGCGGGCGACGAACCAGTCCCGGAAGAACGTCCCCTGGAAGCGCCTGAGCGCCGCGGTCGCGGCTTCGAGCCCGGGGATCGCTTTCCAGGCCAGCTCGCGCGCGTAGGGGCCCTGCACCGCGATCATCGCAAGATCGGTCCGCGGCACGATCGCGAGTTCCAGGGGGCGCTCGGCCGCGAGCTTGCCGAGCCACGCGAGATCCTTCTCGGCGGTGCCCGCGTTGACGACGAGGCGAAAGGCGTTTTCAGCGACGAAGTAGACGATCAGGTCGTCGATCACGCCGCCCCGCTCGTTCAGCATGCACGAGTAGAGCGCGCGGCCAGGTGCCTGGAGCTTCGCGACGTCGTTCGCGAGCGCGATGCGGAGGAAGGCGCGCGCGTCGGGACCGAGAATCTCGACGGCGCGCATGTGGGAGACGTCGAACATTCCCGCCGCGCGCCGCACCGCGTGATGCTCCTCGATCTGCGAGCCGTAGTGGAGCGGCATCTCCCAGCCGCCGAACTCGACGAGCTTCGCGCCCGCCGCGCGGTGGGTCGCGTTCAGCGCAGTGGTCTTGAGCACACCCTATCTCCGTTCGATGCACAGCAAAGGGCGAGGCGGAGATCCGCTTCGCCCTCTCTGTCCTCGGTACCTGAGAGATTACGGGGCGTGTCGACGCGCAAGCGCGCGTGCCCCGCGTGCCCCTTCGGTGGCCCGGTTGCGCTCAGCCTATGCTGAGGGACCGGACGCTCTCCAGAGCGGCCCGCCTGCGATGGTGTTCAGCCTGAGCGGTTCACGGGCGTTTGCGCCTTCGGCGGTGCCGGCCCGGGCTTCGGGCTCGGCACGCTCTCCCATCGCGGCGATTGGCCGGTTGCCCGCCAAGCTTAGCACCGACTGCCGGGCCGGCGCGCGGCTACTTCTTCGGCCCCTCCGGCCGCGGCACCGCCAGCTCGATCGAGATCGCCGCCGGCTCGTTATAGGTCGCTTCGACCCGGTCGCCAACCTGAATGCGCTTGAGCTGGTCCTGACTGGCCACCTTGACCTCGACGGCCTGCTTGGCGCCGCGCAGCGACACTGTCCGCTTTCTCGCATCCTTCGCGACAACCTCGGCGGCGATGGTCACCCGCCGCGCGCCGCCGCCCGGGCCGCTCTCGACGCGCTCGCGCACTCCGGCATCGGCCTGCTTGAGCTCGATCGACAGCGCTTCGAGGTAGCGCACCACGACGAGATCCCCGACCCGGAACTCGCCGAAGTTCCTGACTTCCGGCCCGGCGGCGAACGTCAGGACGCTGCCTCTCGGCCCGCGCAGCGCGATCGTGCGGGCCGTACGGTCGATGGCCTCGACCTTGGAGGTGATTCTCGCCACCTTCGCCACCGCGCCGGCGCTCGCCGCGGGCTGCTGCGCGAACGCGGAGAGCGAGGCTGCGCCGACCCACGCTGCGAGGAGAAGCACGAGGTGTCTCTTGAGTCCCGACATTCGGGGCGGATGGCGCGCAGCGCTCAGCATGTCACCGCTGCTCCTTCGGGCTCGATCCCGGCACGCCGGAACTCGCTCGGAGACATTCCCGTCCACCGCCGGAAGGCGCGGTTGAAGCTCGACGTTTCGGCGAACCCGAGCAGGTACGCCACCTCGCCGACCGAGTTATCGGTGCGTCGGATGTACCCGGTGGCGAGCTCGCGCCGCGTCTCGTCCAGCAGGTCGACGAACGAAGTGCCCTCTTCGGCGAGCCGCCGGTGCAGCGTGCGAGTGCTCAGGCCGAGCGAGCGCGCGACGACTGTCTGCGTCGGCGAGCCGTCAGGAAAGCAGTTGAGCAGCTCGCGCTTGACGCGCGCGACCACGTCGTCGCGATCCAGCCGGGCGAGATAGTCGGTGATGAGCTTCTCGCTCGCGTGCACGATGCCGGGGTTCATGGTGGCGAGCTGCCGCGCGAGGTCCTCCCGCCGGCAGAGGAGGCTCGGCTGCGACGCGCCCCACACGATCGGCGCGCGGAACCAGTCCTCGAACCGCTGCCCGCCCGCCGGGCGCTCGCGCTTGACAGTCACCTCGAGCGGCGCGAATGCACTGCCGTAGGTGATCCGGCAGAGCTGCACGATCCCGGACAGAACCGCGTCGTGGCGGGACAATGGTTTGACGAGCTGCGTCGCCGGGTATACGAGAACGAAGCGCACGCCGCGCGGCTCCTCGCGGATCTCCGCGCGCCAGAAATCGCTGAGCACGCGCGTGTAGCGCGCCAGCCTCGCCATCGCATCGCCGAGCGCCGCACTCGCCAGCCAGGCGTATCCGACCGCATGCAACGCGACGCCCCGGACCTGCTGCCCGACGTCCAACCCGAAGGAGGGGTCGCCGGTCGCCTCCTCGGCGAGCTCGAACACCCGCTGGATGACCCGGTTCGGCACCCGGGTTTCCGGAACATGGAAGAGCGCCGGGTCACACCCTGCCCGTCGCAACAGCGCGTTCGCGTCGATGCCGCGCGCCTCGAGCGCCCGGACGATATTGATCCCCTGGGACAGCAACGCCGTCGCGCGTGCCACCGAGTTAGAGCGTTCCATCGAGCCGCTGGCGTCCACCGTCAAGCGTCTGGCGTGGCCAGACAGGGGCAAAGCATAGCCCAGACGGTAAGGTGCGCGACCTTTTTGCACGGACGGGAGACGGCGGCCTTGCGCGCGCCGGCGCAGCCGTCCACGGCAGGCGAGACACGATGGACACCAACGAGTGGACGCCGGAGCGGGTGCTGTCCGAGCTCCAGGCCCACAATACCGGCTCTGCGTCGAACGACAGCGATGTCGCGAGCCTCGCGTCCCGGGCGCTCTTCCTCCTCGGGCGCGGCCACACCGACCTGGAGCCTGATTTCACCGCCTTCTACCCTGCGTTCACCCAGCGCGTGGAGGCCGGTGCCCGGCGCCAGGTCTTCGAGCGCATGCGCGAGCACGCCCGCAGCGGGTTGCTGCGCAGGGACGTGCTGCTGCATTTCCTGCGCCTGGAGGTCGACCGCGGGATCGTCGCCGAAGCGGCATTCGACATTGCGCGCATCGGCGTGCCCGCGCACGAAGGCGAGGCGCACGGCGCCGACTACGTTCTCGAGCTCGTGGTCACCGGCTCGGTGGCGAACGCGGGCGCTGCCCTGGCCGGCCTCCTCGCGCTCGCCTGCGACGACGTCAACGCCAAGCTCAGGCTGCTCCGTCCGGCACTTGCCCTGTGCGAGGCCGATGCGGCGCTCGCGGAGATGGCGCGGCACGCCCGGGACCACGTCCATGCGGCGACGGTGGAGTTCTGGCTCGAGTGGATGGAGTCGCTCGTCGGGAGCCTCCCCTCGGCGCAGCGGGTGTTCGATCGGGCGGCCGACGCCCTGGTCGTCCTGCGACAGGCGATTGGCGGCCAGGTCGTGTACGACGGCAGCTGGGTCGCGCAGCCTGCGCCGGGGACGGCCGAGGACGCCATGAGCGCCCGCGAGCTGCCGCTCGGAAGGTTTGCCGCATCGGTGACCCCGCGACTTGCGGCGCTTGCCACCGCAGCGCCCGAGTCGCCGAGCCTCCGCCGCGCGCTCGCCGCGTGGTTGCTGGTCCACTGAGCGGCTTGAGCGGACGCCGGCCATGAGCAGCGATGGAGCGAACCGCAGGCCGATTCGCCGGTCCCTACCCGACCTCGGTGCGGACGCGCCGGGGCCAAGGCCGGCACAGCTCATGCGGCAGCTCGTGCACGGCCGGCAGCTCGTCTGTCGCGCGTACCGCTGCGCCGACGGCTGGTGGGACATCGAGGGACGGCTGGTCGACATCAAGACGCGCGATGTCCGGCTGCCCGCAGGGACGCATGTTGCGGCCGGCGAGCCCTATCGTGCCCTCGCGCTGACGGTGACGGTCGGCGACGACCTGACGGTCCGGAACGCTCGGGTCGACGTGGAGCCGGCCGCGCAGGCGCGAGCGTCGGCCGCCTGCCGCGCGCTCGCTGGCCGACGCATCGACGCGTTGTTCTGCGAGGAAACGAAAGCGCTCTTCGCCCGTGTCGCGGACTGCACTCACCTGGTGGAGCTGCTTGCCGCTGTCATCTCGACCGCGCGCGAGACCATCCCGCCGCCGCGGCCGGCGGTGTCGTGGCACGACGCAGACGATTGAGCCCGGCGCCGCCGGCAGTCAGTCGGCGGACGGTTCCGGCGCCCGCCCGTTCTTCTCCTCGATCCCGAGCTCCGCGATCTTGCGCGTGATCGTGTTGCGGCCGATGCCGAGCAGCGTCGCCGCCTCGATCCGGCGGCCGCCGGTGTGCTCCAGCGCCCTTGCAATGAGCGTCTTCTCGAAGTCGCGCGTGAGGACGTCCATGATCTGCGACTCGCCGCGCATCAGCGCCTTCTCCACTTCCCGCCGCAGCGCCACGGTCCAGTGACTCTCGGCGCTCGCGACGGCCGGGTCGCGCAGTTCGGGAGGCAGATCGCCGACGTCGACGGTCTGCGCCGGCGCCATCACGGTGAGCCAGTGGCAGACGTTCTCGAGCTGGCGGACGTTCCCCGGCCAGTCGCGCGCGGCAAGGTAGCCCAGCGCGGCCTCGGTGAGCCGCTTCGGCTCGGCGCCGAGTTCGCGCGCGCTCTTCGCGAGGAAGTGGCGCGCCAGCAGCGGAATGTCCTCGCGCCGGTCGCGCAGCGGCGGCAGCCGCAGGCGAATGACGTTGAGGCGGTGGTACAGGTCATCGCGGAACGTGCCCGTGCGCACGCGCGCCTCGAGATCCTGGTGGGTTGCCGCGATCACGCGCACGTTCGCCTTGAGCGGCTGGTGGCCGCCCACGCGGTAGAACTGGCCGTCGGAGAGAACGCGCAGCAGCCGCGTCTGCAGATCGGCCGCCATGTCGCCGATCTCGTCCAGGAACAGCGTCCCGCCTTCGGCCTGTTCGAAGCGGCCGCGGCGCATCGCCTGGGCGCCGGTGAACGCGCCGCGCTCGTGGCCGAAGAGCTCGCTCTCGAGGAGATCCTTCGGCATCGCCGCGGTGTTGATCGCCACGAAGGGCTGGGCCGCGCGCGGGCTGTGACGGTGGAGCGCGCGCGCCACGAGCTCCTTGCCCGAGCCCGACTCGCCGGTGATGAGGACGGTCGCGCTCGAGCTCGACAGCCGCCCGATCGCGCGAAACACTTCCTGCATCGACGGGGCCTGGCCGAGGATCTCGGGCGACCCCGGCGCCGCCTCCTCGCCGCCTTCCTCGCGCATGCTCTCGCCGACGGCGCGGCGGATGAGGTCGACCGCCTGGTCGACGTCGAAGGGCTTGGGCAGGTACTCGAAGGCGCCGCCCTGGAAGGCCGCGACCGCGCTCTCGAGGTCGGAGTACGCGGTCATGATGATCACCGGCAGATCGGGATGCTTCTCCTTGACGTTCTGCAGGAGCTCGAGGCCCGAGGTGCCCGGCATGCGGATGTCGGACACCAGGACCTGCGGGGCGTCGTGCTCGAGCTCCTCGAGCGCCTCCTGCGCGACGCCGAACGTCTTGAACGGAATGCCCTCGCGGGTGAGCGCCTTCTCGAACACCCAGCGGATGGAGCGGTCGTCGTCGATGACCCAAACGGGCTTCATGCGGCTGCCTTCGTGGCTTCGAGCGGAAAGACGATCCGGAACACCGTGCGGCCGGGCGCGCTCTCGCACTCGATCGAGCCGCCGTGCTGCTGCACGTAGGCCTGCGCGAGGGTGAGCCCGAGCCCGGTGCCGCCCTCCCGACCCGACACGAGCGGGTAGAACACGCGCTCGCGCAGTTCGGGCGGGATTCCCGGTCCGTCGTCGATCACTTGCAATTCCAGTGCCAGGCGGTGCATCCGGCGCGCGATCGTCACGAAGCGGGCGACCCGCGTGCGCAGGATGATGGATCCCGGCGGATCGTCGCCCCGCTTGCGCGCACCGAGGACCGCCTGCGCACCGTTGCGGACCACGTTGAGCACCACCTGGATGAGCTGCTCGCGGTCGGCGTGGATGTCGGGGAGGCTCGCATCGAAGTCGCGCTCGATGCGCACGCCCTCGGGGAACTCGGCGAGGATGAGGCTGCGCACCCGGTCGCACACCTCGTGCACGTTCACCGGCCCGACGTGCGGCGCCCGGTGCGGCGTGAGGAGGCGATCCATCAGGAGCTGGAGCCGGTCGGCCTCCTTGATGATGACCTGGGTGTACTCGCGCAGCTCCGGCCGCTCGAGCTCGCGCTCGAGCAGCTGGGCCGAGCCGCGCAGGCCCCCGAGCGGGTTCTTGATCTCGTGCGCAAGGTTGCGGATCAGCTCGCGGTTCGCGAACGCGTGCGTCAGCTCGCGCTCCTCGCGCTCGATGCGCTGCCGCTTGTCGATGGTGCGCAACTCGAGCACCAGGCGGCACTCGCGCGGGCCGTCGGCGGGGGTCGCCAGGCAGTTGAGCGCGAGCGGCCCGCCGCCCTGCCGCGTGAGGGTGAGCTCCTGGTCCCAGAAGCCCCAGTTCCGCGCGACCGACTCCCGGAGCTTGGCGCCGAGTGCCTGCGCATCGGTGAAGAGCGTGCAGAAAACCTGCCCCGCGAGCGCGCGGCTGCTCGCGGCGAGCAGGTTTTCGGCGGACGGGTTCGTGTAGACGACGCGGAGATCGGCGTCGAGGAGGATGACCGCCGTGGCCAGAAGCTCGAGCCCGGCGAACGGGGCGGCGCTCATGCGCGCCCCGTCGGGGGGCCGCCGCGCGCTGCCGCGCGGCGGGCCGGAACGGCTATCTCAGGTTGGCGAGCTCGCGCCTGAGCGCAGAGACGTTGCGCTCGTGCCGCTCGACGGCTTCCTGGTAGGGCTTCAGGCGATCGAGGACGCGCTGGTAGTTCTTCTCGTCCCCGTGCCGCACCGACTCCTGCTCGGTGAGCTTGGACTTCGCGTCGACGAGGCTCTTCTCCTCGCTCGCGAGCTCGTCCTGGAGGATCTTGCGCCGGTTGTCGTCGCGCGCGCGCTGCGTCTCGCGGTCGACGCGCGGGAAGTTGGGTGGCGTAGCCGTCGCGGCCTGCGGCACCGAGGAACGCGTCCCCTGCGCTGCCGCACCGGGATGCGACGCGGGCACCACCGACACTTCCTTGGTCACGACCTGGCAGGTCTTGCCCTCGGTGTCCTTCTTGATGTTGGTGTAGTGCGGGTGGCCGTCCGCCTCCGTGCAGCGCCAGACGGTGCCTTGCGCGAACGAGGCGGGCGCAAGCGCGAGGGCGACGGCGGCAGCGAGGTACGGAGCATTCCTCATGGGGGTCACCCGAGCGAAGGTCGGACGTGAAGTCTAGGCCATCACCAAACTGATTACAAATGGCTTTCCCCGTCCCTGGACGCCATATGTCACGCCCCCGGCCGGGGCCTGCGCCGCGTCCGGTCGAGTGACCCGAGGGGGACAAGGGCTGCATCGGAAAAAAAGACGGGGGCGCCCGCCCCCGTCCTGCCTCTCGGACCTCTGGCCCCTCAGGAGCTGTAGTACATCTCGAACTCGAGCGGGTGGGTGGTCATGCGGAAGCGCGTGACCTCGTCCATCTTGAGCGCCATGTACGCGTCGAGGACGTCGTTCGAGAAGACACCGCCCCGGGTGAGGAACTCGCGATCCTTGTCGAGACACTCGAGGGCTTGCTCGAGCGATGCGCACACGTTCGGAACCTTCTTCGCCTCTTCGGGCGGCAGGTGGTACATGTCCTTGTCCAGCGGGTCGCCGGGATGGATCTTGTTCTGGACGCCATCCAGCCCGGCCATCAGCATCGCCGCGAATCCGAGGTATGGGTTCATCGTCGGGTCGGGAAAGCGGACCTCGACGCGACGCGCCTTGTCGCTCGGCACGAACGGGACCCGGCATGCGACCGAGCGGTTGCGCGCGGAGTACGCGAGGTTGATCGGCGCCTCGAACCCCGGCACCAGACGCTTATAGCTGTTGGTGCCCGGGTTGGTGATGGCGTTCAGCGACTTTGCGTGCTTGATGATCCCGCCGATGTAGTACAGCGAGAAGTCAGACAGGCCCGCGTACCCGTTGCCGGCGAAGAGATTCTTGCCCTCCTTCCACACCGACTGGTGCACGTGCATGCCTGACCCGTTGTCTCCGACGATCGGCTTCGGCATGAAGGTCGCGGTCTTGCCGTAGGAGGCCGCGGTCATCCAGATCGTGTACTTGAGGATCTGCATCCAGTCGGCGCGCTGGACGAGCGGCGCGAACCGGGTGCCGATCTCGTTCTGGCCGGCGGCCGCGACCTCGTGGTGATGCACCTCGACCTCGACCCCCTGCTGCTCGAGGGCGAGGCAGATGGCGTTGCGGATGTCCTGGAGGGTGTCGACCGGCGGGACCGGGAAGTAGCCGCCCTTGATGGGCGCGCGATGGGCCATGTTGCCGCCCTCGTACTCCTCGCCCGACGACCAGGGCGCCTCCTCCGACTTGATCTTGACGGCGCAGCCCGACATGTCGACGTTCCAGGTGACGCTGTCGAAGATGAAGAACTCGGGCTCGGGGCCGAAGTACGCGGTGTCGCCGAGACCGGTCGACTTGAGATAGGCCTCCGCCTTCTTGGCGATCGAGCGCGGATCGCGGTTGTAGGGCTTCATGTCGGCGGGCTCGATCACGTCGCAGCTGATGTTGAGCACCGGCTCGTCGCTGAACGGGTCCATGCGCGCCGAGACCGGATCGGGCATCAGCAGCATGTCGGACGCCTCGATGCCCTTCCAGCCGGCGATCGACGAGCCGTCGAAAGCGTGGCCGTGCTCGAACTTGTCCATCGTGAAATGCTTGACCGGCACGGTGACGTGCTGCTCCTTGCCTCGGGTGTCGGTGAAACGGAAGTCGACGAACTTGACCTCCTTCTCCTTCACCATCTTCATGACATCGGCCGCGGTCATGGCCATCTGTTCTTCTCCTATTGATTGTGAACGGGATGGATCCCTGGACTGAGAAAGCGACACAAAAACGCGAAGCCTATTGCGAGATCTGTGCCACGCACCGAAATGGCGCTAGAGCCTTGTCTCACAAGGAATCTAAGGCAAGAACGATTACCGGTACGCACCACTATGGTGCCCTCGGCATGATTATGCACTTCAATGGTGCATTAGCCAATTAGCCCTTGACTCCCTTCGCTTGGTCGCCATAGATCAACTAATTAGATTCGATTCGGAGCCCAACCCCCAATTCAATGATCAGCCTCGACGATATCCTTGCTCATGCCCGCGAGCGGGCCACTCGGCTGAACCTGCCCTATGCTGGTGCAATAACACCTTCGGAGGCTTTCGCCATTCTCCAGGGCGATCCGCGGGCACGGTTGGTGGACGTCCGCACGCGCGCGGAGTGGGAGTGGGTCGGGCGCCCTCCGGGGGCGGTGTTCATCGAGTGGAACCTGTGGCCCATCGGCACGCGCAACTCGGCTTTCGAGCCGGAGTTGCTCGCGCAGGTGCCGGACAAGGCGGCCCCGGTTCTGTTCATCTGCCGCAGCGGCGGACGATCGCATCACGCTGCGCTCGCCGCACGGCAACTCGGCTACGCGCACGCCTTTAACGTCCTTGAGGGCTTCGAAGGCGACAAGGATGCCCACGGTCATCGCGGCACGGTCGGCGGCTGGAAGGTCGCGGGGCTGCCGTGGATCCAGGGCTGAGCCGCTCGATCGCCCAAACCGCGCGTTCGCGCGATTCGGAAGCACCGCTGCGCCCGTAGCGGCGTCCCGTCGGCTTTCTGTATCACGTTGGTGCATCAGCGCACCAACCGCGTGCCGCGCGTCGATCGATTGCAACGCGACCGCGCCTCGTCTCAGTCCGCCAAACATCGGCGCCACTTCAGTTTTGGGAGCGAGCCGCCCCTCAATTCGCGACGCGCTGCACGCCTCTAGCGCGGCGTGTTCCTCTAGAATCGTGGGCTCCCAAGGTAGGCGGAGTTCCGATGGTCAACCCTACTCGTGGCACGCGCGGCATGGCCGTCGCGCCGCATTCGCTCGCGTCGCAGTCCGCGCTCGCCGTGCTGCGCGAGGGCGGCAATGCAATCGAGGCGATGGTCGCCGCGGCGGCGACCATCGCGGTTGTCTACCCGCACATGAACTCGATCGGCGGCGACTCGTTCTGGCTGATGCACGTGCCGGGGCGCGACGTGCGCGGCATCGATGCCTGCGGCGCAGCCGCGCAGGCCGCTTCGATCGACTGGTACCGCGAGCGCGGCGTCACCGGGTCGATTCCGTTCCGGGGCGGCGTCGCGGCAAACACGGTGGCGGGCACGCTCTCTGGCTGGCGGCTCGCGTACGACGCGGCGCGCGAAATCGGCGGTCGAATGCCGCTCACGCGACTTCTCGAGGACGCGATTCACTACGCCCGGACTGGCATCCCGGTGACCCGCAGCCAGCACGTCAACACGTCGAACAAGCGCAAGGAGCTCGAGGCGCAGCCGGGCTTCGCGGATCTGTTTCTTCCCGGCGACCAAGTCCCCGCGATTGGCGCCGTGTTCGTGCAATCGGCGTTGGGTGCGACACTCGAGCGGCTCGCGGCCGCCGGGCTCGACGATTTCTATCGGGGCGAGCTCGCGCGCGCGTTCGCGGCAGACCTCGCGGCAGCCGGCTCGCCGGTGACGCTCGCCGATCTCGAATCACACCGTGCAGAGTGGCGCGCGCCGCTCGTCCTCGAGCACTCGCTCGGCCGCGTGTACAACATGCCGCCGCCTACGCAGGGCCTCGTAAGCCTCCTGATCCTCGGCCAGCTCGACCGGCTTGGCATCGACCGGCTCGACCCGCTCGGCGCCGACTACGTGCACTTGTGCGTCGAGGCGGTGAAGCGGGCGTTCGTGATCCGCGACCGCTACATCACCGATCCGGCGTACATGAGCGTCGATCCCGCGAGCTTCCTCGCACCGCAGGCGATCGACGAGCTCGCCGCAACGATCGACCGCGATCGCGCCGCGCCGTGGAGCGGGGGGAAAGGTCCTGCGGACACCATCTGGATGGGCGTGATCGACGCGGACGGGCGCGCCGTCAGCTTCATCCAGAGCGTCTATCACGAGTTCGGTTCGGGAGTCGTGCTGAAGTCGACCGGCGTGTGCTGGCAGAACCGCGGCTGCTCGTTCAGCCTGAACCCGGGTACGCTCAACGCGCTCAAGCCGCGCCGCAAGCCCTTCCACACGCTGAACCCGGCGATGGCGCTGCTGAAGGATGGCCGCACCATGGTCTACGGCAACATGGGTGGCGACGGCCAGCCGCAGACCCAGAGCGCGGTGTTCACGCGCACGCTCGTCCACGGCATGAACCCCGCCGCCGCGATCGCGGCGCCGCGCTGGCTGCTCGGCCGCACCTGGGGCGAGACCACCGAGACGCTGAAGCTGGAGGGGCGCTTCGCGCCGGAGGTCAGCGCCGAGTTGCGCCGGCGCGGACACGAGGTCGACGTGTTCCACGACTACGACGAAACGATGGGCCACGCCGGCTGCGTGGTCCGGCACCCGAACGGCAACTTCGAGGGCGGCTCCGATCCGCGCAGCGATGGCGCGGTGGCGGCGTTCTAACAATGCGACGTCTCGGTGCTGCCCTCATCCTCGCGATTGCCACGGGCCTCGCCACGGCGGGCGAAGCCGATGTGCTCGCCGCCAAAGCCGCGCGCGCGAGGGACGGCACATGGCGGTTCGACGTGACGATCAAGAGCAATGACAAAGGCTGGGACTACTACGCCGACGCGTTCGAGGTCCTCGCGCCGGACGGGCGGGTGCTCGGTACGCGCGTGCTGCTGCATCCGCACGACGACGAGCAGCCGTTCACACGCGAGCTGGACGGCGTGAGGATCCCCGCGGGTGTCGATCGGGTCGTGATCCGCGCGCGACACAAACCGAAGGGCTACGACGGCCGGACGCTGGAGCTGAAGCTCCCGCGGTGAGGCGTCAGCGGAGCGCGCCCTCCGCGAGCAGGTCGTGCGTGGCCTTGTGCCGCCGCACGTAGGCGCGCACATAGCCGCACACCGGCACCACCTTGAGACCGTTCGCGCGGGCGAAGTCGAGTGCAGCTTGCACGACCTGCCCTGCCAACCCGCGCCCCTCGAGGCGATGCGGGACCTCGGTGTGAACGATGTGCATCACGTTTCCCGACATCCGGTAGTCCGCGCGGCAGAGTTCGCCGTCGACGAAGGCCTCGAAGCGGCTCGCCTGCGGGTTGTGCCGGACCTCCAGCCTGATCACGCTTGCGTCCAGTCGACGATGCCGAAATATGCCGTCACCAGCACGGTCAGGCCGAATGCGATCCGGTACCACGCGAAGATCGAGAAGTCGTGCGACGCGATGTACCGCAGCAGCCAGCGAATGCACAGGAACGCCGACACGAACGCGGTGACCAGCCCGACACCGAGCACCTCGAGGTCGCCGACGCTCAACAGCTCGCGGCTCTTCCAGAGATCGTAAGCGCCCGCCGCGATCAGCGTCGGCACCGCGAGGAAAAACGAGAACTCGGTCGCCGCGCGCCGCGACAGGCCGAAGAGCATCCCGCCGATGATCGTCGCACCCGAGCGCGAGGTGCCCGGAATCAGCGCGAAGCATTGCGCGATCCCGACCTTGAGCGCGTCGAGCCAGGTCATGTCGTCGGCGCTCTCGACGCGCACCCGGTGATCGCGCCGCTCGGCCCACAGGATCACGAATGCGCCGACGATGAAGGCGATCGCCACCGGTACCGGCTTGAACAGCCAGGCCTTGATGTGCTTCCCGAACGCGAGGCCCAGGATAGCCGCTGGCACGAACGCGACCGCGACGTTGGCGACGAAGCGCTGCGCTGCCGGCTCCGTGAGCATGCGCGCGAGCACGTGGGCGAACTTCGCGCGGTACTCCCATACGACCGCGAGCATTGCGCCGGTTTGGATCGCGACGTGGAAGATCTTGCCCTTCTCGTCGTTGAATCCGAGGAGGTCGCCGGCCAGGATCAGGTGGCCGGTGCTCGAGATCGGGAGGAACTCGGTGAGGCCTTCGACGACGCCGAGAACGAGCGCCTTGAGGAGCAGGACGTAATCCATCAGCGGGGCAATTGTAGCCCGCCGCCCCGGCGCGGCCCTCGCGCTGCGACAATCGCGCCGTGGATCTCTGGCGCAGCGTCGATCTCTATTGCGAGCGGACCGACCCGGGATTCTGGTCGGAACCGCTGAACGCGGCATCGAACGCCGCGTTCCTCGTCGCCGCGGCGCTGATCGTTCGCCACTGCCGCACGGGCGGCGCGGTCCCGCCCGACGCGTGGCTTCTCGCCGTACTCGTCGCGCTGGTCGGCGTGGGGAGCTTCGTCTTCCACACTTTCGCTACGGCCTGGGCCGGCTGGCTAGACGTGATCTTCATCCTCGCCTTCATCTACGTGTTTCTCGCGCGCTTTCTGGCGCGCGTGCCGGAATGGGGCTGGAAGGGGATCGCCGCCGGCCTGGCGGGCTACTGGCTGTTCTCGCGCGGCGTCACGCTGCCGTTCCCGGCGGGCGCGCTGAACGGGTCGTTCACGTACTTTCCGGCGCTCCTTGTGTTGCTCGGCCTGGCGCTGTGGGCCGGTCGGAAGAAGCATCCCGGCACCGGGCGGCTCGCGCTTGGCGCCGGGGTGTTTGCAGTCTCGCTCGTCTTCAGGACCGTCGACTTGGCGCTCTGTGACGCCTGGCCGATCGGGACGCACGCGGTCTGGCACTGCTTGAACGCGGTCGTTCTCTGGCTGGTCGCGACCGGTCTGGTCGCCGAAAGGCGGCGGGCCGCCTAGCGCGCAGGCCGTCGAAGGCGGGGAATTAAGGCTTGGGTAGGGAATTGAGCCCGAGCCCCGGGAGCAGCAGGGCGCCCAGGTCGGGGAAGGCACGGCGCGGCGCCTCGCGGTCGCTCGGGACGGTCGGCGCAGCGAGGACCCGACGCGCGAGCGGCGACAGCACCGCCGACCGCTTGATCAGCTCGGCCGGCAGATTGAACTCGGCCCATTCGTGCAGCCGGGTGTCGTCGATCGCAATCATCCGCGGGTCCGTCCAAGGGTCCATGAAGGCTTTGTCGATATAACGCGCCAACCCTTTCGATGTTTACGAGTCTAGGTGGCAAGCAGATGACCGACTGTGAAGAATTGTGAACGGCTGCGGACGAATCCCGCACGCTCGACCGGTTCGCCGCGGTACCGCTGCCTACCGCGGTGCGCCGAGATCGCGTGCAATGCGCTCGACGATCGCGCGGAGCTCGGCGGTTTCCGCCGCAAGCCGGGTGAGCTCGGCCCTGAGCGTCGCGATCTCGGCAGCCGTCGCGTCGGGGGCTGACGACGTTGCGACCGCGACTGCCGGGGGGAGGCTCGGGACGGCTTCGACCGGGCCGGAGAGGAGGTGTGCCCACCGCTGTTCGCGTGCTCCGGGCTGTCGCGGGAGCTGGACGACTAGCGATCCCCCCTCCGTCGCGGCGCGTCCGGCGAGCTCGCGCAACGCCGCCTCGACCCCGCCAAGGTCCGCGAAGCGGTGCAGGCGCTCGGTCGCGATGCGGAGCTCGCCGGGGGTCTGCGGACCGCGCAGCATCAGCGCGGCGAGCAACGCGACAGCGGGCTCGGGCACGTGCAGGACGCGCCCGAGATTGTGCGCGTAGCGCATCACCCGCGAGCCGCTCGACTCGATCACCAGCGACAGCGGACGCAGGGCGTCGACCGCGGCCTGGACCTCGGCCTCGGTCGCCTGCATGAGCGGGTCGCGGTTGTTCTTCTGGTTGCAGCCGAGCGTGAGCGCGTTGAGTGACAGCGGATAGCTGTCCGGGACGGTGCGCTCCTTCTCGACGAGCACGCCGAGAACGCGCGTCTCGAGCAGCGAGAGCGCTGGCAGCACGCGCGTCGCGTCAGGCCACGCCGAGCCGGCGGGACAGGTCGTTCACGCTCGCCGCGAGGGAGTCGAGGTCGGGCACTTCGCCGTTGGGCGTGACGCGGTCCACCACCTCGGGCAGCAGCTCGGAGAGCCCGCGCGAGGCGTCCGCTTCGCTGACCCCAGCCTGGCGCGCGATCTCGGCGAGGCCGCCGCGGCCGAAGATCTGCTCCATCGCGTCCGGCGGGATCGGCATGTTTTGCCCGGTGCCGACCCAGGAGCGTGCCTGGTCCCCGTACCCCGAGCGCTGCAACTGCTCGAGCAGGCTGCCGAATCCGCCCATGCCCCCCATTCCGCCCTGCTGAGCGCCGCCGCCGAGTACCTGCCCCAGGAGGTCGCCCAGGCCGCCACCGCCCTGGCTCGCGCCGCCACCGCGGCTCGCAAGCATCGAGAGCACCACCGGCAGCAGCGCCATCATGATGCTGCCCATGCCGCCACCGGCGTTCGCCTGCGCGGGAGGTTGACCCCGGCCCATCGGCTGCTCGCCTTGTTGGCCCATTGCCCCGCCCAGCATGCCGCCGAGCAGATCGTCGAGAAGTGCCATTGCGTCCTCCTGCCGGTCAGCCGCGCCTGGCGCGTCGTGGTTGCACGTTCCAGTCTAGGTCACGCGCGCCGATAAATCTCCGCGCCTTGCGCCACGAACTCCTTTGCCTTCTCCGCCATCCCCTGCTCCAGGGCGTCGGTCTCCGAGAGGCCGTGCTGCGCGGCGAACTCGCGCACGTCCTGCGTGATCTTCATCGAGCAGAAGTGCGGCCCGCACATCGAGCAGAAGTGGGCGAGCTTCGCGCCTTCCTGCGGCAGGGTTTCGTCGTGGAACTCCTTCGCGGTGTCCGGATCGAGCCCGAGGTTGAACTGGTCCGCCCAGCGGAACTCGAAGCGCGCCTTGGACAGCGCGTTGTCGCGGATCTGCGCGCCCGGATGACCCTTCGCCAGATCAGCGGCGTGCGCGGCGATCTTGTACGCGATGATGCCATCCTTCACGTCCTTCTTGTTCGGCAGCCCGAGGTGCTCCTTTGGCGTCACGTAGCAGAGCATCGCGGTGCCGTACCAGCCGATCTGCGCGGCGCCGATTGCGCTGGTGATGTGGTCGTATCCGGGCGCGATGTCGGTCGTGAGTGGCCCCAGGGTGTAGAACGGCGCCTCGTGGCAGTCGCGGAGCTCGAGCTCCATGTTCTCCTTGATGAGCTGCATCGGCACGTGCCCCGGCCCCTCGATCATCACCTGGCAGTCGTGCTTCCACGCGGTCTTCGTGAGCTCGCCGAGGGTGCGCAGCTCGGCGAGTTGCGCCTCGTCGTTCGCGTCGTAGATCGAACCGGGGCGGAGCCCGTCGCCGAGCGAGAAGGACACGTCGTACGCCTTCATGAGCGCGCAGATGTCCTCGAAGTGCGTGTAGAGGAAGCTCTCCTTGTGGTGCGCGAGGCACCACTTGGCGACGATCGAGC
Organism: Burkholderiales bacterium; assembly: GCA_035456405.1. Lineage (GTDB taxonomy): Bacteria > Pseudomonadota > Gammaproteobacteria > Burkholderiales > SG8-39 > JAGVSZ01. The sequence goes on along the minus strand of DATIDG010000033.1, from coordinate 19,053 downwards.
CGCCGCGCGACACGATCCCGGTCAGGCGCTTCGCCGTGAGAGGGATGAACGGCAGACGCACGCCAGCGTGGATGGTGAAGTAGTCGACGCCCTGCTCCGCCTGCTCGATCAGCGTGTCGCGGAAGATCTCCCAGGTCAGGTCCTCGGCGCGCCCGTCGACTTTCTCGAGCGCCTGGTAGATCGGCACTGTGCCGATCGGCACCGGCGAGTTGCGGATGATCCACTCGCGCGTCTCGTGGATGTGCTTGCCGGTCGAGAGGTCCATCACGGTGTCCCCGCCCCAGCGGATCGACCAGGTCATCTTCTCGACCTCCTCGCCGATCGACGAGGTCACCGCGGAGTTGCCGATGTTCGCGTTGATCTTCACCAGGAAGTTGCGGCCGATGATCATCGGCTCGGACTCCGGGTGGTTGACGTTCGCGGGAATGATCGCGCGGCCGCGCGCCACCTCGTCGCGCACGAACTCGGGCGTGATCTCCGCGGACCCGTTCGAAAATGCGGAGGCGCCGAACGACTCGCCGGGGTGCTGCCGCGCGAGCATCTCGGCGAGCTTCGCGCCGGTCGGGCCGCTCGCGCGCAACGACTCGACGTACTCGCGCCGGCGGAGGTTCTCGCGGATCGCGATGAACTCCATCTCGGGCGTGACGGTGCCGCGGCGCGCATAGTGCATCTGCGTGACGGCAAGCCCCGTTTTCGCGCGACGCGGCTTTCGTTTCAGATCGAAGCGCATCTCCGCGAGCTGCGGGTCCGTCAGGCGCTCACGGCCGTACGCCGAGCTCGGGCCGTCGAGCACTTCCGTGTCGCCGCGATCTTCGATCCACCCGGCGCGCAGCGGCCGGAGCCCGGCACGGACGTCGATCCTCGCCGCTGGGTCGGTGTACGGACCGGATGTGTCGTACACGCAGATCGGGGGATTCTTCTCCGCCCCGAACGATGCCGGTGTATCGGCCTGCGCGATCTCGCGCATCGGCACTCGGATGTCCGGGCGCGAGCCCTCGACATAGATCTTGCGCGAGCTGGGCAGCGGCTGGATCGCCGCTTCGTCGACGCGGGCCTCGGTGGCGAGGAACTTCTGGCGGGCATTCATGCGTGGGCCTCCTGGCGGGGCCAGAGGTTGTGGAAATGGTGCAGCGGCCCGTGGCCGCTGCCGACTCGGAGATCGCCCGAGCGGCGGATCGCCTCGAGCACGTAGGCGCGAGCGTCGCGGACCGCGGCTTCGACCGACGGTCGCTGCGGAAGAAGTGCCGCGATCGCCGACGAGAGCGTGCACCCGGTGCCATGCGTGTTCCCCGTGCGGATGCGCTGCGCGGGCAGCTCGCTGGCTCGCATGCCGTCGAACAGCACGTCGACGAGCGCGTCGCCCGCGCCGTGACCGCCCTTGACGAGCACGTGCTTCGGGCCGAGCGCGTGCAGGGCGCGCGCCGCGGCCTGCATCGCGTCCGCGGAATCGCCGACCGCGCGCCCGAGCAGGTCGCCGGCCTCGGGCAGATTCGGCGTCAGCACCGTCGCGAGCGGCAGGAGGTCGCGCTTCAGGGCGTCGACGGCGTCCGCGCGCAGGAGCCGGTCGCCGCTCTTCGCGACCATGACCGGGTCGAGGACGACGAAGCGCGGCGCGTACCGGCGCAGCGCTTCGGCGACCACGCCGATCAGCGCCCTCGATGCGAGCATCCCGATCTTCACCGCGTCGATGCGCACGTCGTCGAACAGCGTGTCGAGCTGCAGCTTCAGGAACTGGGGCTGCACCTCATGGATGCCGGTGACCGCCCGCGTGTTCTGCGCCGTGAGCGCCGCGATCGCGCCGCACCCGTAGGCTCCAAGCGCGGAGAACGCCTTGAGATCGGCGAGGACTCCCGCGCCGCCCGATGGGTCGACGCCGGCGATGGTCAGTACGTTCGGAATCAAGCGTTGCCCCTGCGGCGCAAGGACGGAAGCGGAACGCGGCTGGCGCGCCGCCGGGCCATGACGGGCGCCCCTCCGCGACTGCTCCCTACGCCGGCATTATCCGGATCAGGTTCGACGGGACTCTCTCACCGGCGCCGCTACCTGCACGGCGCGCGGACCCCGAGTCGCTGGCGTTCACGTTACTCCAAAGCCCGGGGCGTTTCAACGACGCCGGCGGGCGCGGCCACCGCGCATCACTGGACGTTTCGTGCGGACCTCTGGCGCGGGGGCGGGCGGCGGTGGAGAATGCCGGCACGCAAAGGCAGGATGCGGGCCGGCCTCCCCGTCGCTTGCCGCAACAAGACGCCCCCGCTAACGCCTTCCGAGCCGATGAAGCCAAGCGACCCTCCCAAGCGTGTGGGCGTTGTCGTTCCACCCGAGAATCCGACGGTCGAGCCCGAGATGCGGCGAATGCTCCCGCCGGAGTGCGGGATGTACGCCAGCCGGCTCCCGGTGCTGTCGGGCGACCTGAAGGCCCGCATAAACGCCTACGTGGGCCATTACCCGGCGGCGGTCATGAGCTTCGGCGCACTGAAGCTCGACGCGCTGTACATCGGCGCGACCGGTCCGACCTACGCGCTCGGCGAGACGAAGGACCGCGAGCTCGCCGACGCGCTCTCCCGCGACCTCGGCGCGCCGGTCGTCACCGCGAGCATCGCGATCCTCGACACGCTCGCGACTCTCGGCGCGAAGCGCATCTCGGTCGTGTCGCCCTACTCGAAATGGCTCACGGACCGGGCGCTCGCGTATCTCAAGGGCTCAGGGATCGACGTCGCGGACCTCGTGTCGATGTCGGAGGAGTTCCGTGCCTACCACCTCGTCACCGGCGAGGTCATCGCCGCCCTCCGCAAGGTCAACGCGCAGGGCGCGGACGCCATCGTCCTCACCGGGACGGGCATGCGCACGCTCGATGCGATCGCGGCCGTGTCGGGCGAGTTCGAAGTGCCGATCGTGTCTTCCAACCTCTGCGGCGCGTGGCGCGTGCTCGAGCACCTCGGCGGACGGCCGGGCGCGGACCTGGCGCGCGCCGCGCCGTCCCTCGCAGCCAGGCTCCCGGGCTGATCGTCCGACCGGGGCGGCGTCGGCCCGCTCGTCGCGACTGGAATCCGCAAGTAGACTCCGGTCATTCGACCGACCGGCGTGAAAGCGGGAGTTACCGGATGAGCAAAGCCCTCGATCTCGTCATCAAGAACGTCCGCGTCGTGCGTCCCAATCGGAGCGCCGTGGATTTCCTCGACATCGGCATCAAGGACGGGAAGTTCGCGCGGCTCGCGCCAGACATCCGGGCGGAAGATGCGAGCGAGGTCGTTGACGGGAAGAACCGGCTGGCGTTCCCGGGCCTCGTGGATGCGCACATGCACGTCGGCATCTACCGGCCGATGGCCGAGGACGCAGTGAGCGAGAGCAAGGCCGCCGCGATGGGCGGGGTGACCTCGAGCCTCACGTATACGCGCACTGGCCAGTACTACCTCAACCGCGGCGGCCCATACCGCGAGTTCATGCCGGAGCTGCTCCGGCTCGCGCAGGGAAACTATTGGGTCGACTACGGCTTTCACGTGGCGCCGATCGAGTCGCAGCACATCGGCGAGATGGACTCGCTCCTGACCGACTGGGGCGTGCCCTCCTTCAAGATCTTCATGTTCTACGGCGGGTACGGGCTGCACGGGAAGTCCGACGGCCAGAACCGGTTCCTGATGATCGGGCCGGACGAACGCTACGACATCGCGCACTTCGAGTTCATCATGCGTTCGGCCCGCGGCATGATGGAGAAGCACCCCGAGCACGCGGAGACCATCAGCGTCAGCCTGCACTGCGAGCTTGCCGACATCCTGAACGCGTACACCAGGATCGTCGAGAAGGACGGCAAGCTCGACGGATTGCGCGCCTACAGCGCCGCGCGGCCGCCGCACTCTGAGGGGCTGGCCATCTGGATCGCCTCGTACCTCGCTTACGAGACGGAGTGCGTGAACATCAACCTGCTGCACCTCTCGTCCAAGAAAGCGATCGACGCCGCGCTGATGATGCAGGACACATTCCCGCACATCAACTTCAGGCGCGAGGTCACCGTCGGCCATCTGCTGCTCGACGTCGATTGCGATTGCGGCGTGCTGGCCAAGGTGAATCCGCCGATCCGCCCGCGCGCGGACGTCGAGGCACTGTGGGAGGCGGTGCTCGACCGCGAAGTCGACTGGATCGTGAGCGACCACGCGTGCTGCGACGCCGAGCAGAAGTACAGCGCGAAGTTCCCGAAGAACATCTGGATGGCGAAGTCGGGCTTCGGCGGCACGGAGTACCTGCTCTCGGGGGTGCTCTCCGAGGGCTCGAAGCGCGGGATGTCCTACAACCACATGGCCGAGCTACTGTGCTGGAATCCCGCGCAGCGCTACGGACTCAAGAACAAGGGCGACATCGCGCCGGGCTTCGACGCCGACCTGGTGCTCGTCGACCCGCAGGAGTCGTTCGTCGTGCGCGCGGCGGAGTCCGAATCGAAGCAGGGCTACACGCCGTTCGAGGGTCTGGCGCTGTCCGGTCGGGTGAAGACCACCCTCCTGCGCGGGAAGGTGATCTACGACAACGGCAAGATCGTCGGCCCCGCGCTCGGCCAGTACCTGCGGCGGCCGGTCAAGGCCGCCTGAACCGATGCTGCGGTTCGGGATCGACCTCGGCGGTACGGTTGGCACCTGTGATGCGAGCGCCACCGGTTGGTGGTCGTGTTCCCGTGCGGGCAGTGGGAGCGGGCGGCGGGAGTGGAGCTGGAACTGCGCTGCCCCCGGAGAACAGTAGCACTTTGATCTAGATGATCTAGAGTCCGATCTTCTGGAAGGGAGATCGGACGTGCAGCGCACGTCTTGGAGCCTCTTGCGCGGCAGCGCCCCCTACGGTGGCGGATGCTGCTCGTGCCGTTTCACGTTCCCGACGGACATACTGCGTTCGCCTTTAACATTGTTTTGCTGTCGCCGAGCGCTGGCTGAACTACGATATCGGCCAGGCGGATAGCTCAATGGCAGAGCGTCGGCGTTAGCACTAGCCGAAGGTTGAGGGTTCGAGTCCTTCTTCGCCTACTAGACTTCCCTGTTTCGCACTCGTCGCCTCGCCCGGTCTCTCGCCGCGTAGCGCGCTCCCCTTTGCGCCACGCCTGACTCGCGCTGCCATTGCTGGTCATTCTCGCGGACGTACTCCTCGCGCTCCTATGTGTTCCTTCGCGCACTCCCGGTACCACCAAGCCATCCCGGCGCGTACCTGCTCCAGGCCGGCATCGCGCGAGCCGATGAACACGGCGCACCCCTCGCGGCAATAACGGTCGCGGCTGCGACACCGCACCTCAATCTGCCGGTCGATCAAGCGCGAAAGGTTCTCCTTCGAGGCGTTGCCGGACGGCTGCCCCTTCTCCGGTGCATCAATCCCGGAGAGGTGGATCTTGTGTTGGACCTGCCCGCGCTCGAGTACCGTGATCGTGTCGTCGTCGGAGACGCCGACGACGCCGCCCTCGATAACCCCCTTGGCGACCTGAGCAGTCTTGATGGCGACGGCAGGAATCGCCGCGAGGAGGGGTGTCATGAATGAGGAGGTCTTTGGCCGCCTTGAGCCGTGCGCCGGCACAAGGCGATCCCGATCAATCACGGTACCGATTTGACGCCCTTCACTTCCCGTTTGCATTCGTCCATGCGCTGTGACCCTTTGTCACAGTGTAGGAACGACATGCCATGTAAGCATAGTCGCACGCAGGGGGTTTTTGCGATGAAGGCCAAGCGCCGCTGGCTCGGACTCCGGGTGTGGATCGCCGAGGCGAACGGAAATAGGCACAACGGGACCCTATGGTGGGTCGATGAGACCAGCGTTCTGATTCGCGAGGACGGTCGGACGGGCCTCGTGGCGCTCCCGAAGTCGGCGGAAGGGAGCCGTTGGGGGATCGCGGAGGACGGCGTGAGAAGTGACGACGGGCGCTAGGGAACGATATCAACTATTGGTGTTGTGCAAGTAGTTCGTGATTTGATGACACATCAACAAGGGTTGTAAAACGACAAGGGAGTGAGGGAGGAAGACTGAATGACACTTCAAGGCATCGGGGTGATGCAGCCAGCCGGCGGCGGACCGTTTCAGTTGCGGCTTAGGTTCGATCGTGACGCCTACTGCGCGATCGAGTTGAAGAAGGGCGAAGCCTCCAAGCGCATCGCCAAGAAGTTCCGCGAGCTAGCACTAGAGGTGGAGCGGCTGGAAAAGGGAAAGGGCTAAACGGTTCTCCTGCTCAGGCCCGCCTCAGGCCGGCTTGTGGACCGCCAGCGGCGCTACCCGCGCGGCAGTCGTCGTGAGGTGACCCTGAGGAGGACCGCGGGTGGCGCGCGTTTCCATGACCGACGGGGACGACGTCGGCAAAATGTCTCGCGCCTCATGCTTCCGCTTTCCCCGACCTACGACCATCGCGCCATCGATGGGGCGGCGGAGGACGCTTTCTCAAGTTCCTGTGCGATGCACTAACAACGCCCGCAATGTTGGCCGACTAGCCGACTAGCAAAGACGGGTGCAATCAGCGTCGCCGGCCAGGCGGCCGAGCTACGCGAGCGCCTTCGCGAACGGCTCGAGCTTCGCCTGGTGGCGGCGCCCGTCGATCTCCCGGTCCGTAAGCGCGAGCGTCACGACCGGCGCCTTGCCGCAGAGCTCAGTCATGTCTCCGAATGCGTTCTCGGCACCGGCGCCGCCCATCGTGCAGAAGAAGGCGACCCGCTTGAGCTCGCGCCGATGCTTGCGGAGATAGCTGCGCACCGGGCTCGACAGGCACCAGGCCCAGATCGGCGTGCCGACAACGACGAGCTCGTATCGCGCCGGTTCGCGGCGCGCGGGCAAGATCTCGGGGACATACCTCCCCCGCGCCTCGAGTGCGCAGCGCAGGTAGCCGAGCAGGCCAGCTCGCTCGCGCACCACGCGGATCTCGTCGACGTCCGCATTGAGGCGCCGCGCAAGGCTTTCCGCGACCCGGCGCGTGTAGCCCGTGCGCGAATGAAATGCGACGAGCGTCTTCTTCATGGCTTAGCGGGCGTTCCAGCGACAATATTAGCTGCTAAGAAAGTCTGTTACGGAGCCTGCCGCACGCGGCGCCAAACGTGCCACCGGGCCAACGGCAAAATGGCCGCGAGACGCTGGTCAGCGCGCTGCGCTAGGGCACAAAGATGCCGCGCCCATGCAGCCTTCCGTGATCGAAGTCGTCCATGGCATCACAGGTCTGATCCTGATGACGGGCGCTGACGTGAAGTTTTGGCACTTTCGCTTCAATTCCTCCGCTACCGACTCGATCTCCACGCGTGACCGTCGCATAGCGACCCTAGGCGGCCATCCGGCTTCACGAAATCCGGACGTTCAACGGCGGAGCTCAGACGCGCGCTTTAGCGCGTCGGCTGGAGCGACGTGTTCGCGTCCTCCACGGCACAGCACCGTCGCCCCCATAGCGATTGCTCCACGCCGACACGACTCACCGCGTCAACGACGATCCACTTGAGGATGCTCTCCATGCGCGGGCAACCACCTCAACAGCGCGAGACCCGCCGTCGCGGAGGCGACTGATGCCAGGACGATGCCCAATTTGGCGCTGTCGATCAAACTCTTGCTGAAGGCCAGGTTGGCAATGAACAGCGCCATCGTGAAGCCAATGCCGGCGAGCAGACCGCCACCAGCCAGTAACCTCCAACTGAGATCCGCGGGGCGTATCGCGATGCCCGAGCGCACAGCCAGCCAGCTGAACGTCAGAACACCAATGGGTTTGCCAAGAGCGAATCCGACGAACACAGCCACCGTGACGGAATTGCCGAGATCGCCCAAAGACAGCGGCAACCCGGCATTGGCGAACGCGAAGAGCGGCATGATGACAAAACCGACCCACGGATGTAGCGCGATCTCCAACCGTTCGACCGGGGACAATGTTTCGCGCGCGGCGATCTCGGCCATTTGCAATGTCTGCCGATCCTTTGTGCCACCACTGCCGCCGTCACCCGCTGGATGCGCGACGACTTGCTCCAATATGGCATACAAACGCTCGTCGCTAACCCATCGGCGGGCCGGTGCCATCAACCCGAGTATCACGCCCGTAACCGTTGCGTGAACCCCGGACGCATCCACGGCGAGCCAGACGAAGCCGCCCACCAGGAAGTAGAGCGGAAACCCTCGGAAGCCGAGCAGCGCCATTGCGCGCACGGACGCGACGCCCAGTGCACCCAGGGCGAGCGCGCCCCAGGCAATGTGACTGCTGTAGCCGATGGCCACGACAAGAATCGCACCGATGTCGTCCACGATCGCCAGCGACAGCATGAACACGCGCAGGCTTTTTGGAACGCGCAATCCCAGAAGCGCCAGGCAGCCTATGACAAACGCGGTGTCGGTTGCCATGACCGTCCCCCAGCCATGCTGGCCGGGCTGACCCCATTGCAGCATCAGATACAACGCCGCGGGCACGAGCATGCCGCCCAGGGCACCCGCAATGGACAGCGCGGCCATGCGCGGATTGTTCAGCTCACCCAGGACCAGCTCGCGTTTGAGCTCCAGCGCGACAAGGAAGAAAAATAACGTCATCAAACCGTCGTTGATCCAGTCTCTCAACGAACGGGCGTACTCCAATGAGCCGACTTGAACGCCGACCCGCGTCTCCCAGGCATCCAAGAAAAGATGAGCCCACGGGGAGTTGGATAGAACGAGGGCGGCAAGAGTGAACAACAGAAGGACGGCGCCGCCGGCGGCCTCGATGCGCAAGAACCATTCAAACGGTCTTGTCATCCGATCGACGAACTCCCTCGGCAGTCGGGCGAGATCTATATCCGTCTGCCGATCTTCACTCATAGAGAGAGGCTCAAAGGTTTTCCAAGTGGCATGCCGGGTGGGCGCGAACGTGTTTTGTAAAAAGTCTCAGTCAATTTATCGGGAGCTTGGAGTCCTCTTAACCAGGATCTTCCCACGCGACGCATCACTCTGATTCTGCTGGGAGCTTCACCGTCCTTGATCATGCCGTAGGGTGATAACCGGCCACAAAATCCCGGGTCCTAGTTGGCGGGCAGTCTGGCAGCCCGCCATGGCTCGCGTCAGGGGAGCAATGAGGTTCTGACCGCGCTGCGAAGGACTGCTCCTGGCTGTCAGGCGTCTCTACACACCATCGCGCGCGTGGCAATCGAGTCAGGCTGAGGGTTAGAGTTGATGCTTCAGCGGGTGTAGCAGGCTGTCCTCATGTAGCCAGTCGGGTAGCCGCCTGGATTAGTCTGAACATAAGGATCCTGAAAACAGTATGTTACGGTTCGGGATCGACCTCGGCGGCACGAAGACCGAGGGCGCGATCCTTGATGCCGACGGGCGCGAGCGCTTTCGCGAGCGCGTGGCCACCGACGCGTCGAGCTACGTGTCGGTGCTCACAGGTATCGAGCGCGTGTACCGGCGCATGCGCGACGACGCGCGAGAGGCGCCTCACACGCTGGGCATCGGCACGCCGGGCGCGATCTCCACGCGCACCGGACTCCTCAAGAACTCCAACACGACCTGCCTGAACGGGATGCCGCTCGCGCGGGACCTGCGTACGCGGCTTGGACGCGATCTGACGATCATGAACGATGCCAACTGCTTCGCGCTGGCGGAAGCGCTAAGTGGGGCGGGGCGAGGCAAGCGCGTCGTCTTCGGTGTGATCATGGGCACCGGGTGCGGCGGCGGGCTCGCGATCGACGGTCGAGTGCACATCGGACTCCAGTCGATCGCCGGCGAGTGGGGCCACACGTCGATCGATCCGAACGGCCCGGCGTGCTACTGCGGCAGCCGCGGTTGCGTCGAGACCTTCATCAGCGGGTCGGGGCTGGAGCGGCGTTATGCCGAGCTCGCCGGCGAGCGACTCGGCGTCGAGGGGATCGTCGCCGGCGCGCGCATGGGCGAGGCGCGCTGCACGGCGGTGATGGACGAGTTCTTCGTGCGCTTCGGCCGAGCAGCCGCAAACCTGATTGATGTGCTGGATCCCGATGTGGTGGTGCTCGGCGGCGGGCTGTCGAACATCGACGGGCTGTACTCGCGCGGCGTCGCCGAGGTGGCGCGCTGCGTTTTCAGCGACTCGCTCGAAACGCCGATCGTGCGCAACGCGCTCGGCGATTCGGCCGGCGTGATCGGCGCCGCGCTCGTCGGCATCTGAGGCGCGCGGCATGCCGGTCGTGGTCGACGAGTCGCGGCGGTTCGACATGCACGCGCCGATCCTCGTCGTCGGCGCCGGCGCCTGCGGACTCGTTGCGGCCCTGGCGGCGCGCGACGCCGGCGCGGAAGTGCTCGTCCTCGAGCGCGATGCGCAGCCTGCGGGCTCGACGGCGCGCTCGGGATTCATCCCGGCGTGCGCGACGCGGTGGCGCCCTTGTTGACCCCCTCGGCCGCATCCGGGTAGCGGCGCGCCTTCTCCGGGAAGTTGTTTTAGCGCAAACCCGCTGCCGACGACCCAGCAGCGCCCCTCGCGGGCGATGTGCTGCATGGTGCCGATGGCATTCTCCGCTCGATCAAGCCGCGAATCGATGGGGGCAGGCGCGTAAGCAAGCACTCGCATTCGATGCCGGCGGGCTGAGCCCCAGAAAAATTTGTTGACCGATCGGTCAGCTATCTGGCACATTACTGACCGGTCAGTTATCAGATCACTATGGACACCAACGAACTCCAGAAGACCGAACCCCGCTTCGAGCGCCGCAAGGAAGCGCGCCCAGGCGAGATTCTCGACGCCGCGCTCGACCTCTTTGTCGAGCGGGGCTACGCCACGACGCGACTCGACGATGTCGCCCAGCGCGCCGGCGTGTCGAAGGGCACCGTCTACCTCTACTTCGACAGCAAGGAAGACCTGTTCAAGGCGGTGGTCCGCTCGGGCATCGTCCGCGCGATCGAGGAGGCCGAGCAGCTGGTCGACGAGTACGAGGGCAGCTCGGCCGACCTGCTCCGGGCGCTGGTGTCCGGCTGGTGGGAGTCGATCGGCTCCACCCGGCACTCGGGCATCCCGAAGCTGATGATCTCGGAGGCGCAGAACTTCCCCGAGCTCGCCCGCTTCTACTACGCGGAGGTGATCCAGCGCGGCTCGCAGCTCTTCGCGCGCGCGATCGAGCGCGGGATCGAGCGCGGCGAGTTCCGGCCCGTCAACGTCGACTACACGGTACGGGCGCTCATATCGCCGCTCATCATGCGGTCGATCATCCAGCACTCGTTCCTGCCCTGCGCCGGTCCGGAAGACTTCGACGTTCCGGCTTACTTCGCGCACACCACCGACCTCCTCTTGAACGGCCTCCGCCCGGGCGGCACCGCCCGCCGCTGACGCCGCCCCGCACGACCGGAGATTCGCCATGCAGCCCGCCCGCGCAATCGTCGTCACCCTCGTCGCCGCACTCGCCCTCGCCGCCTGCGCGAAGAAGGAGGCGCCCCCGCCCGCACCGCGCACCGTCCTCGCGCAGGTCGTCGGCGCGCGGCCCGGCGACGGGGCGAACGTCTATTCGGGCGAGGTGCGCGCGCGCTACGAGAACGATCTGGCGTTCCGCGTCGGCGGCAAGGTGACCGCGCGCTACGTCGACGTCGGCGCGACGGTCGCGAAGGGCCAGCCGCTGGCGCGCCTCGACCCGCAGGACGCGCGCCTCGCCGCCGACGCCGCGCGCTCGGCGCTCGCGGCCGCGCAGGCCGATCACGCCCTGGCGACCGCCGAGGTCGAGCGCTACCGCGACCTGTACGCGAAGAAGTTCGTCAGCCAGGCGGTGCTCGATGCGCGCGAGACGACGTTCAACACGACGAAGGCGCGGCTCGAGCAGGCGCGGGCGCAGCTCGCCACGGCGCAGAACCAGTCCTCGTACACGACGCTCGCCGCGGAGTCCGACGGCGTGATTACCGCGGTGACCGTCGAGGCCGGGCAGGTGGTCGCGCCCGGACAGATGGTGATGCGCTTCGCCCGGCCCGCCGAGAAGGAGGTGGTGATCAGCGTCCCGGAGAGCCGGCTCGCCGATCTGCGCGACGCGAAGCAGGTCACTGTCCTCGTTCTCGCTGCGCCCGAGCGGCCTTACGCGGGTGCGATTCGCGAAGTCGCGCCGCACGCCGACCCGGCGACGCGGACTTTCGCTGTGAAGATCACGCTTCTCGACCCCGACGCGGCGGTGCAGCTCGGCATGACCGCCAACGTCGCGCTGGGCGAGCGCACCGGCCAGGCCACGATCAGCGTGCCGCTCACCGCGCTGACGCAAATCGAAGGCAATCCCGCCGTCTGGGTCGTGGACCCCGAAACGAGCAAGGTCAATCTCCGGCCGGTGACGGTCGGCGCCTACCGCGAGGACGGGGCGACGGTCGCCGCGGGCCTGAAGTCAGGCGAGGTCGTGGTCACGGCGGGCGTGCACAAGCTGCTCGCGGGCGAGGCGGTGCGCGTGGAAAGCGATGCCGCAGCGAGCCCGCGCTCGCAGCAGCGCCTCGAAGCGGCGCTCCGTCGCCGCACCTGATTCGGCCGCACCGGCGGAGGCACTCCCCATGAAGCGCTTCAACCTGTCCGAGTGGGCGCTCGAGCACCAGACCCTGGTGCTCTACGCGATGATCGTGCTCGCGATCTTCGGCGTGCTCGCCTACTCGAAGCTCGGCCAGTCTGAGGACCCGCCGTTCACCTTCAAGGTCATGGTGATCCGCACCACCTGGGCCGGCGCGACCGCGCACGAGGTCGAGGAGCAGATCACCGACCGGATCGAGAAGAAGCTCCAGGAGGCGCCGAACGTCGACGTCATTCGCAGCTACTCCAAGCCTGGCGAGTCGCTCGTGTTCTTCACCACGAAGGACTCGACGCCGACGGCGGCGGTCGCGGAGACCTGGTACGAGGTGCGCAAGAAGGTCGGCGACATGCGCCACACCCTGCCTCCCGGAATCCAGGGCCCGTACTTCAACGACGAGTTCGGCGAAACCTTCGGCAACATCTACGCGCTCACCGGCGACGGCTTCTCGTACGCCGACCTCAAGAAGTACGCCGACCGCATCCGCCGGGAGCTGCTGCGCGTGCCCGACGTCGCCAAGGTCGAGCTCTTCGCCGTGCAGGACGAGAAGGTCTACATCGAGCTCTCGAACGCGAAGCTCGCGACGCTCGGGGTGGACGTGCAGACGATCGTGAACGCCCTGGCGACGCAGAACGCGATGGCGCCGGCGGGCAGCTTCGAGACCGCGACCGACAAGATCTACCTGCGCCCGAGCGGCGACTTCGACTCGGTCGAGGCGATCCGCGAGACGACGATCCGGGCGAACGGGCGGCTCCTCCGCCTCGGCGACATCGCCCGGGTGTTCCGCGGCTACGCGGACCCGCCGCAGCCCAGGATGCGCTTCCAGGGCCGCGAGGCACTCGGGATCGGCGTGTCGATGGTCAAAGGCGGCGACATCATCGAGCTCGGGCAGAACCTCGACCGGGCGGTCGAGCGGCTGCGCAAGACCCTGCCCGTGGGCCTGGAGCTCGGTCAAGTCACGAGCCAGCCCGCGGCGGTGCAGCGGTCGGTGGGCGAGTTCGTGCGCTCGCTCGCCGAGGCGGTGCTGATCGTGCTGGCGGTGAGCCTCGCCTCGCTCGGCCTGCGCACCGGGGTCGTGGTCGCGCTGTCGATCCCGCTCGTGCTGGCCGCGACCTTCCTCTTCATGCAGCTGTTCGGCATCGGGCTGCACAAGATCTCGCTCGGCGCGCTTATCCTCGCGCTCGGCCTGCTGGTCGACGACGCGATCATCGCCGTCGAGATGATGGCCACGAAGATGGAGCAGGGCTGGGACCGCCTGCGCGCCGCGAGCTTCGCGTACTCGAGCACCGCGATGCCGATGCTCTCGGGAACGCTGGTGACGGTCGCCGGCTTCCTGCCGATCGCAACCGCCGCCTCGTCGACCGGCGAGTACACGCGCTCGATCTTCCAGGTCACGACGATCGCGCTCCTCGTCTCCTGGATCGCGGCCGTCGTGTTCGTGCCCTACCTCGGCTACCGGCTCCTCCCGGAGCTCGGGGAGGAGCGCGGAAGACCGTCGCGCCTCGCGCGGCTCCTGCGGCGCTTCGCCCCGCGGCTCGCCGCCCGTCTCGAGCGCGCGCCTGTACGTGAGCAGGCGGACGCGCACGTGGACCGGGAGCGCGCCATCTACCAGACGCCGTTCTACCGGCGCTTCCGCGCAGCGGTGCACTGGTGCGTCGGGCATCGCCGGACGGTGATCGCGACGACGGTGGTGCTGTTCGTGGCGGCGCTCCTCGGCTTCCGGTTCGTGCAGCAGCAGTTCTTCCCGGCGTCGAACCGCCCGGAGCTGCTGGTCGACCTGCGGCTCGCGGAGGGTTCCTCGTTCGCCGCCACCGAGGCCGCCACGAAACGCTTCGAGAAGGTGCTCGATCGCGAGGACGGGATCGTCAACTACGTGAGCTACGTCGGCTGGGGCAGCCCGCGGTTCTACCTTCCGCTCGACCAGCAGCTCGCCAACGCCAACTTCGCGCAGTTCGTGATCCTGACGAAGGACCTGAAGGCGCGCGAGGCGCTGCGCGCGCGCCTCATCCGGCTCTTCGAGACGGACTTCCACGGCATGCGCGGGAACGTCACCCGGCTGGAGAACGGCCCGCCGGTCGGCTTCCCGGTGCAGTTCCGCGTTTCGGGGGAGGACGTCCGGACCGTCCGGCGCCACGCCGAGAGCGTTGCGGAGGTGATGCGCGCCAATCCGCACCTCTCCAACGTGCAGTTCGACTGGGAAGAGAAGTCGAAGGTCATCAAGGTCGAGATCGACCAGGAGAAGGCGCGCCTGCTCGGGCTGTCGTCGCAGGACCTGTCGGCGTTCCTGAACACGTCGCTCAACGGCCTCACCGTCACCCACTACCGCGAGCGCGACAAGCAGATCGAGGTGCTGCTCCGCGGTCCGGCCGACGAGCGCGCCCGGCTGTCGCTGCTCGCCGATCTCGCGCTGCCGGTGCGCTCGGGTACGGCAGGGGATGCGAAGGGGTCCTCCGTCACGACGCGGTCCGTGCCGCTCGCGCAGGTGGCGACCATCTCGTACGGCTTCGAGGACGGGATCATCTGGCGCCGGAACGGGCTTCCGACGGTCACGGTGCGCGCCAACGTCTACGGCGACGTCCAGGGCCCGGCCGTCACCGCGCAGATCGAGCCGCTGCTCGCGCCGATCCGGGCGGCGCTTCCGCCGGGCTACTCCCTCGAGACCGGCGGCGCCGTCGAGGACAGCGCGAAGGGCCAGAAGTCCGTAATGGCCGGGATGCCGCTCCTCGCGCTAGTGGTGCTGACCGTGCTAGTGCTCCAGCTGCAGAGCTTCTCGCGGGTGGCGATGGTGGTCCTGACCGCGCCGCTCGGGCTGATCGGGGTGACGGCGGCCATGCTCGTATTCAACCAGCCGTTCGGCTTCGTCGCGATGCTCGGGACGATCGCGCTGTCAGGGATGATCATGCGGAACTCGGTGATCCTCGTCGACCAGATCGACCAGGACATCGCCGCGGGCCATTCCGCGTGGGAGGCGATCGTCGAGGCGACGGTGCGCCGGTTCCGCCCGATCACCCTGACAGCCGCGGCGGCGGTGCTCGCGATGATCCCCCTCACCCGAAGCGCGTTTTTCGGACCCATGGCGGTGGCGATCATGGGCGGGCTGATCGTGGCGACCCTGCTGACCCTGCTCTTCCTCCCGGCGCTCTACGCCGCGTGGTTCCGGGTGACGGCCCCCGCGCCTCGCCAGCCGGCCCAGTCCCCCGTTGCCCCGGCCCGGCATTCGCTGGCCCCGATCCTCGGAGGCTCGATCTAGCCCTGGGCGTCCGCGGCCCCCACCCGCTGCAATCCGTACGCCTGTTCATGGGAGCTGGCGACCGGATGTGAGACCATCGCGCCACGTCGTCCGACGGGCGGCACCGACAGGCTATCAGCCCAGTCTCGACATATGTCGCATTCCCGCAACAACGCTTTGTCGGTTCACAAATTCCGTGTTCAAATCATAGCTTAGGGGGAGTTCCTCCAGAAGCTTATGAATATCGAGCAAGCTCGCTTCAACATGGTGGAGCAGCAGATCCGGCCCTGGGAAGTCCTCGACCAGGAGGTCCTCGATCTCCTTTACGTGGTCCGGCGCGAAGACTTCGTGCCTGAGGTCTATCGCGAGCTCGCGTTTTCCGATCTCGAGATCCCGATCGGGGAAGGCGAGACGATGATGGCGCCCAAGCTCGAAGCGCGCGTGCTGCAGGAGCTCGCGCTGAAGCCGGGGGACAAGGTGCTCGAGGTCGGCACCGGCAGCGGCTACCTCACCGCGCTCCTCGCGCACCGCGCCGCGCACGTCGACAGCATCGAAATCAACCCGACACTCAAGGCCTTCGGCGAAGCCAACCTGCTCCGCGCCGGGCTGCGCAACGTCACCGTGGAGGCCGGCGACGCGGCCCGCGGGTGGCCAAAGCACGCGCCTTACGACGTCATCGTCCTCACCGGCTCGACTCCGGTGCTTCCGGAGTCGCTGCTCGCGCAGCTCAAGCCGCGCGGGCGGCTGTTCGCGGTGGTCGGCGAGCCGCCGGCGATGAGCGCGCGGCTGGTGACCGCCGTGGCCGACGGCTCGTACGGCACCGTGGACCTGTTCGAGACGGTCATCGCGCCGCTCAAGAACGCCGAGCAGCGCGAGAAGTTCGTGTTCTAGGGCGCGAGCGGTGGACCGCGAGACGCCGCAATGGACCAGATCACCCCGCAGCAGCTCAAGGCCTGGCTCGACGACCCGTCGCGGCCGCGCCCGGTGCTCCTGGACGTCCGGGAGCCTTGGGAGGTCGAAGTCTGCCGCATTCCGGAGTCGCGCCACGTGCCGATGAACTCGATCCCGGCGCGCGCCGGCGAGCTGGACGCCGCGGCCGACACCGTGCTGATCTGCCATCACGGCGCGCGCAGCTTCCAGGTAGGGCTGTATCTCGAGCAGCGCGGCTTCAGCCGCCTTCACAACCTCTTCGGAGGCGTCGACGCCTGGGCGCGCTCGGTCGAC
Organism: Burkholderiales bacterium; assembly: GCA_035456405.1. Taxonomy (GTDB): domain Bacteria; phylum Pseudomonadota; class Gammaproteobacteria; order Burkholderiales; family SG8-39; genus JAGVSZ01. The sequence continues at coordinate 2,169 of DATIDG010000033.1, read as the reverse complement.
CCGTCGATGGCGATCTACTAAGAACCGAAAAGAGAAGGGGACCACCCCGATGAACCGCTTCCGCATCCGGCTTTCAGCGCTCCTCGTGGCCGCGGCGTTCGCGCAGGGCGCGGCAGCCGCCGACTTCCTCGACACCTACCGGCTCGCGAAGCAGAACGACGCGCAGTTCGCGGCCTCGCGGGCGAGCCTCGAGGCCGGCATCGAGAAGCTGCCCCAGGGGCGCGCGCTCCTGCTCCCGGTGATCAACGGCTCCGCCAACACCAACTGGAACGACGCCGAGAACAAGACCTTCGGCACCGATGCGCAGTTCAATTCCAACGGCTGGAACGTCACGCTCACCCAACCGATCTTCCGCTGGCAGAACATCGTGCAGTACCAGCAGTCGCAGTTCCAGGTGCTGCAGGCCGAGGCGCAGTTTGGGCAGGCGACGCAGGATCTCATCGTGCGCGTCGCGACCGCCTACTTCGAGGTGCTCGCGGCGCGCGACAACATCGAGTTCATCGTCGCCAACAAGGCGGCGATCCAGGAGCAACTGGCGCAGGCGAAGCGCAACTTCGAGGTCGGCACGGCGACGATCACCGACACGAACGAGGCGCAGGCGCGCTACGACCTCGCGGTGGCGCAGGAGATCTCCGGGCAGAACGCGCTCCTCGTCGCGCAGCGCAACCTGCAACAGATCACCGGCCAGCTGCCCGACGCGCTGACGCCGCTCCTCACTTCGGTCGTCATGCAGCCGCCGCAGCCGGCGATCCAGGACGAATGGGCGAAGGGGGCGCGCGAAAACAACTTCACCGTGCGCGCGAACGAGGCGGTGCTGGAGATTGCCGACCGCGAGGTCGGTCGCCAGCGCGCCGGCCACTACCCGACCCTCGACGTCGTCGCGAGCACCCAGGAGAACACGAACCAGAGCCTGGCGGTCGGCATCAGCAGCCGCTCGACGGTGTCGCAGAACGCGATCGGGCTGCAGCTCAACGTCCCGATCTACGCCGGCGGGTCCGTGCTCTCGAGGACCCGTGAGGCGGTCGCGCTCAAGGAGAAATCGCGCCAGGACCTCGAGGCGAGCCGCCGCGCGGCGGAGTTCAACGCCCAGCAGGCCTACCTGAACGTCACCAACGGCATCGCGCAGGTGAAGGCGCTCGAGCAGGCGCTCGTCTCGAGCGAGACCGCGCTGCAGTCGAACCGCGTCGGCTACGAGGTCGGCGTGCGGATCAACATCGACGTGCTGAACGCCCAGCAGCAGGTGTTCCAGACGAAGCGCGACCTCGCGCGGGCGCGCTACGACACGATCATCAACGGGCTCAGGCTGAAAGCCGCCGCCGGCTCGCTCAGCGAAGCCGACGTCGAGGAGGTGAACCGGCTCCTCGGCACCGAGCAGCCAAAACCGAAGACGAGCGCCGCGCCCGCGCCGCTGGCCGCCGCCGCGCCGGCCGCGCTTCCGGCCGCATTTGTCGCGGCCGCCCACGCGACGCCGCCGCTCGAGCCCGTCACATCCGTCTTCCAGGTGGACGTGCCCAAGGCCGATGCTGCTCCGGAGAAGGCGCGCAGCCGGCCCAAGCCCGCGAAGGCCACCGGCAAGAAGACCGCGACCGCCGCCGCGACGAAATCGAAAACCGTGGCCCGCAAGGCGGCGGAGCCGACGGTGGCGCCCGCCAAAGCCCGGACGGTCGCCCTGACCGAGACCACCCGCGCCGCGCCCGAAGCCGCGCCGGTCGCGCCGGCCGACGAGGCCGGGACCGCGGCCCGGGAAGGCTCGCCGCGCGTCGTCAAGTTCGTCGAGGCCAAGGTCCCGGGCGCCGAGTAGTCGTCACGTATGAGGGGCCATAGCCCCTCGTGCCCCCCGAAGCAGTCTTCTCTCTCGGCTTACCCAGCGGCGACCAGCCACTCGACGATCGCCATCGTCCGCGCCGTCGCGCCGCGGTGCGCGGCGCAGAACGCCTCCCCCGCCTCGCTCATCGCAACGCGCGTCGCGTAACACCTCGAGAAGGGGCAATTGCCATAGTTATCTCCGCATCCATTGCGGAGATTCGGGTTGTTCGTGCGGAGAATCCCTCGCATAATCTCCGCATTTGCTGCGGAGATTAGCGTGTTCGTCTGGGCGCTTCCCGAGTGGCCGAAATGGACGTGGAACGAGGGGCAGATCGCGAAGCCCTTGGCGATGGCTCGCCACCG
>DATIDG010000032.1:0-87809 GCA_035456405.1 Burkholderiales bacterium | reverse complement strand
ACGCAAAAATGCACCTTTTGCATCACGAATCGAGAGCAAGAACAGCAGATCGAGACCGCAAGAGTGGTCGGGCACTCCTTCGAAGCAGTTCAACAAGCTCGAAGGACGTCATTTCCGTAGCTTTTGCATCAGGCTGCTAGGGCGAAGGACGGCTTACCGCGCCGGCCAGTCCGGGTCTCCGACCAGGCCAGGCAGCGGCTCGACGACGGCGCCCACGCCATCCGCGCGGGCGCGGTCCCTCAGGCCGCCTTGCGGAACGTCAGGTTGATGCGATGCGCGCCCACCGACGGGTGATGTCCCGCCTTGAGGGGTAGTACGCCGTGATAGCGAAGCCGGGCCGGCCCACCCCACACCACCACGTCGCCGTGCGCCAGCGGCACGCGCGTCGCCCGGTCGGCTCTCTTCAAGCCGCCGAACACGAACACAGCCGGGATTCCGAGCGAAACGGAGACGATGGGCGCGCCGAAGTCGCGTTCGTTCCGGTCCTGGTGCAGCGACAGCCTCGCGCCCGGCTCGTAGCGATTGATCAGGCAGGCATCGGGCGCGAACCCGTCGAAGCCGGCCTGCGCCGCAGCGCCCTGCGCGAGCCGCAGAAAGGACCCCGGCATCCGCGGCCAGCTGCGACCGCTCTCCGGGTCCACCGCATCGTAGCGATAGCCGGTCAGGTCCGTGACCCAGCCGAAGGCGCCGCAGTTCGTCATCGCGATCGACATGCGAAACCCGCCCGGCGTGACCATGTGGCGAAACGGTGCCTGCGCGATCACGTCCTGCAGCGCGGCCAGGAGCGCGGCTTCGTCCGATCGGGCAAAGCCGCGCAGCACGACGGCGCCCGGTCCCAATTGCTCCTGCCGCGCTTCGACCTCGCCGTCGAGTTCGAACAGGTCCTTCGTCATTCAGGCGCCTTCACGTCGCATCGTGGAAGATGATCCCCAGCGTGTGGCGATGCCCCGAGCGTACGCGGCTCACGCCATGGCGGAGATTGACCCGGTACACGCCGCGCGTGCCCTGCACCGGACGGTGATGGACGGCGAATACCACCGCGTCGCCCTGGCGCAGCGGCACCACTTCCGGTCGCGACTGCATGCGCGGACGCTGCTCGGTGACCACGAATTCGCCGCCCGCGAAGTCCCGCCCGGGCTCGGACAGCAGGATCGCCACCTGGAGCGGGAAGACGCGCTCGCCGTACAGATCCTGATGCAGGCAGTTGTAGTCGTCCGGGCCGTACTGCAGCAGCAGCGGCGTCGGGCGGAGCTGGCCCGCCGCATGGCAACGCACGATGAAATCCGCGTGCTTCGCAGGGTAGCGGACCTTGATGCCCATCGCCGCGTTCCAGCGATTGGCGATCGGCGCCAGGTTCGGGTAGATAGCCGTGCGCAGACCGGCCACCAGGTCGGGCAGCGGATAGGCAAAGTACTTGTACTCTCCACGCCCGAAACCGTGCCGCTCCATCAGCACGTGGCTGCGGAAGGCCTCGTCGATCGGATACAGCATCGCCAGGGCGTCGCATTCGGCCGGGGTCAACAAGCGCTCGATCACCCCGCTGCCTCTGGTGTCGAGGTCTTTCGAGACGCGATCCCAGTCGATCGACCTTACCCGCCCCGCCTCATTCGACAAAGCGGATTCTCGTGCTCGCGCCACCGGCGCGATGCCTCGTGATCGTCTTGCTTTCTTTCGACCCGGCATGATCGATGGCCGAAATGTAGCCGCCGGCGGGAAGCGCTGCCATCCGGGTCTTGCCCTCGAACTCGCATACATCGATGCAAAAAGGGGCGATTGCCCCTGTGGCTACGGACCTCGAACGGCGAGACGATCCGAAAAGGCGGGTGCCGCGTGAGTTGCCCGGTCAGCGCACGAACCGCCCGGTTCCGGTCGCGAGCACGGTGTCGACGAGAGTCGCGCCGGTGCGCGACCCGGGCCCGAAACTGACCGTGAGCCCGCCTGCGTCGTAGCTCCCGAGCTGTTCGAGACCGGCGATCAGGTCTTCGCGCGACAGCCGTGCCGGCGCGCGCTGCAGCCCCGCGACGAGCACCTTCGCACTGATGAAGCCCTCGAGACTGCTGAACGAGGGCTCCGCGTTCGATTCCGTCGCCTTGAGCGCCGCCCGGTGCTCCGCGACCACCGGCGGCGTCGCGCTCCAGGGGAACGGCACGACCTGCGTGAAGATGACGCCGTGCGCATCCTTGCCGAGCATGCGCGCCATCTGTTGCGCGCCGGAGTTCACGGCCATGAAGCGCGTGTCGGCGCCGCGGGCTTTCATCTCCCTCACGACCTCGCCGTACAGCGCATAGGACCCGTGGTTGAAAACGACATCGATCTTCGCCGCGGCGATCTGGTCCGCAATCTTTCTTGCGTCGGGCTTCTCGTTCGGGATCACGATCGCGGCGGCCACGTCCAGATTGTGACGGGCGAGCAGCTTCCGGACGTTCGCCAGGTGCTTGCGGCCGGTCTCGCTGTCCGAGTGCAGAAATCCGATCCTGCGCCCCCCGGATTCGACCGACAGCTCGACGAGCCGCTCGAACTCGCTGTAATGCGCCGCGCGCACGGGAAAGACGTAGCGGTTGAACGGATCGCGCATCTCGGGCGACCCGGCGAGGCAGGCGACGAGCGGCACGCGCTTCTCCGTCGCCACGCGCATGCTGGCCACGCAGGGCCCGCCCTCGATGCCGCCGAACACCGCGAGCACGTGCTCGCGGTCGATCAGTATCGCGGTGTTCTCGGCGGCCTTCGCCGCGCTCCCCGCGTCGTCGAACGTCGTGAGCACGATCTTGCGGCCGTGCACGCCGCCGGCCGCGTTGACCCTGTCGATGCAGACGCGGGCGCCGAGTTGCACCGCCTTTCCGTGCTCCGCCTGCCCGCCGGTGAGCGCGATCGTCTGTCCGATCACGATCTCGTTGCCGGCGCCATGAGCGAGCGTGGCGATCAGCGCAAGGCCGAGGCCCCCGAGCGCGCCGGTCGTGAATCGAGGTTTGCGCATGTCGAGTCATCTCCTGCAGTTCCGGGCTCGGAAAGCGCCGTCCGTCAGGCAAGCCGGAGACAGCCGGCCGGGCGGCGCTTCCGTCGGGACGAGCGGACGTCGCCGCTCGCCTCCGGTGCGTGAACACCCAGGGACGGCAAGACTATCCCGGCTTTCGCGACCCGACCGGGTAAAATTCCCGCCTTTCCTCCAATCCCCTCCGAATGAAACTCGGCACTGTCAAGGACGACACACGCGACGGCGCGCTCTGCGTCGTCGCGCGCGACCTCAAGATCGGCACAGTCGCCTACGACGTCGCACCCACCCTGCAGGCGGCGCTCGACGACTGGGATTACTGCGCGCCGCGCCTGCAGGCGCTCTACGACGCCGCGAACCGCGGGCCCGAAGGCTCGCGCTGGTTCGAGCCCGACTTCGCGAGGTTCCACGCCCCGCTGCCGCGGGCGTACCAGTGGCTCGACGCCTCGGCGTACCTTTCGCACGCGGAGCGCGCGCGCAAGGCGCGCGGCGCGGAGCTGACCAAGGAGCTGCGCGACGAGCCGCTGATGTATCAGGGCGACTCCGGCGCGTTCCTCGGCGCGCGCGATCCGATCCCCGTGGAGGACGAATCCTGGGGTATCGATCTCGAGGCGGAGCTCGCGGTCGTTCTCGACGACGTGCCGATGGGCGTGAAGCGCGAGAAAGCAGCCGAGCACATCCGCCTCTTCATGCTCGTCAATGATGTCACGCTGCGCAACCTCGTCCCGGTGGAGCTCTCGAAGGGCTTCGGCTTTCTCCAGTCGAAGACCTGGACCGCGTTCTCGCCGGTCGCGGTGACGCCCGACGAGCTGGGCGCGGCGTGGGACGGGCGCAAGCTCCATCTGCCGCTCACCGTGCACGTGAACGGCACGCTGCTCGGGCAACCGAATGCCGGCACCGACATGACGTTCGATTTCCCGCGGCTCATCGTGCACGCCGCGAAGACGCGCCCGCTCGGCGCCGGTGCGATCCTCGGCTCCGGCACCGTCTCCAACAAGGACACGAAGGTTGGCGTCTGCTGCATCGCCGAGCGGCGCGCGCTGGAGATGATCGCCGGCGGCAAGGCCTCGACGCCGTTCCTGAAGTTCGGCGATCGAGTCGAGATCGAGATGCGCGACGCCGAGGGCCGCTCCATCTTCGGCGCGATCGAGCAGGAAGTGATGAAGCCCGGTCACCGGGCGGCCGTGGCGCCGGAACCGGAGCACGAGCCTGCGCCGGAGGACGCCGCGTAATGGGTTCCAGTCTCGCCCCGTAGCGTGTGCGTGCGGGGTCTCGCCGCATGCGCACCATCGCCCACCCTGCCCACGCGCCCGGCAGGGCGCTGATCGTTTACTGCGCAGGAATCTTCTCGCTGCTCGCGCTCGCGAGCGACCTCTACCTGCCTGCGCTGCCGGCGATCCGCACCGCGCTCGGCGCGACCGATGCGCTGGCACAGCTCACCCTTTCGGCATTCGCAGTCGGATTCGGCGCGGCGCAGCTCGCCTACGGCCCGCTGTCGGACCGCTTCGGCCGCAGGCCGGTGCTGCTCAGCGGCCTTGCGCTCTTCATGCTCGGCTCGATCGCGTCGATGCTGGCGCCCTCGATCGAGCTGCTCGTCGCGGCACGTTTCTTCCAGGGCGTCGGCGCATGCAGCGGCCCGGTGATCGGGCGCGCGATCGTGCGCGACGTCTTCGACCCGTTGCGCGGCGCACGAGCGCTGGCGCAGATCATGATGCTGGTCGTGCTGGTGCCGATGTTCGCCCCGCTCTTCGGCGGCTATCTCACCGTCTGGCTCGGCTGGCGCGCGACCTTCGGCCTGATGCTCGTCTACGGCCTCGCGCTCTGGCTCGCCACGTGGACCGTCCTCGCGGAATCCAGCCGGCACTTCGACGCGACCGCAACGAACTTCGCGCAGCTCGCGCGCAACGCCCGCACGATCTACGCGAATCACACCTTCTTCGCGTATGCGGTGTGCTTCACCGTGATCTACGCGGGCCTCTTCTTCTTCCTCTCGGCGTCGTCGTTCGTGGTGATCGAGGTGCTGCACGTCCGCCCGCAGGACTTCGGACTGTGGTTCATCATCCCCGTCGCCGGCAACTTCGTCGGTTCGTTCGTGTGCTCGCGCCTCACGCGCCGCTTCGCGCTGCCGACCCTGCTCGGCGCGGGCGCCGGGTTCGCCGCGGGCGGCGGGCTCCTGATGCTCGCGCTCGCCGCCGCGGGCGTCGCGCATCCGCTCGCGATCTTCGGGCCGATGATGCTCTACCTCTTCGGGCACGCTTTCATCAACCCGGTCTCCCTCGCCGCCGCGGTCGCGCCCTTCCCGAAGATCGCCGGCACCGCCTCCGCGCTCCTCGGGTGCACCCAGCTCGTCGTCGCCGCGGTGGTCGGCCAGCTCTTCATGCGGCAGTTCTTCGACGGCGCGCCGATTCAGCTCGCGGCTGCCGTTGCGCTCGCCGGGTGCCTGGTGCTGGGCGGCTATCTCGTCCTGATCCGACCGCTCAAAGCCGCATGAGATCTGAGCGCCCGCCGTACCGCACGTTGCGCCGGGCCGCGCATCGTCGCCGGTGCACGGAACGCTCCGTCTAGGCACCGGGGGCTGCCAGTGGAACAATCGGGTTCCACGTTGAGCAGCAAGAGGATGGAATCACATGTCGACCACTGGCCTCCGCGAAGCGCTCGAAGACATATCCAGGATCATCGAGGAACAGCCCGAAAAGGCGCGCGCCAAGGGAAATCCCGCCACGGCGCGTCTTGAGGAGGGGCTGCGGACAATCGTGACCGGCCCCAATGGCGAGTCGCTGCACACGGACATGCCCGCGGCGCTCGGGGGTGGCGCGACGGCCCCGCGCCCGGGATGGCTCTTGCGCGCGGCGATCGCGTCGTGCACGACCACGGTCATCGCGATGCGGGCGGCCCGGCTGGGGATCAACCTCGACCTGCTGGAGGTTTCCGTGGATAGCGAGTCCGACAACCGCGGAATGCTCGGCCTCGACGATCGCGTCTCCGCGGGCATGTCCTCGCTCCGCGCTCGTGTAAAGCTCGCGGCAAACGAAGCGTCCCCAGAACAGCTGCGCGAACTCGCGGCCTGGGGCGAAGCGCACTCGCCGGTCGGCTGCACCGTACGGAATCCGCCGGATTTCCAGATCGATGTGGAGATCGCATGATCTGGACGATCGCCTCCGGGGCACGCCTGTCGGAACCGAGGACTCAGCGATGACCTTGCTTGCGGCGCGCGCCAACCACCTGCGGACCCGGCGGGCGCACGAGCACAACCGCGTCAGCTTCCTCGAGCTGTTCTTCGACCTGGTGTTCGTGTTCGCGATCACCCAGCTCTCCCACGGTTTGCTGGAGCACATGAACTTGCAGGGGGCTGTGCAGACCGGCTTCCTGATGCTGGCGGTGTGGTGGCTGTGGATCAACGTCTCTTGGATGACGAACTGGCTCGACCCGGAGAAGGCGGCGGTGCGCCTGATGCTGATGGCCCTGATGCTGGCGGGGCTTGTCTTGTCGAGCTCGATTCCGCACGCCTTCGAGGAGCGGGCGCAGGCGTTCGTTCTGGCCTACGTCTTCATGCAGGTCGGGCGCACGCTGTTCATGCTGTGGGCGCTCAAGGCCCACAGCCCGCGCAACTTCCGGAACTTCCAGCGCATCCTGGTCTGGGTTCTGCCGGCCGCAGCGTTGTGGATCGCCGGCGCGTTTGCCGGCGATGGCTGGCGATACGCCCTGTGGGGTCTGGCGCTGGCCATCGAATACGCTTCACCGTGGTTCGGTTTCTGGACGCCCGGGCTGGGCCGCTCGACCACCGCCGACTGGGACGTCGAGGGCGGACACATGGCGGAGCGCTGCGGCCTGTTCATCATCATCGCACTCGGCGAGTCGATCATCGTCACGGGAGCCACGTTCTCGAACCTGGCGTGGACCGCCGAGACGGCCGCGGCTTTCGTCGTCGCCTTCGTCGGCAGCGCCGCAATGTGGTGGGTCTATTTCAACATTGGCGCCGAGCGCGGCAGCCGCCTGATCGCCGGCTCCGACGATCCCGGCCGCATGGCCAGGATGGCCTACACTTATCTTCACATCCCCATCGTCGCCGGCGTCATCGTGGTCGCGGTGGCCGACGAGCTGGTGTTGGCTCATCCGGGCGGCCACGTCGAGGCGAAGGCGGCGGCCGCCATCCTGGGCGGGCCGGCGCTCTACCTGATCGGCAACGCCCTCTTCAAGCGCACTTCGTCGAAACACGTCCCGCTGTCCCACCTGGTGGGACTTGGCCTGCTCGCCCTGCTGGTTCCGGTCTGCGGATTCGTGACGCCGTTGATCCTGTCCGCAGGCACGACGACCGTGCTGATCGTGGTGGCGATTTGGGAATGGATGTCACTCGGGCGCCGCAGTCCGCAGGCGCAACCGGCCGACGCCTGACCCGGTACCATCCGCCCGCACTGCGCTGACACGGGGGGCCGCGCACCATGATCGACCGAGTACTGTTCTTCGCCGCCCGCATCCTGATTCCGAGCGTGTTCGTCGGTCTCGGGCTCGAGCGCCTGTCGATCTTCGGCGGCATCGTCGCGGGACCGCCGTCTCCGCCGGCGCGGCCGCGTTCAGCGTCCTCGAGTTCGTCGCCGGACTGCTCGTCATGATCGGCTGGAAGCTGCGCTGGGTGGCCAGCCTGCTCGCCGTCTTCATTCTCGTGGACGCCTTCACCGCACACCCGTTCTGGACGCATCCGGCCGCCGAGCGGCACGGTCAGCTGCTGCACTTCCTGAAGAACCTGTCCACGCTGGGCGGGCTCCTGCTCCTCGTGTGGATGGAAGGCAAGCTGCGATCGGGCCGCGCGAACTGACGATGGTCCCGTGAATCGCGCACCTCTCGCTCTCTTTGTCGTGCTGCTCGCCGCCGCCACGGCCCTGCTGCTCGCTACGGTCGGCATGCTGCCTGACGTCATTCCGACACACTTCGGCGCGGGCGGCGTCCCGGACGGCTGGATGACCCGCAGCGGCTATACGAAATTCATGCTGGCGTTCACGGTCGGCCTGCCGCTCCTGGTGGCCGGCGCGGTGGGCCTGCTGCCGCGTGTGGCGCCGCGAGCCGTCAACGTGCCGAACCGCGACCACTGGCTTGCGCCCGCTCGGCGCACCGAGACACTCGCATTCCTCGCCCGGCACGCGTGCTTGCTCGGCTGCATGATCGTATTGATGGTCGCGGGCGTGCACCTGTTGATCCTGCGCGCCTCCGCGGCGCGGCCGCCGCGGTTGGATGAAGGCCTCTTCCTATGGATGCTGGCAGGGTTCGCCGCGGCGTTCGTCCTGTGGCTCGTCGCGATCTTCACAAGGTTTCCGCGCGTTCGACACTAGGGGGGTTCCGATGATTGCCGTGATCTTCGAGGTCACGCCCGCGCCCGGCAGGCAACAGGAGTATCTCGACCTCGCGACGAGCCTGCGGCCGGCGCTGGAGAAGACCGACGGGTTCATCTCGATCGAGCGGTTCGCGAGCCTCAGCAACGAGGGCAAGCTCCTTTCGCTCTCGTTCTGGCGCGACGAGGAGTCGGTGCGGCGCTGGCGCGAGCTCGAGGGCCACCGCCTCGCGCAGGCGCGCGGGCGCGGCGGGGTGTTCAGCGGCTACCGGCTGCGCGTGGCGACCGTCGCGCGCGACTACTCGATGACCGATCGCGCACAGGCGCCGGCCGACAGCCGCGCCGTGCACGGATGATCGCGATGCACTTGAACCAGGCGCTGATCGACCGCTTCTACCGCGCCTTCCAGGTGCGCGACGCGGCGACGATGGCGGCGTGCTATCACCCGCAGATCGAATTCTCGGACCCGGTCTTTACCGAGCTGCGCGGTCCCGAGGCGGGCGCGATGTGGGCGATGCTCTGTGCGCGCGCGACCGATCTCGAGATCACGTTCGGCGACGTGCAGGCCGACGACGCACGCGGCCGCGCGAGCTGGGAAGCGCGCTATACCTTCACGCAGACCGGCCGCCGTGTGCACAACGTCATTGCGGCCGAGTTCGAGTTCCGCGACGGACTGATCGTGCGCCACATCGACCGCTTCGACTTCTGGCGCTGGTCGCGGCAGGCGCTCGGTCCCACGGGCCTGCTGCTCGGGTGGACACCGATGGTGCGGAATCGCGTCCGGACGAGGGCGCGCCGCGGGCTCGAGGTCCATATGCGCAAGTAGCTTGACCCTTTGTTGCTTTGACCCATTGGCTTGCTGAGCGCAAGCCGTCCGGTCGCGCACGCCGAGTTCAGGGGCGAAGTTCTTCAGTTGCGATTTAAGGCGTCGCGGGATGAAGACAAACCCTTTCTAACGCCCCGGAAGAGCTCGAGGGCCTCTCTACGAGCCCCTATGAGGTCTATTGGAGAGCCACGCCTCAGCCACGGCACTCTTCGAAGATCGACCCCGAAGCGGGCTCGTCATCGAATGAATCGGAGTATCAGGGGGCCCTGTCCGGCTGATAACGGTCGCTTGGCGGAGTCATCTCTCGCCGCGCTCATTCCGGGCCTCCAAATGGCGCGGGTATAGTCGTCGCATGGACGACGCATCTGCAACGCCGCGCACCGCCTTGCTCGCCGGTGCCACCGGCCTCGTCGGCCGCGCGCTGTTGCCGCTGCTGCTGGCCAGCAAGCAATACCGCAGCGTGCATGTCCTGCTGCGCCGCGCGGCGCCGGACATTAAGGCCAACGCAAAGCTCAAGGTTCACCAAGTCGACTTCGCACGGCTACCCGCAGCGTTCCCAACGGTGGATGACGTGTTCATCACGCTCGGCACCACGATCAAGGTAGCGGGCTCGCAAGCGGCCTTTCGCCAAGTGGACTTTGCCTTCGTGGTGAATACCGCACGAGCCGCCAGGGCCACGGGTGCGACGCGGTTGGCCGTTGTGTCCGCGTTGGGCGCCGATGCTAAGTCGCGCGTCTTTTACAACCGCGTCAAAGGCGAGATGCAGGCCGCCATCGCGCAGCTCGGCTACGAATCGGTTGTGATCGCGCAGCCATCATTGCTGCTGGGCGACCGAGCCGCCGTGGGACAACCGGCGCGCAGTGGCGAAGTGTGGGCGGCACGGCTGCTCGGGCCGCTCGGTTGGATGGTTCCGAAGGGGGTGCGGCCTCTCCCGGCCCGCGCCGTGGCGTCTGCACTGCTGGCAGCCATTCTCGACGCGAAGCCCGGGGTTCGCGTCCTGAAATCGGGAACAATGCAAGCACGCGACCAACCCTAGCGCGTTCATCGCTGCAAAGAGGTGCATCGCATGCCGCGGCGCCTTCCAAGTCAGCGGAGCGGCAGTCAAGCCGACGTTGCGCCTGCCATCGCTCTTGGCCGAGGTGAGATGAGACGTTCTCCAACGTCTCAGATCGCCCCGAAGCAGACGCGAGCCCGAATCCGCTTGCACTCCAACGCGCCGCGAGCAGGCTCGCGCCCGAGAGCGGGCTATTGCAGATGCAGATGCCTGAGGATCCTGCGGATCAGCGATCTTGCTTCGACAAATCGCTGAGCCGGGACGCTAGGGCTTGATCAACAGAAAGAGGCCGGACAGGACCAGGGCCACGCTAGCGAAGCCGGAAGTGAATTTTCCGGCCGGCAGCAACTTCTCGACGAAGACAAAGCCTGCGATGAGCGCGATCCAGACAAGATTCATAACGCCGGCGACGAAGAGCAGCAGCATTAGCATCCAACAGCAGCCGACGCAGAACAGGCCGTGCTCGGCGCCCATGCGAAACGCCCCGCCCGCGCCGGTACGCCATCGGGTGACGAAGAACTGCAGGGGATTCCGGCATCTGCTGAGGCAGGCCTGTTTTACCGGAAGCCACTGATAGATTCCTGCAGCGATGAGTATTGCTGCGCTCAAGCCCTTGCTCGCCGATACCATCATCGGCGTTACGAGCGCCGCCTGCTCGAGCGCGACTTGCAGCAGTGTGACGACAAGGCTAAAGCCCATCCACACGGCGAGGTAACCGCTTGTGAAGACCCAAACCGCGGGCAGCACGGTCCCGCGCTCACCGTTCTTGCGGACCAACGCGCCGTAGAGAAGGATCGTGGGCGCTGTGCTCGGCAGCATCATGCCGACCATCATGACTGCCCACATCACGAAGGTCAGGGCGAGTGTGCCTGCGCCCAAGGCGTGTGCCATCGGCATGTCAGCCATGCCCATGTGGCTCATCGCTGCGGCATCGCGCCAGAGATAAAGCCACGCCAGCGCAACGACCAGGACAAGGCTCGCCGTGACGACCCTGCGGTCGCGTCGCAGCGTCGCTTCAATCCCACGGTCGAGCGCGGCTTGAGGTGCTACCCCGCCCACGCGAAGGGCGCGAAATGGCCGTTGCGCGTCCCGCTGGAATCGTCCCAGTTGATCCCGAAGGCGTGCATGCTGCTACGAGTGGCCTTGGCGAGCGCTAGTCTGGGGTTCACTGGGTGGCACGTGTTGTCGAGATAGATCGGTTCGCCTGGGCGCGCGGGTCCCGGAACACCCTCGCAGGCCTGGTCGATGAGCTCGCCCGCTTTGACGATGCGCTTCATTCCGTCCATCTCGAAGCTGATCGGCCGCTTCTCCACGCCAGCCACACGCCCGACGAGCGGCCCGAGCGCCGCCATCGGTCCGCCAGCCGCGCCCGTGGCGATCGCGCTGATTGCCTCGGCCTGATTGTCGGTAGCGCGCTCGTCGATGATGAGGCCCACCGTGATGTTGCCCTCCGCCATCGCCCTGGGCGAGTGCATAAGCACGATGAACGATAGGCCGTCGAGCTTCACACCGTCCTTCTCGCCCTTGTCGATCCTCATCGCGATGGCCGCCTTGCAGTCCCCCTCCGTGGGCCGCGCCGCCAAGTTGGAACCGATGCATGGGCACAGATAGGTGCAGTTGCATGTCTCCATATATTGCCCTTCGACACGCCAGCCGGCCATGGCTGTCCTCCTTTCTGAGGGTTGGTCGGGAGATGCAAAACACGAGCGACGGACAACTCGCAAAGCAGGTTACGCCCGTCATTCACCTCTTACAAGGGGCCTATTTCGAGGAGACCTGCGTTAGCTCACTGCCGGCGGACCCGTCGCCGCGGCTCCCAGCGTTGCCAATCGAGGGTGAGATAGGCCGAGACAGGTGTGAGACCCGTGTTTCTCGAGGAGGTGCACGGCGCGCTTTGGATCTCGCCCTGCTTGCTGACTCAGAATCGGTCTTGGGCGAGGTATGGCCGTCCCCGAGGCTGAGGCTCGTAGCTGCGAATGGCCGGTCTTGGGGCCGCATGCGTCCATTCGCAGTGGGTCGAGTAGCGCCGGATCGGTCTGCCGGTTGAAAGAACATCACTAGGATGGGCAAATGCGCCGGCGAAGCGATTCTGCCGTGGGTCCGCCGGGGTTCCGACCGGGACCAAGAGGTTATGAGTCCCCCGCTCGCCTGCGCTCACATTCTCCTGACAAGGGGGTCGATCAGCGCGGCACCTCGCGCTGCAGGAGCCCGTTCCGCTCGCCCGCCTCGACCATTCGCGCGCACTGCTCGGGAGCGAGTTGCGTGTTGCCGGGCGCGGTCTCGTCGCGCATCAGGTTCGCCGCCTCGACCGAGTGCTCGCCCGAGTCCATCAGGACGTGCGCGAGCTCGTGCGCGAGCGCGAGCGGCAGGTCGCGGATCCACGCGGTGATCCAGACCGTGAAGGCGAGCTCGGGCCGCGCCGCGCTGTTGCCGGTGCCGAACGCCTCGGCGTCGTAGGTCGGCACGTGCCGGGTGTCGCGCACGAAGAACACCGCCGGTTTCGCCGGCCGCACGCGCCGCACCAGCTGGCGCGAGACGGGCGTCGACAGGTAGCGCAGGCCCGCCTCGCCGCCCTCGAAGCGAGAGAGCTCGGCGCGCTGCAGGCGGATGCGGCACTGCGCGAGGATCGTGGCCGCGTCGCGCACGGCGCGCAGGATTCGATCGGGCTCCCATTGCGTGTCGCGGAACGCAACGAGGTCGAGCTGCAGGTGATGCGTCGGCGGCAGCGTGCCCGCGTAGGACCGCTCGTGCTCGGGCAGCCGCCACGTGTCGGCGAGCCGCAGCGGCGCCGCCGGTTGTGCGAATGCGGCGCCCGCGCAACACAGAAGGCACGCGATGAGCAGGGCGCGCATGATCGCCCGATTCTAGATGCGGTTGAAATTTTCGTCGTCGGAGTGCATAGTCCGGCCGGTCGTCGAACCAGTCCATTGCCATGATCAGTCGCTCACTCGCAATCATCGCCCTCACCGGCTGGGCGCTGCCCGCCCTGCCCCATCACGGCTGGAGCGAGTACGACAGCAGCCAGGCGCTCACGCTCACCGGCAAGATCATCGAGTCGGGCTATGAGCATCCGCACGGGCACATCAAGTTGCAGACGGCGAACAAGATCTGGAACGCGGTGCTCGCGCCCCCGACTCGCATGGAGAACCGCGGTCTGCCGAAGGACGCGCTCAAGGTCGGCAACACGGCCACCGTCGTGGGCTACCCGAACCGCAACAAGCCCGACGAGATGCGCGCGGAGCGCATCACCGTCGAAGGGAAGACGGTCGAGCTGAGATAGCGCACCACCCGGCCGCTGGCGTGGCCACCCCCTCCATGCGAGGAGGGGAAAGCGAGGGGATCGGTCGAGAAATCCCCGCCTCGGGGTGCGAAAAGGAGGAGCGGCCCCCGCGCCCCCCGCGCGGGCGAAAGACCATGGACATCCAGGAGCTGCTGTCGATCCTCGAGCATTCGTCGCTCGCGGAGGTCATGCGCCACTCGCTGTGGACGTACCCAATCGTCGAGATTGTCCACATCTCCGGCTTCGTGATCCTCGTCGGCGCGGTCGTGCTGTTTGACCTGCGCCTCCTCGGCTTCTCGCGCACCGTGTCGGTCCGGTCGCTCGAGCGGCACCTGCTGCCGTGGGCGTGGGTGGCGTTCCTGCTGATCGTGCCGAGCGGCGTTGCGATGCTGTCGGCACATGCAACGGAGTTCGCCGCCAACCCGGCGTTCCGGGTGAAGCTCGCCCTGATCGCATTCGCCGGCCTCAACGCCCTCGCGTTCCACAACGGCGTGTACCGCTCGGTGTCGTCGTGGGACCAGCATCAGCCGACTCCCGGCAGGGCGAAAGCGTCGGCGCTTCTCTCGCTCATGATCTGGTTCGGAGTAATCACCTGCGGACGGTTGATCGCCTACCTATAATCCGGTCATGACCGGGTCCGGAGAATCGTCGATGCGTGGCGTAATGCGTCTGTGGCTGGTCGCGGCGGTCGCCCTCGCCGCATGCGCGGGGCCCACACGGATCGTTCAGCAGTGGCAGGATCCGATCTTCACCGGCGGTCCGTTCACGCGCGTGTTCGTCATCGGCGTCACGCACGGCAGCACCGTGCGCCGGGTGTTCGAGGACGCGTTCTGCGCCGAACTGAAGGCGCGCGCCGTCGAGTGCGTTCAGAGCTACACGCTCGTCCCCGAGGACGGCATCGCGCCGCGCGATCGCTACGACGGCGCGGTGCGCGCGGCGCGCGCGGACTCGGTGTTCATCGCGCGCGTGCTCCGGGTCGAGCGGCGCACCGAGGTCGTGCCGACTTCGCCGGTCTTCTTCGGCGGCGCGTACAGTTTCTACGGCGCCGCCTGGGGCGGGCCGCTCTTCATGGGCTACGCGACCCCGCCCACGGTGCTCCAGTACGACCAGGCGTTCGTCGAGAGCCGGCTGTTCTCGGTCAAGGGCGATCAGCCGGTGTGGACCGCGACGAGCGAGATCTTCGCGCCGAGCAATCCGCAGAAGGACTCGGAGGACTTTGCGCGCACGATGATCGAGGCGCTGGCGGCGCGGAAGCTGCTCTGACTCAGCGCAGCTTCGGCTCCCCCGCGTCGGCGATCCCTTCGCCGTAGTACATCCTCGAGATGCGCGCCCAGTAGGCGCCGGCCTCGCACATCGGGCACGCGCGCGAAGTGCCATACATCTCGCAGCCCGACAGGTCGCGCGTGCCCAATCGTCGCGCGGCGTCGCGGATCCCCTGCATCTCCGCGTGCGCGGTCGGATCGTTCGCGGTGATGACCGCGCTGACGCCCTCGCCGACGATCTTTCCGCCCTTCACGATCACCGCGCCGTAGGCCTGGTCGCCCCGTTCGACCGAGATCCGCCGCATGTCGAACGCGCGGCGCATGAAGACCTCGCGCGACGGGCTCGGCGGCTGGGCGATCGGCGGAAGGTCCGTCGCCTGGCCGCGCGCTGCGGGCGCGAGCACGAACCCCACGGCGCCCAGGAGAAGGGCGCGACGCGCGCGATCACAGTGATGGCAGCGACTCTCGTCCGGCATGGCCACTCGACACTTAATACTTGTCACTCACCACTGTCTACTCCGTTTCCGCCACCTCGAACTCCCCGACCATCACCACCCCGCCCCGGCTCTGCAGGCGCAGGGTGACGATCCGCTCCTCGACCTCGGCCGTCCCGAAGCGGGTCTGGAGCTTGGCCTGCAGGGTGGTCGCGCGTGCGACGATCTGCTGGCGGTGGCCGTAGAAGTTCGCCTGGATCCGGTACTTGCCCGGCTTGGCGAGCTTCAGCGAGAACTCCTCGGGACCGTTGGCCGCCGGTGAAAGTCGCGCGACATCCGCCCGCCCTGGAAGGTGAGACGCCTGCCGTAGAAGGCACGCTCGCCGTTCGGGTCCGTCACCCACAGATCGATGTCCGTGTTGTCGGCATCCCATGTGAGCACCACACGGAGGTCGAGCGGCAGGTTCTTCAGGAGCCGGGGATCGAAGCGGCTCGTGTCGAGCGGCGCGCCCGAGGTCGCGACGATCGCGTTCAGCTCGGCGAGCGCGATCAGCTCCACCTCCGGAAGGCGGATGTCCAGGAGGCTTCAACGCGCCTCAGGCGCGGGTGGGGTTACGGGCCACTAAAAGTACCAGCGTGGCTTTTCTCGTTACCCGTGCCGCCGGATGAACTCCCGGATCCGCGGCGCGATGACCTCGCGCCACTTGCGCCCGCTGAAGATCCCGTAGTGGCCGACGTTCGGCACGAGGTAGTGCTCGCGGCGCTTCGCGGGGATGCCCGCGCACAGCGCATGCGCCGCCTCCGTCTGGCCATTGCCGGAGATGTCGTCGAGCGCGCCCTCGATCGTCAGCAGCGCGGTCTTTGTGATCGCACCGG
Source organism: Burkholderiales bacterium (assembly GCA_035456405.1). Classification (GTDB taxonomy): domain Bacteria; phylum Pseudomonadota; class Gammaproteobacteria; order Burkholderiales; family SG8-39; genus JAGVSZ01. The sequence continues at coordinate 71,766 of DATIDG010000032.1, read as the reverse complement.
GCCGCACCGGTTCACCGTGCACGCGCATCGTGCCGTTCGCGAGCGCGAACTCCTGGAACACCGCGCGGATCGTGTCGAGGTAGTACTCCGCGGGCATATCGAGCACCGCGTTGTACTCGTCGTAGAAGCGGCGGTGCGCCTCGGCGCTTTCGCCGTCGCCCTTCATCAGGTGCAGGTAATAGTCCCAGTGCGCGTCGGCGTGACGGTCGGGGTTCATCGCCACGAAACCCATGTGCTGCAGGAAGCCCGGATATACGCGGCGCATGAAGCCGGGATACTTGGCGGGCACGCGCTCGATCAGGCGGCGGTCGAACCACGACAGCGGATGCTTGAGCGCGAGGTTGGTGACCGCGGTCGGACTGCGGCGCGCGTCGATCGGTCCGCCCATCATCGTCATCGTGCGCGACTGGACCGGCTCGCCGTCGGCCGCCATGAGCGATAGCGCGGCGAGCACCGGCACTGTCGGCTGGCAGACCGAAATCACGTGCATCACGGGACCCAGGTGCCGAACGAAGTCGCGCACGTAGTCCACGTAGTCGTCCAGATGGAACGCACCCTCCGAAATGGGCACCATCTTGGCGTCCACCCAGTCGGTGACGTACACCTCGTGGTCGGGCAGCAGTGCGCGGACCGTGTCGCGCAGCAGTGTCGCGAAGTGTCCCGAGAGCGGCGCGACGAGCAGTACGACCGGGTCGTTGCGCGTCGCGGCGCGACGGAAGTGGAGGAGCCGGCAGAACGGCTTGCGCAGCGCGACGCGCTCGGTGACTGCGACCTCCGCGCCGCCGATCACCGTGTGGTGCAACCCGAACTCGGGCTTCTCGTAGCGCTTGGTCAGGCGATGCATCAGGTCGGCGGAGGCGGCCACCCGCTGCGCACCCGGCGCATACGCGAGGAAACTGAACGGGTGGGAGAAGAGCTCTTGGTGCGTCTTCGCCCAGACGTTCCACGGGGCGAGCAGCGCGTGGTGCATCTCGTGCAGCGAGTAGAGCACTCCCCTGCCTCCTGTCGCAGTTAACGACTCGGTTAAGAGATGGAGACGCTTATACCAGAGACTTTGCTGCGGTGCATTATGGACGCGCAATCCGGCGTGAAAAGCCTCCTCAACGGCTTGCATTGCGACGGAGATAGAGGTTGTTCGCGACCAGTGCCCCGATCACCAGAGCAGCGCCGGCGAGCTCGATCGGCGCGAACGACGAACCCAGCGCGATCCCGATGGCGAACGCGACGATCGGGATCAGGTTCGCGAGCAGCGCGGCATTGAGCGGGCCGACGCGCTGGATGCCAGCGATCCAGCACAGGACGCCGACGATCGACGTGAACACGATCAGGTAGGCGACCTCCCAGCCGTGGGCGCGCAGTGTTGCCGCGTCGGGCACGGTCGCGCCGAGGGCGGTCGCGACCAGCGCGAACGCGAGGAGGGCGATCGCCCCGGGGATGCACGTCAGCGTCATGTAGCGGATCGCGCTCAAGCCCGCGAGCTTGACGACCCCGAGCGAGAACACCACCCAGCTCACCGCGGCCGCGAGCGCGAGGAGATCGCCGACGAGCGAGCCGCCCACGAGCGCCGCCGCCGGGTCGCCGCGCGTCACGACCAGGGCGACGCCGAGAAACGCGACCGCCATGCACCCGAGCGTGAACCGGGCCGGGCGGACCCCGCGCCACACCCATTGCGCCAGCGCGGTGATCGGCGCCTGCAGCGCGTTGACGATCGCGACGTGCTCGGGCTTGCTGTACTGGAGCCCGATGAAGGCGAGCGTGTTGAAGCCGCCGAAGCCGACGATGCCGATGATGGCCGCAGTGAGGAACTTCCCCTGGTAGTCGAACGCGCCCCAACCCTCGACTGCGGCGAGGATCGCGGCGAACACGAACACCGTCACTGCGTACCGGATCGCCGCGAGCCAGAACGGATCGATTCCCGTGACCGCGGCCTTACCCACCGGGAAGGTGCCGCCCCAGGACAGCACCGTGGCGAGCAGCAGCGCGATGCCGAAGACGAAGCGATCCTGTCTCATTTCCGCAAAAGAGAAGCCCGCCGGGATGTGCCCGGCGGGCTTCGCCGACAGCTGGAATCGCGCGGCCGCCAGCGCGCCGTTACGCTGCCTTCTTCTGCGCCCCGAGCTCCTCGTCGCGCAGCGCGCGGCGCAGGATCTTGCCCACGTTCGTCTTGGGCAGGTCGTTGCGGAACTCGATGTAGCGCGGGCGCTTGTAGCCGGTGAGGTGCTCCTCGCAGTGCTTGCGGATCGAGTCCTCGGTGAGGGCCGGATCCTTCTTCACGACGAAGATCTTCACCGCCTCTCCCGACTTCGCGTCCGGCACGCCGATTGCCGCGCACTCGAGCACGCCCGGATGCATCGCGAGCACCCCCTCCACCTCGTTCGGGTAAACGTTGAAGCCCGAGACGAGGATCATGTCCTTCTTCCGATCGACGATGCGCGTGAACCCCTCCTTGTCCATGTAGCCGATGTCACCGGTCATGAAGAAGCCCTCGGGCGTCATCACCTTCGCGGTCTCCTCCGGACGCTGCCAGTACCCGGCCATGACCTGGGGACCCTTGATGCAGATCTCGCCGGTGCACTCCTCGACCGGGCGCGAGCCGTCCCAGACCGGCAGCCAGCGGCCGTCGTCGGCGCGAATGCCGATCTCGGTCGATGGCATCGGCAGCCCGATCGAGCCGTTGTACTCCTTGAGGTCGAGCGGGTTCGTCGTTGCGCACGGCGAGGTCTCGGTGAGGCCGTAGCCCTCGAGCAGCACCCCGCCGGTCACCTGCTTCCAACGTTCGGCCACCGCCTTCTGCACCGCCATCCCACCGCCGATCGCGCACTTCAGGTGGCTGAAGTCGAGTTTGGCGAAGTCGGGATGGTTGAGCAGCGCGTTGTACAGCGTGTTCACGCCGGTGATGATGGTGAACTTGTGCTTGGCGAGCTCCTTGACGAACCCCGGTATGTCGCGCGGATTCGTGATCAGCACGTTGCAGCCGCCCATCTTCATGAACGTGAGGCAGTTCGCCGTCAGCGAGAAGATGTGATACAGGGGCAGGGCAGTGATCACCGTCTGCTGCTCCTCGCCGAGGAACGGCTTCATCCATTCGCGCACCATCTCGAGATTGGCGAGGATGTTCCGGTGCAGCAGCATCGCGCCCTTCGCGACGCCAGTCGTGCCGCCGGTGTACTGCAGGAATGCGACGTCGTCGAGCCCCAGCGCGACCGGCTTGAGCTCGGCGCGCGCGCCGGCCTCGAGCACGTCGCCGAAGCGCAGCGCGTTCGGCAGCTCGAACGCCGGGACCATCTTCTTCACGTGGCGAACGACGAAGTTGACGATCGTGCCCTTGAAGCCGAGCAGCTCGCCGAGCGAGGTGACGACGACCCGCTTCACCGGGGTACGGTCCAGCACCTGCTGGAGCGTCGCGGCGAAGTTCTCGAGGATGACGATCACCTCGGCGCCGGAGTCCTTGAGCTGGTGCTCGAGCTCGCGGGCGGTGTAGAGCGGGTTGACGTTCACCACCACGCCCCCCGCGCGGTGCGTGCCGAAGAGCGCTACCGGGTACTGCAGCACGTTCGGCATCATGATGGCGACGCGGGCGCCCTTGGCGAACCCCTGCGACTGCAGCCACGCCGCGAATGCGCGCGACATGCGGTCGAGATCGGCAAAGGTCATCGTCTTGCCCATGCAGTGGTACGCGGGGCGGTCGCCGAACTTCTTCACGCTCGCTTCGAACAGGTCGTTCACGGACTTGAACTCGTCGTACTGCACCTCGTGCGGCACGCCGGGCGGATAGCGCTTCAGCCAGACTTTTTCCACGGTCTTCCTCTCCTCTCGACGCCGCGCCCGATGGGATGCGCGGACCCCTGCTTCGATGGTTTCTTCTGGTCTCTGCCGCCCGGGGCCAAGCCAGCTCCCAGCGGAGGCTGGAGATTATCCGGAAACGGGCACCCCCACGCCACCGGCGGGCGCGCCGGTCCGATCAATCGATCGCCCGCTCCCGCCGGACGCTCGCAATCATCGAGCTCTGCAGCAGGAACTCCCTTGCCTGGACAGGGTCGGCGTTGATCCGCCGGAGTTCGTCGAAGCGCCGCCGCCGGGCGTCCGGATCGCGCTCGGCGAGCGTCTTGAGATTCCGGATCGAGCCGTCCTGGACGTACTCGATGTTGACGGTTCGACGCTGGCGCTCATAGCGGTCGAGGAGCGTCGCGTCGGCCTTCCCGCGGCAGACCGGCCCGAGCTTCCCGGCGAGGTTGATCGCGTCGTGAATGCCGCCGTTCAGCCCGAAAGCGCCGAGCGGGTTGTTGAGATGCGCGGCATCCCCCGCGAGAAGGATGCGGCCGCGCCGGAACGCCTTCGCCACGCGCTGGTGCACCTTGTAGATGCTCTTGTATCGGATCGCGTAACGCTCGGGTCGCGGCACGAAGTACTGCATGCGGCGCTCGACCTCGCCCTCGGAGAGCGTGGTCTCGTCGGCCTCGTCCGGCGGCACCGGGAACGCTACCCGCCAGAGGCCCGCCCCGCCCTCGTCCGGCATCTTGAACAGCGCGGCCCACTGCTCGGGGTCGGCGACGTAGGCGTTCGGCGTGATGCCGTGCTGCGCAAAGTCGTAGCCAGTGCTCACAACGACGAAGCGCTCGGGCCAGGTGAATCCCTCCATCTCTACGCCAAGCCGCCTGCGCACGGCGCTGCGCCCGCCGTCGCAGCCGACCAGCCACTTGCCCTCGATCCGCTTCCGGCCGGCCGGCGTCTCGACCACGGCCCAGGCACGGTCGGCATCCTGACCCACGTCCACCACCGGGCTCGCGAATCGAACCTCGACCTGCGGCAGGCGACTTGCCTTGTCGTAGAGGATCGGCGTCAGGCGATGCTGCTCGAGGTGGAGGCGATAGGGGTAGGGCGTCTCGTCGCGCAGCAGGTCGAGGTCCCACTGCGCGATGAGGCCCTCCTGCCGGTCCCGCAGCTGCCAGTGGCGCACCGGGAGGCCGGTCCTGTGCATCTCGTCGGTGATGCCGTACGGCGCCATCATCTCGAGCGAGGGCGGATGGAACGTCCCTGCGCGGAGGTCGTGCGTGAGCGCCGCCGTGGCCTCGAGGACGACGACGGGAACGCCCTGCTCGCCCAGCGCGAGCGCCACGAGCAGCCCCACCGGCCCGGCGCCGGCGACGATGACGCGGCCACTGGAACTCATCTCCCGAACACGCCCCCATACAGACGAATGACGTCACGACGCAGTGCAGCACGCCCGCCGGAGCGCGGCATGTTGGCAATCCCGGCGGTCTCCGTCAATATCGCCAGGCCCGCCGCGGGAGGACCCAGTGAAGATCGATGCGTTCAACCACCTGTTCCCGAAACCGTACTTCGATCGCATGCTCACGCTCGGCGCGAACTGGAAGGACATGGCGCGCCGCGTGCGGGTAATCCCCTGCATCGTCGACCTCGACGCGCGGTTCCGGATCATGGACGAGTTCGGCGCCGACTACCGCCAGATCGTCTCGCTCGCCGCGCCGCCGGTCGAGGACTTCGGGCCGGACGCCGCGGACATGGCGAAGCTCGCCAACGATTCCTTCGCCGCGCTGTGCGCGAAGCACCCCGACCGCTTCTTCGGCTACGTCGCCGCGCTGCCGATGAACGACCCCGACGCGATGCTGCGCGAAGCCGAGCGCGCGGTGACCCAGCTCGGCGCCTGCGGCGTGCAGGTCTACACCAACGTCCGCGGCAAACCGCTCACCGCGCCCGAGACGCTGCCGCTCTTCGACCTCATGGCAAAGCTCGACATGCCGATCTGGATGCACCCGACGCGCGGCAAGGATTTCCCCGACTACGCGTCCGAGACGAAGAGCGAGTGGGAGATCTGGTGGACCTTCGGCTGGCCCTACGAGACGAGCGTCGCGATGGCGCGCATCGTCTTCGCCGGGCTGTTCGAGAAGCACCCGGGCCTGAAGGTCATCACGCACCACCTTGGCGGGATGGTCCCCTACTTCGAGGGCCGGGTCGGGCCGGGCTGGGACCAGATCGGCAAGCGCACCTCCGACGAGGACCTGCGCGCGAAGCTCGCGTGGATGAAGAAACGGCCGGTCGACTACTTCAGGAAGTTCTACGCCGACACCGCGGTATTCGGCGCGGTGCCGGCGACCGAATGCGGCCTCGCGTTCTTCGGCGCGGACAACGTCGTGTTCGCGTCCGACTCGCCGTTCGATCCTGAGCAGGGCTCGGCGTACATCCGGTGGACGATCCGAATTCTCGACGAGCTCGCGATCAGCGCGCCCGACCGGCAGAAGATCTACGAGGGCAACATCCGGCGGCTGTGCCGGCGCGAGCTCGCGCCGCAGGCGCGCGCGGCCTAGTATTCGCAGACGACGTCGAGCAGCGCCTGCCGTCCACGGCGCGTTTCGGCGATCGCGCGAGCGAGCGCCCCGGGCAGCGCCTCGGCGCGGTCGACGCGCTCGCCGTAGCCGCCGTGCGCCCCCACGAGCTTTGCGTAGTCCGGGCTCGGGCTGAGATCCGCGAGCAGCGTCCCGCCGGCGCGCGCGGCGGCGCCGTCCTTGTACATCGCGATGGTCGAGTTGCGCACCGCCGCCCAGCGCGAGTTGTTGTACACGACCGTCAGGATCGGCAGGTCGTACGCACGCGCCGCCCAGTGGCCCGCCGTCGGGTTGGCGAACACGTATGCGCCGTCGCCGAGCGTCGCGATCACCAGGCGCTCCGGCGCTGCGAGCTTCGCCCCGAGCGCCGCCCCGAGGCCCCAGCCGAGACCGCCCGCGGGCGACAGGCCGAAGTAGCTTCCCGGCCGCTCGAACGGGCAGTGGTCGAGCCGCAGCGGGTACTCGTTGATCACGATGGCGTCGTCGCCCTTCGCCTCGCCGATGCAGCGGCTGATCCACTCCGGCGTGATCGGGTCGGTCGCATGCGCCTGCGGACGCCGCTTCGCCGCGCGCGCTGCGCTCGCCGCCCGGCGCGCCTCCACCCGCGCAGCGCCGGCGCGCGAGCCGAGCTCCGCCGCGAGAGCCTCCAGCACGATGCGCGGCTCGCCCGCGATCGCCAGATCGCTCGGGAAGCTGCGCATCGGGTAGCGCGCGAAGGTCGGATCGACGCCCACATGCACAATGCGCGCTCCGGCGCGCGGCGACTCGAGATTCGGGAACCACGGCACGTCGCTCTCGAGCACGACGACGAAATCGGCCTCGCGCAGCGCGTCGCCGGGGGCGTAACCGAGATGCATCGGATGTCCCGCGGGCAGGTTCACGTAGCGCGGCCAGGCGGAGACGACCCCGATCCCGAACCGCTCCGCCAGGTGCGCTAGCGCGGGCACGGCGGCGGGGTCGCGGCCCGACGCGGAGGCAATCACGAGCGGGGACTCGGCCTCCGCAAGCCACTGCGCTAGGCGCGCCACCGCTTCCGCGTCGGGCCGCGGCGCGGCGGGAACAGGGCGCGGCGAGATATCTACGCCCGCGGGGACCTCGCCCGCGAGCGCCTCGCGCGGCAGCACGAGATAGACAGGCCCCCGCGGCGGCGTCATTGCGATCTCGACGGCGCGACACACTGCGTCGGCCGCCTGCTCGGGGTAGCGCAGCTCGTAGTCCCACTTGACGATCTCCCGCAGCATCCCGGCCTGGTCGAACATCTCCTGCGCCCAGTGGATCGGCCGCGTGCGCGAGCCCGTGCGGCCGCGCTCGGTCACCGGCGTGCGCCCCGCGAGCAGCAGGATCGGCACGTTGTCGCGCGCGGCGTTGATGAGGTTGTTGAGGCAGTTCGCGGTGCCGACGTTGACGTGCACCATCACCGCCTGCGGCCGGCCGGTGAGGAGATAGTAGCCGTGCGCCATGCCGATCGCGACGCTCTCGTGCGGGACAACCATCGGCCGGGGCCATGCGACGCCCGCCGCGGGCCCGCGCGCGAACGCCTCGATCACGGGCGGGAAGTCGGTGCCGGCGTTGGCGAAGAAGTGCGCGACGCCGTGCGCGGCGAGCGCGTCGAGCAGCAGGCCCCCGGCGGTGGGTGCGCCTTCAGCCATCATCGCCGTGTTCCTGGGAAACCTTCAAGCGACATCCGACGTCGGTCGACGAACCTGATGCCCCTCCCGCTGACGCACCGAGGTGGCGGCGAAGGTCTGACCGGCTGAGCAGAACATCGTTGCCTCCTCGGGCGGCGAGCCCGCGATGCGTCGTCGCAGGCCCGTGGCGGAGCGTAGCGTAAGAACGGTGGCCGGAAAAGCGAATCGGCGCCGGGTGCGCGCTCAGGTCGGCGGGCGCGCCGCCGGCCGCACCGTCGTCGCCAGCGCGATCGCGAAGCCGGTCGCGAGAATCGACAGCCACCCCACTGTCCCGAATCCGGTCAGCTCCCCGCCCGTGCCACGGCCCACCATCGCGGCCGCGACGACCGACGCCACTCCGGCCGAGAGCTGCTGAAGCGCGGCATTGAGGCTCATGAAGCTCCCGCGCAGCTCCGGCACCACCGCGGCCTGCAGGATGGCCATCGCCGGCACGTAGCGTCCGGGAAAGCTCGACATCACCAGCATCTGCGCGAGCACCGCGCCCCACAGCGCGACCGGCGGCAGATGCGTAGCGACGAGCGTCGCCAGCGTGGACGCGCCGGCGACCAGCACGAACGTCCGCCGCCGCCCGTGCAAATCGGTCAGCCGGCCGACGTAGCGCACGAACAGGAGCGCCGCCACGCCGCCGAAGAAGTAGGTCACCGGCAGCTCGGACTCGGTTATCCCGACGTTCGCAACGAAGTACGGCGCAATGAACGGGACGATCAGGAAACCGGAGAAGTTGAGCGCGATCGTCAGCCCGAACGCGCGCAGGTGGTTCCGGCGCCCGAACACGGCGGCGATCTGGTTGAGCGCCGAGCGGCTGCGCGCCGCTTCGACGTGCGCGTGGACGTGCGGCACCGTCAGGAACGCCCCGGCAAGGATCGCCGTGCACAGCAGGGTGTTGAAGAAGAACGGCGCTCGCCAGGACGCCCATGCGGCGAGCCAGATCGAGATCGGGATGCCGAAAATCGACGCGAACGACGGCCCGCTCATGACCAGGCCGAGCGCGCGGCCGCGGCGGCCCTCGGAGATCGTGTCGCCGACGATCGCGAGCACCGTCGCCGTGAGCACGCCCCCGAACGCGCCGGCCGTCGCGCGCGCGGCGAGGAGCCAGGCGTAGCTCTGCGCAGTCGCGGTCAGCACGGTGGTGGCGGTGAAGCACGCGCAGAGCGCGAGGAGCACCACGCGGCGGTCGAAGCGGTCCACCACGAACGACACTGCGAACCCCACCGCCGAGGCCGTGACCATGTAGACGGACACGAGCATGCCGAATTGCGTCGGCGTGAGGTCGAACAGACGCATCAGCTGCGCGCCGAGTGGCATCGGAATCATGAAGTCGAGGACCGCGGCGAACTGGACGGCCGCGAGCGTGACGAGCAGCCAGCGCTCGCGCCGCTGCGACCGGACGGTCATCGCCGGTTGAAGCCGAGGAGCGCCGGCGCGAGCAGCGCGCCGACGCCCAGCGTCGCGAACGCGATTCCCCACGCCACGACCGACCGGTTGCCGCCCGCGAGGTCGAGCGCGGCGCCGAACACGAGCGGCGACACGAAGCCCGTGCCGAATCCGAGCGTCGAGTGCACCGCCATCGTCGCGCCCTTCAGCCGCGGATCGGCGGCGGCGACCATGCCTGCGGTCAGCGTCGAGGAATCGCTCATGACCAGCAGCATGTGCAGCACCACGAGCGCGGAGACGACCAGCCACGGGAGCGCGGCGCCGAAACCGAACGCGCAGGTGAGCGCGCCCGAGAGCATCATCCCGGCCGCGATCACGCGTGCGCGCCCGACGCGCAGCGCGGCCTCGTTGCCGACGATGCTCGCGATCGGCGAGCCGAGGTTGGCCACCGCATGGATGGCGGCCGGCGACAGCGGGGCCGGGACGATGCTCTGCGCGAAGGTCAGGAACGCGACCATCCACGAGCGCGACCCGAACAGTTCCCAGCAGTGCACCGCGTAGCCGAAGATGTAGCGGCTCGCGTCGCGATTCGCGAGCACCGGCCGGAAGTCGAGCAGCTTCGTGGTCGCGAGCGCGCCGCGCGCCGGCCGCGGGGGCAGCGCCACGAGAACCATCGCCGCCGCGACGAGCGGCCCGACTGCAGCGACGCCGAACGCCCACCGCCACCCGTATGCGTCGGCGATCTGCTGCGCGAGCACGAGCGACAGGCTCACCCCGACGCCGAAGAACGCGGTGTAGAACGAGACCGCGCGGGTCTGCGCCGGGCCGTGCGTGTTGTCGGTCAGGGCGCGCAGGCCGGGCATGTACGTGCCCGCGATCCCGACGCCGACGAGCAGCTGGCACAGCCCCCCGACGATCGCGCCGCCGGCCAGATGGGCGAAGCCCGCCGTGCCCGCCGCGGCGACGATGCTGGCGACGGCGTAGATGCGGCGCGCGTCGAGCCGGTCGGTGAGCGCAGTGAGCACCGGCACCGCCGCCATGTACCCGGCGAAGAAGAGTCCGCTCACCAGCCCTGCTTCGGTGTTCGACAGCGCCCACTCGGCCTGCAGCCTCGGCAGGAGCGCCGGGTACGTGGCGAAGCCGGTCATGCTGAAGACGTGGGCGAGGCACACCCACGCGATGAGACGAGCCGGAGAACTAGCCACGGAGGACACAGAGAAAGGGCAAGGCTTGCGCTACCTTGATGTTCGGCTTCTCTCTGTGATCTCTGTGCCCTCTGTGGCAAAGCCTCTCTCGTCAGCGATGCTTGAACGCGGGCTTGCGCTTCTCCACGAACGCCCGCATCCCCTCCTTCTGGTCCTCGGTGGCGAACAGCGAGTGGAAGGCGCGGCGCTCGAAGAGCACGCCCTCCGCGAGCGAGGTTTCGTAGGCGCGGTTGACGGACTCCTTCGCCGCCATCACCACGGGCAGCGAGAACTCGCAGATGGTATTCGCGACCGCAAGCGCCTCGTCGAGGAGCTTGCCTGCGGGGACGATGCGCGACACGAGTCCGGCGCGCTCGGCCTCCGGCGCGTCCATGTTGCGCGCGGTGAGGATCATGTCCATCGCCTTGGACTTGCCGACCGCGCGCGGCAGGCGCTGGGTGCCGCCAGCGCCCGGAATGACGCCGAGCTTGATCTCGGGCTGGCCGAACTTCGCCGTGTCCGCCGCAATCACGATGTCGCACATCAGCGCGAGCTCGCACCCCCCGCCGAGCGCGTAGCCCGCCACCGCGGCGACCACCGGCTTGCGCACCCGCTTCAGCGCCTCCCAGTTGCGCGTGATGTACTCGGACTTGTAGACGTCCATGTAGCCCCAGTCCTTCATTGCGCCGATGTCGGCGCCGGCGGCGAACGCCTTGTCGCTTCCGGTGAGGACGATCGCGCCGATGTTCTCGTCGGACTCGAACTTCGCGAGTGCGTCGCCCAGCTCATTCATCAGCTGGTCGTTGAGCGCGTTGAGCGCCTTCGGGCGGTTGAGGGTCACGAGGCCGACGCGGCCGCGGGTCTCGACGAGGATGTTGTCGTACATTCGCTGCGCTCCGTGAATTGGAAGAATGAAGAGTGCGCGCGTTCCGCCGTGCCTAGCCGCGCAGTGTCCCGACAGTCGCGCGTGCCGCGTCGCCGAGCGCGGCCACGTCGACCCCGACGGCCACCAGCGTGTAGCCCTGCGCGATGAACGGTTTCATCTTCGCCGCCTCGGCGGTGAAGATGCCGAGCGCGCGGCCGGCCTTGCCGCAGGCCTCGGCGACGCGCGCGATCGCGGCGAGCACGTCGGGATGCTCCACCTGACCGAGCAGACCCATGCTGCCCGACAGGTCGTAGGGCCCCACCAGCACCGCGTCGACGCCCTCGACCGCGACGATCGCGTCGATCGCCTCGACCGCGGCGATGTGCTCGCACTGCACGACGACCACGGTCTCGTCGTTCGCGCTGGCCATGTAGCGGGCGAAGTCGAAACCGTAGCCCTGCGCCCGCACGCGCCCCACGCCGCGCACGCCGCGCGGCGGGTACTTGCAGAAGCTGACGACCGCCCGCGCCTGCTGCGCGCTGTTGACCATCGGCACGATGACGCCGGCGGCGCCGATGTCGAGGGCCTTCTTGACCATCGCCTCGGTCGCCTCCGGCACGCGCACCAGGCACGGCACGCGCGCGGTGGCGAGCAGCGTCTGCGCGGCCAGGAAGTCGATCGGCGCGTGCTCGCCGTCGATGAAGAGCCAGTCGAGGCCCGAGGTGGAGAGGATCTCCGTCACCTCGGGGCTGGCGAGCGTCACGATCGTGCCGATCAGGAGGTCCCGGCGGCGCAGCCGCGTCGCGAATGGGGCCCCGGTCATCGCTCGATCACGCCGCCGTCGCCACCGGCCGTGTACTTCGCCTTCCACTCTGAGAGCGGGAGCACCTCGGGCAGCGCGAGGCGCTTGCGGTCCCGCTCGACGGCGGCGAGCGCCTCGGTCTCGCGCATCGTGCGGAGGCTCCTCACCGCGAGCTCCTGGTACAGGCGCGTCGCGTCGGCCTTCCAGGCGAGCTCCTGCTCGGTCAGCTCGCGCCGCACCTGCGCCGGGATGCCGGCCGCGAGGGAGCGCGGCGGGATCTTCGCCTCCGCCTTGACGAACGCGAGTGCCGCGACGATCGCCGAGTCGCCGACCACCGCGTTGTCGTTCACCACGGCGTGGATGCCGACGAGCGCGTTGCGGCAGATGCGTGCGCCGTGCACGATCGCGCCGTGCCCGATGTGGCCGTCCTCCTCGATCACCGTGTCCGACCCGGGGAAGCCGTGCACGACGCAGCAGTCCTGGATGTTGGCGCCCTGCTCGACGACGATGCGGCCGAAGTCGCCGCGCAGGCTCGCCGACGGGCCGATGTAGGCGCGCGGCCCGACGATCACGTCGCCGATCAGCACCGCGCTCGGGTGCACGTAGGCCTCGGGATGCACCACGGGCGTAATGCCGTCGATCGAGTAGACCTTCACCATGGCGGTTTCCGGGGCGGTGTCGGAAGTCGCGGCACCGATATAGACTTGGCGCCGCAGTCGAACGCATCGGATTCTAGCCCAACCCGTGCTCCGTCCCCCCCTCGCGCTCGCTCTCGCGCTCATGACCACCACCGCCGCCGCCTTCGACCTCCAGGGCCACCGCGGCGCTCGCGGGCTGGCGCCAGAGAACACCCTGCCCGCCTTCGCGCGCGCACTGTCGATCGGCGTGACCACCCTCGAGATGGATGCCGGCCTCACCGAGGACGGCGTCGTGGTGATCGCCCACGACCGCCGGCTCAACCCGGACATCGCGCGCGGCTCGGACGGACGGTGGCTGAGGGGTCGCACGCCCGCGATCCGCGAGCTGACCTACCGGGAGCTGCAGCGCTACGACGTCGGCCGCATCCGCCCGGGCAGCGACTACTCGAAGCGGTTTCCCGACCAGCGGCGCCAGGACAAGGTGCGCGTCCCCACGCTCGAAGAGGTGTTCGAGCTCACGCGCCACGCGCGGAACGCGGAGGTGCGCTTCAACATCGAGACGAAGATTTCGCCGGAGGCGCCGGAGGACACCGCCGACCCGGCAACGTTCACGCGCGCGCTGATCAAGGTGATCCGCGACAACGGCATGGCGGGGCGCACGACGATCCAGTCGTTCGACTGGCGCACGCTCGCGATCGTGCGGGAGGAGGCACCGGAGGTCGCGGCCTCGTACCTGACCTCGCAGCAGCAGTCGCTCGACAACATCGAGGCCGGGCATCGCGAGGACTCGCCCTGGACCGCCGGCGTCCGCTTCCGCGATCACGGCTCGGTGCCGAAGATGGTGCAGGCGGCGGGCGGAAAGATCTGGTCGCCGAACTACGTCGACCTCACCGAGGCGGCGCTCAAGGAGGCGAAAGCGCTCGGCCTCACGGTGCTGCCCTGGACCGTCAACGACCGCGCCGACATAGAGCGCCTGATCGACTGGGGCGTTGACGGCCTCATCACCGACTATCCCGACCGGCTGCGCGAGATCATGGCGGCGAAGAGCATGCCGCTGCCGCGCGCGACCCCGGTCACGCCCTGACGGCGGGCAGGCTCAGCGCGGCTCGAGGTGGGGGCCGTAATCGACGGTCGTCGGCGCCGCGATCGTCGAATCCGCGGGATCGCCGCCCGCCGCGGGCGGCGCGTCCGTCGCACTCGCGGCCTCCGATTCGAGCGCCGTCGAGGCGATCCATGCGCCGAATGCGAACGCACACGCATTGAGCGCGTATCCAGCGATCTTCATTATCGTCCTCACGTGGGTTCCCGACAGTGGGAGCTGGCGGAGGCTAACGCCGCGGCGCCTACCGACTGCTTACCGATCTCGTCGACCGTCCGGCCTAATCCCGGACACTCGGCGGGCATCACGCGAGCGCGGTCACGATCATGGTCGCGCCGGCGACGAGCATGAGCGCGTCCATCAGCAGCCGGAACCGCTCCGGCGCCATGCGCAGCACGAACGGCTTCGCCGCATACGACCCGACCATCACGGCGGACCCGACGATGAGTCCCTTTGCGAAGGTCGCCCACGGCAGCGCGCCGAGCTGATTGAAGGCGAGCGCCTTCGCCACGTACATCGAGAGCGAGGCGAGCGCCTCGGTCGCGAGGAATGCGCCCTTCAGCAAACCGTACGCTAGAAAGAACGGCGTGTTGATCGGCCCGGTCGAGGCCACGATTCCGGTGAGGTACCCGATGACCGCGCCGACGACGCCGAGGTGCCAGAGGCGGATCCGGAAGCCGCTCGCGACGAGCTTGCGCCGCACGGGGATCATCAAGAGAAAGAAGGTCCCAAGCGCGACCTCGATCGCGACCGAACTCATCGCCACGAGTGTCGCGGCCCCGAGCGCGGCCGCGGGCGCGGCGGTTGCGCCGTAGACGGCGCACGCCCGCCAGTCGATCTCGCGCCACCAGACCGCCGCGCGCGAGGCGTTCGCCATCAGCGCGGTGATCGCCATGATCGGCACCGCCTCCTTCGGTCCGAAGAAGACCACCAGCGGCGGCAGCAGCATGATCGACGTGCCGAAGCCGACGATCCCCCCGAGCGTGCCGGCCGCGAGCCCGACGACCAGGACGACGGCCCATTCCATGACGGGATTATTACGCGCACTGCTGCTAGCGGATTAACCCGTCCGTGCACCGATCGGTAAGCCGCGTGTACGCCGCCGCCATCGACCATGGCGCCCGGAGATTCACGCCATGCACAACCTCGCATTACTCGTCGGCTGCTTCGCGCTCGGCGTCGCGCTGCGCCGCTCGGGCCGCCTGCCCGAGAACGGACCCGTCACGCTCAACGCCTTCATTATCAACGTCGCGCTGCCGGCGCTGATCCTCAAGCACCTGCACGCCGTCGAGCTGAGCCTGGCGCTCATCCTCGCCGCCGCGGTCGCCTGGGTGCTGTTCGCGTTCAGCATTGCGTTCTTCGGCATCGTCGGACGCGCGGCGGGCCTCGCGCCGCAGTCGGTGGGCGCGCTGACGCTCACCGGCGGTCTCGCGAACACCTCCTTCCTCGGCGTGCCGATGATCGAGGCGTTCTACGGCTCGGGCGGCGTCGCCCTCGGGCTGGTGATCGACCAGCTCGGCTCGTATCTCGCGCTCGCCACGCTCGGGATCGTCGTCGCGGCGATGTACTCGGGCGCCGCGCTCGATCGCCGCGCGATCGCTCGCAAGATCGTGCTGTTTCCGCCCCTCGTCGCAGTGCTCGCAGCGCTCCTGCTGCGCCCGTTCGAGTACCCGGAGTGGCTCGCGGTTACGCTCTCGCGCCTTGGCGACACGCTTGCGCCGCTCGCGCTCGTGTCGGTGGGCGCGCAGATCCGGCTTGCCGCGCTAGCGGGCAATGCAAGCAAGCTCGCGCTCGGCCTCGGCTTCAAGCTCGTAGTCGGCCCCGCGGTGCTGGTGGGCCTGTTTGTGGCGCTGGCCGGCGTCGACACCGATCACACGCGAATCATCTTCTTCGAAGCGGCGATGGCGCCGATGATCGGCGCCGCGATCGTCGCGACCGAACATAAACTCGACCCGCCGCTGACGACGCTCATGGTCGGGATCGGGATCCCGCTCTCGTTCCTGACCGTGCCGGCCTGGTGGTACGTCCTTGAAATGCTGTGATCAGAGTAGAGACGATGAAGACCAAGCTGATCGCTATCGCGGTGATCGCCGCCGCA
The DNA here is from genome assembly GCA_035456405.1 of Burkholderiales bacterium. Taxonomy (GTDB): domain Bacteria; phylum Pseudomonadota; class Gammaproteobacteria; order Burkholderiales; family SG8-39; genus JAGVSZ01. The sequence continues at coordinate 55,674 of DATIDG010000032.1, read as the reverse complement.
ATCCTGATCCCGTCGATCGCGTACTCGAACGATGCGCCTGCGCGCCGAGGCGGCGTGCGATCCCGTGCGCCGGGTCGCGTCGGACGAGGCGGGATCGCGGTAGCGAACGCATGCGCGGGGTTACTCGCTGCGCCGCCAGCGTCGCCGCAGGCGCCGGCTTGATGGCGCCCGCGGCGGCGGCCGATGCGCCCGCCGAACCGCTGCGCCCGCGCCTGGACCCGCAATTCGTCCTCGCGCAGGTCGCCGAGCGCCTGGGCGTGCGGCTCCGTCCAGAAATCCCACCACCCACGGTGCGCTTTGAAAGCGCGACGCCGATCGCGGAGTTTCGCGACGCAATAGGCGCGCAGTGGGGATTTCGACCGCACGTCTTCGGCAACGCCTACGCGGTCGAGCGGAACGAGATCTACCTCATCGACGATCCTTCGGTCTACGCCCAGCTCGGTCGCACCATCGATGAGTCCCTCGCCCACGAGCTCGCGCACTACGTCCAGGTGAAGTATCTCAACGCCGACCTCGCGGTGCCCTTGTGGGAGGACGATGCCATCGCGGTGCAGGCGTGGTTCAGGCATATCCACATCCGGGCGCGCCGCGCCGATCTCGCACCCTAGCAGTACGCAGGCACGGGTCGCGGTCGGGCGCGTTGCCCTACCACCCCGCGGCGGTCCGGGAGTACGCTGTGCCGCATGTCGCGAACGATCCGGCGCGTGGTGCTCGCTCTCGCCGCAGCAGCGGCCGGGATCTATGCGACGGGGGCGGCGCTCCTCTGGCGCAGCCCGGACCGCTTCATGGACTTTCCGGAGCCTGAGGCCCCGCACAGCCCCGGCATGCTCGGCATCGACTATCGCGAGGTGTGGCTCCGCGCGGGCCCGAACCGCGCGCTCGTCCACGGCTGGTGGCTGCCCAACGGCCGGGACGCGCCGGCCGTCCTGGTCCTGCCCGGAACCGGGCGCTCCAAGGCGGGCATGGTGCACACGGCCGCCGCGATCCACGCCGCCGGCGCCGCGGTGCTGATGATCGACTACCGCGGCCTCGGCCGGAGCGACCGCGGTCCCCTGACCGAATCGAGCATGTACGAGGACGCGGAGGCTGCGTGGCACGAGCTTCGCTGGCACCAGCCCGATGCCGGTCGCCGCTTCGTCTACGGCCATTCGCTCGGCGCGGCCCCTGCGCTCGAGCTCGCTGCGCGCTACCCCGATGTGAGCGGCGTGGCCATCGAGGGCGCGCCGACGTCGATGCGCGAGCTGCTGCGCGGCTCGTGGGTCGAGGCGCTGTATCCCGTCGATGCGATTCTCGCCGGTCGCTTCGATCCGGCGGGGAAGCTCAGGCGACTCAGCGCCCCAATCCTCGTCATCCACGGCAAGCGCGACAAGCTCGTGCCGCCGGCGATGGGCGTCGAGCTTTACATGCGGGCCACCGGGCGGAAGTCCCTGCTGCTCGTCGAGGAAGCGGCGCACAGCGATGCGGCGGCCGTCGGCACCCGGGAGTACCAGGGCGCCGTCGAGCAGCTGCTGGGGCCGGGCGTGAACCGGGCGCTCGCCGCACTCACGCGGCGTGCGGCGCCCAGCCGAGCGGGTTAACGCGCTCCACGAACTTCGCGCACGCGAGGATCTTCGGCTCGGAGAAGCGCGGGCCAACGATCTGCAGGCCCACCGGCAGCCGCGACGCGGTCAGGCCGGCGGGGGCGCTCGCCGCCGGCAGCGTCGCGAGCGACACGAGGAAAGTCTGCGCGATCCAGGAAATGTAGTTGTCGAGTTTCCTGCCGGCGATCTCGGTCGGATAGTTCCGGTCGACCGGGAACGGCGGCACCGGCGAGCACGGCGTCAGCACGAGGTCGTATTGCTCGAACAGCGCGCGCCAGCGGTGGAAGATATCGGCGCGCTTGCGCTCGGCGCGCGCGATGTCGAGGATCTTCGCGTCTAGCCCGAGCCGGATGTTGCCCGCCAGGTTGGGATTGAGGCGATCGAGCTTGTCGAGCCGGTCGAGGTGATTGCCCACCATCGACTCGCCGCGCAGCGTGATGAACGCCTCCGTTCCGTCGGAGAAGTCGGCCCGGACCTCCTCGACAGTCGCGCCGTCGCGCTCGAGCGCGCGCGCCGCGTCGCTGCAGACGCGCGCCACCTCCGGGTCGATCCCCGTGCCGCCGATGTCCGGCGCGTAGGCGAGCCGGATCCCGCGGAGACTGTCGGTGCGCGCCACGATCGCGTGGACACTCGGCCACGGCGGCGGCACCGACGACGGCAGCTTGAGCGAGAAGCCGGTCATCGCGTCCAGCATCAGCGCGCAATCCTCGGCGTCGCGCGCCATCGGGCCGGCGACGTTCTGCGAGTGCCACGGCATGTTCATCGGGTAGCGCGCCACCAGGCCGGTCGAGGTGCGCAAGCCCACGACGCCGCAGAACGACGCCGGCGTGCGCAACGAGCCGCCGAAGTCCGAGCCTTCGGCAAGCGGGACGAGCGCCGCGGCGAGCGCAGCCGCGCCGCCGCCGGTCGATCCGCTGGCGGACATGCGGAGATCCCACGGATTGCGCGTCGCCCCGAATACGCGGTTGACTGTGTTGCCGCCGGCGGCGAATTCCGGCGTGTTGGTCTTGCCGATGACAACGCAGCCCGCGCGCCGGAGGCTGACGACGGTCTCCCCGTCCTCGGCCGGCACGTGGTCGGCATAGAGCTCGGAGCCCCAGGTCGTGCGGATGCCGGCAGTCGGGGTGATGTCCTTGATGCCGACCGGCACGCCGGCGAGCGACGGCAATGCCCCGCCGCGAGCGACCGCAGCATCCACCGCGTGCGCAGCCGTCCGGGCCTGATCTGCGGCGAGCGTCACGAAGGCGTTGACGGGCGCATTCGCGCGCTCGATCGCGGCGAGATGCGCTTCCAGAACCTCGACGGCGCTCGCGCGCCTCTCGCGCACGAGCTTTGCGAGCTCGCGCGCGGACCGCCGGTGCAGGCCGTCGGCCATCAGAACCGCAGGAGGTACTTCGCGACGTCCACCCGCTCCGGAAGCGTGCCGAGCTGCGTCGAGTAGTCGATGAAGGTCTGGAAGTCCTGGCGGTCGGTGTTCAGGAGGTCGGCCACCTTCGTGAACTTCACCAACGGCACCGTGTCGACGACGTTGTCGGGCGTGAACGTGTTCTTGGCGAGATGTCTGCGCGCCTCTTTCGGGTTTGCGTTGATGAAGTCGACCGCGTTCAGCCACGCGGCCGCGTAACGCTTGGCGACGTCGGGCCGGTTCTTCAGGAAGTCGCTCGAAATCACGCCGCCGGCCACCCACGCGTTCGCGCGCGGGTCGCCGAGGATGTACTTGGCGATCACGCCGGCCTCGAGCGTCGTCGCGACGCCGTTCTGCCGCATGATCGCGGCGTTCGGTTCGAGCGTGTAGCCGGCGTCGAAGGTGCCCGCGGTCATCGCGTTGACGTGCTGCCCCATGTCGAGCTGGTCGAGTGTGTAGTCGCCCTCCTTGAGCCCCACCGCGGCCAGCACCGCCCTGGCCATGGAGACGTTCGCCGGGCCGGGGGCGCTCATGATCTTCTTGCCCTTCAGGTCGGCGAGCGTGCGCGCGTTGACGCCCTTGCGCACGACGAACTGCTCCATCTGGTACTGCGCGTTCTGCCCGTTGACCGAGATGTACATGGCGACCCCGGGTTTCTTCAGATTCGCGTTCATGCCCTCGATCGTCACCAGCACCGCGGCGGCGTCGATCTGATTCGTGATCAGGCCCGAGACGTTCGGCGGACCGCCGATGAGCCGCACCATCTCGACCTCGAGCTTCTGGTCCTTGAACAAACCGCGGTCCTGAGCGACGAAGAAGGGCAGCGACGAGCTGACCGGGAACACGCCGACCTTGACCTTGTCCTGCGCGACCGCCGGCGCGGCGAGCGCGGCGACGAGCACTGCTCCGAGCAATGAATGCGTACGCATGGTGGTTCTTCCTCCGTGGGGTCGTCGTTATAGCACGCGCTTCCCGGCGCCCTCGGCGAGCGCGGCGAGCGCCTGGGTGAAACATTCCATCGGCGGGCGCACGATGCCCGCCCCGACTTGGCCGACGCCGGCCTCCCGGTGCGCGATGCCGGTGTTGATGATCGGCGCGATGCCGGTGTCCACGACCTTGCGCACGTCGATGCCGGCCGGCGTGCCGGCGAAATCGAGCATCGGAATGGTGAACGCGTTGTTGCGCCCGAGCGTGATGTGCTGCATCGTCAAGGTGTTGTCGAGCGCGACCTGCGGCGTGCCGCCGATGAACTGCACGATGGCGGGCGCCGCGGCCATTGCAAAGCCGCCGATCCCCGCCGTCTCGGTGATGGCGCTGTCGCCGATGTCGCGCCCGGCGTCGCCCGGGCCGTAGCCGGGGAAGAACAGGCCGTCCGGCACCTGCGCCGGAGCGGTGAACCAGCGGTCGCCGGCGCCGCTCACGCGGATGCCGAAGTCCGTGCCGTTGCGTGCCATGACGGTAACCATCGTGCTCCGCGGCACGCCGTGCGCCGCGTCGAGCATGCTCTTGCAGGCCGCCATGCCGACGTTCAGGAAGAAGAAGTCGTTGCCGTTCAGGAAGTCGATCACCGCCGCCGCCTCGGCCGCGGGCACGTTCGACTTGAGGATGCCGGCGACGAGCCGCTTGAACAGCAGCGCGGACGAGGCCATGTTGCGGTTGTGCATCTCGTCGCCCATGTGCAGGGCGCGTCCCATCAGGGCTTTGAGCTCGATCGGTCCGGTCGCGGCGAGCGCCTTCGCGAGCACCGGGCCGAGCGTGTCGCCCATCCACTTCAGCTTCGCTAGCACCTCCGGGGCGTTCGCGCCATAGCGCAGGACCTTGCCGAGCCCCTCGTTCAGGTTGCTGAACGCGCGATTGCCGTGCGCCGGGTTGCGGAGCATCCAGACCGGCATCGACGGGCTGATGATGCCCGCCATCGGGCCGACCGCGCTGTGGTGGTGGCACGGGGCGAAGCGGATCTCGCCGCGCTCGGCCATCGCGCGCGCGGCGTCGTGGTCCTTCGCCCAGCCTTCGAGCAGGCACGCCCCGACCACGGCGCCGCGCATCGCACCACCCATGCGCGTCCACTCGATCGGGGGGCCGGCGTGCAGCAGCGTGCGCTCCTGGAAACCCGGGATGACCTCGCGCGCGATGCCGACGCCCTCCAGCGCCGGCTCGGCGGACAGGTAGGCGTCGAAGGCCTTCCTGTTGGCAGCGTCGATCGAGGCGTCGGCCCAGAGGCGCACGAGTGCGGTCGCGGCGGCCGGGTCGCCGCCGGGCGGACTCCACTGCACATGCGTGACCGCCGCACCCGCGGATGCGACGTTCTCGCCGAACGAGGCGAGGCCGACGTTGACGACCGCGAGCGGTTTCCCGAAGAGCGCCGTCATCGTGTCACGACACGGGGGGCAAAGCCGCTCCGCGGCGCCCCCTCATGCTCCCCGAAATCTGCGATGCCTGCGGCATCCGTTCACCGTGCCCCCTTCGCGACGATCTTCGCGGCGATCCGCGCCGCCTCCGCGTTGCTCGCGCCGAGGATCACGCCCGCCTTGCGCAGCGCCGCTTCCTGACGCGCAAGTCCCTGCGGGTCGGCGTCGGTTCCGCACACCGACCCGACGAGCGCGACGCGCCGGTTGACCTTGCGCGTGGCGCGCAGCGCCGGCGCCATCTCTGCGGCAGGATCCGGATGCGCGCCGTAACCGAGCACGACGTCTAGGAGGATCACCGCGACCTCGGGATCGCCGGCCTCACGAACGATGCGCTCGTTGCGCAACCGATGGTCGATCATCGGATGGGGGCGGCCGCGCGTGTAGACGTCGTCGCCCAGGTCGGTCAGCGTGTGGCCCCCGGCCCTGAACGAATCGCCGAGCGCGTCGCGGAGGATCAGCTCCGCCTCGTAGCAGAAAGTCCCGCCGCTGAAGAGGCCGCGCACGTACCGCTGGCTCTTCGCAAGGCGCGGAAGTGCGCCGACGCGTGACGCAGCCGGAGCCTTCGGAGGCTTGCGTCCCTGCGCGAGGGCGACCGCCGCGCGCGCCGCATCCTCGAGCGTCCGCGCGGCGTGGAGGTTCTTGCCGCGCGCCTCGGCGCTCGCCCCGATGAAGTTGACGACGACCGGCTTGCGCGCCTTTGCCGCCTCCGCGATCACTTTGGCGGCGACCGCCGGCGCGGGCGGCTTGGAGATCAGCACGATCACTCTGGTGTCGCGATCGGCCGCGAGCGCCTTCAGCCCCGCGAGCATCGTGACGCCACCGACCGCCTCGCTCAGGTCGCGCCCGCCGGTGCCGATCGCCTGCGAGATGCCAAGTCCGAGGCGGTCGATGAGCGTCGTCACTTGCTGTAGCCCGGTCCCGGATGCCGCGACGCAGCCGATCGGGCCGCGCCGCACGCGGTTCGCGAACGCGAGCGGCACTCCGTCGATGATGGCCGTGCCGCAGTCGGGGCCCATCACCAGCAGACCCCGCTCCGCTGCGCGCCGCTTGAGCGCGACTTCGTCGTCGAGCGGAACGTTGTCGCTGAAGAGCATGACGTTCAGCCCCCGTGCGAGCGCTTTCGCCGCCTCGGCCGCGGCGTACTCGCCGGGCACCGAGATGAGCGCGAGGTTGGACTGCGGCGCCTCGGCCAGCGCCATGTCGAGCGAGCGCGGCACGATCGCAGCGGGACCGCCCGTCGCCGTGGTCGGCGTCACCGCCTTCAGTTGCGCCTCGCCGTGCGCAACGGCCGCTTCGGCGGCCGTCGCCGTCTTCGCCCGTACTACGACCAGCAGGTCGCTCGGCCGCGCGGCCACGGCTCCGTTCAGCAGCCGTACCTCGCGCAGCAGCGCAAGGTTGCCCGCGGTGGCCATGATCATCGAGGCTTCCTCGACGCCCGGCAGCGACCGAAGGGACGCGGACAGCTGCATCAGCGCGACCGAGTCGCGGTACGTGTTCGCGATGATGCGCGTGACCGTGGGCACCGCCTACTTCCCAGACCAGTGCACGAACCGCTTCTCCACCAGCAGGAAGAGCAGGTTGAGGCCGTAGCCGAGCGCGCCTGCCGCGAAGATAGCGGCGTACATGTCGGGCATGGCGAAGAGCTGCTGCGCCTCGAACACGCGGTGGCCGAGGCCGTCGGTCGAGCCGATGAACATCTCGGCGACCACCACGATCACGAGCGCGAGCGAGACGCCGTTGCGCAGCCCGATGAACGTCTGCGGCAGCGACTCGAGCAGCATCACGTCGGTGAGCACGCGCAGGCGCGACGCGCCCATCACCTTCGCGGCGAGGAGGCGTGTCTTGCGCGCGTTCATCACGCCGTAGGCGACGTTGAACAGGATCACCAGCAGGGCGCCGAAGGACGCAACCAGGATCTTGGTCGTGTCGCCGACGCCGAAGATGACCAGGAACAGCGGGAACATCGCCGAAGCCGGCGTCGAGCGGAAGAAGTCGATGACGAATTCGACGGCGCGGTACGCCCGCTCGTTCGCCCCGAGCAGGATCCCGAGGGGGATCGCGATGACGGCGGCGATCGCGGTCGCGTACGCGGTGCGTTCGACCGTGCGCCAGAAGTCGTGGCCGAGCCGGCCGCCGGCCATGCCCTTCACCAGCGCGGCGAACGCGTCCTCGGGCGGCGGCAGCAGCACCGGATCGACGATCCGCGTCCAGACCGCGAGGTACCAGATCGCGACCAGGCCGGCGACGCCGACGAACGGCAGGAGCGCTTCGCGTTTCATTCACTACACCTCGCCGCAAGGGCGCAGAGAACGCAAAGGGCCGCCAAGACAACTATTGAGACAACCGTGCTCCACGCGGTCATCTTCACTTCCATCTCTTCGCATCTCTTTGCGCTTCCTTGCACTCCTTGCGCCCTTGCGGTGAAAGCCTTCTAGCCTTTCCTGACCTCGCGCTGGAACACCTCCAGGCAGTGGCCCTTCACCGCGACGAACGCCGGGGCGGAGAGGGTCTCGTCGTTGCGCGGTCGCGGCATCGCGATCTCCGGATAGTCGGCGATGCGCGCCGGGCGGCGCGAGAGCAGCAGCACCCGGTCGGCGAGGTACACCGCCTCCTCGAGGTCGTGCGAGACGAGCACCGTCGTCGTACCGGTGTCCAGAAATATGCGCTGCAGCTGCTCGCGCATGAAGAGCGTCATCTCGTAGTCGAGCGCCGAGAACGGCTCGTCGAGGAACAGCACCTCCGGCTCGACCACCAGGGCGCGCATGATCGAGACGAGCTGCTGCTGCCCGCCGGACAGCTCGTACGGGTAGCGATTCAGGTCGATCTTCACGCCGAGGCGCGCCACCAGCTGCTCGACTTTCTCGTCGCGGCTGCGCTTCGGCAGTCTCGCGAGTTTGAGCGGGTACTCGATGTTGTCGATCGACCGCAGCCAGGGAAAGAGCGCCTCGCGGTAATTCTGGAAGACGTAGCCGATCTTCGTCTCCTTCAGCGTCTTGCCGCCGAAGAGGATCGTCCCCGCGTCTGCCGGGACGAGCCCGGCCACGATGTTTATCAGCGTCGACTTGCCGCAGCCGTTCGGGCCGAAAATCGAGAGGAAGCGGCCGCGCGGTATGTCGAAGTCGAAGTTGTCGTAGATGACCGCGCCCTGGAAGCGCTTCGCGAGTCCACGGATGGTGATGTGCGCCTCGCCCGCCGGCGCGGCGCCGCTCGTCGCAGCGACCGCCGCAGCGCCGTTCACCAGGTTCATCCTCCGCGCCTACTCGCCGAGGTCGACGATCGCGATCACCGGCCCGCCGCCCTGCGGTCCCTGGTGCATCGCGTCCACCGAGACGAACACCGCGGGATCGCCGATCGCCGCCGCCGCCACGCCGCCGACCGCCGCTTTCGCGTGGCGGTGGTGGTGAACGTCGGAGTCGTCGAGCATGATCTGCCGGCGCCCCCGCAGCGTGCCGCGGTGGTCGGCCTCGCACTTCATGAAGCAGTTGACGAGCCGCCCCTTCAGGTCCTCGGCGCGCGCCCGCTCGGGGAGGTCGAGTCCGGCGTTGCGGATCGCGGCGTAGATGCCGTCGATGTCGATCGCGTCCTTCATCACCGCGTGGCCGATGCGGTAGCGGCCGCCCGCACCCGCCTTGTTGCCCATCAGCACGATCTGCCCTGCATCGAGCTCGACGCCGGAGGAGCAGGAGGCGACCGAGGAGTAGAGGTCGAGGTTCTTGCAGATGTCCTCGGGCTTGTACGACTTCACCTCTCCCAGGGCGACTGCGATCCCGAGCGCGGTCGTGCCGTTCGAGACTCCCATCGAGTCGTGCACCTCGCAGGCGACGTTCCTGCCGCGGCCGTGGGCTTCGCGCACCGTCTCGATCGTGAGGAGCGGCGTCTTGGTCTGCACGTAGTGGACGTCCCGCGGATCGTCGATGCCGGCGTCCATCATTGCGAGCCGCACGCCCGCGGCGATCTTCTCGACCATTTCGGGCCTGCCGATGTCCTCGGGCAGGATCTGCGGGCTCATCGCCGCCCCGATCGCGAGGCGGTCCTTCGACTTCGGGCCGGTCCGGTCGTTGCGCGCGAAGACCGTCGCGTGGGGCGTGATCACGCCGTCGCAGCCGCCCGACCAGACCATCGGGATCTTCTTCACGTCCTGAAGGCTGCGCTTGCCGTGCTTCATCAGCACCGCGCGGAACGCCTGGTCGGCGAGGATGCGCGTGAAGTCGTTGACCCCGCCGTTGCCCTCGGTCTTCCCGACCACCGCGACGACCTGATCGGCGCCGAACTGGCCCGCGAGGATGCGCTCTTCCATGCCGGTGGCGTCCTGCACGTTCCTGAGAATCACCTTCGAGACTTCGATTGCCATGGTATTGCTCCCCTAGACACGCGGCCCGTACTGCCCGCGCAGCATCTTCTCGTACCCCGGCCCGCGGTCGATGAGCGGCAACGGCTCCTTGCGCGCGGCGCGCATCTCGCCGCGCAGCTTTGCGGTCGCCGCGTCGTCGACCGAGTAATCGCTTTCGCGCGCGATCAGCGCCACTCCGTATGCGCTGCGCGCAGCCTCCGGAGACACCTTGCCTTGCACCACGTCGCGCAGCACGAGCTCCGGTTCGCGCTCGAGCGGGTCGCCCCAGCCGCCGCCGCCGGTAGTGACGACGCGCACAACGTGGCCGGCCTTCACCGGCTCGCCGTCGACCAGCCCGCCGAGCGCCTTCGCCTTCCCGTGCAGGTCGACGGTCACGCAGAACGGCTCGCCCGCGCGCCCGCCCGCGACGCCGTAGCAGCCCAGGCGCACGCGGTCCGCAGTGACGATCGTGAAGCAGTCGACCAGGACGCGATAGTGCTTGTCGTAGCCCAGCCCGCCGCGGCGCTTGCCGGCGCCGCCGGAGTCGGTGCTCAGGCCCAGCTTCTCGACGATCACCGGGAATCGGTTCTCGGTGAACTCGGCCGGCTGGTTGCGCGAGTCGGGCACGATGTGGATCGCGTCGTTGCCGTCCGCGTACCAGCGGCCGCCCGACCCGCCGCCGATCACCTCGCGCGACAGGAACGGCTTGCCCTGCATGTCGTTACCGTAGAAGCCGGTGTAGCGGATCGTCTCCTGGTCGGCGGGCATGCGGCCGCCGGTCGCCTGCGTCACGACCCCCGCGAGCAGCCCGAGCGAGCGCAGCAGCACGAATGACCGCGCGTTGGTCGCCGCCGGCCACTCGGGCGTGATGAGCGAGCCCTTGGGCGGGAAGACGACGTCGAACACTTCGCACACGCCTTCGTTCACGTGGATCTCGGCCGCGCGCTCCGGGGTATCGGCGAGGTTGCGCAGGATCGGCGCGATCCACTTCACGAGAAACGCGCCGTCGGCATAGTCGGCCGGCCAGTTGATCGGACCGGACGACTGCGGTGCGGTGCCGTTGAAGTCGAGCGTGATGCGGTCGCCTTTCTTGATCATCCTGAGCGCGAGCCGGTGCAGGCTCGGGTCGGTGACGCCATCGTGCTCGACGTAGTCCTCCCAGGCGTACTCGCCGTCCGGGATCTTCGGCAGCAGCTCCTTGCGGTAGATGTCGCGGCACTTGTCGAGGATCGCCTGGAAGCACGCTTCGACGGTGTCGCGCCCGAAGCGCTCGAACAGCTCCGCCATGCGCCGCGCGCCCATCATGATCGCCTGGACCTCGCTGTCGAGGTCGGCCTCCAGCATCTCCGGCACGCGCGTGTTCCGGCGAATGATCCGGAACGCCTCGTCGTTGCGCCTGCCCGCGTCGTAGATCCGGATCGGCGGGATCGCGAGGCCCTCCTCGAACACCGTCACCGCGGTACCCGGCATCGAGCCCGGGACGCGTCCGCCGATGTCGTCGTGGTGGCCGAATGCCTGGATGTACGCAACCACCTCGCCGCCGTGAAACACGGGCACCGTCGAGCAGAGGTCGGGGAGGTGCCCGATCGAGCCCTCGGTGAGGTAGGTGTCGTTCATGAGGAACACGTCGCCGCGCTGCATGGTCTCCGGCGGGTAGTCGCGCACCACCGCGTTCGGCATCGCCGAGTACGAGCGTCCGGTGAGCTTGCGGCAGAAGCGGTCGAAGAGCCCGACGCGGTAGTCGTGCGCCTCGCGGATCATCGGGCTGCGCGCGGTCCGCTCGATCGCGTACTCAATCTCGGCCTCGATCGAGTTGAGCGTGCCCTCGACGATCTGCAGCACGATCGGGTCGACGTCGCGCGGCTTGGGCCGCGCGGGTGGGGTGGGCCAGGGTCTGGGTATCGCTGCCATCGGCTTCGCCTACACCTTCACCGCAGAGACGCAAAAGACGCAGAGAGACGCAAAGATACGGGATCGAATCGGCAAGTTACCGGAGATCGCGCCGTGTGTCGTGACTCCTCGTTCCTCGCGTCCTTTGGCCCTTTGCGATCTTCGCGTCTTTGCGGTGATAGCCTTCTCGTTCTTCATTTCTTCCGCACGATCATGATCCCGTGCGGATCCACGGTCAGCGCCTGGCCGGGGAAGACGACGGTCGTCGAGCCGAACTCCTCGATCACCGCCGGCCCCTCGATGCGGGCGAGCGCGGGAAGCGTGCTCCGTGCGTGGACCGGCGTGTCGACGAACGCGCCGCCGAAGCACACCTTGCGCCGCGACTGCGGGGCCGGGGTCGCGCTGGTCGCCGCGAGCTTCGGCAGCTGCGGCCGGTCGATGAGCCCGAATCCCGACACGCAGTAGTTCACCACCTCGACCTTCTGCTTGCCCCGGTAGCTGTAGCCGAACGCCTTCTCGTGGGCGGCATGGAAGGCGTCGACGAGGGCCGGCGCGAACGCGGCGTCGATGTTCCTGCCCGGTGCCTGCACGCGCACTTCCATCGACTGCCCGACGTATCGCACGTCCGCCTCGCGCACGAGACGGATGTTGGTCGGGTCGATGCCGTCGCGGCGCAGCGTTTCGACGGCCTCGCGTTCCAGCAGGGCGTAGGTGCTCTCGAGCTGGCGCGGGTCGAGCGCATCCTCGTGCGTTACGCGGGTCGCGATGTGGTCGGTGCGCCAGTCCACCGCGAGGAGGCCGAATGCGGACAGGTTGCCGGGGTCGAGCGGCACGATGCACGCTTTCATTCCGAGAAGCTCCATCACCGCCGGCGACTGCGCCGGCCCCGAGCCGCCGAAGGAGAGGAGCGCGAACTCGCGCGGGTCGATGCCGCGCTGGATGGTCATCTGGCGGATGCGGTTCGCCTGGTTCCAGTTGGCGATCTCGATGATGCCCTCGGCAAGGCTTTCGACCGGCATCGGGCTGCCGAGCCGCCTCACCAGCTCGGCGATGCCGGCCCGCGCGCGCGCGGCGTCGAGCCGGATGCCGCCGCCGATGAGCGCCGGCGGGATGCGCCCCATGACCAGGTTCGCGTCCGTGATCGTCGGCTGGTCGCCGCCGTTCGGGTAGCACATCGGGCCGGGCACCGCGCCGGCGCTCTTCGGCCCGACCTTGAGATGACCCTCGCGGCTGATCCACGCGATCGAGCCGCCGCCGGTGCCGACGGTCTTCACGTCGATCATGGGGATGCGCACCGGGAACGGCCCGACCGAGCCGCCGTTCGTGATCTTCGGCACGCCGGCCTCGATCAGGCAGAGGTCGGTCGACGTGCCGCCGGCGTCGAGCGTCACGACGTTGTCGAACCCCGCGATCCTCGCGACGACCGCGGACCCGAGCGCGCCGGCGGCGGGGCCCGACAGCGCGGTGGTGATCGGCTTGTTCACCACCTGCTCGCTCGAGATGACGCCGCCGGAGGATTGCATGACGAGGAAGGGCTTCTCGCGCAGGCCGGCGCCGAGCTCGTCGTGGATACGCTGCAGGTACCGCTCCATGTGCGGCTTCACGAACGCGTCGACGAGCGTCGTCATCGCGCGCTCGTACTCGCGGTACTCGGGCAGCACCTCGCACGAGAGCGAGACGGCGCACTCAGGGTACTCCGCGGCGAAGATCTTCCGCACGCGCCGCTCGTGGCCGTCGTTCGCATACGAGTGGATGAGGCACACGCCGACCGCGCGGATGCCGCGCGTGCGGAAGTAACGCGCCGCGAGGCGGACGCTTTGCTCGTCCAGCGGCCGCAGCTCCGTGCCGCGGTAGTCGAGGCGCCCGCCGACCTCGCGCACCAGCTCGACCGGAACGATGCGCTCGGGCTTCACCCAGAAGTACGAGTTGCCGTAGCCCTCCGGCACCGACTGGCGGGCGATCTCGAGGATGTGGCGGAAGCCCTCGGTCACCACGAGTCCGAGCGAGTCGATCTCGCCCTGCAGGAGCGCGTTCGTCGCGACCGTCGTGCCGTGCGCGAGCCCGGCAAGGTCGTCGACCGTGCACCCGGTCTGCGCGAGGATCTGCGTCACGCCGCGCACCAGGCCGATCGCGGGATTCGCCGGCGTGCTCGGCACCTTGGTGACGGCGACGCCGCCGGTCGCGCCGTCCACGGCGACGATGTCGGTGAACGTGCCGCCGGTGTCGATGCCGATGCGCACCCGGGCCGCGCCGCCTGCGCGCATTGCGCACCTCCTCCGGATTGGGGCACCTCGCGGATGCGAGGGCGATCGCCACGATAAGCGCCGCCCTCCGGTCGCGTCAAACAGTCGGAAACGATGGGTCGATCGGCCGCGCCGATGGAAGCGGGCAGCGTCTCCCGCATCGGCCCGGGACTAGACCCATGGTCCGATTCTCCTTCCCGCGCATACGCGCTACGCTTGGTGCAGAACCTCCAAACGTGCCGGGGAGAACGACATGAGCGCTACCGCAACGCCCTTTGACTGGCTGACCTACTGGTGGACGACCCCGACGCGGCTGGCCCCGGAATCGCTCAAGCAGGTCATCAACCCGTGGAGCCTCTGGACGCAGCAGGGGTTCATCAACGTGAACCTCATGCAGTCGAGCGACCCCGGCATGGAGCGCGACATCGTCGAGAACGTCGCCGGCTACGGCCGCCAGCTCGGGCGCATCAGCGAGACGCTCCGCGTGTTGCTCGATCACGTTGCGCTTGATACGGCGGCGCTCTCGCCCGGGGATCGCAAGGCCGTGCAGGACTTCACGGACATGACCGATCAGATCGCGGACCTGAAGTGCAAGCGCGAGCAGCTGACCTCACGCGAGCTGGAGGCGTTCGTGGACACGCTGCAGCGCCTGCGCGAGGTCAATCCGGACGGCTACCGGCGCGTCGCCGAGCGGCTGCGCGCCGCGCTCGGCTGAAGATTTCTAGAAGAACCCGGCTGTCCGCGCCGCCTCGATCCCGACGCGCGCGAGCTCGCCCATCTGCGCGCTGACGTTCTGCGACGCGGGCGTCGTGACCTTGCTCGACCACATCATGCGGACGCTCGCGACGTCGGTGAGCACCATGTTCGCGGCGTAGCCGGTCGTCGCCTGCCCGCCGCCGATCGGGAAGCCGATGCCGACGCCTCCGCCTGTCACGGAGCGACCGCCCGAGCCGCCATAGCCGCCGACGCCGATCCCGATGCTCGGGCCGGGGCTGACGACCGTCACGTCCGGCTCGATCGTCGCGCCGAGAATCGCCTTGGCGCCCAAGGCGCGCGCGGCGGCGAGCGTCTTGTCGTTGGCCGGCGGCGGGCCGGCGGTCAGCCCGACGTCCGGACTGATCACCGGCGTCGCGCCGGCGGCCCCGACCTGGCCGGCGAGCTGATCCTGGCAGACGCGTCGCGTCGCGACGTCGGCCGCGTCGCACACGACCAGCACTTTCTCGCCGCGCAGCGAGCGCCCCCTGAACTCCGGGTCCGACCACTGCACGGCCACCTGGGTCGTGGCGCAGCCGGCGACGAGGAGTGCGCCGGCGAGCGCGACGAGCGGCACCGTGCGCCGCCCTGCGTTCAGCTCGATCTCGCCCGGAATCATATGCTCTTCTCCTCCTGGGGTTCTTCCGTCCGGCGCACGTCGGCGCGAGTCAGGAAGTCGCGCACTGCCGCGATCTGCTCGTCGGCCATGAGTGCGGGCGCGTGGCCGACGCCGGCGAACTCGATCGACTCCACGTCGCGCTTGCGGCGCTTCATCTCCTCCACCGTTTCACGCGTGAGCACCTCAGAGGTCTCTCCGCGCAACACGAGCACCGGGCAGCCGACCTGATCCCAGGTGCTCCACAGGTCCACGCCGCGCAGGAAGTCGGGCCCCGGCGGGAGCTCCGGATCGCGGTGCCCGTGGAACGCGCGGCCAATCCCCGGGTCGTAGCGGAGGGCGTATGTCCCGTCCTCCTGCCGTCGGACGCTGTGGATCGCGAGGTGCCGCCACTGCGCATCGGTGAGCGCACCGAACGACGCGCAGACCTCGCGCACGTAGGCCTCCGCCTCTTCCAGCGAAGCGAACGGCCCGCTCCGCCCGATGTAGCCCTTGAGGCGGAACAGCGCGTGCCACGGCACCAGCGGGCCGACGTCGTTCAGCACCAGGCGCCGGATCGGGGCGCCGCGCTTCGCGGCGAGCAGCATGCCGATCAGCCCGCCCATCGACGTGCCGACCCAGTCGAGGCGCGTGCCGCCGGCGCGCTCCGCCCGTCGCGACCACAGCTCGGGAAAGAGCCGCGCGCGCACCGGCGTGGTAATCCGTGCGATCAGCGCCGCCGCATCGCTCATGTAGGTCGAGAACGTGTAGTCGGACTTCGCGTCCAGCCACTCGCTGTCGCCGCGTCCGACCACGTCCATGCAGACGACGCGGCAGTCGCGCGCGAGCGCTTCGGCGAGCACGTCGAAGTCGCGGCTGTTGCGCGCCAGGCCGTGCACGCAGAGCACGACGTGCGGGTTCGACGGGTCGCCCCATTCGGTGTACGCGACCCGATGGAACCCGCTCGGGCCGAGGCTGAGAAAGCTGTGCTGTGCCGGGCGCATGGAGCGATTGTCGCGGGCTCAGGTTTGCCAGATGCGCGGCGCGACAGGTTCGCGGCCGGCCAGGACCGGCCGCACGACCGCCCAGAGCCGCGCGAAGTAGTCGCGTGCCGCCTCGCTGCTCGCGCCGAGATAACGCACGACGAGGACGCCGGGCAGACACGTGACCGCGCCCGACCCCGCGCCGGGGTGCGCCGCGCGACATGCGGCGACGAGGCCGGCATCGATCTGCGGCGCGGCCGCCAGCATCGTCCCGAACACCGGCTCTCCGGCGAGCCCGAGCGGCGAATCGAGCAGGTCCCACCCACCCTCGAGGCGCGCGCGCTCGAGCCATTCGAGGCGACCGTCGCGCCGGATCGACGTGCGGGTGCGCAGCCTGCCGCGGGCGACGCGCCCGCCCGAGGCGGTGCGGCCGAGCCGGATGATCTCCCAACCGATGAAGCGCGCGTCCGCCGCGAGCCGGATGTCGGCCTCGAGCTCGGCCGCGGCGTTCTCGAACACGATCGTCTCCTGCGGCAGCCACTCGAGCACCGTGCCCGCGCCGGCGTCGAGCGCGATGCGCTGCCGCGCCCAGGGACCCGCGGTGCGATACCACTTGCCCGCGCCGGGCGTGGTGAGGAGCGCGCGGGCCCCGGGCCCGGCGCGCACGGTCAACTCGAGCTCGTCACCGCCCGCGATGCCGCCGGGCGGATGCACCACGATCGCATGGCAGACCGCGTCGCCCTCCGGGTACTGCGGCTTCTGCACCACGAGCGGGCCGTCGTGGGGCCGCCCCGCCAGTACGCTCCGCGTCCCGCGCAGCTTGATGTCGAGCGCGAGCGCGGCGCGCCAGCCGGCGGGCGGAAGCGGTTCGGCGAGGCGCATGGGCCGATCATACTGCGAGCCGCGCGCGCACTCCTTCGCGCTCCATGTCGGCCCCGAGCCCGTGCGCCACGATCTCGCCGCGCTCCATCACCAGATAGTGGTCCGCGAGCGACCGTGCGAAGTCGTAGTACTGCTCCACGAGCAGGATCGCCGTCTCGCCGGTCGCGGCGAGCGCGCGGATCGCTCGCTCGATGTCCTTGATGATGGACGGCTGGATGCCCTCGGTCGGCTCGTCGAGGATGAGGAGCCGCGGGCCCATCGCGAGCGCCCGTCCGATCGCGAGCTGCTGCTGCTGTCCGCCCGACAGGTCGCCGCCGCGCCGCCGCAGCATCTGGCCGAGCACCGGGAACATCTCGAAGACGCGCGGCGGAACCCGCGTGCCGCGCGGCCGTGTCGCGAGGCCCATCGCCAGGTTCTCCTCGACCGTGAGGCGCGGGAAGATCTCCCGCCCCTGCGGCACGTAGCCGATGCCCGCACGCACGCGCGCATAGGGCGGCGCGGCGGTGATCTCGCGGCCGCCGAATACCACCTTGCCGCCGCGTGCCGGCACGAGGCCCATCAGGCAGCGGAGCAGTGTGGACTTGCCCACGCCGTTGCGGCCGAGCAGCGCAGTGACCTTGCTCGCCGGCACCTCGAACGTGAGGTTGCGCAGGATGTGGCTCCCGCCGTAGTACTGGTTGAGTCCGTCGACGCTCAACATCAAGAGAAATCCTTAGCCACAGAGCCCACAGAGACGGGAAATTCGCGCAATGAGATCGCCCGCGTCGTCGTCTTGCTCTGCGTGCTCTGTGTCCTCCGTGGCTGCATTCTCTCAACGACCCAAATACACCTCGACCACGCGCGGATCGTTCTGCACCTGGTCGAGCGGCCCTTCCGCGAGCACCGAGCCCTCGTGGAGGACCGTGACCTTGCGCGCGATCCGGGCGATGAACTGCATGTCGTGCTCGACCACGACCAGCGAATGCTTTCCCGCGAGCGACAGGAAGAGCTCGGCGGTGCGCTCGGTCTCCTCGTCGCTCATGCCGGCGACCGGCTCGTCGAGGAGCAGCAGCTTCGGCTCCTGCATCAGCAGCATCCCGATCTCCAGCCACTGCTTCTGGCCGTGCGACAGCTCCCCGGCCGCGCGATCGGACGCCGCCTCGAGACGGATCTGCCGCAGCATCGCGGCGATGCGGTCGCGGTCCTCGGAGCCAAGCTTCGCGAACAGGGTGCGCCGCACCCGCTTGTCGGTCTTCATCGCGAGCTCGAGGTTCTCAAACACCGTGTGGCGCTCGAAGATGGTCGGCTTCTGGAACTTGCGCCCGATGCCGGCGTGCGCGATCTCCGCCTCCGAGAGCCGCGCGAGGTCGATCGTCTGGCCGAAGAATGCGCGGCCCTCGTCGGCGCGGGTCTTCCCGGTGATGACGTCCATCATGGTCGTCTTTCCCGCGCCGTTCGGGCCGATCACGCAGCGCAGCTCGCCGGCATCGATCGCGAGCCCGAGCCTGTTAAGCGCCTTGAAGCCGTCGAAACTGACCGAGATGTCCTCGAGGTACAGGACCACGCCGTGCGTGGTGTCCAGGGTCCCGGTCGCGATGTGGGCGAGCGACGCGCCGCCGCCGACCGCCTCCGCGCTGTGCACCGCCGCGGAGGTCACGTGCGGGCCTCGCGTCGCCGCGCCAGCAGGCCCATCACGCCCTGCGGCAGAAAGAGCGTGACGAGGACGAACAGCAAGCCCAGCACGTATAGCCAGTACTCGGGGAACGCCTGAGTGAATACGCTCTTCGCGCCGTTCACGAGACCGGCGCCGAGGATCGCGCCGGTGAGCGTCCCGCGCCCGCCGACGGCGACCCAGATGGCGATCTCGATCGAGTTCGCGGGCGACATCTCGCTCGGATTGATGATCCCGACCTGCGGCACGTAGAGCGCGCCGGCGATGCCGCACAGCACCGCCGACAGCGTCCACACCGCGAGCTTGTAGTGCGCCGTGTTGTAGCCGCAGAACATTACGCGCTGCTCGGCGTCGCGGATCGCCGCGAGAACGCGGCCGAACTTCGAGGTCACGACCCAGCGCAGGCAGAGCAGCGTCCCGATCAGCACCGCCCCGGTAACGCAGAACAGCGCGATGCGCATCTCATCGGTAGTGATCGGGATGCCGAGGATGCGCTTGAAGTCGGTGAAGCCGTTGTTGCCGCCGAAACCGGTGTTGTTGCGGAAGAAGAGCAGCATCGCCGCGTAGGTGAGCGCCTGGGTGATGATCGAGAAGTACACGCCCTTGACGCGCGAGCGGAACGCGAAGTAGCCGAAGACGAACGCGAGCAGCCCCGGCACGAGCACGACCAGCAGCGCCTGCGCGACGAAGCTGTCGGAGAGCGCCCAGTGCCAGGGAAACTCCTTCCAGTCGAGGAACACCATGAAGTCGGGCATGTTCACGCGGTACTGGCCGTCCGCGCCGATCTGCCGCATGAGGTACATGCCGAACGCGTAGCCGCCGAGCGCGAAGAAGAGGCCGTGCCCGAGCGAGAGGATCCCTGCGTAACCCCAGATGAGATCCATCGCCAGGGCAACGATCGCGTAACACATGATCTTGCCGATCAACGTGACCCAGTAGGCGGAGACGTGGAACGGGCTGGATGCCGGCACCGCGAGTGCCAGGATCGGGAACACGACGAAGAGCACCGCCGCGCATGCGGCGATCGCGGCCCAGCCTTGCGGGCCGTAGAGCCGGGTCAGCGCCGACGCGAGCGGGCCCATGTCTACGCGAGGGGGCTCATGCTTCTACGGCCCGCCCCTTCATCGCGAAGAGCCCCTGCGGCCGCTTCTGGATGAAGACGATGATGAACACGAGGACCACAATCTTGGCGAGGACCGCGCCGGACCAGGACTCGAGGAGCTTGTTCGCGAAGCCGAGGCCGAGCGCCGCGTACACCGTACCCGCCAGCTGACCCACGCCGCCGAGCACCACCACCAGGAACGAGTCGACGATGTAGGCCTGCCCGAGGTCCGGGCCGACGTTGCCGATCTGCGAAAGCGCGCAGCCGGCCAAGCCGGCGAGCCCCGATCCGACGCCGAAGGCCCAGGTGTCGACGCGCGCAGTGGGAACGCCGACGCAGGAGGCCATCGCGCGGTTCTGCGTCACACCGCGCACGAAGAGGCCGAGCCGCGTGCGCGTGAGCAGGAGCCATATCCCGGCGAGCACGGCGGCCGCAAAGGCGATGATCACGATGCGGCTCCACGGCAGCACGACGTTCGAGAGCACCTGGATGCCGCCCGACATCCAGGCCGGATTCTCGACCTGCACGTTCTGCGCGCCGAAGATGGTGCGCACCGCCTGGATGAGGACCAGGCTGATGCCCCAGGTCGCGAGCAGCGTCTCGAGCGGCCGGCCGTAGAGGAAGCGGAGCACCGTGCGCTCGAGCGCCATGCCGACCGCGGCCGACACCGCGAATGCGGCCGGCACCGCACAGACGAGATAGGCGTCAAACGCGCCGGGCGCGTGCGCGCGGAAGAGATTCTGGACGACGTACGTCGTGTACGCGCCGATCATGATCAGCTCGCCGTGGGCCATGTTGATGACGCCCATCAGCCCGTAGGTGATCGCGAGCCCGAGCGCCGCGAGCAGCAGGATGCTGCCGAGGCTGACGCCCGCGAACAGGAGTCCGGCGCGCTCGCCCCACTCGAGGCGGTCCTCGACCGCGCGCAGGCTCTTTTGCGCCTCGATGCGGACGTCCTCGTCGGCTTCAGCGAAGGTGCCGTCCGGACGCTTCTCGACGAGCGGGAGAAGCAGCGTCTTCGTGTTCGGGTTGCCGGACAGTCCCAGTGTGCGGATCGCCGCGATCCGGGCGTTCCGGTCGCCGCCGCTCAGTTCGAGCGTCGCGGCGACCATCTCGAGCATCGGCTTGATGACGGGGTCCGACTCCTGCTCGAGCGCCTTCTTCACGAGCGGCAGCATCGAAGGGTCGGCACCGCCCGCCAGCTCCTTGACCGCCGCGAGCCGGACATCGCGGTCCGGCGCGATCAGCTTCAGCGCCGCGAGGGCGGACGCGATCGCGCCGCGCAGGCGGTTGTTGACGATGACGTCCTCGCGATCCGCGGGGGGCGGGACCACCGCCTCGCCCGTCGCCGCATCGGTGGCCTTGTCGCCCTTCACCACGAGCACGCGCTTGCCCGCCGTCTCAACCTCGCCCTCGGCGAGCGCGGCAAGGAGCGCGGCGGCCTTCGGGTCGCCGGTCGCGGCGAGCGCGTTGATCGCCTCGACCTTCTCGTCGCTGTCGCCGAGGCCTAGCTTCTCGACCAGGGCCGCGTCGAGCGCTTCGGCGGGACGCGCAAGCAGTGCGGCAGCGGCAAGGATGACGATGAGCAGGGTGCGCATATGTGAGCGCGCCGGGCATCGGGCCCGGCGCGCATCGGTCTGGTGCATCGGTCGGGCAGTGGTGATCGCCGCCCGCACCGTTCCGGACGCTACTGCTTGGCGGCGATCTTCTCCGGCTCGTCCTTCTTTTTCTCGTTGCCGACGATGAACGGGCTCCACGGCTGGGCCTTGATCGGGCCCTTCGTCTTCCAGACGACGTTGAACTGGCCGTCGGCCTTGACCTCGCCGATGAACACCGCCTTGTGCAGGTGGTGGTTCTTCTCGTCCATCTTCGACACGATGCCCGAGGGCGCCTTGAAGGTCTGGCCGGCCATCGCCGCGATCACCTTGTCGGTGTCGAACGACTTCGCCTTCTCGACCGCCTGCTTCCACATGTAGATGCCGATGTAGGTGGCTTCCATCGGATCGTTCGTGAGCGGCTTGTCGGCGCCAGGCAGCTTCTTCGCCTTCGCGTAGGTGGCCCACTTCTTCTTGAACTCGTCGTTGACCGGGTCCTTGATCGACATGAAGTAGTTCCACGCCGCGAGGTGGCCGACGAGCGGCTTGGTGTCGACGCCGCGCAGCTCCTCTTCGCCGACCGAGAACGCCACGACCGGGACGTCGGTCGCCTTCAGGCCCTGGTTGCCCAGCTCCTTGTAGAACGGCACGTTCGAGTCGCCGTTGATCGTCGAGACCACCGCGGTCTTGCCGCCGGCCGAGAACTTCTTGATGTCGGCGACGATGGTCTGGTAGTCGCTGTGGCCGAACGGCGTGTACTTCTCGTCGATGTCCTTGTCGGCGACGCCCTTGGACTTGAGGAAGGCGCGCAGGATCTTGTTGGTGGTGCGCGGATAGACGTAGTCGGTGCCGAGCAGCACCCAGCGCTTGGCGCCGCCGCCTTCCTTGCTCATCAGGTACTCGACTGCCGGGATCGCCTGCTGGTTCGGCGCGGCGCCGGTGTAGAACACGTTCTTCGACAGCTCCTCGCCCTCGTACTGGACGGGATAGAAGAGCAGCCCGTTCAGCTCCTCGAAGACGGGGAGCACCGACTTGCGCGACACCGAGGTCCAGCAGCCGAACACCGCCGCGACCTTGTCCTGCGTGATGAGCTGGCGCGCCTTCTCGGCGAAGAGCGGCCAGTTCGATGCCGGGTCGACGACCACCGGCTCGATCTTGTAGCCCATCACGCCGCCCTTGGCATTGATCTCCTCGAACGCCATCAGCGCGGTGTCCTTGAGCACCGTCTCGCTGATCGCCATCGTGCCCGACAGCGAGTGCAGCACCCCCACCTTCACCGTCTTCGCCTGCGCCGCCGCCTCGAGCGACAGGCCGGCGAGTCCCGCCGCCATTGCGAGCGCGACCGTACCCCTGACGAACGTCCGCCTTTTCATCCGATTCCCTCTCTTGAGTTGACCGAGTCGCCCCGAAGGGTCCGCGCCCGAATACTGCAAGCGACGTGCCACGCGCGGCGTCGCAACGCAATTCGTGTTTAGGACTAGGGTCTTAGGCGTGGGATGGCAGGTCCCGCGCCGCGTCCAGCGGCACGGTCACCCCAGCGCGTCGCACACTCGTGGTGCACGAGAATCGGCTGCGCACCCTCCTGGCGCGGTCAGCCGGGGTGGAGTCGTTGTCGCCGCGTGCGCCCGCTCAGCGAATCGGCACGAGGTCCGCGCCCGCCGCCTCGGGGCGCGGTGCGACGCCGCCGCCGCGCAGGAGCTCGGCGAGGAGCGCGAGATGGGCCTCGCGACGGGCGGACTCAGTCGTGCGCCGGCGGCAGAGCGCGAGCGCGACCTTGCGCGCAGGCTCGAACGCGAGCACGCGCAACGCGCCGCGCTCGGCCTCTTCCGCCGCGGCCGCCGCCGGCATGATCGCGCAGCCGCGGCCTTGGCGGATGATCGTCTTCATCGTCTCTACGTTGTCCGCGACGGCGAGGATGTGCGGATGCATGCCGAGGTCGGCGAACAGCGACATCACCACTTCGCCGTACCCGACCGTCAGCTCGCTCATCACCACCGGCTCGGAGACGAGCGTGCCGAGGTCGACCGGACGCGTCGTGCGCGCGAGGCGATGGTCCGGGTGCACGACGAGCCCCAGATCCAGCTCCAGCAGCCGCTCCGAAGCGAGCCCCGCGGGCACGCGCTCGGGCGCGGTCTCGATCGCGATGCCGAGATCGATGCGGCCCTCGTGCAGGTCGCGGAAGATGCTCTTGGTCGGGGCGGTGAGGACGTCGAGGCGCAGACCCGGCGCGCGCGCGCTCAAGGCGGGGAAGAGCCGCGGAATGAACACCTGCGCCAGCCCCGAGCCCATGCCGAGCGCGATCGATTCGACGCGCCGCCCGCGCAGCCGCTCGGCGGTGCGGGCGAGGCCCTGGAACTCGCCCGCCACGCGCTCGGCCTCGGAGAGGAAGGTGCGCCCCGCGTCGGTGAGCTCGATGGAGTGGCCGACGCGCGCGAAGATCTCGAAACCGAGCTCTTCCTCGAGCTTCGCGACCTGCTCGCTCACCGCCGATTGCGAGACGTGCAGCCGATGCGCCGCGCGCGTGAAGCTCCGCTCGCGCGCGACCGCGAGGGCGTAGCGGATCTGGCGGAGCTCCATCGGGCCGGGGCAAAGAAAACGGCGGGGCAATCATACCCCGCCGCTCGGGTGCAGCGACGAGCCGGTGCGCTCAGGGCATCGGCGCCACGCTGGCGGCGTCGCGGGTCACCGGCACCTTCAGCGCGCTGAAGATCACGTACATCAGGATCCCCACCACGGCGGAGGTCGCGATCGCGGGCAGGCCCTGGGGGAAGACGCCCGGGATCGTTATCGGCAGGAAGCCGCCCTGGAAGCCGATGTTGCCGCCGATGCCGATCACCATGATCACGGCGCCGACTGCGAGCTGGAGCGGGTCGAACAGGTTCACCTTGTTCTCCTGGATCAGCGCGATGCCCTGCATCCCGATGACGCCGAAGAGGTACAGTGCGAGCCCGCCGCTGACGAACACCGGGATCGTCGCGACGAACGCCGACAGCTTGCCGACGAACGCGAGGAGGATGCAGATCACGCCCGCGGCGAGGATCGCCGGCCCCGAGTAGTTTCGCGTGATCGCCATCAGCGAGTTGTTCTCGCCGTAGTTGGTGCCCGCGGTCGCACCGAACAGGCCATGCAGCACGTCGCCGATGCCGTCGAGGATCAGGTTGAAGCCGACGTGCTTGTCGAGGTGGTACTTCGGCCGCGCCTGCTCCTCGGCGAGCCGGTCCACGTACAGGCTGATTTGGTAAAGGTGGGCGGTCGACTCGGGGATCGTCGCGAGCGCCATGATGCTGATGCTGAAGATCGCGGTCAGCAGCAACGGTCCCGAGAAGCTCGGGAGCGTGAGGTGAGGCACCGCGATGAGCGGCGCCTCGGCGAAGTTCTTGAAGCTGATCTGGTCGGGCGCCACGACGAGCGTCAGCAGATAGCCGACGATCGCGCCGAGCAGGATCGGCAGCATCCCGATGAAACCCTTGCCCTGCAGCAGATACGAGAACGCGACCGTGGCGATCAGGGTGACGAACGCGATTCCCCAGTAGCCGGGAACGACCGTGAGCGACATGTCGAGCGCCGCCTTGGCGAGGCCGATGCCGATCACACAGGCGACCGAGCCGGTGACCACCGGCGGCAGGACGCGGTCGAGCTTCGCCTTGCCGACCTTCTTGATCGCGAACCCGACCACGACGTTCAGCAGCCCGGTGCAGATGATGCCCGCCTGCATGAGCGAGATCACCTCGTCGGGCGCCGGCACGCCGAACTGCACCTTGTGCCCCATCGCCTGCGCGATTCCGAGGTACGCCGCGATGTAGCTGAAGCTCGAGCCGTAGAAGAGCGGGATGAACATCCCTATGCCGCGCTTCGACAGGATCAGCGCGACGATGGTCGACACCCCCGCGCCGAGCAGCACTGTGCTCGGGTGAAATCCGCACAGCAGCGCGACGAGCACCGTCGCCGGGAACATCGTGACGACGTGCTGCAGGCCGAGCAGGACGAGCCTCCCCGTTCCCGGCCGGTCGTTGGGCAGGTAGCCCGAGACGTTTGTTGCCATGGCTGATTACCTCCTTCTGTTTGGCTGCGTTCTTGACGGCTCCTGGACTGCCGTCATTTCGGCGACCCCGCCAGCTCCCACAGCCGGCAGGGACTCAGCGGAATCTCGTTCAGCTCCTTGCCCCGCGCGGGCAGGTCCAGCGCGTCCTCGAGCGCCTGCGCGAAGAGCGGTCCGACCGGAATTGCGCCGGCCTCGCCGACCCCCTTGATGCCGAGCGGGTTGAGCGGCGACGGCGTGACCGTGTGGCCGAGCTCGATGCGCGGCACGTCGAGGGCGGTCGGCAGCAGGTAGTCGGCGAGCGTCGCGTTGAGGAGCTGACCCTCCGAGTCGAACGCGAGCTGCTCGTAGAACGCGTTGCCGATTCCCTGCGCGACGCCGCCCAGCACCTGGCCCGCGACGATCATGGGGTTGATCACCGTGCCGCAGTCGTGCACCACCGCGTACTTGCGGATCGTCGGGATCATCGTCTCGGGGTCGACCTCGACGATCATCGCGTGGACCCCGCTCGCGGTGGCGCCGCTCTCCGGGCCGAAGTAGCTCGTCGCCTCGAGGCCGGGCTCGGTGCCGGGCGCGACCGCGCCGCGCATCGGGTTCGCCAGCACCGCGAGCTCGCCGAGCGGAATCGACCGGCCGGGCACCCCGGCGATCGACACGCGCCCGTCTGCGATCTCGAGGTCGACCTCCGCGCACTCGAAGTGCTCGGCCGCGACGCGCAGGATCTTCTTCCGCACCGCGAGTCCGGCCTCGTTGACCGCGTTGCCGGCGACGACCGCGCCGCGACTGGCGAAGGTCCCGGCGCCCCAGTAGAACTGGTCGGTGTCCCCGGTGATCACCTCCACGTCCGCCACGGCGACGCCCAGTTGGTCGGCGACGATCTGGGCAAAGCTAGTGAAGTGCCCCTGCCCCTGCGTGCCGATGCCAGTCAGCAGACTCACCTTGCCGCTCGTCTGCACCTGCACCTTCGCGCCCTCGTACGGCCCGATACCGGTGCCCTCGACGTAGCAGACCACGCCGATCCCCACGCATTGACCGCGCGCGCGGAGCCGCGGCTGCTCCTCGCGCACGAACCGCTCGTAGCCGATCATGTCCAGCGCCTTCGCGAGCATCGGCGCGTAGTCGCCGCTGTCGTAGCCGAGCCGCGTGAAGTCCTGGTAGATGATCTCGTTGTCGTAAGGGAAAGCGTCGGTCGGGATGAGATTGCGCCGCCGGATCTCCGCGCGATCGATGCCGAGCTCGCGCGCCGCGACGTCGAGCAGCCGCTCGATCACGAACACGCCGTGTTGCCGGCCGGCCCCGCGGTACGGCGTCACGATCGGCTTGTTCGTGAAGATCGCGGTGAACGTGCTGTCGTAGCTGGGCACGACGTACGGCCCGAGCAGCGTGCACTGGCTGTTGATCGGCACCGTCAGGCCGTACGGGTCGTAGGCCCCGGTGTCGTGCAGGAAGACGTCCTTCACGCCGAGGATCCGGCCGTCCCCGTCGACCGCGATCTCCGCGTCGTGGACCTGCCCGCGCTCGTGAGTCGTGGCGAAGAAGTGCTCGGCGCGGTCCTCGATCCACTTCACCGGCCGCCCGACCTTCATCGCCGCCCACGGGATCAGCACCTCGTCCGGATAGAACAGCATGATCTTCGGTCCGAAGCCGCCGCCGATGAACGGCGCCACGACGCGCACCTGGCGTTCGGAGAGTCCGAGCATCGCGGCGAGCCCGTTGCGAATCGCGATCGGCGCCTGGGTCGTGTCCCACACCGTCAGCCGTTCGGCGCGCGCATCCCACTGCGCGACGACACCGCGAGTCTCCATCGGCTGCGCGCAGCCGTGGTCGTAGGCGAAGCGGCGCTTAACGACTCTGTGCGCGCGCTTCGCGGCGGCGGCGTAGTCGCCCTTGGTCTGGCGAACCCGCGCGGCGACGTTGTCGGGCAGGTCGTCGTGAACGCGCGGCGCGCCGGGCGCGGCGGCATGCTCGAGGTCGGCCGCGACCGGCAGGGGTTCCCACTCGATCGCAACCTCGGCGGCCGCGTCCTCGGCGATGTAGCGGCTCGACGCGATCACCAGCGCGACCGGCTCGCCGACATGTCGCGCCTTTCCTTTCGCGAGCGGCACCTGCGTGCGCTCGTTGAAGACCGCGCCCTCGACCGGCGGCGGCGGCACGATGACCGGGCCGGGGCGCCAGTAGTCGCCGAGGTCCTGAGCCGAATAGACCGCCACGACCCCGCGCCGCGCGAGCGCCGCCGATGCGTCGACCGACACGATGCGCGCGTGCGCGTGCGGGCTGCGCACGAACGCCGCATGCAGCATCCCCGGCAGCTCCACGTCGTCGACGAACTGCGCGCGGCCGGCGAGCAGCCGCGCGTCCTCGTTGCGCTTGATCGACGCCCCGAACTGGCGCGTCATCGCGTCCGCTCCGCCGCGAGCTTCACCGCGTCGACGATGTGCTGATATCCCGTGCACCGGCACAGGTTGCCGGAAAGGGCCTCGCGAATCTCCGCTTCGCTCGGGTTCGCGTTCTCGGCCAGGAAAGCCTTCATCGTCATCAGGATCCCTGGGGTGCAGAAGCCGCACTGCAGCCCGTGCGCGTCCCGGAACGCCTCCTGGAGCGGATGCAGCCTGTCCGGCGCCGGAGCAAGCCCCTCGACCGTCGTCAGCGCGCAGCCGTTCGCCTGCGCTGCGAACATCAGGCACGAGCGTACCGGAACGCCGTCGACGAGGATCGTGCACGCGCCGCACACGCCGTGCTCGCAGCCGACGTGGGTCCCGGTCAGTCCCAGATCGTGGCGGATGAAGTCGGCGAGCAGCATGCGCGCCTCGACGTCGCGCTCGTAGCGCGTCCCGTTCACGGTCGTCGTCAATCTCGCCCGGTCGTCGCTCATCGCCCCGCCCTCTCGGCCGCGGTCTGCAGCGCTCGCCGCGTCAGCACGCCGGCAAGATGCCGCCTGAACGCGGCGGTGGCATGCACGTTCTCCGGCGGATCGATCGTTCGCCGCACCTCCTCGGCAGCGGCATCGAGATCGCTCGCGGCCACCACGACCGGCATCGCGCCGGCGTTGCAGAGCGCGACCCGCGCGGTTGCGACCTTGCCGTCCGCGCCCAGCGTGACCGTCGCGGCCACGCCCACGAGAGCGTAATCGCCACGCCGCCGCGCGACCTCGAGGAAGCAGGTTCCGGTGCGCGCCGCGAGCGCGGGCAACTCGACCTCGGCGAGCAACTCGTCCGGCGCGAGCGCCGTGGTGAACACCCCCCGGAAGAAGTCGCGTGCATCGATCCACCGCTCGCCGCGCCGCGATCGAGCGCGCAGCCGCCCGCCGAGCGCGAGCACGGCAGCGGGAAACTCCGACGCGGGATCGGCGTGCGCGAGGTTGCCGCACAGCGTGCCGCGGTTGCGGATCTGCGGATGCGCGACGTGCGGCGCGGCTTCGTGCAGGAGCGGCGCGTGGGTCGCAACGAGCGCGTCGCGCTCGATGGTGCGATGGCGCGTCAGCGCACCGATGCGCAGCGCTCCGCCTGCCCCGGTCCGCACGTAATCCAGGTCGCGCAGCGGGTTGAGGTCGATGAGCGTCGCCGGCTGCGCGAGGCGGAAGTTCATCGCCGGCACCAGGCTCTGGCCGCCGGCGAGGAACTTGGCGTCGTCGCCCTGCTCCGCCTTCGCCGCGAGCGCGTGCTCGATCGACTCGGCGGCTACATAGCGGAACCGGGCCGGTTTCATGTTGCCAGCCCCGCACGCGCGCGCATCTGCGCAGCATCGACGATCCGGCCGTGGCTGATCACGTGCGCGGGCGGCGCGTGCCAGCGCAGCGCCTCGATCGCGTCGGGCGCGTCGAGGACGACGAGATGCGCCGGACTTCCGACCTCCAGCCCGAAGTCGCGCAGATTGATCGCTCTCGCGGCATCCACCGTGACCATATCGTACAGCCGCCCGATGTCCGCGCGGCCCGTCATCCAGAGCAGGTGCGATGCGAGGAACGCGATCTCGAGCATGTTGTTGCGGCCGAACGGATAGTACGCGTCCGAGATGTCGTCCTGCCCGAGGCAGACGGTCACGCCGGCCTCCAGCAACTCGCGCACGCGCGCGTGCAGCGGCCCGGTGTGGGGATCGCACACGACCGCGATCCGCGCGCGCTTGAGCAAGGCGAGCAGGTCGCGGAGGTACCCCTCGGGATAGAGCGCCATCGCGCGGCAATGGTGGGCGAGCGCACGCCCCTCCCATCCGCGCCGCACCGCTTCCTTGGCCATCGCTTCGAGCGTGCGCAGGGCCGGGTCGCCGGCGTCGTCGAGCAGCATCGAGACGTCCCTGCCGAATTCCTGTGCGAGATCGAAGCACACCCGGATGTGCTCGGCCTTGTCCGCGTCGGTACGTTCGATCCACGGAATGCCGCCGACGACGTCGGCGCCGAGCGTCATCGCCTCGCGCATGAGCCCGGCCGCGCCGGGCTCGCGCACGATGCCGTCCTGCGCGAACGCCACGACCTGCACGTCCACGACACCGCTGAACTCGTCGCGCACGCGCAGCAGCGCCTTGACCCCTTCGAGCCGCGCCTTGCTGTCCACGTCGGCGAGGGCACGGATGTGGAGGTTGCCGTGAAGTGCGGCGAGCGCAACCGCGCGCCGCGCGTTGTCCGTGATCCACGACTCGTGGTACTGCGCCTTCACCTTCGCAGCCAGCTCGATCGCGGTGGCCGCTTGCGCCATCCCGGCGCCGTGGTACGCCTGCATGGCCGCGTCGCCGATCATCGACGCGGTCCAGACCTTGCAGAGATGAAGGTGCGGGTTGACGAAGGATTCGGTGACGAGACCGCCGCGGGCGTCGATTTCGGCGTCGGCGCTGCCGGCGAGGCGCTCCCCGATCGCCGCGACCCGGCCGCCCGCAATCCCGACGTCCTTGGGCGCGCGGGGATGCGCGCGCAGCACTGCACGACGGATCAGGATGTCGTACCGGTCCAACGGCCTGCTCCTCGTGTGGCGCGGCTGCCGCTGCGCGGCGGAGGCGCCACGCGAGCCGCGCGATTGTGCACCGAGACGCGGAGCGGCGTCTCGTCACGCCGAGGCCGTGCTTACCTGCGGCGCGCGGCCTTCTTCCTCGCGACGGATTTCCGCTTCCGGGCGGGCTTCTTCTTCGGGGCGGACCCGCGAGCGACCGGCCTCTTCTTCGCGGGCTTGCGCGCGGCGGTCTTCCTTGTCGCCGTGCGCTTCTTCGCTCCGGCACTCCGGGCCTTCGGCTGCGCCGACCGGACCGGGATCTCGACCCCCGGCCCCGGCGGGAGCACGACGCGCCGGTGCGCGAACAGCTTGTCCCAGTCGATGTTCGGATCGGGAGCGGTGGCGAGCGCGCGCTCGACCCAGTCGATGTGCTGCTGCTCCTCCTGGATCATCGCCGCGGCGAGCATCTTCACGTCCGGATCCGTCGCGTTGGCGAACACCTGCTCGAAGTAGGCGCGCGCGCGCCGTTCGGCCTCGAGCGCGACCTTCAGCGCATCGTGCGGCGTCATCAGCCGAAACACGAACTCGTGCGCGACGGTCTCCGGCGGGCCGGCGTCGAACCAGGTGTGCTCGAACGTTCGGAGGGCCGGCACGTCCAGACCCCGCGCGCGGGCGACGATCGCGTCGGCGTGCTCCTCCTCGATCTGCGCAAGCCGGGCGAAGAGCTCCGCGACCGCCGCGTTGTCGTGATCGGACATGAATTCGGCCAGCTCGGCGTAGCGCGCAGCGGCCTCGCGCTCGACGGCAAGCGCGTGCGCAAAGAGCTCGGCTGTGGACCCGATCGCCCGTTTTCCGCTCATGTGAATGGCTCCCCAATGCGCCGGCGCACGACGCGCCGGTCACAGGGAAGTGTGCCGCACCGTAAACCGGCGCGCTTGACCCGCGTCAAATGGAGGGAACCACCGGTGCGGCGCGAGCCGCTCAGTCGCCGAGAATTCGCGCGGCTGCGGCGACGCCCGGATCGCTCCACTCGGCCGCCGGGCCGGGATGCAGCGCGAGCGCCGCGGCGATCCGGTCCATGTGCTCGGCCTCCTCCGCCGCCATCTCCTCGGCGAGCCTGCGCACGACGGCCTCCTGCGCAGCCCCCGCGATCTGCTCGAAGTGCGCCTTGGCGCGCGCCTCGCTGCAGAGCGCCGCAAGCAGCACAGCGTGTGGCGTGAGCGGTGCGGCGTCGTCCAGCGCGATGAACTCCGGGCTTGCTGCCTCGGCCACCACCGGCGCCGCCCGACCCGCTAGGCGCCGCTCGATGAAGCGCGCGTGATCGCGCTCGAGGCGCCCGAGACGGGTGAAGAGGTCGGCAAGCTCGTCGTGCTCGCGCTCGGCCATGTGGCGTGCGAGTTCCGCATAGCGCGCCGCCGCCGCGCGCTCCATGGCGAGCGCGACCGACAGCAGGTCCTCGACGGAGCGGATTGCGGCGGCCAGACCCATAGGGGATGCCCTAGCGACCATCCTCGGGAACGTTTGCGCCGGCCGATGTGAGGCAGATCACGAGGTGCGGGATTCCGCTGCGCAGCATGTGAACGTCACGCGAGATGGAGCGCGTGCTGCGCTGCGATAGAATTCCAAAATGGCCAGTAGCGACAGTAAGGCAGCGGGCGCACCGTCCGCCGCGAACTTCATCCGCACGATCGTCGAAAGCGATCTCGCGAGCGGCAAGTACGCTTCGCGCCGCTGGGGCGGCCGACCTGGCCTCGCGGAGGCGCAACTCGCCGGCGGGCCCGATCCCGCAAAGATCCGCACGCGCTTCCCCCCCGAGCCGAACGGCTACCTCCACATCGGCCATGCGAAGTCGATCTGCCTGAACTTCGGGCTCGCGCGCGACTACGGCGGCGTCTGCCACATGCGGTTCGACGACACGAATCCGACCAAGGAGGAGCAGGAGTACGTCGACTCCATCCTGAACGCGGTGCGCTGGCTCGGCTTCGACTGGGGGCCGCACCTCTACTATGCGTCCGACTACTTCGACCTGCTCTACCGGTTCGGGGAGGAATTCGTCACGCACGGCCTCGCTTACGTCGACGACCTGACCGCGGACGAGATCCGCGCGCTGCGCGGCACGCTCACCGAGGCGGGCGAGAACAGCCCGTACCGCGACCGCCCCGCCGCGGAGAGCCTCGACCTCTTCCGCCGCATGCGCGCCG
Source organism: Burkholderiales bacterium (assembly GCA_035456405.1). Taxonomy (GTDB): domain Bacteria; phylum Pseudomonadota; class Gammaproteobacteria; order Burkholderiales; family SG8-39; genus JAGVSZ01. Next base: position 23,101 of record DATIDG010000032.1, on the reverse strand, counting down.
GGGAGTTCCCCGACGGTGCGCGCGTGCTGCGGCTGAAGATCGACATGGGGTCGCCGAACATCAACCTCCGCGACCCGGTTGCCTACCGCATCCGGCATGCGCACCATCACCGGACCGGCGACAAGTGGTGCATCTACCCGATGTACGACTATGCGCACGGGATCTCGGACGCGCTCGAGAACATCACCCACTCGATCTGCACGCTCGAGTTCGAGGACCACCGGCCGCTCTACAACTGGCTGAACGAGCGGCTCGGCGAGATGGGACTGCTCAACAAGCCGCTGCCGCAGCAGATCGAGTTCGCGCGCCTCAACCTCACCTACGTCCGGCTCTCGAAGCGCAACCTCATCCAGCTGGTGGAGGAGAAGCACGTCGACGCCTGGGACGATCCGCGCATGCCGACGATCGTCGGCTTCCGACGGCGCGGGTTCACCCCCGAATCGATCCGTCTCTTCGCGGAGCGCATCGGCGTGTCCAAGGCCGCCTCGTGGATCGACATGCCGGTGCTCGAGGACTGCCTGCGCGAGGACCTGAACCAGCGCGCACCGCGTGCGACCGCGGTGCTCGATCCGCTGCGGCTCGTGATCGACAACTACCCGGCCGGACAGGTCGAGGAAATGGAAGCGCCGGCGCACCCGCAGAAGCCCGAGCTCGGCAAGCGCAGGCAGCCGTTCGGCCGCGAGCTGTGGATCGAGCGCGAGGATTTCCAGGAGTCGCCGCCCAAGGGCTACTTCCGTCTCTTCCCGGGCAACATGGTGCGGCTGCGCTACGGCTACGTCGTGAAGTGCACCAGCTGCGACACGGATGCGGCAGGCAAGGTCACCGCCGTGCACTGCGAGTACCTGCCCGACTCGCGCTCGGGCACGCCCGGCGCCGACAAGTACAAGGTGAAGGGCAACATCCACTGGGTGAGCGTGGCGCACGCCTGCGAGGCGGAGGTGCGCCTCTACGACCGGCTCTTCACCGTGCCGTTCCCGGGGTCGAAGCGCGGGCGCGCACAGGTGGAGGCCGCTGCGCAGGCGGCCCACGCGCGGCATGCGGAAGTCGTGGACGAGTCGGGCAAGGCGCACGCGGCAGAGGCCGCCGAGGAGCACAGCTGGCTCGACGACATTAACCCGAGCGCGAAGCAGGTGATCCGCGCTTATCTCGAGCCCGCCCTCAAGGACGCAAAGCCCGAGGACCGCTTCCAGTTCGAGCGCCACGGCTATTTCGTCGCCGACCTGCGCGACTCGCGGCCGGGCCGGCCGGTGTTCAACCGCGCGGTGACGCTGCGCGATTCGTGGAGCAAGGTCGCGGGTTAGCCGTGACCGCGCGACCCGACCGCTCGCTGCGCGCTAGATCCCGATGACGCGCGGGCCGGGCGGCTCGGCGTAGAGCTCCTCGAGGAGCGCCGCGCGGGCCTTCAGCACCGCGCGCTGGTTGATCGAGCCCTTGTCGGTGATCTCGCCCGAGTCGATCGAAGGCGGCGTGTCGAGCAGCATGATGCGCGTGACGCGGTTCGAGCTGCCGGTCGACTCGCGCGCGAGCGCCTCGAGCAGCTGCCCGAAGCGGGCGCGCACCGCGGGGCGGGCGAGGACCTCCGCCGCGGGCGCGTCGCGCGCCAGTTCGGGACAGAGTCGCCGGCAGGCATCGAGCGCGGGAACGACGAGCGCGCCGATCGCCTCGCGGTCGTGCCCGGTGATCACGCAGTCCTGGACGTGGGGCGAGCCCGCGGCGTTGATCGCCGCGCGGAGGCGCCCGACGCTGACCCACGTGCCGGTGCCGAGCTTGAAGTCCTCGGCGATGCGGCCGTCGAACTCGAGCCCCTGCTGCGGATCGGCCGGTTCGAGGAACCGCATCGCGTCGCCGGTGCGGTAGTAGCCCTCTTCGTCGAAGGCGGCGCGCGTCAGGCCCTCGTCGCGCCAGTACCCCGGCGTGATGCTCGGGCCGCGAAAACGCGCCTCCAGCTTCTCGCCCACCGGGACGAGCTTCATCTCCAGGCCGTCCACCGGCAGCCCGACGGTGCCGGCGCGCGTCGCGCCGCGGTTGGTGCTCATCGCGAACGGCGCCATCTCGGTCGAGCCGTAGCCGGTGATCCAGAGGATACGCTCGCCGCACGCCTGGACGGCGAGCTCTTCGTAGGCCTTCCACACCGGCTGCGGCAGCACCGCGGCCGCGTACTGGATGAGGCCCAGCCGGCTGAAGAACGTCCGCCGCAGGGTCTCGTCCGCGCGCAAGTACGGCAGCAGCGCCTCGTACCCGCGCGGCACGTTGAAATAGATCGTCGGGCCGACCTCGCGCAGGTTGCGCACCGTGCGCTCGACGAGCCCGGGCAGCGGCCGGCCCTCGTCGATGTAGAGCGTGCCGCCGTTGTACAGCACGATCCCGACGTTGTGATTGCCGCCGGCGGTGTGGTGCCAGGGCAACCAGTCGACCAGCACCGGCGGCTGCTCGGCGAGGTACGGCAGCGCCTGCACCAGCATCTGCTGGTTCGCGCAGAGCATGCGCTGGGTGTTGATGACCGCCTTCGGGTTCCCGGTCGAGCCCGACGTGAACAGGAACTTCGCGATCGTGTCGGGGCCGACCGCCGCGTGGGCGCGGTCGACGGCGGCAGTCGGCGCGGCAGCGGCGAGGTCGCCGAACGGGCGCATTGCCTGGCCGTGCGCAGGGGCTTGCGTGACCACGACCTCGGTCCCCCGGGGCACCGCCGCCTCGATCGCTCGCGCGAACCGCTCGCCGCTCGCGGCGAACACCAGCCCGGGGGTCACCAGCCCGACGACCTGGCGCAGCTTGGCGAAATCCGCGGACACCAGCGAGTAGGCGGGCGAGATCGGGGCGCAGGGCACGCCGACGTGCAGCGCCGCCAGCGTGAGCAGCAGGTGCTCGATGTCATTTTCGGACAGGATGGCGAGCGGGCGCTCGACCGAGAGCTTCCGGTCGAGCAGGGCCTGCCCGATCGCGCGCACCTGCGCGAATGCCTCGCCGTAGCACAGGGTGCGCCAGCCCCCCGCGGGGTCACGCTGCGCGACGAAGAGGCGCGCCGGCGTTTCCCGCGCCCAGCGCTCGAGCCGCGTGGTCAGGTTCGCGGGGTAGGGCCCGAGCGCATGCGGGGAGCGCAGGAAGATCGTGCCGTCGTCGCGGTGCATCACCGCAACGTCGGCGGGGCCGAGCGGCACGCTGCGAACCGCGGCGGCGGCCATCAGTCCCGCCTCGAGCGCTCCTGCTCCCAGTCCGCGAGGCTCTTGCCTTCGCGCACCAGCCGTTCGAGCAAGGGCGCCGGTTGCCAGTGCATCGAGCCATAGGGTTCGCCGAGTGCCGCCTTGTACTTGAGCATGACCTCGAGCACTTTCGGGAGCCCCACGGTTTCCGCGTAGAACATCGGCCCGCCGCGATAGCGCGGAAAGCCGTAGCCGGAAGTCCACACCACGTCGATGTCGCTCGCGCGCACCGCGACGCCTTCCTCGAGGATGCGGAAGCCCACGTTCATGAGCGGATACAGGCAGCGCTCGAGGACCTCGGTCTCGCCGTGCGGTCGCTGCGGGACGCCGAGCTCGCGCGCACGCGCCGCGAGGATCGCGATCGCCTCCGGGTCGTCGATGCGCTCGCGCCCCTCGTAGCGGTAGTAGCCCTTGCCGTTCTTCTGCCCTTCGCGGCCGGCCTCGTACAACGCAAAGTCCGCCTGGTAGTAGGTCGGGTCGGGCGGATACTTGTCGGCGTTCGACTGGTGCACGCTCACGCCGACGCCGATGCCCGCCATGTCGAACACGGCGAGGATCCCCATCGCCATGCCCCAGCGCTCGAGCGTGGAGTCGACCGCGCGCGGCGTTGCGCCCTCCAGGACCATGCGCTCGGCCTCGCGCGCGTAGCCCTCCATCATGCGGTTGCCGATGAAGCCGTAGCAGACCTTCGCGAGCACCGGCGTCTTGCGCAGCGGCCGCGCGAGGTCGAGCGCGGTCCGGATCACGTCGGGCGCGGTGTCCTTCGTGCGCACCACCTCGAGCAGCGGCATCACGTTCGCGGGCGAGAAGAAGTGCAGGCCGATCACGTCTTGCGGGCGCTTGACCGCGGCAGCCAGGTCCTCGATGTCGAGCGTCGAGGTGTTCGTCGCGAGCACCGCGCCGGGCTTCATCACCGCGTCGAGCTTGCGGAAGATCTCCTTCTTGAGCGCCGGACTCTCAAACACCGCCTCGATCACGACGTCGGCGTCCTTGATCGAGTCGTAGTCAAGCGAACCCTGGATCAGCGCCATGCGCTGCGCCTTCTCGCCCTCGGTCAGGCGTCCCCGCTTGATCATGCCGTCGTAGGTCTGCGCGACGACCGCCAGTCCCTTCTGCAGCCCGGCTTCGTTCGCGTCGATAACCGTGACCGGGATGCCCGCGTTCGCGAAACAGATCGCGATGCCGCCCCCCATCGTCCCTGCGCCGACGATCCCCGCGCGCGTCACGGGGCGCAGCTTCACCTTGGCGCCGATGCCCGGAATCTTGCGCGTTTCGCGCTCGGCAAAGAACACGTGCACCAGTGCCTTCGACTCGGTGGTCGCCTTCAGCTCGTTCACGAGCTTCGTTTCGTGCTCCAGCCCTTCCGCGAGCGGCAGCCGCGCGGAAGCGGCGATCGCCTCGATCGCGATGAGTGGCGCGGGTTGATTGCGGTGTTGCTTTCTCGCCTTCTCCCTGAACGACTCCAGCACCGCTTCCGACACCGCGTCGACCTTCCGGTCGGCCGTTCTGCGCGGCGCCGACAGCCCGCGCGCAAAGGCGACCGCGCCCGCGCGCAGGTCGCCCTCGACGACCTGGTCGAGAAAGCCGAGCTCGATCGCCCGGGCGGTGTCCACCGGCCGCGCGCCGAGCACGAGCTCAAGCGTCTGCTCGATTCCGGCGAGGCGCGGCATGCGCTGCGTGCCGCCTGCGCCCGGGATGATGCCGAGCGTTACTTCGGGCAGCCCGAAGCGGGTGCCCGGCGCCGCGACGCGGTAGTGGCAGGCGAGCGCGATCTCGAGGCCGCCGCCCATGACCGTGCCGTGCATCGCCGCGACCACCGGGAACGGAGCCGCCTCGATCGCGTTGAAGAGACGGCGGTACGCCTCTTCCTGCGGGGGCCCCGAGAACTCGCCGATGTCCGCGCCGGAGAAGAACGTGTTGCCCTCGCAGCGGAGGACGAGCGCCTTCGGCGGGCCGAGATCCTTCAGCGCGCCGGCGAGTGCGGCGCGGACGGCTGCGTTGATCGTGTTGACCGGCGGGTTGCTGACGGTGAGGACGGCGACGTCGCCTTCGCGGCCGAGTTCGACGAGCTGAGTCATTTGAGCTTCAACACCTTGACGGCGTTCTCTTTCATGATGAGCGGACGCACCTCGGGCTTGATCGGCAGCTGCTCGAAATCCTCGAGCCAGCGATCGGGGTTGATCACCGGGTTGTCGGTGCCGAAGAGCACCTTGTTCTTGAGCAGCGTGTTGGCGTACTGCACGAGCTTCGGCTCGAAGTACTTCGGCGACCAGCCCGAGAGATCGATGAAGACGTTGGGTTTGTGCGTGGCGACCGAGAGCTGCTCGTCCTGCCAGGGCACGCCCGGATGCGCCGAGATGATCGTTAGCTCCGGGAACTGCGCGGCGACGTGGTCGAGGAGCATCGGATTGGAGTACTCGAGCCGCAGGCCGCCGCCGCCCGGCATGCCCGCGCCGATGCCGGTCTGGCCGGAATGAAAGAGCGCCGGCAGCCCAGCTTGCGCGATCGCCTCGTAGAGCGGAAAGCAGATCGGGTCGTTGGGCGCGAAGGCCTGGACCGTGGGATGGAACTTGAAGCCCCGGACGCCGAAGCCCTCGATCAGGCGGCGCGCCTCGCGCACGCCCATCTGGCCGCGGTTGGGGTCGATGCTCGCGAACGGGATCGCGACGTCGGCGTGCTCGGCCGCCGACTCGGCGACCTCCTCGTTGCTCACGCCGCGGTAGCCCATGCCGCGCTCGGCGTCCACGCTGAAGACGACGAACGCCATCTTGCGCGCGCGATAGTGCTCGGCCATCTGCGCGATGGTCGGGTGCTTCGCCTGATATCGGAAGTAGCGCCCGCGTGCCTCGATCATCGCGCGCTCCACCTCGTCGGGAAGGATGCGCGTGGAGGTCTCCGCGTGCGTGTGGACGTCGATTGCGACGAGCTCTTCGACATTCATGCGTGGGCTCATGACTCCGCCGTAAACCCGGTCTGCTTGATCAGATCGCGCCACTCCGCCGCATCGGCCTTGAGCAGCCCGGCGAGCTGATCGGGGCTCGAGGACTGGATCTCCAGGCCGAACTGCTTGCCGAACTCCACGACTTCCGGGTCGGCGAGCACCGGCTGCAGCGCAGCCGCGGCGCGGCGCACCGTCTCCGGGCTCGCCTGCCCGGGCAGGAAGAAACCGTACCACTCGCGCACCGCGATCGGATAACCCTGCTCACGCAGCGTCGGCGCGGCGGGCATGAACGGACTGCGGTCCCGGCCCGAGATCGCGAGCACGCGGAGCTTACCGGTCCGCGCGTGCGGAATGAAGTCGCCGATCGGCCCGAGGAACGCCGAGATCTGCCCGCCGAGCAGGTCCTGAACCCCCGGCGCCGCCCCGCGGTACGGGACGTGCCGGAGATCGGCTCCGCTCGCCTGGGTGAGCAGCACGCCGATCATGTGCGGCATCGAGCCGGCCCCGGGGCTCCCGTAGTTCGCCTTGTCCGCATTCGCTTTCGCCCAATCGAGGAACTCGTTCAGGGCCTTCACGCTCTCGGGCACGGCGGGGCCGATGGCGAGGCCGTGGTTGATGTAGGCAGCGACCGACACCGGCGCGACGTCCTCGAGCTTGTACTGGAGCTTCTGGTACGTGTACGGATAGATCGAGAGCATCGAGGACGGCGTGAGCAGCATCGCGCTGCCGTGGGGCGGGCTGTCCTTCAGCGCGATGACGCCGATCTGGCCGGCCGCGCCGGGCTTGTTCTCCACGATGACCACTTTGGCGTAGTTCCCGCGCAGCCGGTCGCCCACGCGGCGCGCGAGCACGTCGACCGTGCCGCCCGCGGGGAAGCCGCACAGGATTCGCAGCGTCTCCGCAGATTGCGCGCGCAGCGCGAAAGGCAGGCCGCCGGCAATGCCGAGCGCCGCGGCGGCACGAATGAAACGGCGACGCGAATGGAAGCTCCCGCGTGGATTCATCTCGACCCCTCCTCTGAAGGCGTGGGCATGCTGCACGTCGCGCTACAATCTGTCCACGCGATATGGCGTATATGAGATATCCGTGACGTGGATATCAGAACGCTCGATCTGAACCTGCTGGTCGTGCTCGACGCGCTGCTGCGCCTGCGCAGCGTGTCGCGCGCCGCCGAGGCGCTCGACATGAGCCAGCCGGCGGTGAGCGCGGCGCTCGCGAAGCTGCGCGCGGCGTTCGCGAACCCGCTGTTCATCCGCGCCGCCCACGGCGTGCGGCCGACGCCGCGCGCCGAGGCGCTCGCGCCGGCGGTCCAGGAGATCCTGGACCGGGTGAAGAACGACCTGCTCGTCCCGCCGCGCTTCGACCCCGCGCAGACCGAGCGCACCTTCACGTTGAACATGGCGGACATCGGCGAGCTCGTCTTCCTGCCGGCGATCCGGTCCCATCTCGCGCGCGTCGCGCCCAGCGCGAACCTCCGCACCGTCTCGACGCCGCCCGGCGAGCTCGAGGAAGCGCTTCGCGCCGGCGACGTGGACCTCGCGGTCGGATACTTCCCCCGCCTGCAGGGCGCGGCGATCTATCAGCAGCGGCTCTTCAGCCATTCGTTCGTGAGCCTGGTGCGCAAGGACCACCCGCGCATCCGCGAGCCGCTCACGAAGAAGCAGTTCCTCGAGGAGAGCCACGTCGTCGTGCAGCAGGAGGGCAAAAGCCACGAGCTGTTCGAGCAGGCGCTCGCCGAGCAGGGCCTGAGCCGGCGCATCGCGCTCTCCGTACCGCACTTCCTGGCGATTCCCCTCCTGATCGCCGAGTCGGATCTCGTGGTGACCGTTCCCTACGCGGTGGCGCGGAGCTTCGCGAAGATGGCCGATCTCAAGCTCTTGCGTCCGCCCATCCGCGTGCCCCGGGCCGACGTGAAGCAGCATTGGCACTCGCGGTTTCATCACGACGAGGCGAACAAGTGGCTCCGCGGCGTGATCGCGTCGCTCTTCGCCGAGAGGTCGGCGCGCGGGGTGCCGGCCGCTCGGTGAGGCATTCCCCCGCGCGCGGGCAAGCCGACCCGCGCGGGTAGAATGTCGCGCTCCCCGGTGCGCGCGCCACCTCCGTCCATGAGCACTCCCAAGACCGCCGTCTCGTCGGCGCCCTCGGCGTCATCGGGCGCTACATCGTCGAGAAGCTGGCGAGTCTTCCGAATTGGCACGTGGTCGGGCTTTCGCGCCGCAAGGGCGCGGACGGCCCGAACGTGCGCTACATCGCGGTGGACGTCCTCGACACGCGCGAGGTCGCGGCAAAGCTGGCCGGCCTGAAGGATGTCACGCACGTCTTCTACGCGGCGTTCCAGGCGTCCGCCGGCGCTGCCGCCAGCTATGCGACGAACATCGTCGCGAACCGCGACATGCTGGTGAACTCCGTGAGCGCGATCGACCGCGCCTCGACGAGGCTCGAGCGCGTCGTGCTCGTCACCGGAACGAAGTACTACGGCTCGCACCTCGGGCCGTTCAGGACCCCGGCGCGCGAGGACGACCCGCGGCACATGCCGCCGGACTACTACTTCGACCAGATCGACTGGCTCGCCGATCACCAGCGCGGCAAGCGCTGGAGCTGGACGGAGCTCCGCCCCCAGACCCTGTGCGGGTTCGCGCCCGGGACTGCGATGAGCATCGTCCCGGTGATCGCGGTGTACGCGGCGATCAGCAAGGAGCTCGGGCTGCCGCTGCGCTTCCCCGGCAAGCCGGGGGCGTTCCGCTCGATCTATCAGGTCACCGAGTCGACGCATCTCGCGAACGCCGCGCTCTGGGCTGCGATCGAGCCGCGGTGCGCGAACCAGGCGTTCAACATCACCAACGGCGACTATTTCCGCTGGTGCAACCTGTGGCCGAAGATCGCTAGCGCGTTCGATATGCCCGTCGGCGACGTGCAGACGATCTCGCTCGTGCAGCACATGGCGGACAAGGGCGCGCTCTGGGACCGGATGGTCGCGAAGTACGGCCTAAAGCCCTACCGCTTCGACGAGATCGTCGCCTGGCCGTTCGGCGACTACGTGTTCGGCTGCGACTGGGACGTGATGTCGAACGTGACGAAATCGCGCCTGCACGGGTTCAACGACGTCGTGGACAGCGAGGAGATGTTCGTGCGCCTGCTGCGGCGCTTCCGGGAAGAACGCATCGTGCCGTAGCAGGATGGATGTTCCGCGCACGCTGGCCATCGAGGGCGTTGCGCTCCGCTACCGCCTGCTGCGCGCGGGGACCGGGCGAGCGCCGCTCGTCCTGCTCCACGGCGTCGCGAGCAACCTCACGCGCTGGTCGGAGTTCGTCGAACAAACGTCGCTCAGGGCATCGTGGGACCTCCTGCGCGTCGATCTGCGCGGGCACGGCGGGTCGCTCACGCGCTCTGCCGTCGGCATGGAGCGCTGGAGCGACGATCTCGCGGCGATCCTCGACGCGGAGGGCTATCGGCGGGCGGTGCCCGTCGGGCACAGCCTCGGGGCGAACCTGGCCGTGCATTTCGCGGCGCGGCACCCGGCGCGCGTCGCGGGGATCGCGCTCATCGATCCGGTGGTGCCGGAGGCCTTGCACGGGCGCGCGCGCTGGATTGGCCGCATCGCGCCGCTTGCGCGCCCGCTGATTGGGGCCGCACGGCTTCTCAATCGCCTCGGTTTGCATCGACGCCGCCTGCCGGCGCTCGACCTGCGCGAGCTCGACGCCGCGACGCGCAGGGAGCTGCTCGCCGCGGGCCGCGCCGACGCGCTCCTGCGCCGCTATGGGTCGCCCTTCGCCGACCTCGAGTTCGTCCCGACCGCCACCTACCTGCAGGACGTCGTCGAGCTCGTGCGTCCGCTCCCGCCCCTCGCGGCGATCGGCGCGCCGGTGCTCGCGCTGCTCTCGAACGGGATCACGTTCACCGACCTCGAGGCGACCGAACGGCTGCTGCACGCGTTGCCTCGTCTCGAGATCGAGCGCCTCGATGCCTACCACTGGCCGCTGACGGAGCAGCCGGTCGCGGTGCGCGAGGCGATCGAGCGGTGGTGCGCACGGCTCGCGTCCTGAATCAGGCGTGAGCGGTGCGGAACGCGAGATAAGGCTCCCGCTTCAGCTGCTCCACCAGCGTGACCTCCCAGTCGAGGTAGTCCTGCATCGCCTGCTCGATCTGCGTCCGGCGATCGTAGGGCTTGTAGTACACGTCGTCGGTCTCGGCGGCGAGGCTGCCAGCCTCCAACGGGAAACCAGCCGCCTTCCACGAGGCGGTGCCGCCCGCGAGCACCTGCACCGGTGCGTCGGTCAGCGCCCCCGCGTCGAGCGCCGCGAGCTGCGCGAGCGTCCCGCTTGGCGAGGTGAAGACATAGCGCTTCGCCGGGTCGATGCGCGCAAACGCCACGCGTAGCCGGCTGCGCACGGCGAAGTGCGCGCCCGGGATGTGTGCATCGCGATACTCGAGGCTGGTCGCGAAGTCCACGAGTGTCGCCTCGCCCGCATCGAGCAGCCGCTTCAGCGCCGGCGCATCGATCTCGTCGGGCTTCGTGCCGTCCAGGCCGAGTACCCGCGGCGCGCCGGCGCCCTGGACGAGCGTCCCGGTCGGCGCGGTGTGGTCGAGCACGTGCACCTCGGGCCAACCCATCTGCAGCAGCCACGATGCGGTCATCGTGGCGCGCACCCCATCAGTGTCGGCAAGGACGATGCGCGCATTGCGAACCGCGGCGTAGACGTCGGTCGCCTGCACGAGCTGACCGCCGGGCGCGCTCGCAAACCCGGCCCGATGGCCGGCGCGGTACTCGTCCGGGCTGCGCACATCGAAGCAGTAGAGCGTCCGCGAGGGATCCGCTCGCGTGCGATCAAGCTCCGCAACGCCGATGCGCCTCACGCCGAATCGCTCGGCGACCCGTGCGGAGGCTGCGCGCGCCATCGCCAGCGCGCTTTCGCCCGGCGCCGGTGCATGTCGCGTCGCGCCGTGCTCGAGCGGGAGCCCGGCGAGATGCCAGCCCATGGTGCCGTTCTTGAGCGCCACGACCTTGTTCGGAATGCCGGCGTTGATCAGCGACTGCGCGCCGATGATCGAGCGCGTGCGTCCGGCACAGTTCACCACCACCAGCGTCTCGGGGCGCTTCACGACCTCGTGGACGCGATAGACGAGTTCCGCGCCCGGGCAATCGGCGGCGCCGGGGATGTTCATCACCCGGAACTCGTCCATCGGGCGCGAGTCGAGGATTACGACATCCTCGCCCGCGTCGATCTTGGCCTTCAGCTCGGCAGCGCCGATGCGCGGGGTCCCGCACTCGTGCTCGATAAATTCGCCGAACGCCTTGCTCGGCACGTACACGCCGGAGAAGAGCTCGAACCCCGCCGCCTTCCATGCGCCCACGCCGCCCGCGAGCACCGAGATGTGGCGATACCCGAACCGGCGCATGATCGCAGCCGCGCGCTGTGCCGCATTTTCGTGCGGGCCCTGGTCGTCGTCGCAAAGCACGATGCGCGTCGAGCGACGCGGCACCATTGCGTCGAGCCGCATCTCCAAGCGTGACAGCGGGAGGTTTGCCGCGGTGAGCAGGTGCGCCTTTGCGAAGACGCCCTCCTCGCGCACGTCGAGCAGCGCGAGCTCCGCGCCGTCGCCGAGCATCGCGCGCAGCTCCGGCGCAGTGACGAGCGGGCTGACGATCTCGGGTTTCGCCATGAAGCGCCGGTATGCGCCGCCCGCGTCGCTCTCGAAGCCGATGCGTCCCGGCAGGTCTTCAAGCGTGCGCCCGTAAAGATGCAGATGCAGTTTCGGTCCGTCGCCGCGCGTTTCGATCGTGTGGAAGTCGTCGGGCATCAGCGTGCAGGCGCTGCCCTTGCGCACGGTCGTCTCCCCGATCCTTTCCAGCGTGCCGCGTCCCGGGACGGATCCGTCGTCACTGCGGCGATAGAACACGTTGTGCTCGTCGCCGAAGACGCCGGCGATCACCGCCCAGGTGGTGTGATCGTGGGGCAGCTGCTTCGCGCCCGGCAGGCCGGCCGAGCCGTAGAGCGCGAACGAGCCGTCCGCATCCTCGGCGAGATGGAAGATCCCGTTCGCGCGGCCGGCCGGGATCCGGAAGTGCTCCGGAGGAAAGAGGTCGCCGCGCTCGCCGAGCGCGACAAGCACCGGCTTGAGTGCATCGAGCGCGGCGCGCGTCACGCCCATTTGCGCGACGATGCCGCGTGCCGTCTCGATCGTTGCGGCCACGGCCGCGGCGCGTTGGTCTGTGATCGACATCGTGTCTCTCCTGGTCACGGCGTTAGATCGCGCGCCGCCGGCAGGCCGCGCAGCCCGGTCGCCGCGCGGACCGCGCGCACGACGGCCGTGTGCATCACGTCAGCTGCGAGGGCGCCAATAGTCATGGTGTCGGCCTCACCCGGCAGGCCGCCGGTCGCAAGCGCGAAGATGGTATCGCCGTCGAGCGGCGTGTGCGCGGGCACGATCGTCCGCGCGAATCCGTCCTGCGCCATCTGCGCCACCTTGCGCGCCTGCGCCTTGTCGAGCATTGCATTGGTCGCCACGACGCCGATCGTGGTGTGTTCCCCCGGCCGGCCGAGCGGACCAAAACCGCCTGTCCGGAGGAGCGTCCGCGCGTCCGCAAGCGCGCGCCCGTCGTCGGTGCGAACGCCGGCGATGAGCCGGCCGGTCGCGGGATCGAGGACGTCCCCCACCGCGTTCACCGCGACGAGCGCCGCGACGATCAGGCCGTCGGGGAGAGTGACGGAAGCGGTCCCGATCCCGCTCTTCATGGCGCGCGCAAATCCCGCGATCTTTCCCACCGTCGCGCCCGCGCCGGCGCCGACGTTGCCCTCCGCAACCGGTCCATCGGTCGCCGCCTGCGCCGCGCGATAGCCGCTATCCGCGGTCGGTCGGACATGCGCTTTGTCGCCTACGACGAGGTCGAACAGGACGGCCGCCGGCACGATCGGCACCTTCGCGACGCCGACGTCGAACCCCACGCCGCGCTCCTCGAGGAAGCGCACGACACCGGACGCGGCGTCGAGCCCGAATGCGCTGCCTCCTGAGAGCACGATCGCATGGACCCGCTGGACGGTGTTGCTCGGATCGAGCAGGTCGGTCTCGCGCGTGCCCGGTGCGCCGCCGCGCACGTCGACGGCCGCGAGCACGCCGTCTTCCGCGAGGATCACGGTACAGCCCGTCGGACGTTCGGCAAGCGTGTGGTGGCCGACTTTCAGGCCGGGGACGGCGGTGAGGCCCTTCTCGGGGGCCGGAAAGTCGATCGTCATTTTGCCGCTGGCGTCCGTGCGAGCCGCGATTGTCCGCCTGGACCGGTTCCGGCGCAGCCCGCATGCACCACGCGGTCGCGCACCGTGATCAATGGAGAGTACGCAGCGCCATCAGTACGCCAGGATTTGTCGACGGATCGCCTTCCGCGGGTCGCCGCGATTCCAGAATCCGGGGCTCGAATACGGTCAGCGCGATTGCGCGCCGGCCGGCGAGATTGCGCGGTTCGCCGAGCCAACCATTGAAAGGAAAGCCTCGACACGCTCGCCATCGCGCGCCAGGCGATCGACCCGAAGGTCCTGGGGTCCGTTTCAATGCTGGCAGGACCCGTCCTAGAAGGCCGCGACCCTCAGCGTCCGATGAGCTTTCCGCGAGGGCCTGTCACGCGCGAGCATCGCGAATCGCACGCCACACCTTCTCGCGCGTGACCGGCATGTCGATTTCCCTTATCCCCAGCTCGCCGAGCGCATCGATCACAGCGTTCACCACCGCCGGCACCGCGCCGTGCACGCCCGATTCGCCAACGCCTTTCGCGCCGAGCACGTTGAATGCGGTAGGCGAGGACTCGTCGAACGCGCAGACGAGATCCGGGACGTCGTCGGCACGCGGCATCGCGTAGTCCGCGAGGGAGCCGGTGAGGAGCTGCCCGCTATCCGGGTCGTATACCGTGCGCTCGACGAGCGCCTGGCCGATCCCCTGCACGATCCCGCCCTCGATCTGGCCGTGTGCGATGAGCGGGTTCATCACCCGCCCGATGTCGTCGACCGCGACGTGGCGCGTGACGCTCACGACGCCCGTCTCGGGGTCGATCTCGACCTCCGCGACCTGGCAGCCGTTCGGCCAGGTCTGGTCCTTGGCCGTTTCGCTTCCGCTCGCGACGAACTTTGCTTCGGGCTGGCGCTTCGCGAGCTCGAAGAGCCCGATGCCGCGATCGGTCCCGCCGATCACGAACCGCCCGGCGCGGAACTCGATGTCGCCCTCCGCCGCTTCGAGCGCGGCGGCGGCGAGCTTGCGGCCAGTCTCGACCGTGGCGTTCGCGCCGGCGAGCACCGCGCCACCGCCGACCTGCAGCGAGCGCGAGCCGCCGCTGCCGCCTCCCGTCTTCACGATCGACGTGTCGCCCTGGATCAGCGTCACCGTCTCGGGCGCGACGCCGAGCCGCTCGGCCACTATCTGCGCGTACGCAGTCCAGAGCCCGGTGCCCATCGACTGCGTGCCCGACACGACGATCACGCGGCCGTCGCCCGTCACCGTGACGTCCACGGTCTCGCTGAGATTGGCGCTGCCGGTCACTTCGACGTAGCAGCCGATCCCGCGTCCGGCGAGCAGGCCGCGCTTCTTCGCAGCGCTCTTCCGCGCCGGGAATCCGTTCCAGTCCGCCGCGGCGAGCGCCTTCTCGAGCACGCCGGCGAAGTCGCCCGAGTCGAAGGTGGAGCCCACCGCGTTCTTGTATGGGATGTCCGCGCGGCGGACCGCGTTCCGGCGCCGCAGCTCCGCCTGGTCGAGCCCGAGCTCGATCGCTGCGCGGCTCACCAGGCGCTCGACGAGGTACCCCGCCTCCGGACGCCCGGCGCCGCGATACGCGTCGACCGGGCCGGTGTTGGTGAACATCATCCGCACTTCCTGGTGGAGCAGCGGGATGCGGTACACGCCGGTCGGCGCGCGCGCGCCCGACATCGCGGGGACGGCAGCGCCGAAGTTCGACAGGTAAGCGCCGACGTTCGCGTAGGTCCTGATGCGCATCGCGGTGAAGCGGTGCTCGGCGTCGATCGCGACCGAGGCCTCGCTCACGTGGTCGCGGCCGTGCGCGTCGGAGAGGAACGTCTCCGAGCGGTCGGCGAGCCACTTCACCGGGCGGCCGACCTTGCGCGCGGCGTATGCCACCGCGGCGTACTCGGGGTACGGCCACACGCGCGTCCCGAAGCCGCCGCCGAGGTCGCCGCAGATCACGCGGAACTTGTCCTTCGGCACCTTGAGCACGCTCTCGGCGAGCTGCGCCAGCATGAGGTGGGTGTTCTGCGTCGGGCACCACAGCGTGAACGACTGCGTCGCCGCGTCGTACGTCGCGATCGCCGCCTTCGGCTCGATCGGGTTCGAGACGATGCGATTGTTGACGATGTGGATCGACACGACCTTGCGCGCGGCGGCGAACGCGGCGTCCACTTTCGCCAGATCGCCGACGCGGTAGATCGCGGCGATGTTGCCGTACTCCGGCGCGAACGCCGGCTCCCAGTGCTTGGGCGCGTCGGCCCGCGCGGCGTCGACGGCCTCGACGATCGCGGGCAGCTCCTCCCACTCGACCTCGACGAGCTCCGCCCCGTCCTTCGCCTGGTTGCGGGTCTCCGCGATCACCATCGCGAACGCGTTGCCGACGAATCGGGCCGCGTCGGCGGTAAGTGGGTAGCGCGGCGGCGCGACGATCGGCGAGCCGTCGGGCCGCTTGTGCATCTGCGCGAAGGGGAGCGGGTTGACGCCGTCCGCAATCAGGTCGGCGCCGGTGAACACCGCGAGCACGCCCGGCGCGTTCCGCGCCGCCACGGTGTCGATCCGCGCGATGCGAGCGTGCGCGTGCGGCGAGCGCGCGAAGGCGCAGTGCGCGAGGTTCGGGAGGGTGACGTCGTCGGTGAACCTGCCCCGGCCCGTCATGAGGTGCTGGTCCTCGAGGCGACGGACGGGCTTGCCGATCCACTGGCTCTTTCCTGGCTGGAGGTATTCGGGCGCGGCGCTCATTGTTGATTGCTTGATAAACGGGAGACGAAGGGCGCAGGTTAATCGAGCGCCGGGGCTAAGTCGAGTCGACCCGGCTCAGGTCCCCGACCCGCACTCCGAGCAGCCGGACCCGGCGATCGAGCTTGAGGCGGCCCAGGCACTCGAATGCCGCCTTGCGGATGGCGGTCTCGGAGTCGGTGGGCTCGGCGAGCGTCTTCTCGCGCGTGTGCGTCTCGAAGTCGGCGAAGCGCAGCTTGATGCCGACCGTGCGGCTGCGATAGCCCTCCTCGCGCAGCTCCTCGGCGACTTCCCGGGCGAGCGCGGCGATCGTGCGCGCGATCGTCTGCCAGTCGCCGGTGTCCTCCTGGAACGTCGTCTCGCGGCTGCGCTGCTTGGGCTCCCAGTGCGTGACGATCGGATCCTCGTCGATGCCGCGCGCCGCCTCGTACAGGAACGCCCCGTACGAGCGTCCGAACTCGCCGACGAGGGTCTCCACCGGCACCGCCGCGAGCTCACCGATCGTGTGGACGCCCAGCTCCGCGAGCCGGGCCTCGGTTTTCGGCCCGATGCCCGGCACCCTGCGCACGCCGAGCGGCCAGATGCGCGCCTCGAGGTCGGTTGGGACGAGGATCGTCAGGCCGTCGGGCTTCTGCAGCTCCGAGGCCACCTTAGCAAGCAGCTTGTTCGGCGCGATGCCGATCGAGCAGGTGAGTCCGGTCTCGTCGCGGATTCGCCGCTTGATCGCGCGCGCGATGTCCTCGCTCGAACATGCGAGCGCGGTGATGTCGAGATACGCCTCGTCGATACCGCGATCCTCCATGAGCGGCGAGACGCTCTTCATCACCGCCTTGAACTTCTCCGAGTAGCGGTGGTACTCGGCGAAGTCCACCGGCAGGAAGACCGCCGTCGGGCAGAGCTTCAGCGCGGTGCGCAGCGGCATCGCGGAGCGCACGCCAAACGCGCGCGCCTCGTAGGTCGCGGTGGAGACGACGCCGCGGCGCGACGGGTCGCCGCGCCCGCCAATCACGACCGGCTTGCCCTTCAGGTCGGGGCGCCGCAGCAGCTCGACCGCCGCGAAGAACGCGTCCATGTCGAGGTGGAGGATGCGACGAGTCACTCGGGCACGAGCCACCGCACGCGCTGCCCGCCGTGACCGTCGAGGGCGAGCGCGCGCCAGAGCCACTCGACGATTGTCCGCGCCTCCTCATCGAAGCCGAACGGCGGATTGACCACGAGCATCCCGCAGCCGCGCATGCCGGGCGTCCAGCCCTCGGGCTGCACCGCGAGCTCGAGCTGGAGGATCTTGCGGATGCCCGAGGCGACCACGCCGCGCTCGAACGCCCGCATTGCGGTCGGCTGCTCCATGAGCGGATACCAGACCGCGTAGACGCCGGTCGCCCAGCGCTCGTGCGCGGCTGTGAGCGCATCCGTGAGGCGCTTGAACTCGCCGGCGCGGTCGAACGACGAGTCGACCAGGACGAGGCCGCGCCGCTCCGGCGGCGGCAGGTGCGCCTTCAGGGACTGGTAGCCGTCCATCAGATGAACGGTGACGCGGCGATCGGCCGCGCAGCGCTCGGCGAGCGCCGCGCAATCGTTCTTGTTCAGCTCCGACAGGAGGAGCCGGTCGGTCGGACGCAGGAGCCGCTGGGCGATCCGCGGGGAGCCGGGGTAGAAGCGCAACGCGCCGCCGCGGTTCTCCGCCCGCACCGCGTCGAGGTAGGGCGCGAGCAGGTCGGGGACGTCGTCGCGTTCCCACAGCCGCCCGATGCCGTCGCGGAACTCCGCGTTTTTCGCCGCCCAGGAATGCGCGAGGTCGTACAACCCGACGCCGGCGTGCGTGTCGAGGTAGCAGAGCGGTTTCTCCTTCTTCCCGAGCGCGAGAAGCAGCCGGGCGAGGAGCGCGTGCTTGAAGACATCGGCGAAGTTGCCGGCGTGAAAGAGGTGGCGGTACGCGAGCAAGCCGCGGCCCGTTCGCTACAGCTTGTCGTACTTGGTGGCCTTCCCGCGCGCCTTCTCGACCGGGTACTTCTGCGCGTTGAGCGCGAGCTTATTTTCGGCCGCCGCGAGCGGATCGATCTTCAGGCGGTCGGCGAGCTCGACCAGGAAGATCAGGACGTCGGCGATCTCGTGCTCGACTTCGGCGAGGGTCTCCGCGGGCAGGCGGTCGGCCTGCTCTGGCGTGAGCCACTGGAAATGCTCGACCAGCTCGCCGGCCTCGGCGACGAGCGCCATTGCGAGGTTCTTCGGATTGTGGAACTGGTCCCAGTCGCGCTCGGCGATGAACGTTCGCAGGCGATCGCGAAGGGAGTCGAGGGATTCGATGCGCGGCATGGAACGTACGCGTAGACGTGACGCTGCGCGAGCGTACCCTGCACGGCGCCGCGCGACGCCGTGCGAGGTTGCCGCATGTTGGTTAGTTCAGCTCCTTGTCCTTCCAGACCTTGGTGCCGGCCACCGCGCCGCCCGCCTGGAAGCCGGTCTTCGTCAGGCTGTAGACCGTGCCGCCGGTGAACTGGCCGCCGGTTCCGCCCCCGCCCGTCTTGCCGGCTTTCGCGCCCGCGCCACCTTCCGCCCCGGCTTCCCAGCCCGAGTCGATGAAGCTTTGCAGGGCCTTCGCGTCCTTGAAGATGAACAGATACCGTGCCTCCTGGGCGCCGATCTGCACTCCGGCACTCGCCTGCGCAAGGTCCATGTATGTGTTCTTCTTCGTCTTGTTGTCGTGCACGAGTCCCTTTCCGCCGGCGCCACCGAGAATGAAGCTCAACCCGTACGTCGTGAACACCGCATATCCGGGCGCCTTGCCGACCTCGGCCTTGAGCTTCGGCTCGGCCTTGTAGAAATCAGCGAGCGTCTGTTCGGCCTTGGTCCGCACCTCGGCCTGCTTCTTCTCCTTCTCGGACTGGGCGAACGCACCAGTGGTCACGAAGGTGACGAGCACAGCCGCAACGGTAATTAGCTTGTCTAACCGCATGATGTTTCTCCTTTTTACAGGGATTTGTATTTCGGGAGGGCAACCGCGGGCACCGCGCCAACGGCTCGATCGAGCCGCTGGCGCGCCGCGGGTAGCGCCAATTATCGCGCAAATCGGCCTTCAGCCGAACATCAGCCATTCAGGGCGAAGCAGCATGAGAGCGCCGACGGCCAGCAGCACCCCGCCTCCAACGAGGTGTCCGTAGCGGGCGTACTGCCCCGTCGCACCGGCCACCTCGAGCGTGGCCATGGCGGTGATGAAAACCACCAGGTCGTCGAGCATGAAGACGAGGACGTAGAGCGCGAGGTAGGCGTGGTACTGCCAGCGCGGCAGCTCGCTCATCGCCAGAACCTGCGTGTAGATCGCCGGAATGCCGGCCGAGCAGAGCAGCTCGACCACGTTCACTGCGAACGCGAGGAGCACGATGCCGGCGAGGGCGACCGCGAAGCGCCGCTCCGACGCGAGCCCGCGCAGCCGCTCGAAGACCTCGCGCCGCTGCTCGGGCCGCGTGACCTCGCACACCGCCTCCTTGTTCAGCACGAACTCGCGGAGGTAGTAGAGGCCCGCCGCGAGCGCGACCAGCCCGATCGCGAGGCGGATCCAGACGATCATGCCGAGGAACAGCAGCGCGTTCAGCCACGCCGCCATGATCAGATAGTAGACGAACGCGGAGGCCGCGACGAACGCCACGCCGAGCGTCCAGCGCCGCATGCGGTCCGGCATGCCGACGAGGAGCCCGATCAGGAACACGAGCGTCCACATCGCGCACGGGTTGAAGCCGTCGACCGCGCCGAGGGCCACAGTGAGAGCGGGCAGCGAGAGGGTCCGAAGCCGCACCTCGCCTAGGAGCGGCAGCCGCACCGATTCGGGTAGCGCGCGCGCTGGCTGGGCGGCGTCCGCGGCGGCGGACGCGGCCTCTCCGCTTGCGAGCAGCGGCGCCACCGAGTCCGTGCATCCCGAAGCGAGACACTCGAGCGCGAGGGACCGCAACTCGGCACCGGTCGAGGCGTCGTCGAGGTAGCCCTCGACGGCGCGGCTGCCGATCACGACGAACGGCACGCCGGGGTCGGTCACGCGGTGCCGTTCCAAGAGCCGCAGGAATGCTTCTCGATTGCGCGCATCGCGCGTGATCTCGAGCCGATGGACGCGAAGTCGCGCGTCCTCCTTCTCCAGCCGGTCGAGGAACGCCGCCGCGCGCTCGCAATGCGGGCAACCGAGCGCCCAGAAGAGATAGACGTCAACGCCACCCTTCGAAGCGGAGTCGCTCGGCGCCGGCAGCGCGAAGGCAAGGAGCAACGCTGCCAGCAGCGTCGCGACCATACGCAGCGAAAGCATCTTTTTCATCGGTAATTCCCCGCCGCCGCGCCTCGCGCAGGCCACTGTTTCAGCAGACCACCGCCTTCGCCACACGACGTTGACGAGCGTCAAACGCCGCCTGCGATGGGAGCTCAGAACTCGACGAACGCGCGCGCCACCTCGGCCCGCCGCCCGATCGTATAGCCGGTGGAGCGCCCGGTCAGGGCGCGCGCGAAGTCGCGGTCCGCAGTGAAATCCGAGTACACCCGGTAGAGGGGCTCGCCCTTATGCACGCGGTCGCCGAGCTTCTTGAAGAGATCGACGCCCGCGCCGTGCGCCATCGGCGCGCCCGCGAGCCGCGCGACACGCGCGAGCAGCAGATTGTCGATGCCCGTCACGTAGCCCGTCGCGGGGGCGCGCACCTCGAATTCCAGCCGGCCGAGATGCGGCGAGTCCTCGCGGCGGCCCTGCGCGTCGACGATCGCGGTCATCTTCGCGAGCGCGCGCCCGGAGTCGAGGATGTCGCGCGCGATCGGGAAGCCGTCGCCGCCGCGCACGTCGGGATCGAACTCGAGCACGCGGCCGGCGAGCCGCAGCGCCTTCTGGCGCAGGTCGGACGGCGCGCGCGGATCGCCCTGCAGCACCCGCACCACGTCGCGCGCCTCGAGGACCGGCCCGATGCCGTCGCCGACCGGCTGGCGCCCGTCGATGATCACCACCTGCACGTAGATCCCGAGCTGCGCGGCGACGTACTCGAAGAGCTTGCGCAGCCGCTGCGCCTCGCGCATGTGCCGCACCTTCGCCGTCGGCCCGACGGGCAGGTCGATGAGGAGGTGAGTCGAGCCGGCGGACACCTTCTTCGAGAGGATCGACGCGACCATCTGCCCCTGCGAGTCGAGGCTGAGCGGCCGCTCGACCGAGATCAGGATGTCGTCGGCCGGCGCGAGCCGCGCCGTGCCGCCCCACGCGATGCAGCCGCGCTCCTTGCGCACGAGGCGGCGCAGGCGTTCGAGCGGCAGCTCGACCTCGGCGAGCACCTCCATGGTGTCGGCCGTGCCAGCAGGTGAGGTAATCGCGCGGCTCGAGGTCTTCGGGATCAGCATGCCGTGCGCCGCGACGATCGGCACGACCACGAGCGAGGTCCGGTTGCCCGGTATCCCGCCGATGCAATGCTTGTCGGCGACGAGCGGCTCCTGCCAGTCGAGGCGCTCGCCCGAATCGATCATCGCGCGCGTGAGCGCGAGCACCTCGTCGCGATCCATCTCGGTCTGGCCGGTGGCGACGAGGAACGCGCTGATCTCGATCTTGGAATAGCGGCTCGCGGTGATGTCGCGGATGATCTCGGCGTAGTCCGCCGGCTCGAGCCGATCCCCGGCGATCTTGCGCCGCACGGCGTCCATCGACGCGGCGGGCTCGGCGTGCTTCACCGCGAGCGTCTGGCCCGGGCGAGCGCCGAGCTGCGCGAAC
This sequence comes from Burkholderiales bacterium, assembly GCA_035456405.1. Taxonomy (GTDB): domain Bacteria; phylum Pseudomonadota; class Gammaproteobacteria; order Burkholderiales; family SG8-39; genus JAGVSZ01. The sequence goes on along the minus strand of DATIDG010000032.1, from coordinate 1,290 downwards.
GCCTGCTCGGAGAGACCGAGTTCGCCCGCCGCGACGATGCGCGCGTCGTCGACGACGTTGAGGGTGGCGAGCACGCGACGGCCGTTCGCGCCGACCTCGACCTTGGAGAGCGCCTGGAACCCCTCCGCCCGGTAGACCGGGCACTCGCGGTGCATGTACGCGACGTTCTCGCGGTAGGTGTCGATCGCTACGCGCCGCAGGCGCAGCGCGCGCTTCCGTTCGTGCTTCATGGATTCAAGATAACGCCCAGCCGCCGGCGGCGACTCGACTAAGATCAAAGGCCGGCCGGGCTCCCCGGCTCAGAGGATGCGGAACCGCACCGGCAGCAGGATCGTCTTGTGCGCGGATCCCGGCCCAAGCGAGCCGAGCCGCTTTACCGCGCGCACCGCTGCATCGTCGAGCGATTGATGGCCGGAGCCGCTCGCGATCGATGCCTCGAGGATGCGTCCGCCGTCGCCGAGCTCCACGAGAATCGTGACCTCGCCCTCGAGCCCGCGGCGCAACGCGTCCGCGGGATACAGCAGTTCCTCCGACAACCGCCCGAGTGTGTGGCGCAGCTCCTCCGGGCTCAGGCGCTCCGCCCGCCGCGACTCTGGCATGCGCAGATCGAGGCCGCGTCCGAGCGGCTCGGCACGAGCCGACCGCTCCTGCGGCTCGGGTTGTGGCGGCGGCGCATCGGGCTTGGGCTTCGGTGTGCGCGCGGCCTGGTCCTTCTCCGCCACGCGCCGCCGCGGCTGCGGCTTGATCGGATCCTCGAGCGGCTTCGCCTGCGGCGGATCGAGCGTGTTCTTCAGCACTTCGGGTGGAGCGGAGGGCTTGACCGGCGCGCGCTCTGGCACCGTCTCGAGCCGCGCGGCGAGCACCGTCACTGGCTTGGGACGCCCCGGCGCGCGTGCGCCGAGGTGCGGCGCGACGACGAACAGCAGGAGCGCGTGCAGCGCGAGCGAGGCCGCGATCGCCTGCGGCAGCGCGTTGCGCGTGGCGACCATCAAGTGCCGAACCCGTCCGCCACCATCACCTCGACCAGGCAGGGGCCGCCGCGCGCCGCCGCCTCGCGCAGCGCGGGCACGATGTCGTTCGGGTGGCTGACGCGGCGCGCGGGAACGCCCATCGACTGCGCGAGGCCGGTGAAGTCGATCACAGGATCGCGGATGTCCATGCCGACGAATGTGTCCGTCGAGCGCATCGACACGAGCCGTTCCTTCAGGATGCGGTAGCTCCGGTTATTCGCGATCACGTAGGTAATCGGCAGCCCGAGGTGCGCGGCGGTCCAGAGCACCTGGATGCCGT
>DATIDG010000031.1:0-4928 GCA_035456405.1 Burkholderiales bacterium | reverse complement strand
GGCCCGTCCGCGGGCATGCGGCCCCCTTCGATCGGCAACGTTGCCTCGAGTTTCTGGATGAGGAAGCTGCCGTCCGGATCCAAGGGAATCACACGGGCGGGAGACGTGCCCTGACTGGGCATCAGGTAAAGATTCTGCCAGCTCAAGCCCGGTTCGAGCCTCAACCCGAATGGCGCCGTCGCTCCCGCGTGGCAGCCCGACTTGGCGCAGCTCGGCGTGAATACATTGGCCTGGATGGACGCGAGCGTGGGTTGCAGCCCGGCCGGCGGAGGTGCCGCCGACGGGGGCGCATCCTCGCCGCCACCGCCACAGGCGGCGAGCGCGAGCAGCAGCGCCACGCCCGCTGCAGCGGAGAAGGAAAATCGCGGGATCACCATGATGACGCCGACTTCACCTACGGCAGGAAGCTCTCGTAGCGCGGGCTGAAGTTCACGATGTTGGGCAGAACGAGCGGCATCTCGGCGTCGCTCACCCCCAGCCAGCGCGCGAACGTCGCCGCGTACTGGTCGACCGCGAGTTGCGGCACCAGGTTTCCCTGACCGACATCGACGGGATTGCCGTTCGCGAAGAACGTCGTCGGGGGGAACGTTCCGTATACGTTGCCGCCCTGGACCGCGCCGCCGAGCACGAAGTGATGCGAGCCCCAGCCGTGGTCGGAACCGTCGCCGTTCGAGGTGAGCGTGCGCCCGAAATCCGAAGCGGTAAAAAGGGTTACGTCGTTCTGCACGTTCAACTGCACGAGCCACGAGTAGAACGCGTCCACCGCCGCATTGACCCGCGCGAGCTGCTGGGCATGCTGGGTGAGAAGGACGTCGTGGTTGTCGAAGCCGCCGATGCTCACCAGGAAGACCTGGCGGCTCGACCCGAGCGCGGTGCGCGCGGCGATGATGCGGGCGACGACGTTCAACTGCGAAGCGAGGCTGTTGTTGGCGGGGATTGCCGGCGACAGCGAGGACGCCGCCGGAAGTGCCCCGGAGAGCTGCTGGTTCGCCGAGATCGAGCGCCCTGTGACCGCGCGCAGCTCGTTCTCGAAGAGGTTCGGGCTCGTGCCGGTGATGAGGCTGCGGTAGGCGCTCGAAGCCGCGCTGCCTTGTGACCCGTACATCGTGCCGGAAATGCTGGAGATCGAGACCGGTCCGCTGGAGCCGACCTGGTACTGAAGGACCGTCTCGCCCGAAAGGAATACCGAGTTGCCGCCCGCGGAAATGCAGGTGAAGATCGCGTTCCCGTTCTGGCTTGCGAGCAAATCGCCGATCTTTCCGCCCCAGCCGACCTTCGCTCCTTCCCCGACGGGCTGATACGCCTGCCATACCGATTGCTGGTCGTTATGCGAGTAGAGTTTGGGCGGCAGCGGCACGGAGCGCTGCTGGTACTGCGTCCGGGTCGTCGGCACGACGAGCGGACCGACGTTGGCGACCACCGCGAGCCGGCCCGCGTCCCAGTGGCTCTTGAACGCGGTCAGCGCGGGATGGAAGGCAAACTCGCGCCCGCCCTGCGATGCGACCGCGCCGGTTGCGTTGGCGGCGAGCGCCGCGTCGCGCGGAATCGCAATCGATGCGCGCGACGCGCTGTACTCGCCGTACGACGTCGGGTCATACGGGATGAAGGTATTGGTGTGGTCGTTACCGCCATAGAAGAAAAGGCACACCATTGCCTTGTAGCCGGAGACCGTCTGAGCTGAGGCCGAGCTGATGGCGGCGAGGTTGAGGGCGAAGGGACTCGCCGCGCCCGCGATCGACATCAGTGAGCAGGTCTTGAGAAACTGGCGGCGGGATGCGCGCATGGGGTTTCTCCGAAAGTTACTTCTGGACGAGGTAGTCGGGCGATGACAGAGTGAAAAACACCGCCATCCGCGCGCGATTCAGGCGCGCCGTCGCCTCGTTGGAGCCCGGGTACGGGACCGAATTGACGGCGGTGACGATAAGATTCCTTGTCCCCGCGGTCATCGACCCGGCGGTGAGCAGCAGGCTCACGCGATCGACCAGCAGATTGGCGTCGTGGGCGAGCGCGATCTCGGCGGCATAGCCCGGCTGGACATCGCGCGGAGAATTGGACCCGACACCGCTTTGCACGATGCTGCGCATGAAGTTCGAATAACCGACCACCGAGACCTCGTTGACGATCTGCAGCTCGGGAGCAACCAGGCTCGCCGCGGCGATCGCGGTGTTGGGCGGCACGTAGCCCGGGCGGTAGAAATTGAACACCGTCGGCGATCGCATCGGCGACTGCCCCAGCGAGTTCGCCGGATTGTCGGTCGTGCCGATCAGGAAATTGCCCGACGCGCTCCGCGCGCTGAATGCGCGCATCCACTGGGCGAGCGTGAGAACGGGCTCGCGCGTCTTGCCAGGGTTGCCCGTCGGCGCGGTGCGCGCCTCGACGTCGAGCAGGATCGCCGCAACCGTCGCTTTGAGGTCACCGCGCTGACCGCTGCCCACGGTGTAAGCGCCCGACTGGTAGCGCCCGGTATTGAACGCCTGGGCGACGCGTCCCACGTACGCCGGCGAGGGGTTGCTCGTCACCAGGCGCTGGATCAGCTGCCGCCCGAGAAACGGGCCAACGTTGGGATGGCTCGCGATCACGTCGAGCGCGCGGTTGAGGTCGCCCAGGGGATCAGAGGCGGTGCTCGCCGGAATGGTCGTGCCGAGGAAGCTCTTTTCCGATGTCGAGTGAAACTGCGGAAAGGGCTGCATGGGCAGCACTTCCCGGTTCGGAGACTGCGTGCCGCTGCCATTGAAGCAGCTCGTGGACGTGCTGGAGCAGCCCGCCCAGGAAAAGCCCGTGAACACGCGCGACAGGCCGACGATGTCGTTGGGGCCGTAGGTCTCGATCGGCTGCCCGCTGCCGTCGAGCACGAGCGTGCCATCCGGGTTCAACTGGTAGAGGCCGATCGAGAACAGCTGCATCACCTCCCGCGCATAGTTCTGGTCGGGCACACGGTTCGTCGCCGGATCCTCCTTGCGGTTCCGCAGATGCGAGAGGTACAGCCCCATCATCGGGTGCAGCGTCACGTCCTGGAGGAGTTCGCGATAGTTGCCGAAGGCGTTGCGGGTGAGCATATCCAGGTACGAAGCCACGCCACGCCGGTAGTTCTGGAGGTTCGCGTCCTGGAGCGAGATCACGAAAATCTGCGACAGCGCGAACGCCACGCGCCGTTTCAGCTGGTCCTGGCCGGTTGCCGCTTCCCGCCAGAAGGTATGCATCACGTGCTCGTCGCCCAGCGTCGATGCGCCCACGGCGTTGACGTACCCCTCGTGGGTGCGCGGGCTGGGCATGAAGAACTGGTCCTCCAGGATCGCGCTGTAGCCGTACTGCCGTGTCTTGGCGATTTCAGCGTCGTTCGCTCCGAACGAAGCCTGGTTCAGGAAGCGTACCGCCTCGTTTTCGTCCGGCAGGGGATACGCCGACGGCGGAACGGCGGCGAGATTGACTCCGCTGCCCTGCGGGCCGGGGTCCGCCTGGGTTTGGGCAGTGTCGCCCCCGCTGCAGCCGCCAAGAAAACCGCCAAAGGCCGCGGCGGCGAGCGCGGCGCAGAGGACCCGAAGGGAATTGCGCATCGTCCTGACCTCCATCATGGCTGGTCTCCAGACTTTTGGACGCGATCTCATTTTCATCGCGTTGAAACTCGATCGCGTAGCGACTAAGTCACGCGCCCGCGCAGCACAAGTGTCGGGACCGGGCGACAAATTCGGTCCCGTCGAGTTCTGGTGAACAGGTATTTAACGAAAACCGGCGGACTTGCGATGACAGCCGCGTGCGTTGCGCAACGCGTAATTCAGCAGCACTCCTGGTGTCGGCGCTTCGCGACGCCGAGCACATCGTCGGGCTCGCGCTTCCACCAGTTCTTCGCCGAGAATATTTCCACCTCGTGGAATCCACGGTAGCCCGCGGCCTCCATCCACGAGCGGATGAGCGGGAGGTCGATCACGCCGTCGCCCATCATGCCGCGGTCGAGGAGGAGATCGGTCGTCGGCACGAGCCAGTCGCAGATGTGGAAGGCGAGCAGGCGCTTGTCGCCAGCGCACTCGATACCCTGCTGGAGCGCGGGGTCCCACCAGACGTGGTAGACGTCCACCGCGACGCCGAGCGCGCCGCCCTTTCCGGAGTCGAGCTCGTCGCACAGGTCGAGCGCCTGCGCGAGCGTATTGACGCAGGCGCGGTCGGCGCAATACATGGGATGCAGCGGCTCGATCGCGAGCGGCACGCCCGCGCCGCGCGCGTGGTCGAGGATCTCGCCCATGCCGTCGCGCACCATCTCGCGCGCGCCCGCAAGATCCTTGGAACCCTGCGGCAGGCCCCCGGCAACGAGCACCAGGCAGCGCGCGCCGATCGTCGCCGCGTCCTCGATCGCGCGCAGGTTGTCGTCGAGCGCGGCCTGGCGACCCTTGCGGTCCGCGGCCGGAAACATGCCTCCGCGGCAGAGCCCCGTGACGGTGAGGCCGTGGTCGCGGATCAGCTTCGCCGCTTCCTTCGCGCCCAGCTCGGCCAGCTTGTCGCGCCACGGCGAGATGCCGCGGATGCCGTGCCGCGCGCAGCCCTGGATCATCTCGCGCAGGCTCCACTTCTCCCGCACCGTAGCCGTGTTAAGCGACAGCAACCCGGGATCGGGAGGCGCAACTTTCATCTCAGGCGATTCCGCGCGTCGCGAGGAATTGCTTCATGCGGTGGCAGGCGAGTGCCGGGTCGGCGAGGAGACCGGCGGCGCTGGCAAGGCGAAAGAGCTCCGCAAAGTGCAGGAGATGGCGCGCGCTCTCCTGGCCACCGACCATCACGAAATGGTCCTGGTGACCGTTCAGCCACGCGAGGAACACGACGCCGGTCTTGTAGAAGCGCGTCGGCGCGCGAAAGATGTGGCGCGAAAGCGGCACGGTCGGCGCGAGGATGTCGTGGTAGCCCGCGCGGTCGCCGGCCGCGAGCGCCGACAGCGCGCC
>DATIDG010000030.1:0-2519 GCA_035456405.1 Burkholderiales bacterium | reverse complement strand
GTGCAGCGTCGCGTAGCCGCCCATCGAGCAGCCGACGATATGCGCCTTGCGGATGCCGAGGGCGCGCATCACGTTGGCAATGTCGTCGGCGGCGATCACCTGCGAATACTGCGATGGCGAGGCCGGCACGTCCGAAGGCGGGTATCCGCGCGCGTTGAAGGCGATGCAGCGATAACGGCGGCTGAAGTAGCGCAACTGCGGCTCCCAGCTGCGCAGGTCGTGCGAGAACTCGTGCACGAACACGACCGGAAAGCCGTTCCCGGCTTCCTCGTAGTAGAGCTGCACGCCCCTCGAATCGACGAACGGCATCAGACCTTCCTCGCCATCGTCGAGGGATTCAGCGATCTCGGATCGCGCGGGCGCCACCGGCCGGAATCGACGAGGTTCAGGAAATCCTCCGTGATGCGGTTAAAGTAGTCCGGCTCCTCGACGCTCACGAGATGGCCGGTCGCCCGCACGACGGTGAGCCGCGCGGCGGGACAGACGCGTTTGATGAACACCGCCGGTCCGAGCGCGCCGTCGTCCTCGTCGCCGACGACCAGGTGGGTCGGCACCTTCATGCGCGCGAAGCGGCTTCCCAGGCTGTAGAGCGTCGGGCGACGCGACTGGATTCCGCGCAGCGTCAGCGCGTGGCCGAGCGCGGAGCCCTCGACGAAATGCCCCCAGAATTCGCGGAAGCCGCGCGGGTCCTTGATCGCGAGCTGGATGCGGTGCGGAGCATGCTGGACGACCCGGGCGACAGCCTTCATGCCCTGCTCCAGGAACCGGCGTTCCATGGCCGAGCGGTCACGCAGGAACTGCTTGCGCTTTCCCGGATCGGAGCCCGCACCTGCGCCGATCGCGGTGATTGACAGCGCGCGGCGGGGGTGGCGGAGCCCGAACTGAAGCGTCGCGTAAGCGCCCATCGAACAGCCGATCACGTGCGCTCTTCCAATGCCGAGCCGCCGCGTCACGTTGGCGATGTCGTCGGCCGCGATCACGTGGGAGTACTTCGAAGCCGAAGCGGGCACATCGGACGGCGGATAGCCGCGCGCATTGAAGGCGACGCAGCGGTAGCGGCGGCTGAAGTGCCGCATCTGCGCCTCCCAGCTGCGCAAATCGCCCGAGAACTCGTGCACGAACACGATGGGCACGCCCTTGCCCGCTTCCTCGTAGTACAGCTTTACTCCATTCGAGACGGCGTACGGCAACGTTATCTCCGGATACGTGACAGGGTGAAGCGTGACATGGTATAGCGTGACGTGGAAAGGCGTGACACGGTAAAGCGCATCGACGCGATGTTATCTGCTGTGCAGGATCCCGTCACGCAGCATCATGTCATGATTCTTCACGTCACGCAGCATCACGTCACGCTTTTCCGATTCCCGAGTTCCGCCTGGTGGACGATGCGGATGCCGGCGAGCACGACGAGCGCGCCCCCGATCTCGATCCATCCCAGAGTCTCGCCGAGCAGGACCCAAGCAAGGGCGGCTGCGATGACCGGCTGCGCGAGAAGCCCGACGGAAGAGAAGGTCGCCGGCAAATGCGCCATCGCGTAGGCGATCAGGCTCTGGCCCGCCACCTGCGAAATCAGCGCTAGCCCGGCGAGCTTGGCCCAGCCCGCCGCCGAGTGCGGCAGGATCTGCTCGCCGGATGCGAGCGCGAGCGGCAGCAGTGCGACGGTGGTGACGAGCGCGGTCCACGCCATGATGACAGCGGTCGCCGAACGGGCCCGCGCCCGCGTGACGGTGAGTTGGTATGCGCCGTAGAACATCGCTGTTACCACGCCGAGAAAGTCCCCGAGCACGGCCCCGCCGCCCGCGCGAAAATCGCCGCCAAGCAGTATAGCCACGCCGGCGAGTGCCGCCGCCAGCCCTGCCAGGAACAGCGGCGTTGGCCGTCTGCCCCAGAGCAGCCAGACGGCGAGCGTGACGAAGATGGGCGCGAGATTGGCGAGGAGCGTGGCGTTGGCCACCGAGGTGAGCACGATGGACCAGTGCCACACCGCGAGGTCGCCGGCAAAGAAGAGCCCGGCGGCGACGATCAGGCGGCGCTCTGCCGCGAATTCTGCGACGTGGCCGCCGCGGCTCGCGATCACCGACCACGTCCAGAGTACAGGCAGCGCCAGCGCGACGCGCCAGAACGCGGTTGCGACCGGTCCGGTTTCGCTCACCTTGACGAAGAGCGCGGAGGAGGCAATTGCCGCGGCGCCAATGAGCAGGGCGGCGACGGCGACCCCGCGCCGCGTGTCCTGCGAATGGGAACCGGTCGAATTCAATCAAATCTTCCGGGCGCGTCAGCGACCGGAAAATCGAGGCTTGCGCTTCTCGATGAAGGCGCGCATGCCCTCTTTCTGGTCCTGTGACGAGAACAGGATCTGCGAAGACTTGGCTTCCAGCGCGAGTGCGCTCGAGAGCGGCGCGTCCATTCCCGCGAGCACTGCCTCCTTCGCGAGCTGCACCGCCAGCGGCGGCAGCGCCGCGATCTGCCGCGCGAGATCGATCGCCCGCCCCTCGACCTCGGGATCGGGCACCACTTCG
>DATIDG010000029.1:0-11610 GCA_035456405.1 Burkholderiales bacterium | reverse complement strand
GCTGTTCAAGCATCACGCGAAAGTGGACATGACGCACGTCGCCTACAAGGGCGGCGGCCCCGCCGTCATCGCGACCGTGAGCGGGGAGACCTCGCTCTATTTCGGCGGCCCGAGCATCGTCCAGCAGGCGCAGGCGGGCAGGCTGCGGGCGGTCGCCGTCACCGGGGCCAAGCGCTCGAAGGTCTTCCCCGAATTGCCGACCGTCGCCGAGTCGTTGCCCGGCTACGCGATCGCGCAGTGGGTCGGGATCCTCGCGCCGGCGGGCACGCCGCGGGAAACCGTCGCGCTCGTGCACGACACGATGGCGAAAGTCCTGCGCAGCGAAAGAGTGACCGGGCAGCTCGAGAAAGCCGGCACCGAGCGCGTCGCCAACTCGCCCGAGGAATTCTCCGCGCACATCCGGACGGAAATTGCGAAGTGGCAGCAGGTGTTGAAAGGCTCGCGCGTTCCGCTGGAGTAGCCGCCGAAGCAATCGCGACCAGATCTGACAGCCAGCATCCGTTCCCGGCCATCACAACCGGCCGCTTTCCGGAACGCGGAGCTTTTCCCGAACCATCAGCACACCGCGCAGCCCCAGCGCCCGATACGCACCCCGCCCGGGCGCCTCCGGCGGCGTCGCACTCCCACCCAACACCACCCCACACCGATCAAACGTCCCCCGCGCGATCGGGACCACCCACAGCATCACTCAACCTCGGGCGGATGTTCTGGTTCTGGTGGAAGACGTTGTCGGGGTCGTACGTGGACTTCACGTCCACCAGCCGGTCGAAGACGGAGTCGCCGTACGCCTCGCGGACCCGATCGGGGCCTTCATCGCCGCCGAGGAAGTTGACGTAGACGCCTTTGCGGAAGCGGCCGAGGGCGTCGAAGAACCCCCTCGTCCAGGCGGTGTCCCGGTGGCCGAAGTCCTCGCCGGGCCGCCACACAGCATCAAGGGTGATCGCGTGCGACGCTTGCCGGTTCCCGAACGCCGTCCTGCCCTCGGACACTCGGCTCACCGCCCCCTTCAGATGGAACATCGCCACGTACGACCGCGGCGACGAGCAGGAGAACGCGTGCTCGGCAATCACGTCGATGAGGTCGTCGCGAAGCTCGGGGAGGTGGGTGGACTTCCAGTAGTAGTTCCAACCGTGGACGACGGTCGAGTCGAGCGCGCTCTGGAATCCGACGTACGGCGCGGGCCCGACCAAGTCGAGGAGGGGAGCCCGGGATGCGCGGAGCGGGCGGAGCACCTGCTCACCCTCTTCGATCGGCCCGGCGTAGCAGGTACCCACCATCACCACCCGGCGCCAGTGCAGATTCTCGGGGATGACCGGTAGCGGTGGCGTGGCGCCGAACCTCACGACCGTGCCGAGCTCGTCGGGAGCATCACGGATGAAATCACGGTAGAAGCGGAGGACTTCCCCGGCGTCGCTTGCGTCCCAGAGGATGGGCCCGGCCAGGACGGTGGGCCCGACGCAGTGGAGGCGAAACTCGAACGAGGTGACCACGCCGAAGTTGCCGCCGCCGCCTCGCAACGCCCAGAACAGGTCGGGGTGCTCGTCCTCGGACACCCGCAGTAGCTCGCCGTCGGCCGTCACGACGTCGACGGCGAGCAGGTTGTCGACCGTGAGGCCGTGCTTGCGCATCAGCCAGCCCACGCCACCGCCGAGGGTGAGCCCCGCAACTCCGGTGTGGCTCACGATTCCGCCGGTGGTGGCCAGGCCGTGCGCCTGCGTCTCACAGTCGACGTCGCCCCACAGCGCACCACCCTGCACCCAGGCCCTGCGGTCGGTGGGATCGACTCGGACGCCCCGCATCGCTGAGAGGTCGATGACGATCCCGCCGTCGCAGACGGCGGTGCCCGCCACGTTGTGGCCCCCACCCCGAATGGCGATCTCCAGATCGTGGTCGCGGGCGAAACGCACGGCCGCGACCACGTCGGCGGTCCCGATACATCGGGCGATCAGGCGCGGGCGCCGGTCGATGGCACCGTTCCACACCGCACGGGCGATGTCGTAGTCGGCATGGTCGGCACTGATCAGCCGACCTCGGAACCCGTCGATCTGCACGACGGTTGGCTTCTTGCTCCGGTGGCGGACTTCCGCGGTCGTCGGTGTCATCATGGTGCCCTCCTCTCTCGAGAGCCACATCGGACCACCGCGGACCGCGGGCGTAAAGTCAAGAATCTGGACTTCACACCCGGAGGCGGGCGCGCAATACTGGCGTCGTGAGGACGTACGGCCAGTACTGCCCCATCGCCCGTGGCGCCGAGATCTTCGCCGAGCGCTGGACACCGCTGATCATCCGCAACCTGCGCCTTGGCTGCGGAAGCTTCAGCGAGATCCTGGAAGGCGCGCCCGGACTCTCCCGTACCCTGCTCTCACAGCGGCTCAAGCAGCTCGAACGGCTCGGTGTCGTGGCGTCGTCACCCAAGCCCGACGGGCGCGGGCGCCACTACGAGCTCACGTCCGCGGGCAACGACCTCTTCACGGTCTGCCAGTCGCTTGGCGAGTGGGGTGCGCGTTGGCTCGAGATCGCCCCCGAAAACCTCGACCCCTTTGTGGCCCTGTGGTCGATGTGCCACGCGCTCCGCCGCGACCGGCTCCCGGATCGACGCGTCGTTATCCGCTTCGACTTCACCGGCCGCCCGCGCCGCGAGCGCTATTGGCTGCTCATCGAACGCGGAGACATCGAGATCTGCAAGACGTACCCCGGCCTCGACGAGGACCTCTACATCACGGCGGAAGCCGAAGCCTTCGTCAAATGGCACGCCGGCCAGCTCACCTGGGCCCAAGCCACCCGCGAGGGCCGCATCAAACTCGACGGCTCCCCGTCGCTCGTAAGAGCCTTCCCAACCTGGAACGCCCGCAGCATGTTCGCCCACATCAGGCCGGTCTCCCACACTGCCACGAGCCCCGCAGGCTGACATCCTCGATGCGGCCTCCCACTGCGGCACCGCACCGGCGCCGGAGCTCAGGCTAGTGTCCGAGAAACTGGGGGAAGCCCAGATCAGCGTTGATCGACTCTGATACCCGCCTTGCGGATCACGTCACCCCATTTCTGGTAGTCGGCGCGCAGGATGGCGTTGAACTGCTCGGGCGTGTTGCCGACCGGCTCGCCGCCGTCGCCGGAGATGCGCTCGCGGATCCTTGCATCCCGCACGGCATGCACGACCGCTGCATTGAGCCGCGCGATGATCTCGCGCGGGGTTTTCGCCGGCGCGAGAATCCCGTACCACTGCAGGACCTCGTAGCCCGGCACACCGGCCTCGGCAATCGTCGGAATGTCGGGCGCGACCGCCGCGCGCCGGGGGCCGGTCACGCCGAGGGCGCGCAGCCGCCCGGTTCTCACGTGGGGCAGCGCGCTGATGACGTTCGCCATCATCAGCGGCACCTGTCCCGCCACGACATCGATGAGCGCCATCCCCTGCCCCTTGTACGGCACGTGCATCATCCTGGTGCCGGTCATGTAGAGAAAGAGCTCGATCGCCAGGTGCTGGCTCGAGCCGGCGCCGCCCGCGGCGAAGTCGAGCTCCCCGGGGCGCGCCCTGGCGAGCGCGACCAGCTCCTTCACCGTGCGCGCGGGGAGCGAGGGGTGCGCGACCACGATATTGGGCGCGACCAGCACCTGCGAGATGGGCGCGAGATCCTTCAGCGCGTCGTAGGGAACGTTCTTCAGGATGTGCGGATTGATGGCGAGCGAGCTGACACCCATCAGCATCGTGTAGCCGTCGGGGGCGGAGCGCACGACGTGGTTCACGCCGATCGTCGTCGTCGCACCCGGCCGGTTCTCGACCACGACCTGATGCCCGAACTGCTCCGACATCTTGGGCGCAATCAACCGCGCCGAGATGTCGGTGCCGCCTCCGGGCGTGGAGCCCACCACGAGGCGCAGCGGCTTCACTGGAAAGTCCTGCGCGCTCGCCAGGCAGGACATTGAAACGAGGCACGCCGACAACGCAATCCGCGCGAGTCCTTGTGGCATGGGCAGGCCCTCCCCTCTTGATCCGCCGCCCGGAAACTATAGCACCAGGCTCGCAGCCGCGATTCCGCGCTATGATTTGACGGAGGAGGAAACCCCATGAAAACGAGAACCGTTGCGCCAGCGAACCCGTTCGCGCTCTCCGCGCTCACCGCCTGTCTGCTCGCAGTTGCGGCCGCCGCGCCGGCGCAGGACTACCCCACCCGGCCGATACACCTGATCGTGCCTACCGCGGCGGGCGGGGGCACCGATATCTCGGCGCGCATGATCGCGCCCCGGCTCTCCCAGATTCTCGGCCAGCAGGTCGTCGTCGAGAATCGCGCCGGCGGCAACACCGCCATCGGCAATGTGTACGTCGCCAGGTCGGAGCCCGACGGCTACACGCTATTGATGGGCATCAGCTCCATCACCATCAACCCCCATACGCAGTCGAAGGTCCCCTACGACCCGATCAAGGATTTCGCGCCGATCACGCAGGTGGTAACGGTTCCGCTCATCCTCGCCTCGCATCCCTCGCTGCCGACGCGCTCGCTCAAAGAGCTGATGGCGTTCCTGCAGAAGCGGCCCGGGGAGCTCAACTACGGCACCGGCTCGGTCGGGAGCAACCCGCATCTCGCGATGGAGCTTTTCCTCACCATGACGAAGCTGAAAGTGATCCACGTCCCGTACCGGGGACAGGGCCCGGCGCTGAGAGACCTGATCGCGGGCCAGGTCGAGCTGATGATGGCCAACCTCCTCGCGCTCCTGCCCTATCACCGGAACGGCCGGGTGCGCGCCTATGGCGTGAGCAGCGCCAAACGCTCACCGGTCACGCCGGACGTGCCGACGATCGCCGAGGCTGGCGTGCCGGGCTACGACGTGGTGCAGTGGTTCGGGATCCTCGCCCCGGCGGGCACGCCGCGCGAGATCATCGCCAAGCTGCACGCGGCGACCGTGCGCGCGCTGGAAGATCCCAAGGTCAAGAACGGCTTCCTCGCGAGCGGTGCCGAAACCGTCGGCAACACGCCGGAGGACCTCGCGGCGATCCTTCGCTCCGATCTCGCCAAGTGGGGCAAGCTCGTCAAGACAGCGGGGATCAAGCCCGACACCCGCTGAGGGACTGTCAGTCCGCGTGACGCTCGTCGATCGCGGCGGACTGCTCGGGGAGATAGCGGTGGTCGCAGAACGGGCAGATCAGCTTGTACTTGGCGTAGCGCAGCTCCCACGCGACCACGAAAGCCTTCAGGCACTTCGGGCAGGTGGACCACCAGAGCCTCATCCCGCCGCTCATCGCGCACCCCCCTTCGCCGCCCCCGCGTTCGCCGGGTCGAGCCACGCGTCGAGCTTCATGCGGTCCATCGCCGACTGCGGCACTTTCAGCTTCGTCGGGAACGCGATGTGCGTCGGCCGCGTCGCGTCGATGATGACCCGCGCGGCGCCCAGCGCCCGCGGGTCGCTGGTCGGGCGCATGTTCTCGATGACGGTGATGTCGCGCCGCGGCTCGACCTGGAAGTTGACCGCCCACAGCACTTCTTCCTCGTTGAACACGTCGATGGTGTCGTCGACGACCACGACGGCGTTCAGGTTCGGCACGTGCGCCAGCGCCTGCAAGCCCGCGGTCTTCGCCTGCCCCTCCTCGGTCTTCTTGATCGAGATGTAAGCCGTGTATCGCGCGCAGCCGGAATACGGCATGTGCACCGCGGTCACGATCCCCATCTTGTGCTTCAACTGGTTGAAGATCGTGCCCTCGCGCGGGATGCTGCCGAGCAGCATGTGCTCGCGGTGGCCCGAGAACACGTCCTGGTACAGCGCGCCGTTGCGGTAGGTGACCGCCTTCGGCACCATCACCGGCCCCAGCTGCTGCGCCTGGTACTGCGTGCTGATATCGCCGAACGGATTCACCACCGTGCGCTCGCCGGGAAGGACCTCACCCTCGATGACGATCTCGGCGTCGGCCGGCACCAGGAAATCCTTGCCCCACGTCACCGACGGCGCGAGGCGGACCGGTTCCAGCAGGAAGCCGCCGCACGTTGCGTACTCGTTGTCGCCCCACGGCGTGTTGTTCAGCGTGCCGAGCCAGAACGCCGGGTGATGGCCGAGCACGTAGGCGACGCGGCACGGCTGCTTGAGGGCTTCCCATTCCCGCAGAATGCGGCTCATGTGCAGCGTGTGCACCGTGAGGCCGGCGCGCTGCGGCGCCTCCGGGAACGCCTTGACGAAGGTGATGTTGTAGAAAGTCTCCCGCGGCGGCTTCGCGATCAGCCCCATCAGCATCACGCCCCCGAGATCCATCTCGAAATGGCGCACCACCGGGAACATCCACAGGTCGGCCTTCTTGCCGGTCAGCACGTTCTGCTGCACAGGCGCGGCGCGGCCGGGGATGACCAGCGGCTTCAGCTTGCGGTCGATGCGCTCGCACAGCAGCGTGCCGAGCCGCACGCCCGCCTCGCTGCGCGGCAGGCCCACCATCTCGGCGCAGCGCTCGCGCGTGCCCCACAGGTTGGTGACAATCGGGAACTTCGACGGCTTGCCGCGCATGTCGAGGGGATTGCTGAACTGCACCGTCGGGTACTCGCGGCGCTGGTTGAGCACGCCCAGCAGCCCGGTCACGTCGAAATTCATCGGGTTGACGGTGCGGCTCACCGTCCGGAACTCCGCGGGATTGTCGCGAATGAGATCGAGATAGGAGCCGAGGCTCTTGGGCGCGCGCGCGCGGCCCGGCGCTCTACGGCTTGCTTGCGGAGTGCTTTCTGTCCCTTTGCGGGCGTCGCGTTGCACGACTGTCGGCTCGATGTTGGATGGCGTTGAGACTTTACGAGCGCGAGTCCGCACTGTCAACGCGCGCGCTTGACCGGCCACTTCCCGCGGTGTAACTTGCCTCGGGTCCGGAAGTCGGAATTGGCGCGCGCAGCGCCGCGCGTTCCCGCATCCCCAATGATCGATCCATCGGCCGTGAACGCCATGAACGACGGCATCGATGTGCACGCCCACGGCGTGCCCAGGCAGTTCCTCGAGGAAGTGAAGCGCACGCGCCTGGGCGGCGTTGACGTGGCTGCCGCGGAAGGCGGCGGCTACATCGTCACGTTTCCCGGCTGCAAGCCGCTGCGCCCCGCGGCAGGCATCATGCTCGACTTCACGCAGCGCCTCACCTGGCTCGACGGGCAGGGCATGCAGCAGCAATTGATCGGGCCGTGGCTCGACGTGCACGGCCAGGAGCTGCCGCCGGCGCACGGGCAGGTATGGGTGCGGCAGCTGAACGACGCGCTGATGGAATCGATCTCGGGTTCCGGCCGCCGGCTCCTCGCGCACGCGACGCTGCACCTCGCCGATCCGCAGGCCGCCGCGCGCGAGCTCGAGCGCTGCGCAACGAAGCTCGGCATGACGGGCTGCATGATCCCGACGGATCTGCCGAGCGGCGCGCTCCACGAGAACCGCTACGACGCGCTCTGGGAAGCGGCGCAATCGCTGAACATCCCCATCGTGCTGCATCCCTTGATGGACGGGCCGGCCGCGTGCATGTTCCAGCAGCTGCCGCGGTTCAAGAATCTTTACGGCCGCACCATCGACACCACGATCACCGCCACGCAGTTGATACTCGCCGGCGTGTTCGACCGCTTCCCCAAGCTGCGGCTCGTGCTGGTGCATGGGGGCGGATTCCTTCCCTACCAGACGGGGCGCCTCGACCGTGAATTCGGGGCGAAGGACAGGAAGCCGCCCTCCGACTACGTCAAGCGCTTCTATTACGACACCGTGTTCATGTCGACGCCCGCGCTTCAGCTTCTCTTCAGCCTGGTCGGCACCGGGCAGGTCATGATCGGCTCGGATTACGCGGCCGGCCCCGTCGAGCGCCCCGGGCCCAAGCTGCTGGACTCTCTCAATGCGACCGGGATCGATGCGGCGGCGCGCACGACGATCGTGCGCGGCACCGCCGAGTCGCTCTTCAGAACGGCGGGCCCCTGATGCCGCGCGTTTCGCTCACGGTCAACGGCAAGCCCGCCAGCGCCGAGGTCGAGGGGCGTACCCTGCTCGTGCAGTTGCTGCGCGAGCACCTGGGCCTCACCGGAACGCATGTGGGCTGCGACACGAGCCAGTGCGGGTGCTGCACCGTGCACCTCGACGGCAAGGGCGTGAAGTCGTGCACCGTGCTCGCGCTCGCGTGCGAGGGCGGGACGGTCACCACCATCGAAGGGCTCGCGCCCGAAGGGAAGATCCATCCGATGCAGGAGGCGTTCCGCGAGCACCATGGCCTGCAATGCGGGTTCTGCACGCCCGGCATGATCATGTCGGCGGTGGAGATGGTGCGCCGCAAGGGCTACGACCTCGACGAGCGCACGGTGCGCAAGCAGCTCGAGGGCAACATCTGCCGCTGCACCGGCTATCACAACATCGTGAAGGCGATCCAGGCCGGCGCCGCCGCCATGAAGCGCGGCTGACGCGGGCGAGCCGGAGCGATCCCACGTGTACGATTTTTCCTATCACAAGCCGGCGAGCCTGGATGAGGCCGCGAGGCTGATCGCCAAGCAGGACGAGTTCAAGCTGGTGGCGGGCGGCATGAGCCTCATTCCCGCTCTCAAGCTGCGCCTTGCGCGCTACGCGGGCCTGGTGGATCTCGGCGCGCTCGCGGCGCTGAAGGGCATCCGGCGCGAAGGCGGCGCAATCGTGATCGGCGCCATGACGCCGCACGCGGATGTCGCCGCCTCCGCCGAGGTCGCGCGCGCGATCCCGGCTCTCGCGGCACTTGCCGAGGGCATCGGCGATCCCCTGGTACGCAATCGCGGCACAATCGGGGGCTCCATCGCCAATGCCGATCCCGCCGCCGACTATCCCGCGGCCGTGCTCGGCCTGGGCGCGACCGTGGTCACTCACCGGCGCGAGATCGCCGCCGATGATTTTTTCGTGGGGCTGTTCAAGACGGCGCTCGAGACCGGCGAGATCATCACCGCGGTGCGCTTCCCCATTCCGCGCGCGGCCGCCTACTCCAAGTTTCCCCAGCAGGCTTCGCGCTTCGCGCTCGTCGGCGTGTTCGTGGCGCAGGCGGCCGGCGGCGTGCGCGTCGCCGTCACCGGCGCCGGGCCCTCGGTGTTCCGGTTCCGCGAAGCAGAGGCGGCGCTCACGAAGCGCTTCGACGCAGCCGCGCTCGAGTCGATCGAGCTGGATCCGGACGGGCTCAACTCCGACATTCACGCGAGCGCCGAATACCGGGCCTACTGCGTGAAGGTGCTCGCCCGGCGCGCCGTGGCGGCCGCCCGCTCGAGCAGCGCGTCATCCGCCATCCCAGGATAGAGCCCCGATGTCATCGATCGCACGCGGTTCCGGCATCGGCGAGCCCGTGCGGCGCAGGGAGGACCTGCGCCTCATCACCGGCGCGGGCTGCTTCAGCGATGATTTCAACGAGCCCGGACAGGCCTATGCCGTCATGGTGCGCTCGCCGCACGCGCACGCGCGCATCGGCGCCATCGGCATCGAGAAGGCGCTCGCGAGTCCCGGGGTGCTCGCCGTCTTGACCGGACGCGACATGATGGCCGACGGGCTGAAGCCGATCCCGCACAACCTGTTCGTCATGCATCCCGCGGACAAGCCCCTCGTCAACAAGGACGGCTCGCCGCTGTTCGTCGCGCCCCAGTATCCACTCGCTCCCGACAAGGCGCGCTACGTGGGCGAAGCCGTGGCGATGGTGGTCGCCGAGACGCTCGCGGCGGCGCGCGACGGCGCGGAGCTCGTGGACGTGGACTATGAAGTGCTGCGGCCGGTCACGGGAACGGTCGAGGCGGCACAGCCCGGCGCGCCGTGCGTGTGGGAGGAGCACTCCTCGAACGTCTGCCTCGACGCGGAGGTGGGCGACCGCGCGGCGACCGAGGCGGCCTTCGCGCGCGCGAAGCATGTCGCGAAGCTCAAGACCTGGGTGCGGCGCGTGACCGGCGTGCCGATGGAGCCGCGCGCCGCGCTCGGCGTCTACGACCCTGCCACGCGCCACTACACGCTTTATGCCGGCAGCGGCGGCGCGGTGCGGCTGAAGAACGATCTCGCGACCATGCTCAATGTGCCGCCCGCCACGGTGCGCGCGGTAATGCGCGATGTCGGCGGCAACTTCGGCACGCGCGGCATGATCTATCCCGAGTTCGCGCTGGTCGCGTGGGCGGCGCGGCGCGTCGGGCGCCCCGTGAAGTGGACGTGCGAGCGCCACGAGGCATTCTTGAGCGACTACCAGGGCCGCGACCTCGCGGTGGAGGCGGAGCTCGCGCTCGACGCCGCGGGCAATTTCCTGGCGATGCGCGGATCGAACATCGGCAACGCCGGCGCGCACACCGGGCGCTTCTCGCCACTCCAGAAAGGCGTCGAGATCATGACGAGCATCTACCGCGTCCCCGCCGCCTGCTTCCGGGCGCGCGCGGTGGTGAGCAACACCGCCCCGACGCGGCCCTACCGCAGCTCGGGCCGGCCGGAAGTCATGTTCGTCATGGAGCGGCTGATCGATCTCGCCGCGCGCGAGTTCGGCTTCGACCGCGCGGAGCTCAGACTGCGCAATCTCCTCACTTCTGCCGAGCTACCACACACCAATCCCTTCGGCATGGTCTACGACAGCGGCGACTACCCCGGGGTCATGGAGAAGGCGCTCAAGCTCGCGGACTGGGCGGGCTTTCCACAGCGACGGGCGGAAGCGCGCAAGCGCGGTAAACACCGCGGCATCGGCGTCGCCAACTACGTCGACACCGCGACCGGCGCCCCCCGCGAGCGCGCGGAAGTGACGGTGCACGCGGAAGGCCGGGTGGACGTCGTCATCGGCACGGTCTCGAACGGCCAGGGCCACGAGACGAGCTTTGCGCAGCTCGTGACGGAGTTTCTGGGCGTGCCGATCGACAGCGTCCGCATCATCACCGGCGACACCCAAATCGTGAAGGTGGGCGGCGGCACGCATTCGGGGCGCGGCATGCGGCTCGGCAGCATCGTCATCTGGAACTCCTCGAAGGCGATCATCGAGAAAGCAACGCGCATCGCGGCGCGCGTGCTCGAGTGCGACCCGAGCGGCATCAATTTCAGCGCGGGCCGTTTCGTTCTCGAGGAGAGCGACCGCTCGGTCGGACTTTTCGAGGTCGCGGCGGCGGCGCTCAAGCTGAAGGACCTGCCCGAGGACCTGCGCGGCCCGCTCAGCGCGTTCTCCGACGAGACCGTCAATGTCGCGAGCTTTCCGTACGGCTGCCATGTCTGCGAGGTCGAGGTCGATCCGGAGCTCGGCACGATCGAGATCGTGCGGCACTCCGCGGTCGACGATGTGGGACGCGCCGTCAACCCGATGATCATCCATGGCCAGGTCCACGGCGGCATCGCGCAGGGCATGGGGCAAGCGCTGCTCGAGCAGTGCTACTACGACCCGGAATCCGGACAGCTCCTTTCCGCGTCGTTCATGGACTACGCCATGCCGCGCGCGGACTGCTTCCCCTTCTTCGCGACCGAGATCAGCGAGGTGCCCTGCACCACGCATCCGCTCGGCATGCGCCCGGCTGGAGAGGGCGGCACGACCCCGGCTCTGGGCGTCGTGATCAACGCGGTGGTCGATGCGCTGTCGGAGCTCGGCGTGACGCACATCGAGATGCCGGCGACGCCGGAGCGCGTGTGGCGCGCGATCCGCGACGCACGCAAGTAATGCAAAGCTCGAGGGCGAGCTGGAAA
>DATIDG010000028.1:0-22362 GCA_035456405.1 Burkholderiales bacterium | reverse complement strand
CAGCTCGACTTCCTGCGCCACCACGGCTGCGACGAGGTGCAGGGCTACTTCTTCTCCAAGCCCGTGCCGCCGGAGGAGTTCGAGCGCATGCTCGCGCGCTGGCCGGGGGCTGCGCCGAACTGAGCTCGGCCGCTCGGGGCGGCCTGGCCTGGACCGGTAGCCCGCAGATTCGCATCCGGCAGGATGGCGGCGTCCTCACGAGGCCGCCGCCATGCCGATCAAGTCACTCATCCGCACCATTCCGCACTACCGGTCGAGTTCGAGGGCGATCGACCCCATCCCGCGCCCGTAGAATGCGGGCCTTCCGGGGCCCGCATTGACGCTCGCCGCAGTCATCCTTCTCGTCATCCTCACGCACACCGCGTTCGGCGGCGCGCGCGTCGGCGCGGCGCTGTTCGCGCTCGCCCTCGGCGCCAGCACGTTCGAGGTCGGCGTGATCGGCGCGCTGTTCGCGGCCCTGCCGATGTTCTTCTCGGTGAACGCGGGCCGCGTCGTCGACCGCATCGGCGTCCGCCCGCCGTTCATACTGGGCACGCTGCTCACCGCGGCGGGCACCGCGCTCGCCTTCGCCTGGCCGACGCTGCCGTCGCTGTACCTCGTCGCCACGCTCGTGGGCTCGGGGCTCGTGATCGTGCACATCGCGGCGAGCAATGCCGTCGGCGCAATCGGCGCGCCCGCGGACCGGTCGCGCAACTTCAGCCTCCTCGCGCTCGGGTTCTCGGTGTCCGGATTCCTCGGCCCTCTCGCCGCGGGATTCATGATCGACGGCCTCGGGCACGCGCGTGCGTTCCTCATTCTCGCGGCATTCCCGCTCGTCGCGTTCCTCGCGCTCGTCCTGGGCCGGCTGCGCCTGCCGCGACCCGCGGCCGCACCGCATGCACGCGCCGACCGGCGGATCGGCGACCTCCTCGCCGACCGCAGACTGCGCCGCATCCTGGTCGTGAGCGCGCTGTTCAACATGGCCTGGGACGTCTTCACCTTCGTCGCGCCGATCTACGGCACCGCCCTGGGGCTGTCGGCGAGCGCGATCGGCATCCTGCTCGGCGCGTTCGCCGCCGCCACCTTCCTCGTGCGGCTGGTGCTGCCCGCGCTCGTCCGCCGCACGCGCGAGTGGACGCTGGTGGCCGTGGCGCTCGGAATCGCGTGCCTGGTCTACGCGACGTTCCCGCTCTTTCGCGAGTTCGGCGTGCTTATGGCGCTCGCCTTCGTGCTCGGGCTCGGACTCGGCATGTCGCAGCCGATGGTGATGTCGCTGCTGTACTCGGCCGCGCCGCCGAACCGCGCCGGCGAGGCGGTCGGTCTCCGGACCACGGTGCTCAACTTCGTCCAGACGACGATTCCGCTTGCCTTCGGCGCGCTCGGGACCGCGCTCGGCGTGACGCCGATCTTCTGGGCGATGGCCCTCGTCCTTGCGGCCGGGACGGCGTTTGCGCGCCGGCCGTCTTGATGCGACGCGCGCTCTCCGCGTTCGGCACGGTCGCCCTTCCGTTGGCACTGCTCGCGGCAGCATGGTGGCTCAGCCACCGGCCGGGCGCGCTGCCGCCGGCAGCGGCGGTGCTCCTCCCGGGCGCGGTATACGCGGCGCTCGCCGTCGCCCTGCTGATCGGGCTTGCGTTCCACCGCGGGCGGATCGTGTTCGCCGCGCTCGCCGTGATGCTCGGCTACACTGCGTTCGGACGGTTCGTCGGCGCCGCGCCGGAAAGCTTCGCCGCGCGCGCTGCATTCGCCGGCCTGTGCGTGTTCGCACCGGTCGTGCTCGCAGCGCTCGCGTGGCTCGAGGAGCGCGGAACGGTCAGCGTGCACGCGCTGCCGCGGCTCGGCGCGATCGCCGCGGCGGGGGCGTTCGTCTGGTGGATCGTCGCCACCGGGCGCACTGCCACCGTCGACTGGGCGTACGCCCCGCTCGTCGAGTTGGTGATCGACACGCCGGTCCCCCAACTCGGGCTGGTGTCGATCGCTCTCGCGCTGGCCGCTATCGGTATCGCCGCCGCCGTGCAGCGATCGGCGGTCGTCGCCGGGCTCGGCTGGGCGCTGGCGGCTTTCGGGCTCGCCCTCCACTACTCCGCGGCCCGAGGCGCGATGCCGATCTTCACCGCCGCAGCGGGCCTCGTTCTGGTCGTCGCCGTGCTCCAGGAGACGTACCGGCTCGCATTCCGCGACGAGCTGACTCGGCTGCCCAGCCGGCGGGCGCTCAACGAGCGGCTGAAGGCGGTGGGGCGTCGCTACGCGGTGGCGATGATTGACGTAGACCACTTCAAGCGCTTCAACGACACCCATGGGCACGACGTCGGCGACCAGGTGCTGCGCATGGTGGCCGCGCGGCTCGCGCGCCTCGGCGGCGGCGGTCAGGCGTTCCGCTATGGCGGCGAGGAGTTCACGGTGCTGTTTCCGGGCAAGGACGCCGGCGAGGCGTTACCGCATCTCGAGGCGCTGCGCGCGGAGATCGAGGAGTACCGCATGGCGATCCGCGCGCCCACCCGCCCCCGGCGGAAGCGCGCCGGAAAGCGCCGCCGAACGGGCGCGTCGAGCGCGCAGACGGTGTCGGTCACGGTCAGCATCGGCGTCGCCGACCGCAGCGCCCGGCACGACAACCCGGAGGCGGTGGTGAAGTCCGCGGACAGGGCGCTCTACCGCGCGAAGCGGGCGGGGAGGAATCAAGTCGTCAGTTGACAGCAGGCAGCCATGCCCCCGCGCCGCGGGACGGGACTGCGTGCCGAGAACGGCCTGCTGACGACTGCGAACTCACGGCTCGCGGCCGTCAGGCCGCTACTCGCAGGAGAACTCGACCACCGTCGCCTCCGGATCGCTCGTCCGGTGGCCAGCCGCGATCCGGCCGCGCAGGCGCAGGATCAGCTCCTCGCGGCGCAGGCCGATTTCGGTTTCCCCGACGATCTCGACGAAGGTGCCGTTCGAGCTGTTGTCGACAAGCACGAACTTGTCGCGCCGGCGCTCGATCCTCGCGTGCTGGCGGGAGGCCTTGGGATCGTGCAGCACGATGTCACAGGTCGCGTCGCGGCCGAGCGACACGGCCCCGGACCCGCTGCCGTCGAACCACACCTCGCGCCCGCCGAACGCGAGCCGCAGCCGCGGCACGCGGTCCTCGGTGAGGCGGGTGCCGAGCATCGTCAGCTCCTCCGAGTCCTGCCAGACGAACTCGTGGATCTCGAGGGGCTCGCGCTTGCCTTTGACGACGACGCGATCGAGCATGCGCGTCTTCTCGCGCAGCGTCCCGCCCAGGCGCGCGACGACGTCTTGCGTGGCGATGATCTGGCCGACCTTGGCGACGCCGGCGATGCGCGCTGCGACGTTGACCGCGTCGCCGTAGAAGTCGCCGCCGCTCTCGATCGCGGGCCCAAAGTGGCAGCCGACGTGGATCGCGAGCGTCGGGCCGCCGAGCGCGCGCTGCTCGAACACGCGCACGTGCATCGCGCGCGCCGCCTGCAGCGCCGGCGCCGAGTCCACGAACGCGCACATCAGGCCGTCGCCGGTCGTCTTCACCACGCGCCCGCCCAGCTCCTCGGTGACGCGCTGCAGGAGCCGCAGGCAGTTTTCGACGCGCGCGTGGGCCTGGGCGTCGCCCAGCTGCTCGTACAGCTGGGTGCTGCCGCTTATGTCGACGAAGACGATCGCGTGGTGCTGCGGGTCGGTTGTCATGACATCGGCATGGCGAATGCCCCACCGGGCATGAAAGCGAGTATATGCGAGCGGGTGCGTGGCAACGCTGTCGGGATCCCGCCGGCCGCCCTCAACGTTCGGCCTAGCCGTGCGTCCGATTGACGGTCCCCCGGGGCGCGCCTAGTATCGTCGAGCCGCCCGCGGCCGGAGTGCGGGCGGGTACGAGCAGCCATGCAGGCTGCACAACCAGGAGGGAGGCCGTCCGTGCGTACCCTGCGCGCGTTGACCATGGGCCTCGCGGTCGCGGGGCTGGCGGCATCGATCGGCGCGTCCGCCGCGGAGCCGCCGGCGCCAGTGACGCTGCTCGAAGGCCAGACGGCGCTGCTGCGCGGCACGACGCGCTATGCGCTCGCCGAGGGCGTGCGGCTGCAGGGCGGGGACATCGTCGAGGTCGGGGACAGGGGCCTCGCGCAGATAGAGTTCGCCGACGGCCTCGTCCTGAGCCTCGGGCCGGGCGCACGCTTCTACGCGGCGACCCTCGTTTCGCGCGCCGCCAAGAGCGGCGGCTTTTCGGAGTTCTACCTGATGCGCGGCTGGACGAAGTTCGCGAACGGCAAGTCGGCAGCGCCGTTCCGCCTGTCCACCCCGGTCTTCGGGCTGGGCACGGGCGATGCCATCGGCGTCGCGCAAGTCGGCGACGCCGAGGGTGCACTGTTCGTCGAGTCCGGCGAGGTGCGGGTCGCCGAGGGGTTCGTGAAAGCGACGCCAGCGAGCCCGATCCGCCTGCGCGGCGGCGAGTTCTTCGTCCGCAAGAGCGAGCAGAAGGGGTCGATCCAGTCCCGTCCCGCCACGGCTTTCGTCAGCGCGATGCCGAGGGGCTACATGGACAACCTGCCCCGGCGCGGCGCGAAGTGGAAGGACCGCGAGGTGCAGCCGCGCCCCCTCGGCGAGCTCGCCTATGGCGACGTCGAGATGTGGCTGAAGGCGCCACCCGAGATCCGCAGGGTGATCATGCGCACGTTCGTGCCTAAGGCGCGCGACGCCGCCTTCCGCTCCGCGCTCGTGGCGAACCTCAGGTCGCACCCCGAGTGGGACCCTATACTGTTCCCGGAGAAGTACAAGCCGAAGCCGCCGCCGGAGCCGGCGGCAGAGAAGGCGCCCGTCGCCGGCGAGAGCGGCGCGCCGCAGTGAGAGCGTGATCCAAGCCAGGAGGCTGCAATGAAGCTGATCTTCAAGTTCAACCTGGTGTTCCTGCTCGTGTTCCTGCTGGGGCTGGGGGCGGCGGGATATGTCTCGCAGGAGCTGCTGCAGAAGAACGCGCGCGAGGAGATCCTGCAGAACGCGCGCCTGCTGATGGAGACCTCGCTCTCGACGCGCGCCTATACCTCCGGCCAGGTCCGCCCCCTGCTCGAGACCCAGATGAAATACTCGTTCCTGCCGCAGTCGGTGCCGGCGTACTCGGCGACCGAGGTCCTGAACGGCCTGCGGAAGAAGTTCCCCGAGTACGGCTACAAGGAGGCGACGCTCAACCCGACCAACCCGCGCGACCGCGCGGTCGACTGGGAGAGCGACATCATCAACCAGTTCCGCGGCAACCCCGAAAGAGGCGAGATCGTCGGAGAGCGCGACACACCGACCGGGCGCTCGCTGTACATCGCGCGGCCGATCCAGATCAAGGATCCGGCGTGCCTGCCCTGCCACAGCACGGTGGAGGCGGCGCCCAAGACGATGGTGGACCGCTACGGGCCGGCGAACGGCTTCGGCTGGCAGCTGAACGAGATCGTCGGCGCCCAGCTGGTCGTGGTGCCGACGGCGGTGCCGATCGAGCGTGCCAATGCGGCGTTCAAGACCTTCATGACCTCGCTGACCGCGGTGTTCCTGGTCATCGGCGTCGCGCTCAACTTGATGCTGTTCGCGATGGTCATCCGGCCGGTCACGAAGCTGTCGAAACTGGCGGACGAGGTGAGCCTCGGCAACATGGACGTGCCCGACTTCCACGTGCGCGCGAGGGACGAGATCGGCACGCTCGCCGACTCGTTCAACCGCATGAAGAAGAGCCTGGTGCAGGCGATGAAGATGCTCGAGGAGTGACCGGGTGTCGCTGGAGATGTGCACCGGAGCCTGGCCGCGCGGCGCGTGCAGCGCCGCGCCCCCGCCCATTCCCCTTCTCCCCTCCCCCTTCCCGTTCTCCGCATAGCCGATGGCGACCCTCGACAAGCTGGGCAGGTACCAGATCACCGAGGTGCTCGGCAAGGGCGCCATGGGGGTCGTCTACAAGGCGTTCGACCCGAACATCCGCCGCACGGTCGCGCTCAAGACGATCCGCAAGGAGCTGATCGACGACGACGACCGCGCCGCGTCGATGCTCGCGCGGTTCAAGAACGAGGCGCAGGCCGCCGGGCGCCTCTCGCATCCGGGAATCGTGTCGGTCTACGAGTACGGCGAGGAAGGCGAGCTCGCCTACATCGCGATGGAGTACGTGCAGGGCAACCCGCTGCGCGAGTACTTCAACCGCGGCACGCGGTTCGAGGACCGGGACGCGGTCAGCATCATGGCGCAGCTGCTCGATGCGCTCGCCTACGCGCACGAGCAGGGCGTCTATCACCGCGACATCAAGCCGGCGAACCTGATCGTCATGACCAACGGGCGGCTCAAGGTGGCCGACTTCGGGATCGCGCGCATCGATTCCTCGAACCTCACGCAGATCGGCGCGATCATGGGCACGCCCGGCTACATGGCGCCGGAGCAGTACGCCGGCTCGAATGTCGACTGGCGCGCCGACGTCTTCTCCGCCGGCGTGGTGTTCTACCAGCTCCTGACGGGCGTCAAGCCGTTTGCCGGCAGCGCGGAATCGATCGCGTACAAGGTGTGCTACGAGACCCCCCCGACGCCGTCCCAGGTCGATCCGGAGCGCATTTCCGCGAAGTACGACGGCGTGGTGATGCACGCGATGACGAAGAAGCCGGAGGCGCGCTTCGCGACCGCGCAGGCGTTTCGCGCGGCGCTGCTCGCCGCGTACGCGGCCCCGGTCAGCCCGACGGTCTCGGAGGAGACGGTCATCACCGAGATCGTCCCGACGACGATCAAGATCGAGCCCACGAGCCCCTCCGGCCAGTCGACGCCCTCCAAGTCGCAACCCAGCGGCTCGTCGCCGACGCCCGGACGCACGACGCAGCCCCCGCCGGGCTGGGACCCGGAGCTCCTCAAGGCGGTGCAGACCCACCTCGCCCGCTTCGTCGGCCCGGTCGCGAAGGTGATGGTCAAGCGCGCCGGTCTGCAGACCACCGAGCTCGATGCGCTGTACGGGATCCTCGCGGAGAACCTCGCGACCGAAGCCGAGCGCAAGCAGTTTCTCGCCACGCGCGCGCAGCTGAGCGGTGCGCCGCCAGCCAAAGTCCAGCCCGGCCAGCGGACGGGAACGATCGAGGCGAGCACGCTGCTCGCCGCGCGCCTCGCCGGCGCCCAGCTCACGCCCGAAATGATCGCCACCGCCACGAAGAAGCTGACCGCCCACGTCGGGCCGATCGCCAAAGTCGTGGTCAAGAAGGCGGCGCTGCAGGCGACGACCGCGCAGCAGTTCTACACCCTGCTCGCCGACAGCCTCCCGACCGAGCCCGAGCGCGTGCGATTCCTGGAAGAGCTCGGCAAGTCCTGACCGGCAACTGCACACAGCCACGGCGAGCTCTCTGGCCGCTTCTCCTAGCTAGCCTCCGCCGCAAACCCCGCGCCCGCGAAGCCGCGCGCAAGGGCTCCGGCCACGCGGCCCACCCCAACGAACGCGACGCGCGGTCGCTCGAGTGTCGTGCGATCGGTCATCCGGGGTGTGTGCGCCCGCAACCCCGAAAAGCACACGGCCGGCGCCGCGCGAACCGGGCCGGCCGTGCAGGGGGTGACAATTACTTTAGGTGCTTGCTGACCAGCTTGGTCATCTCGAACATCGACACCTGCCGCTTGCCGCCGAAGATCTCGCGGAGCTTCTCGTCCGCGTTGATCATCCGCTTGTTGATCGCGTCCTGCAGCTTGTTCTTCTTGATGTAGCCCCAGATCTTCTTCGTGATCTCGGTGCGGGCTTGCGCGATGGGCCCCACCACGGCCGCCAGGGCGGCGCTCGGGGTCATCGGCTTCATGAATGCGGGGTTCGGCTTGCGCTTTGCTCCGGACTTCTTCTTCGCCGGGCGGCGCGCCGCCATTTTCTTCGCGGACTTCTTCCCAGACTTCTTCGCAGCCTTCTTCTTCGTCGCCATCGTTTACACCTCCACTTAAGCGTGTTGTGGTCTAGCAGCTGATGCTCGCCGCTCCCTCGCGAGAGCAACTCGGCGACGAGAGGATGCCGAACTGGGCGCAGGAGCGCAAGCGTTTTTTTGGAAGCGAAAACCGGTTTTCCCCTCTGTAACGCGCCCCGGAACGCGCGGCGCGCAGAACGGCGGAGGCGCCGTGCCGTCGTTCTGCGCGTCGCGCGCGCCCCGCGTGTAAGCTCACGTCCGCCGCGCGCGCCGCGTCCGGATGCGCGATTGCGGCCGCGCGAAGGGGCGAGGGATGAAGACAAGTATCGGCGGAATCAGAGATTTCGCTCTGGCGGCGACGCGAATCCTGCTGATTGCGGGTGCGCTCGCGGCGGGTGGCGCCGCTGCGCAGGGCACGGCGAAGGCGACGTTCGCGGGCGGCTGCTTCTGGTGCATGGAGCCCCCTTCGACAAGCTGCCCGGCGTGATCTCCACCACCTCCGGGTACATGGGCGGGAAGAAGCGCTTCCCCAGCTATGAGGAGGTCTCCGCCGGCTGGACCGGCCACACGGAGGTGGTGCAGGTGGTCTACGACCCTGCGCAGGTCGGCTACGAGAGGCTGCTCGAGGTGTTCTGGCGCAACATCGATCCGACGGTGCGGGATCGCCAGTTCTGTGACGTCGGCTCGCAGTACCGGACCGCGATCTTCTTCCACGACGAAGAACAGAAGCGGCTCGCCGAGGCGTCGAAGGCGGCGCTCGAGAAGACGAAGCCGTTCAATGCGCCGATCGTGACGCCGGTCCCGGCGGCAGGGGAGTTCTGGCCGGCCGAGGACTACCACCAGGACTACTACAAGAGGAATCCGGTGCGCTACAAGTACTACCGGACCGGGTGCGGGCGCGACGACCGGCTGAAGGACTTGTGGGGCAAAGCGGGAGACTGATCACGTCCGGCACGAGCCTAGACTGCGGCCGATGACCACACCGGCGCGGAACACCAGCCCTCCCGGCGGCCCGCTCGACCCGGCCCCATTGCGCGCGATCAGCGCGCACGAGGACGCCGACATCTAGAGCCGCGGCTTGCGCGCAGTCGACCTCGCACGTCTCGTCGCGCTCGCGGCGATCTGGGGCGCATCCTTCCTTTTCATGCGCGTCGCGGTCGGTCCGCTCGGGGCGATCCCGACCGCCGAGAGCCGGCTGTTGCTTGCCGGCGCGACCATCGCGCTGTACTTGTGGATCGTCGGCAAGCGCCTCGCCCTCGCCCGCCACTGGCGCTACTTTGCGATCGTCGGGACGCTCAACTCCGCGGCGCCGTTCGCGCTGTACGCTTGGAGCGCGCAGAGCCTCCCCGCGTCCTACCTCGCCGTCATCAACGCGACCGCGCCGTTGTTCGGCGCGCTGGTCGCGGCGCTCTGGCTCGGCGAGCGCATCACGCCGCGCGCCGCGCTCGGCCTTGCGGCGGGGATCGCGGGCGTCACGACGCTGGTGGGTCTGGGGCCGATCGCGGCGACACCGATCACTGTCGTCGCCGCGGCTGCCGGCCTCGCCGCGTCGCTGTGCTATGCGATCGCGAGCGGTTACGTGAAGCGCCGGTCGTACGATGTCGATCCGTCGGCGCTCGCGGGCGGCAGCAACGTTGCGGCTGCCGCGGTGCTCCTTCCGTTCGCGTTCGCTGCGCCGCCGCCCGGGCTCCCTGCGCCCGAAGCCGCCTGGGCGGCCCTGGCCCTCGGCGTGCTCTGCACCGGCATCGCGTACCTGCTCTATTTCCGGCTCATCACCGACGTCGGGCCGTCGCGCGCGCTCACCGTCACGTTCCTGATCCCGGTGTTCGGGATGCTCTGGGGCGCCGTCTTCCTCGGCGAGACGATCACCGCGACGTTGCTCGCCGGCTGCGCGCTCGTGCTCGCGGGCACCGGCATGATCGTCGGTCCCGCGCGCGCTACCCCCGGGCAGCGGAGTCCAGCCAGGCAATGAGGCCGTCCGCGTTGAGATCCATGTCCTGCCCGTACGCCGCCATCGCCTGAGCTTCGGTGAAGGGCGCGCCATAGCGTCGCACCTCGTCGAGCAGGATCTCCTTCATGCCGGCCCACAGCCGCTCGCGGCGCGTCGCGCCGGCGTCCTGCTCGCGCAGCCCGAGCGCGGTGAATGCGTCCACCTGCCGGTGCAGCGTCGCCGCACGCGCCTGGATGTCGCGAACTTGCCCATAGTGCGTCACATAGACCGCGTCGCGCGCGAGGCCCGCAATCAGGTCGATCGAGCGGTGATAGGGCGCCGGCTCGAACTGGGTCGGGCTCGACGTCGCAAACACGAAGCGCCGCCCGCCCCAGTCGAGCTCGGGATACGACAGACCGAAGGTGTCCCCGGCGAACACGTGCCCCGACCTCGAGTCGTGGACAGCGACGTGGTGCCGCGCATGGCCGAACGTCTCGTGGAAGGCGAGCTCGCGGCCATGGAGGCGGATCGACGCTCCGTGGGGCGTCTCGAGGATGCGTGTCGCAGGCACCGGAAAGATGTCGCCGTACATGCGCCGCGTCTCGGCCTCGCCGTAGACGGCGATCGTGCCGGCGACGAGCCGCGCCGGGTCGGCCATGTGGCGCGCGCCGCGCGGATGAACGGTGAGCGTCGCGTTGGGGAGCGCGCGCATCAGCAGGCCCGCCCCGCCGGCGTGGTCGAGGTGGATGTGCGTGAGGATCACGTAGTCCACCTGCTCCACGCGGATCCCCTTGGCGGCGAGCGCCTCCAGCGTCGGCGGCACCGACGAGTTCGCCCCTGGGTCGACCAGCGCCGCGCGGTCGCCCTCGACGATCGCATGGACGGCCATCAGCTGCGGCCGGAGGTAGGCGCCGTCGATGGCGCTGATGCCGTGCTCGTAGTCGATGACGGTGCTCATGACGCGCCGGATTCTAACGCCGCGCACGGTAGAATCCCGCTCGGCCCGCGCCACGCCGCCCGAGCATGAAGATCGCCGACCAGCGCAAGGAGTACAGCCGCGAGAGTCTCGACGAGTCCGACGTCGATCGCGACCCGATCGCGCAGTTCGCGAAGTGGTTCGACGAGGCCCTGAAGAGCGAGCTGCGCGAGCCGACGGCGATGGCGCTCTCCACCGTGGGCGTCGACGGGCGACCGTCCTCGCGCATGGTGCTGCTGAAGGGGTTCGACGCGCGCGGATTCGTGTTCTTCACCAACTACGAGAGCCGCAAGGGGCGCGAGCTCGCCGGCAACCGGCACGCTTGCCTGCTCTTCTTCTGGGCCGAGCTCGAGCGCCAGGTGCGCGTCGAGGGCGCGATCGAGAAGGCCTCCGCGACGGAGTCCGACGAGTACTACGCGACGCGCCCGCTCGGCGCGCGCATCGGCGCGTGGGCCTCGCCGCAGAGCACACCGATCGGCAAGGGCGCATTGATGGCGCGGGTCGCAGAGATGGGCCTGCGCCACGGCATCAGCCCGTCGCGCCCGCCGCACTGGGGCGGATACCGCCTCGCGCCCGACGCGCTCGAGTTCTGGCAGGGCCGTCCCTCGCGTCTGCACGACCGCGTCCGGTACCGCAAAGACGGGGCCGGCTGGCTCATCGAGCGGCTCGCGCCCTGAGAGTGCGCGCGTCGGGGCGGAGGGAGCACCCATGATCGAACTCGCGACACTCGTGCAGCGCCACGCGCACTACCGGCCGGACGCGACCGCCGTCGTCTTCGAGAACCAGCGCCTGACCTACGCGCAGTTCTGGGCGCGTGTCGCGCGAGCCGGCAACTTGCTGCGCTCGCTCGGCATCGGCAAGGGCGACAAGGTCGCGACCGTGCTCGCCAATTCGCTTGAGCTGCTCGAGTTGTACTGGGCAATCCCGACCGTCGGCGCAGTGCTGGTACCCCTCTCGCCGCTGCTCATGTCCGCGGGACTCGCGAGCCTCGTGCGCGCCTCGGACGCAAGCTGCCTGGTTACGCAGCGCTCGATGCTTCCGGTGGTCGAGCAGATCCGCACGGACCTGCCTGCGCGCGTTCTGCTCGCCGACGGCGCGGGCGGCGGCTTCGCCGACTATCGCGCCGCGTGCGCCGCCCAGGCCGACACGCTCGTGCCGGCCGCGTGCGCAGCCGACGACCTCTTCAACATCATGTTCACGAGTGGCACCACCGGTATGCCAAAGGGCATCATGCACACGCACTTCGTGCGGTCGATGTACTGCCTGATGATGGGCGCTGCGTTCCGCATGACTCCGGAGTCGGTCACGCTGCACGCCGGGGCGATCGTGTTCAACGGCGCGTTTGTCACGATGATGCCGACGTTCTGGAACGGCAGCCGCTACGTGCTGATGTCGCAGTTCGACCCGCCCGCGATGATCGAGACGATCGCGCGCGAGCGCGTGACGCACGTGATGCTCGTTCCGGCGCAGATCATCGCACTGCTCGGCGCGCCGAATTTCGCGCCGGAGAAGCTCGCTTCGCTCGAGTGCATCCTGTCGCTCGGCGCGCCGCTACTGCAGGAGCACAAGGACAAGCTGAACGCGCTGCTCCCCAACCGGTTCTACGAGCTGTACGGGCTCACCGAGGGCTTCATCACGATCCTCGACCGCACCGATGCGGTCCGGAAATCCGGCTCGGTCGGGGTACCGTTGCCCTCGAGCGCCATGCGGATCATGCGGGAGGACGGCGCCGAATGCGCGCCGCGCGAGATCGGCGAGATCTGCGGGACGAGCCCGATCCTCATGGCGGGGTACTACAAGCGCCCCGACCTCACCGCGCAGGCGATCCGCGACGGCTGGCTGCACTCGGGCGACGTGGGATACGTCGACGAGGAAGGTTTCCTCTACCTGGTCGACCGCGTGAAGGACATGATCGACTCGGGCGGCGTGAAGGTCTATCCGAAGGACGTCGAAGAGATCGCGATCCGTCACCCGGAGGTGCGCGAGGTCGCGGTGTTCGGCGTGCCGCACGACAAGTGGGGCGAGACGCCGGTCGCCGCGGTGATCCTGCGCGACGACGCGACCACGACCGCGGAAACGTTGCGCGACTGGATCAACGAGCGCGTGGCCGCACGCTACCAGCGCGTCTCGGAGGTCGTGATCATGAAGGACTTCCCGCGCAGCGCGGCCGGGAAGACGCTGAAGCGCGAGATGCGGGAGCCGTACTGGGCGGGGCGCGAGAAGAAGATCTGACGGATCGTTTCAGACGTCGCCGTGCGCCGATCGACAAGTTATCCTGAAATCTCTTCGTCGGAGCCAAATCATGAGATCCATTCTGTGCGCATCGCTAATGATCCTTCTGCCGCCGTGCGTCCAGGCCGCGCTGCCGGGCGACAGCGCCGCGGGGAAGCGCTTGCACGACGCCAAGTGCACGGGATGCCACGATACGGGCGTCTACACTCGCAAGGACCGAGTCGTTCGGTCCCTGGACGCGCTAAAACGACAACTGGACTCTTGCAGTCACATGGCGAAAGAGAATTTTTCTGCGATTGAAACGCAGAACATCATCAAATACCTGGACGACCAGTTCTATAAGTTCCGCTAGCGCGCCACCGAAGACCGACCGTTCCGGTCTTTGAGGGACACCGCCCGGTAAGGCGGGTGTCCGTACTTCTCCGACCTCCCCTCGGAGTTTTCTGGCCTTCGTATCGCAGCTTTCCGAGGACTCGTTTCATCCTCGACCGATGGCGTAGCCCGCCTTCGAGTACCAGACTGGACTTCATGGCGGGCATTCCTGTAAGGAGGATGTGATGAGGTTCATCTCGCTTCGAATCCCTCACTCACGCGCTTAGAGAGCGCAACTTCTGGGGCTTCTGTGCCGCCCTGTCCACCATCCAGCCGGTGAGCGTGGGGCCGAACTTGCGACTGCTCTGAACGACAACGCGTCCTGCCGGTTCAGCGCCGCTTCCACCCCGGCAGCGCCACCCCCGCGAGCCAGGCGTAGTACTTCGCCACCGCCGCGTCGTCTTCCTGTCCGTGCCCGAGCGCGCCCGCGGCGATGTACGACTGGCGCGCAGTGGCGCCAATCGGCAGCGCCGCGCGCGCCGCGGAGCCCGCTTCCAGGGCGAGCCCGAGGTCTTTCGCCAGGATGTCCACTGCCGCCCTGGTCGAGTAGTCGCCCGTCAGCACGCGCGGCATCCGGTCGCCGAACGCCCAGCTCGCGCCCGAGCTCGCGCTCACGACGTCGAAAATCGACTGCGGATCGAGCCCGAGCTTTAGGCCGAACACCATCCCTTCGCACGCGCCAGCGAGGTTGATGCCAGCCATCAGGTTATTGACGAGCTTCATCTTCGAGCCGTCGCCGGTGCGCGCGCTCACGCGAAAGCGCTTGCCGGAGATCGCCTCGAGCACCGCTCGCGCCTTCTCGAACGCCTCGGGATCGCCGGAGATCATCATCGACATCGTGCCGTCGTGCGCGCGTGCCGGGCCGCCGGACACCGGCGCGTCGAGCGCGAGGATGCCGTGCCGCGCCAGGCGCTCGGCGAGCGGCCCGGAGAAGTCGGGCGAGACCGTGCTGCACATGACGACCACACCGCCCGGCTGCATGCCTTCGACGAGAGCCTGTCGCCCAAACACGACATCCTCGGTCTGCGCCGCATCGACGACGAGCGTGATGACGACCGGGCACACCGCGCCGACTTCGGCCGGCGACGCGCACACGGTCGCGCCCGCCGCGCGCGCCTCGTCCTCCGCCTCGCGCCGGACGTCGCGCACGTGCACCGCATGGCCGCGCGCGAGCAGCCGCTTGGCGGTGCCCATGCCCATCGCGCCGATTCCGATCACACCCGCTAGCATCTCCGTCTCCCTCCTTGTCGCGCGGGCATTCTAGCGACGCTCCTGATGCCGCACCGCGCCTTGCATTTCGCGCGCGCGAGGTCCACCCTTGTGCCTCCCCGCCCTGACGTCCGTCACGGAGCCTCTATGCTCACGCTGCAAGACTGCCTCGCGCTTTGCGAGCTCACCGAGGACGAGGTGCTCGCGATCGCCGAACACGAGCACATCCCCGAGATGGCGGCGATCGAGCTCGGCAGCTACCTCTCACACACTCCCGAAGGCGAGCAGCGCATCAAGACGATGATCGTCGAGGACATCGACGCGGCGCGCAGCCGCGGCGACGTGCGCCATGCCGCGATGCTGAAGCTCGTGCTGCAGCACTATGCGGCGGCGCACGCGCAGCACTGAGGAGCCGCTCCGCCGGTAGAATCCGCGGCCTCCCTCCTGAGGCCGCGCATGCCGATCCCATTCGACCGCTTCGGCGCCGCGCCGATCAAACGCGCCGCGGTGCTTGCGCTCGCCGCGGTCGGCGCGGCCGCATCCGTTGCGTGGTGGACGGCGGGCGCCGGGCCAGTCGCCGTCGTCGACGCACCCGCCGAACGCTTGCCCTGCGTCTCGTACACGCCGTTCCGCACACCGGGCCAATCGCCCCTCGTGACCGGCGCACGGGCGAGCGTCGTGCAGATGGACGCGGACCTCGCGGCACTTGCGCGGCTCACGCGCTGCGTGCGCACGTACTCGGTCGACGAGGGTCTCGACGAGGTGCCGCGGCTGGCGCGCAAGCACGGCCTGCGCGTGCTGCTCGGCATCTGGATCGGCCGCGACGCCGCCGAGAACGAACGCGAGATCGCCAACGCGCTCGAGGTGCTGAAGCGCCACGGCGACGTCATCGACGGCGTGATCGTGGGCAACGAAGTCCTGCTGCGCCGCGAGCAGTCGGTCGCGCGGCTCCGTGCGTACATCGAGCGCGTCCGGGCTGCGACGGCGACCCCGGTGACCTACGCCGATGTCTGGGAGTTCTGGCTGCGCAACGCCGAGCTCGCCGGCGCCGTGTCGTTCGTCACCGTCCATATGCTGCCGTACTGGGAAGACGATCCGCAGCCGATCGGGCGCGCGGTAGACCACGTGCTGCGCGTCCACGAGCGCGTCCGTGCGGCGTTTCCCGGCAAGGCGGTCCTCATCGGCGAGGTCGGGTGGCCGAGCGAGGGTCGGCGGCGGGAGAACGCCGTGCCGTCGCTCACGAACCAAGCGCGGTTCGTGCGCGAGTTCGCCGACGCCGCGGCGCGGCATGGCATGCGCTACAACGTCATCGAGGCCTTCGATCAGCCGTGGAAGCGCTGGCTGGAGGGCACCGTCGGCGGGACCTGGGGGCTGCTCGACGCCGACGCGCGGCCGAAGTTTCCGCTGCAGGGCCCTGTTCCGCCGGCACGCGACGCGGCCAGCGGGATGCTCGCGATGGCGCTCGGCGCGGTCGGACTGTTTGCGATCGGCATCGTCCGGGCGCCGCGCGTGCGCCTCCGCGGCGGCCTGTTCCTCGTGCTCGCGGGCAGCCCGATCGGCACGGCGATTCTTGCGCAGACGCACGCAGTCCAAATCGCGTGCCGCAACGCCGCGGAATGCTCGATCGGCGCCGGGTTTTCCGTGCTCGGCCTCGTGGCAGCGATGTTGTGCGCCGTGGCGATCGCCCGGCGGCTCGATGGCGGGAACGCCGTGGTCCCCGCGCCGGTGGTGGAAATTGCACGCTGGTTGAAAACTGACGCGTCAGTCTGGTCTACACCCGAGCGCGTGCTCGGCGCACTCCGGTTCGCGCTGCTATTCGGCGCGGGGTTCGTTGCGCTGGGGCTCGCCTTCGATCCGCGTTACCGCGGCTTTCCGTTCGCCGCTTTTGCAGCGCCGGCCGCCGGCTTCGCGGCGCTGGCGTGGCTGAGCGAGCCGGCCGCGCGGGCGGCGTCCGGCGGCCGCGAGGAGCGCGTGCTGGCGGCGGTGCTCGCGGCCTGCGCCCCGGTGATCGTCTGGCGCGAAACGCTCGCTAACGTCGATGCGCTCGCGTGGGCCGGTCTATGCCTGCTGCTCGCCGCGAGCGCCGGCCTGCCGGTCGCGCGGGCGCGCGAGCGCGATCAGCCCGAGCAGGAATGCGATCGCGCCGGCCTCGACCGCGTACAGCACGAGTCCTCCCACCCCGAGACAAACCGCCGCGAGCGCCAAACCTGACCGGCGCGTGGCGAGCGCAATCCCGGCGGCCGCGACCGCCGCGACGGCGAGCGCGTTGGTCGTGAACGCGGCGATGACCGCGGCGCGGGGCGCGCACCACCACGGCGCGTCCGGTGCGCTGCAGAGGTGCGCCATCCCCTCCGGCTCGACCACGTAGAACCGCAGCAGCGCCGCGACCGCCCCCGCGATTGCGATCGAGACCGCAACGACGACGCGGGTTTTCATCGACAGCTGTCGTGGACGAGAGACACTAGGCGAGGCGGGGCGACTCGGGTATCGTCCGCCGCGCGCGGACGGTGCACCCGAGCGGCGGAACTTTTCCGGAATCGGCGTGGACTATGCCACGGTGGCATCGTCCTTGCATGCGCCGCATTCAACCCCGCAAACCGCACGCGCGTTGTGACCACCCGTTGTCCAGCTCTTTCGAACATCGATCCGTGAACCCAGTGCATGCGCCGGCCGTGCCGCGCCCCCGCGCGCCGAGCTTACTCGCCGCCGCCCTTAGCGCCCTTTCCATCGCCGCCCTGGTCGCGACGCTCAACTTCGGCGCCTGGAGCTGGCTCAACCGCCCGCTCGAGCTGCCCGACTGGGACGGACCCGTCGCCGGCGTCGCGTACAGCGGCTTCCAGCGCGACCAGGATCCCACGCGCGGGCGCTTCCCCACCGAGGACGAGCTCGCGGCCGACCTCACGCGCATCGCGGACGTGACGGGCCGGATCCGCACCTACAGCGCGATCGAGAACGCCGGGGCCGTCGCACTCGCCCGCGACCAGGGCATCCGTGTCACTCTCGGCGCGTGGCTCGACCGTCGCACCGACAACAACGACATCGAGGTCGGGGCCGCGGTCTGGGCCGCCCGCGACAACCCGAATGTCGAGCGCATTGTGGTAGGCAACGAAGCGGTTCTGCGGCGCGACCTCACCGTGGACGAGCTGATCGCGTACCTCAAGCGCGTCAAGCGGTTCGCCAAGAAGCCGGTGTCCACCGCCGAGCCGTGGCACGTGTGGCTGCGCTATCCCGAGCTCGCGCGGCACGTCGACTTCATCACCGTGCACCTGCTGCCGTACTGGGAGGGAGTGCCCGCCGCGCACGCCGTCGATTACGCCCTCGCCCGCTACGAGGAGCTGAAGCGCGCGTTTCCGAAGAAGCGCGTGGTGATCGGCGAGATCGGCTGGCCGAGCCGCGGCGACCGCGTCGGTGGTGCGATCGCATCGCCCGCCGAGCAGGCGCGCTTCGTGCGCGAGTTTCTCGCGCGCACCGCCGGCGAGCACCTCGACTACTACCTGATGGAGATGTTCGACCAGCCCTGGAAGCAGTCCGCGGAGGGCCGCACCGGCGCCTACTGGGGCATCGCGCACGCGGACCGCACGCCGAAGTTCGCGTTCGCGGGGCCTTTCGAGCCCGATCCCGCGTGGCGCCAGAAGGCGCTCGCGGCGGCGCTGATCGCGGCGCCGTTCATCCTCTGGTTTGCGGTTGCGTTCCGCCGCCTGAGGTTTGCCGGCCTGATCGTTTTCGGCGCATTCGTGCAGATCGTCGCGGCGACGCTCGTGTGGCTCGCGGCGATCCCGCTCGAGTTCTATATGCGCCCGATCGACTGGGTTGCCTTCGCAACGCTCTTGCCCGGCGCCGCAGCGATGCTCGCCGTCCTGCTGGTGAACGCCTTCGAGTTCGCCGAGGTGAGGTGGCATCGCGCCTGGCGGCGCGAATTCCTGCCGGTGACGCTGCTCCCCTCGGCCCGCGAGCCGTTCATCTCGATCCATTTGCCGGCGTGCAGCGAGCCCCCGGAGATGGTGATCCTGACGCTCGACTCGCTCGCGCGGCTCGACTACTCGAACTTCGAGGTGATCGTCGTCGACAACAACACCGCGGACGAGCGGCTGTGGAAGCCGGTCGAGGCGCACGTCGCGACGCTCGGGCCGCGCTTCCGGTTCTTCCACCTTCCGCAGTGGCCGGGATTCAAGGCGGGCGCGCTCAACTTCGCGCTGGGGCAAACCGACCCGCGCGCCGAGGCGATCGGGGTGGTCGACGCGGACTACGCGGTGGACCCGCAGTGGCTGCGCCGGCTCGTCGCGCACTTCTCCGACGCGGACGTAGCGGTCGTCCAGGCGCCGCAGGCGCACCGCGACTTCGAGTCGAGCCCGTTCCGGCGCATGGCGAACTGGGAGTTCGACGGGTTCTTCCGCATCGGCATGCATCACCGCAACGAGCGCAACGCGATCATCCAGCACGGGACCATGACGCTCGTGCGCCGGCAGGCGCTCGAGCGCGCGGGCGGCTGGGCCGAGTGGTGCATCTGCGAGGACGCGGAGCTCGGCCTGCGGCTCATGAAAGCCGGGCACGACGTGCGCTACGTCGACGAGGTCCTTGGCCGCGGCCTGACGCCCACGGACTTCAAGGCCTTCAAGTCGCAGCGCTTCCGCTGGGCGTTCGGCGCGATGCAGATCCTCAAGGCCCACGCGCGCGCGCTCGTCGGGCGGAGCGCGCTGACGGCCGGCCAGCGCTACCACTTCCTCACCGGCTGGTTCTCCTGGTTCGCCGACGCGCTGCACCTCGTCTTCGCGGCCGCGGCGCTCGCGTGGACCATCGGCGCGATCGCCGCTCCGCACCTCTTCCCGCTGCCGCTCGACCTCTACCTCGTCCCGGTCGTCGCGTTTCTCTTCACCAGGACCGTCCTCGGCCCGGCGCTCTATCGCGCGCGAGTCCGGTGCAGCTGGGCCGACGTGGCCGGCGCGTCGGCTGCGAGCATGGCGCTTTCGCACGCGATCGCGCGCGGCGTGTTCGAGGGGCTCTGGCGCAGGACCGGAGAGTTCAAGCGCACCGCCAAGGGTACCGGCCGCGCGCCGCGCTTCGCCTGGCTCGCCGCGGCGCGCGAGGAGGCGCTGCTGCTCGTTGCGCTCGTCCTCGCGACGTCCGCGGTGGTCTGGCGGTTCGGCGCCGACCATACCGAGGCGATGCTCTGGGCCTTCGTGCTCGCCGCACAGTCGCTGCCGTATGCCGCTTCTGTCGCGACGGCCTGGATCGCCGCCCGCGGCGCGGGACCGGAGCGCTCCGCGCAGCCGGCCCCTCGCCCCGTGCCGGCGCCGGCCAGCGAGCTGCGCGCGGCCGCCTGACGGCCCGCCGCGCTCAGAAGCCGTCGACTGCGCCCAGCAGGTCCCCCAGGCCCTCGACTGCGAGATCGAAGAGGTCGTACGCAGTGTCGGCGGAGTCGAGCACTGTCGGGCGGTGCGTCCATCGCCGCGCGTCGCGAGTGGCCCGCGACTCGGCCGCGCGCATGTCGAAGACCGCCTGAGCGACCGACGCCCGCGTCGGCACGGGGCGGCGCTTCTCGGCCTGCGACCACTCCCGCAGCGCCTTCTCAACCGCGTCAGCGTCGAGAATGGCGAGCGGCGCCTTGCAGAAGCTGCATGCAGTGTCGCGCTGGAGGTCGATCGGCGCGCCGCAGCTCGAGCAGCGCACGACCTTAAGCTCCGCGCGCACGCGCCCGAGCTCCGCGGGCGTGAGCGAGCGGACGAACTGCTTCTCCCGCAGGAACTGGAAAAACGGCGTCAGGCGACCGTGCTCGTCGGGGCAGCGCCAGTACGAGAAGCGGCCGGCCCGCGCCAGGTCGTGCGCCAGCTCGAGCGAGGCGCGGCAGCGCGGGCAGCCGATCCGCCCCGGAAGCGCATGGCGCGGCTCCTGCTGGCGCGCATGGATGTCGCGGAACAGCTCGATCACCGCGTGCGGGGCGAGCTGCATGCTCTCGTTGCGGTCGAACCAGATCGCGTGGCACGGGTAGCAGAGGTCGAGGCACACCTGGCCGGCGGCGTGGGTCGGGAGCGCGCGCTTCGTCATGCCCTGTGCGCAGCTCGGGCAGGAAATCTGCGGGTCGCAGGTCGCGGCGTCCATGCGGGTCGACTTCGTCACAGCAGCGTGTCGCCGCGCACTCCGAGCGACGCGAGCACGCGCTCGGCGGCGGCGACGCCACGATACTGCGCGTCCTCGAACATC
Organism: Burkholderiales bacterium; assembly: GCA_035456405.1. Taxonomy (GTDB): domain Bacteria; phylum Pseudomonadota; class Gammaproteobacteria; order Burkholderiales; family SG8-39; genus JAGVSZ01. The sequence continues at coordinate 1,607 of DATIDG010000028.1, read as the reverse complement.
GAGAAGCCGCTCGCCGATCGGAGCTCTAGCAGGCTGTTGAAAAACGTCGCTTCGTCATCGAACACATGCTCGTGAGCGTTGTAGCGGTGTTGCTGAACTGAGCGAGCACACGACGATGCGTGGTCCCGACAGAATGCAAGAGCGACTGTTCACGATGGCGAGGCTGGAGGACTTCGTTCCGGCCGATCACCCGCTGCGTCCGGTCCAGCACATGGTGAACGAGGCGCTGAAGCGTCTGAATGGTCTGTTCAACGAAATCTACGCCGATCACGGGCGTGCCTCGATCGCCCCGGAGAAGCTGATTCGGGCGTTGCTGCTGCAAGTGCTGTACTCGGTCAGAAGCGAGCGGTTGCTCGTTGAGCAGCTGCACTACAACCTGTTGTTTCGCTGGTTCGTGGGGCTGGCGATCGACGATGCGGTCTGGGACCACTCGAGCTTCTCCAAGAACCGCGATCGGTTGCTCGACCACGCGGTGATCGAGGCGTTCTTCGCCGAGGTGATGGCGCTGGCCGAGAAGGCCGGGTTGTTGAGTGACGAGCACTTCTCGGTCGACGGTACCCTAATCAAGGCCTGGGCGAGCCACAAGAGCTTCCAGCCCAAGGACGGCCCGCCCAACGACAGCGGCGCCGGGCGCAACGTCGAGGGCGATTGGCGCGGCAAACCGCGCAGCAACGACACCCACGAATCGAGCACCGACCCCGAGGCGCGATTGCACAGGAAGAGCAACGGCTCCGAGGCGATCCTGTGCTACCAGGGGCACGTACTGATCGAGAACGCCAACGGGCTGGTGGTCAACGCCCGGGCGAGTCTGGCCAGTGGGTTTGCCGAGCGCGAGAACGCCCTGGCAATGCTCGCCGAGTTGCCCGGGACCAAAGCCAGGACCGTCGGGGCTGACAAGGCCTACGACACGGCCGAGTTTGTTGCGGCGGCACGCAAGATCGAGGTCACCCCGCATGTGGCGCAGCATCTGACCCGCCATGGCGGCAGCTCGGCCATTGATGCGCGCACCACGCGGCACGCGGGCTATCGAGCGAGCCAGTGTCTGCGCAAGCGCGTCGAAGAGCCGTTTGGCTGGGCGAAGACCGTCGGTCGCATCCGCCAGACGGTGTTCCGCGGCCTCGATCGGGTCAACATGCAGTTCTTGCTCACCATGGCCGCGAACAACCTGGTGCGAATGCGAGGGTTGCTGGCAGGAGCAACGTAGTGAACGCGACGACAGGTGAGAAACACACGAGTGGCCCGGTGAATCCTCAACCAATCGAACGCCACGAGGCACCGAAGCACGCAATCCTCGGTTGCCAACCCTGCGCACTCTCGATTCGCGGCGGCTCATTGACCGTGTCGCTACCTATTTCAACAGCCTGCTAGAGGAGGTCCGCGGCTACGTCACCGTGCACCAGGACCCGGTGAAGGCTGAATACGCGCTCGAACGCATCGCCAAGGTCCCGGAGATGCTCGCGACGCTAGGTCGAACGGCCTAGCCAAGCGGGAGGTCGCGCGCCCGGCCCGCAACGCCTACCATGAGGCCTGCCCGCCGGCGCGGGCAAGGCTCCGATGCGCAGATACGGCAAGAGCACGACGCAGATCCGGGCCAGGATCGGTGAGTC